>JAGAVG010000083.1 GCA_017942035.1 bacterium | reverse complement strand
TCCTATCCTATCCTATCCTATCCTATGAGGGATTATATCTGGATTTGAGGCATATTAAAATTTATCTTTACATTCTGTTACAAATGAAGATTTTAAGGAGTTTATTAAGGAAACGTAATGTTATAAATTAAATTGCAGCCGCAGTAAGATTGAATCCAAAACCTAATTTCAGCGCCTCAATATTTTTCGGCAAAAGATTTTTTCTATGCGGCGGTAAAACTGTATCCAACGCCTTAGTTAAAGTCTCAACAGAAACAAGATTTGTCGCGGAGGATAAAATTCCCAGTGATAAAATATTCGCCATTTTAATGTTTCCTAAATCCTCAGCCATTTTAGAAATAGGAGCAAAAATATATTCAATATCCGTTCTGGTTTTTAATTCTTTCACAAGAGATGAATTTGCAATCATCATCCCGCCTTTTTTAATTTTAGGAAGAAACTTATCAAAGGAAAGCTGGTTCAGCGCAATAACAAAATCCACCTTCTTTTTGCTCACTGAGCTGACTTCGGCATCTGATGCCATTGCAACTTCACAATTAACCGTTCCGCCTCTCATTTCAGCACCATAGCTCGGATACCAGGTCACATTCTTGTCATCAAGCATAAACGCGTTTGCAAGAACTTCTCCCGCAAGAAGAACTCCCTGTCCGCCAAAACCTGCTATTATAAAGTTTTTTTCCATATTATTAATCCTTTATTCTAATACTTATTATTAATTACTTTAGAGTTTTAATATCTTTGTAAACTCCTGGTTTATATATTTCCATCATTTGAGTTCTTACTCTTTCGTGAGCTTCTTGGGGAGTCATTCTCCAGTTTGTCGGGCAGGTTGAAAGAATTTCTACAAAGCTGAACCCTAATCCTTCCATCTGATATTCAAAAGCTTTTTTAATAGTTTTTTTCGCATTATTTATATTTGGAACCGTATCCAGAGAAACTCTCGCGGCAAATGCCGTACCATCATACATTGCAATATGTTCGGTAATTTTTATCGGATATCCGTAATACTCAAGGTTACGGCCGGTTGGAGAAGTAGTTGTAACTTGTCCCAAAAGCGTTGTCGGGCCTAACTGTCCGCCGGTCATACCGTAAGTTGTGTTGTTTATACAAATTGCGGTAACATTTTCCCCTCTCAAAGCTGCATGAGAACTTTCGCCCCATCCGATTGATGCAAAATCGCCATCCCCTTGATAGGTGAAAACGAATTTGTCAGGTCTCGCTCTTTTTATACCGGTAGCCTGCGCCAGTGCTCTTCCGTGCGGAGCTTCCACCGCATCGACTTCCAAGTAGTCATAAAGGCAGACAGAGCAGCCTATAGAAGTTGCGGTTATTGCTTTTTCTTTCAGATTAAGTTCGTCAAGGCATTCGGCAACTAATCTTACGGCAACACCATGGTCACATCCCGGGCAAAAACCGTATCTCATATCTTTTCTAATTGAGTCTGGAACTTTAAAAACTTGCGTTGCCATTATTTACACCTCTAACTGTCTTTCAATCTCTGTAACAATATCCTCTACATCAATCATTGAGCCGACCGGCTTGCCTAAAAATTCCACCGGAACTTTTCCGTTCACAGCAAGTCTCACATCTTTCACCATTTGACCCATGTTTATCTCTGTAACAAGGAATTTTTTAGCAGAATTACTCAATCTGCTCAACTCTTTTGATGGGAACGGCGAAAGTGTAATAGGTCTGAATGCTCCGATTTTTAGGCCTTTTTCCCTGCAAACATTAACTGCTGATTTAACGTTTCGGCTTAGACTTCCAAAACTTACAACAATCAAATCCGCATCATCAGTTAAGTATTCTTCATACATAACCTCGTTTTCTTCAATTTTTTTATATTTATCAAAAAGACTTCTCACAAAATCGCACTGAACATCGGCTAATGGCGCATAAGAACGTAACAAACGACGTTCTCTACCTTTCGCGCCGGTCAAAGCCCAGCCGGAATTATCTATTTCCGGATACGGGTAATCTTTAAACGTAACCGGTTCCATCATTTGTCCCAGCAAACCATCAGCAAGAAGTATTGTCGGGTTTCTGTATTTATGCGCAAGATAGAACGCTTTATAAGTTAAATCAACACATTCCTGAACATTTCCCGGTGCCAAAACAGTTAATTTGTAATCTCCGTTTCCGCCGCCGATTGTAGCCTGATTATAATCGCCCTGAGACGGGTAAATATTGCCAAGTCCCGGCCCCCCTCTCATTACGCTGATTAAGACAAGCGGAATTTCCTGAGATGCCGCATAAGAAAGAGCCTCCTGCATTAACGCAATTGCGCAAGATGAAGATGATGTCATGGCCTTTGCACCGGTTGAACAAGCACCCATAACCATATTAATTGCGGCCAATTCACTTTCCGCAGAAACGTATGCTCTGTTAAGTTCCTGCATTTTTCCGCTCATAAATTCGCCGATTTCACTCTGAGGGGTAATCGGATATCCGAAATAACATTCGCATCCTGCAAGTATTGCCGCATTTGCAATTGCATAATTTCCTTTGATTAAAACTTTTTCTTCAGGTTTTGTCATTGTTTCTGTCATATTCAGCCTCTGTAAACTTCTGTAATTGCCATATCCGGACATCTTTTTGCGCACATTGCACAACCTAAACATTTGCCTTCGGGGTCATTAAATTCCACAACATGATTCCCGAGAGAATTTGTTTTGCTGCTGATTTGTATAAGATTTTTGGGACATTCCTTAATACAAAGATAGCATGCTTTACATTTATTTTCATCAATTACTATGCGGCTCATTTTTCCCCTTTCATAACTATCCTTATTTATTGTAACACTTAATTCTAAAAGGTGAAGTCTAAAGTTTACAATTGTAATAATATTCGTTAAAATTTTTGCTATATTGCCGTTTATTCTGTACAATAATTTCGAGGAATAATAGTAATTTTAGGAAAGAAAAATATGGCATCAGGCGTTGAAGATATAATTGAAATTCTTGGAGAGATAAAAGTTGACGGAGCAAAGAATAATGATATTTTGCGTGCCGCATTTGATGAATTCAAAAAATCAATCGAAGAAAAACATACATTTGCGATGGATAAATTCCGCGAACTTGAGGTTTCTTTTGAAAATATCTCAAAAAAACAAGAAAATTTGTCTAAAACAAATGAATTGAAAGAGCTGTTTGAAATATTTCAACAACATGTCAATATAATTAATGAAGATATAAAAGAACAAAAATTAAATCTGGAAGATTTAGGAAAACTTTTGGATAAAGTTTATTCTGAAAAACCGGACAAAAAAGATTTTGAGGAAAATGTCGAAGTTTTAAAAGATTCAATTTATGCTATATTAGAAAAATTTTCAGCATTTGATGAGTTTACAAAAACAAGTACGGAAAAAATATATGATAAACTTGATGAACTTGTTACAAAAGATGACAATATAGAATTAACCGCTGTAATCAGAGAATTAACACAAAAAACAGATAACACTATTGATGCACTGAAATTTTTTAACAACAAAAGCGAAAACCTTGCAAATGCTATACAAAATCTTATAATGAGCGACGATTACATTCAATCTCATGAATCTATCAACAAAATATTTGAAAGAACAAAAGATATTTCTTCAATGCTTCCTATGATACCTTTAAAGGCTGATGTTGAAAAAATATCTGAAAAAATTGAAACTTTTTCAAATAATTATTCCAAAAACACCGAAGATTTAAATGCCATTATACAAAACAGTATCAAAACGCTTAGTGATGTTGTTAACAATGGTAATGATGATGTCCGGCAAGATTTGATTGATAAATTCACCGCTCTTCAAAATGTAATTTCTTCAAATTCTGAATTATTTGAAGACAAAATTGAAAATTTAAAAGAAAAAATTTCTCAAAATATTGAAACCATTACATTAATAAATACCGAACACGCAAAGAAAACTGATACTTCTTTGACGGAACTTTCAGATATAAAAAATGAATTACTCAATATTTCACAAGCTCTTTACCAGACAAATTCTACATCAGATAAAACGCTAAATGCTTTAACCGGAAGTATTGATGATAATTTAAAAATTTTGTCTTTTGAAATAGACAAAATAAAAAATAATATTGAAACATGTGAAAAAATTCCACACATTCAAACCAGTTTAGATTCATTATTGTATAGATTTAGTGAAATAACAACTGCAATTGCAGAAATAAAAGTTGCAGGCGGTAATCGTATAAATTCTGATAACATCATTGATTTAAAATTCTCTACTATTAAAGACACTCTTCATGAAATAGTTTCAGGTTTAAATGAAAAATTAGAAATAAAAAATGCCGAAATCATTGAAGATATTTCAAAAGTTTCAGAATATTTATCAGAAATTTCAGGAATTTGCAGAACTATTAACCCTATTTTTGAATCAAAATGGAATTCTATTGAAGAAAACTTAAATTCAAACTTTGAATTGATTACAAATGATTTAAATTCTGTAAAAAATGTTTCAAATAATATTTATGAAAATGCTGCGCAAAAATCAGATTTGCAATCAGGATTTGATAATGTTTCAAGCCGTTTTGACGAAATCTCATCACAGCTTCAAAGTACAATGGAGTTAAAAAATGTTTTGTCAACAAATATGGAAGAAAATTTCAACAAACATTTTCCGAATATTATTTCTTCACTCGAATCCATAAAAATAATTCTTGAAAATAACAATCAAACTTCTGTTATGGAAGAAAATTTTGAGTCCGTTTCCGGTCGTTTTGATGAAATTATTTCTTCTATTTGTACAATGCAGGAAAATTTTGAAAGAATTAATATTAATTTTTCAAACGAACTCCAGCAAAATTTAAATATAACAACCAATTTTATAGAAAATAATATTTATCAAATAACTTCAGAAATTGAAAATGTTAAAAATATATTGAGTAATAATACTCAAACATCTTCTTTACAAGCCGGTATTGATTCTCTTTCTTACCGTTTTGATGAAGTTGTTTCAAATATAGAAAAATTTAGAGACAATTCTGATGAGACAGCCAAAAATCTTGCCGGAGATTTGGATGAAAAAATAAATATTCTAAGGCAGGAAATTAATCTTGTAAACACTGATTTAATAGAAAATTTCACCGAGAAAAATAATAAAATCGAGGAAAATATTTCCGAATTAAAAGAACAGTTGAAAGATCTTTTAACTTTCGATTTTTCAAGCCATTTAGAAGAATTAAAAACTCAAATTGATTTGTCATACATGAATGTATCTTCCGAAATCTCAAAAAATCTCGATACAAACAGTAATTTTATTTCTAATATTGAGCAATCAATACAAGATTTATATTTAAAACTCAGTTCTTTTGAAGATTTTACCCGAAAAAATATGATAAATGAATTAGAGCTTTTAAAACTCTCTATTGAAGGTTTCTATAAAAATAGTGAAAAATATTTGCTGAAAAATTCTGATTTTATTGACAATTGGGAAAATGAAATCGAGAAAATAAGAAATTTAAATGAAGATACAAAAGCATCCATAAATACAAAACTTGATGGTTGCTGCGGAGATTTGAAATCTTTTATAGAAGAAAATGACCATTCAGAAAAAATCATTAATTCTGTAAATTCACTAGGTCAAAATATTGATGAAAAACTCAATGACCTTTCTAATGGGAAAGAAAATATTTTAAATGAAATTTCTCAAGTTAAAGATGAATTTAAATCTTCAATTTCCGAAACTCAGTCTGTGGTAAAAACTGAAGCTGAAAAAACATACAAAAATATTGATAATAATATAGTTGATGTAAAACTGGAAATTGACGATATTTCAGAAAAAATTGAAAATCTTACAAAATCAGATTCTAACCTTGCAAAAACTCTTGAAGCACTTCATTCTAAAGTTGATATTCTTGCAATGGATGGGGATGATGATTTTGATATCGAAAGTGAAATTGACGATATTAAAGATTTAATCACAAATCAGATTAATGAGCTTAAAATTGACACCACAAATTCTTCCAACTCAAAAATGGATGAATGCTTTAACAAATTACTTGAAGAAATGAACGCAATCAATAAAGATGACGTTCCGAACAAAGAAGTTAAAGAGTCAATAATTACAGCTATAATATCAATTTTTGACCAGATTTCATTCATTGAAGAAACCGAAGAAATTAAAGATTTTGTAGAAGAAAAAACAGATGAAATTAATGAAAAATTGAAAGAAGTTCATCAGCAGCTAAAAGAGATTGCGCAGGCTGACACTTCTGAATACACTTACACTCTTCAAGATGTTGAATCCGATATCGCAAAGTTACGACTTGCAATGAACGAAGTTACCGGCACAGCTCCGCAGCAAACTCTCATTGAACTACGTGACAGCATTGATAAAATTGTAAGCTCTGTTGAAGTTATGCAAAATTCTCTAAGCGAAGATGAAATCATTGATTTGAAAAATGATTTTGTCAAACTAAATGAAGATATGGTCAGCATAAGTTCAAGAACCAACAAACTCCTTCTAACTTCTGATGAGGCATATAAAGCTCTCTCAGATGGCTTGGACAGATTTGGCGGAATGATTTATAAACTGGAAGATAAACTTCAATTTCCGGATACAAGCGAAATTAACGAACGTATAGAGAAAAAAGTCGATGCATTAAACATTGTTGTTAATAATTCGGTTAAAAACGATGAAGTTTTCCATCAAGTTCTTCAATATCTCGGAGAATGGATGGATTCTGTCAGCGAAAGCATAAACAGCATTTCAGAAAAAACAAATGAAATTTCATCTGTTAAGGAAATAACCGAGGAATTAAAGTTTGCACTTCCGCAAAAAACAGAACTAATCGAAGAATTGGAACATAGGTTTGAAACTCAAGAACTTCGGATTGACAGATTAGAAATGAAGTTGGATAATATATTATTAGCTGTTGAAGAAAAATCCGACTCAATAATAAGTAAAAAATTGGATAAACTTGAAAAACAAATAGCAAAATTAGGAATAAATGTAGAAAAACTAGCCTCCTATGTTGACGAAGAATAAAAACTTAATAAATGATTTAAAAAAGCAGTTATCTAAAGAAAATGTTTTGACAACTCTTGAAGAAAGATATGCGTATTCTCAAGATGCCTCAAACCTGAAAGATATAAAAAATATCGCGGATGCTGTCGTTTTCGTTGAGAATATTGAACAAATTCAAAATGTTGTAAAAATAGCGAACAAATATAAAATCCCGATAATTTGCCGCGGAGCCGGAACAAATGTTGTCGGCGCCTGCACAACAGAACACGGCGGAATAATTTTAAACTTCTCTAAAATGAATAAAATTTTAGAAATTAATCCTGAAAATATGACGGCAAGAGTTCAACCGGGATTAATTCTCGGCGATTTACAAAAAGAAGTTGAAAAATTTGGACTTTTTTATCCTCCTGACCCTTCAAATTTAAAGGTTTCCACAATCGGCGGAAGTATTGCGCAATCCTCCGGAGGCGCAAAATCTTTCAAATACGGAACAACAAAAGATTATATACTTAGTCTGACCGTCGTCATGGCAAACGGTGAAATTCTGCAAACCGGCTCGAACACAATTAAAAACGCAACCGGATACAATCTTTCAACCCTTTTTGTCGGCTCTGAAGGCACTTTGGGAATAATTACCGAGGCCGTGCTTAAGCTCATTCCAAAACCGGAGGCCAGAGCTGTTATGATGTCATATTTTGACACCGTAGAAAGTGCAATCAAAGCCGTTAATACAATCATTGATAATAGAATTTATCCTGCAACTATTGATTTTATGGATAAAAACGCGATTTGTACAGTCGAAAAGTTTTATCCGGCAAACCTTTTGACCGATAAGGAATGTGCTCTTGTAATAGAAGTTGACGGTTTCAAAAATTCCATTGAATACCAGAGAAAAATTATTGTAAATATTCTGGAAAGCTCTGGTTCAAGTGCAATTCAATATTCTACAAATGATGAAGAATACGAAAAAATTTGGATGGCAAGACGTTCGTCTATGGGAGCCTGCACGAAATTAAGACCAAACGTCACGACAGATGACGTTATTGTTCCGAGAGAAAACCTCGCAAAACTCGTGAAAGGTATTCAAAATATCTGCGAAAAATATAACCTCATAACCTGTCTTGTAGGACATGTGGGAGATGGTTCAGTTCATCCTCAAATCCCGATTGATTATGAAGATAAAGTCGAATACGAAAATTACAAACTTGCTAAAAATGAAATCTATCAATTAACCGCATCACTTGATGGAATTTTATCCGGCGAACACGGTGTCGGATACGCAAAAAAAGATTATATTAATATGGTAATAAATCCGACAGCACTTGATTATATGCGTAAAATCAAAAAAACTTTCGATCCGGATAATATTTTAAATCCATATAAAATATTTTAAAGACTTTAAGATACTAAGACTCTAGGACACTAAGGATTTACGTAATATATGTTATCCTGAACGTCAGATTGACCTCCGTGTTTCAGGGTCTTTGTATCACGAAATGCTGAAATAAATTCAGCATGACATGGCTGTATCACGTAAATTCTTATCGTCCTAGCGTCCAAGCGTCTTATCGTCTTTTATTATAGTAGTAGGGTAGACTTTAGTCTACCAGAAAAACTGGATTGCCGCGCGTCTTACTCGTCGGCATTAAACGGGTCTACGGTTGTCGCCGGCAATGGCTTTGCCATTTTGTCGACAAGCCTTCGCCCTCTGCCTCCTCGCGCTTCGCTCGCAATGACGTAACTCGCTTGACCTCCGGTCCTCTATTTTGACCACTCACGCTGCTTGATTTTTGTTTAGGTTTTTAGCTTTATTATGATTAACTTTATCACTTACTATTAATCCTATAGCAGAAAGTGTCCCGATTCCACCTATAATCCAGCCCCATTTACCGCTGCTCTTGGCTGCTTTTTTACCGGCTTCTGCGCCCATACTGGCAACTTCTTTCGCTTCTTGTTTTACATTTTTAGATTTTTGCTTCCGAGCTTTTTCTACAATATCCATCGGTACCGGCAAACTCTCATTTGGAATACCTTTTTTTGGAATTGTAATATTTTCAGATTGCAATATTAGCTCTAAAGTTCTATTTTTCGGAACAAATATATCCATTTGTCCATAATGAGAAACCGGAACCGGCAATTGATTACTTGGTATATTAGGTTTTTGAATTGCCTGATAACCAAATTTGGCTGGGGTAAACGTAATTTTCTGTAACATTGTACTTTTCCTTCTTATATTTTCACCTTCACAATAACATAAAAACAAGTTAAAAAAAAATTTTGCGCATTGCCCCTCCCATCCTATCCTATCCTATCCTATGAGGGATTATATCTGGATTTGAGGCAAATTTAAATTCATATTTACAAATTGTTACAATATCATAATTTTATCTATTTTCTGAAAGCTTAATATTATTTGTCCGGCAAAATGCATCAAGAACAACGCTTGCTTTTTCAATATTCTGCATAACGTATGTATTTTTTGTCTGTTTTACGAGTGCCGCTGAGGCCTGATACATTTTAAAGGCCGCATTCATATATTGAGTTTGTTTTTGAGATTTTACAAGGCCGATTTCCTGAAAATATTTTCCGTACATCAAATACAATCTTGAAAGCAAATCTTTCATTTCGAAATTTTTCGCAATTTTAATCGCTGTTTCTATATGAATTTTTGCAGATTCAAAATCAGATTTGATAATATGAGCTTTTGCAAGCACAATTTTCAAAAGAATTACAAAATAATAGTTATCTATTTTAGGGTTCTGCGCAACCTCAAGAGCTTGTGAGGCAATATCTATAGCGCTGTCCGGCCCTTCAATAACCAGCGATACATCTGCAATCATAAACCATGTCATTAAAGCTCCCAAAGCCATTTTTTCTTTGGCAAAATAAACTATTAAATCATTATAAATTTCCATTGCATGTTTTGGGTCGTTATTATCTTTAAAATATTTTCCGAGCAAAACTTTCAAGATATTTTTTGTAAAATTATCGCCGTTATTATTTGCAAACGTTACAATCTGGAACAAATCCTGCTGTATATTGTCATATTTTTTCATTGCAAAACGATTGATTACATCTATAAAATTCCACAGTATTATGGTATTATTATCCATTTTGTTTTCTTTTGAAAGAGAAAGTGTATCCGTTAAGAGTTTTTGTGAAACTTCAAAATTTCCTTTCATTGTATTAGCAAGTGCAAGAGTTAATTTACAATTGCAGATAAATAATTCATCTTCAATTTTATTGTTATCAATTATTTCAAAAAGAATTGTCAAAACTTCAAACGAACGGTTGTTTCCTTGCAAAACAAGAGCCTGAGCAAGTATCAAATACGTTTTTACCCAGCTTTCAAAAACAAGTTCTGTCTGCGCATCTTTATTGTCTGGTTTTGTTTTGAAAAATTCATCAAACACCGGCAAAATTTCATTATCAATCATATTAATTATCTGGCCGCTGTTTCCAATTGCAAGAAGTGCTCTGAGTTTTGAACATTTTAAAAGCGCCTTTTTAAGAGCCGGTCCTTCTGCTATTTTTTCAAGCACAGTATCAACACATTCAACTTCCCCGTAATAATTTCCGGTTTTTCGGCAGCAAGTTGTTAAATAAGATAAAAGTTCAATTTCTTTTTGTACATTAGCTGAATTCTTAGCATTATTTATTGCATCAGGCAAAAATTCCATTGCATCTTTCGGGTTCGTCAAAGTTAAGAGTTTTCCCAAACGTTCCGCAATGTTATATCTTATTTTTAATGTATCTTGATCATCTAATTCATTTATCAAGGCAAGACATTGCTTCTGTGAAATTGCATAAAGGCTTGTATCACCTGTATATGAAGTCATGCGGGTATTTGCTGTCCAAATAGAAAGTGCCAGCTCCGGCTGTTTTAAATTTTGTGCAATCAGACCAAGTATTGAAATAGAATTCAGTGTAAATTTTGAAAGAAATTCAAAAATTTGCTCATTTATTTTAATAAAATTTTCATCTAATTTAGCTTTTGCAAGTACACATTCCCAAAGAGTTACACTTTTAAATTCATAATAAATATCACTCATTGGACTTATATAATCATTTTCAACAAGATAATTTATCACCTCTCTGAAATCTTGGTATGGCATATCCAAAACTTCTTGAATAATACCTAAATTTATCTTATCACCAAGTGTTGCAGCACAAATTAACACTTGATAAGCATCAGCATTTAAAAATGACAATAATGACATACGCTGATTAACTATACCTGAAATATGCGTCGAAAGTTCAAACGGCTGACCACTTTTTTGACAATCAAATTTTAATGCAAAAATCTGCTCAAGAAACGCCGGATTACCCGAACTCAATTTATGAATCTGATGAAGTTCTTCTTTTGAAAAGACCGGGAAATCTTTATCCTGTTCTTTTTTCATATCCAAAATTTCTACCATTTTATCATACTCAAATGGCGCAAGCACTATATCCATATATGCATTATCATTTTGAATAGGTGAAGACAAATAAAAATAACCCTTAACCGGTTTTGGCTCATTGTAAATTGTTATTAGTTTTAATCTGTCCCACACATTTTGTTTTTTTATATAATCTGTTAAAAATTCATACGAAAATGCATCAATTAACTCAAAATTATCAATTACAATTACGCAATTTACATTTAAAATAACTTTGTCAAAGATTTTTTCGAGAAAGCTGAACATCTTTCTTTTATTATTCAATAAATCTTCAAAAGTACCATCAATATGAGGATATAAGAAATTTATAAGATCTGAAATTTCATCTTCTGACATTTCCGGAAATTCTTTTCTAAAAAATTCAAAAGCGTCATGTTGAAACTGCGGATTATATATACACGAATTTGGAAGGTTAAAAACATTCAGCAAAAAATCTTGAATTAACCCTCCGCCTGTCAATTGAGAAAATGGTGAACATTTGCCATAAAGACAAGCAATACGTTCCTCCGTTAATTTTTGCATTACTGTTCTAAACAGTGTACTCTTTCCGGAACCTTTACCGCCGGATATTGAAAAAATCTTCGTTTCTTCAGACAAAATTCCTTTTACTAATAATTCTGCTGCTTTATCTTGAGAAATTTTTGTCCCATCATATTTATAATTCGAAATATCAATATCATCTTTTTTTATATCAGTTTCTTTTTTATTTTCTTTTAAAGGTTTGTTTTTACGAATACTTGTTTCTTCCGAAGTTTGTATCTCTTTTTCTTTTTTTTCTTCAGTAAAACTTTTACCGCACTTACGACATTTTAAAGCATTCGGAAAATTCACGGCGTTGCATTTCGGGCAAATTTTCAAAATTTCGGTTCCGCATTCTTCACATTTCAAATTAAAAATAGAATTTATTTTTCCGCAAGAAGGGCAGATTAAACCGGTTCTTGAATTACAATACGGACATTTTAAACTTTCTTCGGGAATATTTTGTTTACACTTAGGACACTTCATAATCAACTCCGGAACTAATTAAATGCCATTTTTATTCTATCCATTAGCTTAAATAATCTTTTTGAAACTTCCGACTGTGACAAATTCAATTCTCGTGCGATTTCTTTTTGAGTGTAACCTTGTTCATATCTCAAAAGATATATTTCTAAATATTTCTTTGAAGTATCCGAATTATGAATAGAATAAACATATTCAATAACCTTTTGCAAAATTTCTTTTTTTATTACAACATCTTCCGGAGTTTCTTGAATTTTAAACTGTTTATATTCTATATTTATATCGGAATAATCTATTGGCTTAAATACTTCTGATACCGCATCTAATGAAACTTCCTTGGCTGGAATAAATCCTTGTCTCGTTCTTCTTAAACGGCCTGAATTTTTTAACACATTTATAATTGATGTTGCGGCAACTTTTCTTAAATAAATTTCGAGCGTATCTTCTGATGAAATTGTTTTTATAACAGAAAGAGAGCGTTTGCAGGTTTCATTAACAAAATCATCAAACAAGTCCTCATTATTTTCGAACTTTCTATCATTTTTTATTATTTTTTCTATCAGTTCTATTTTATCTTGTGCTAAATCCAAGTGGTTTTCCCTCATCATGAATACCAGTATAACATATATTACAAATTAATTGTAATTGTTAAGCTAAATTCAGGTGTTTTTATGACTGAAACGGGCGGTTTTACTACATTTAAGGTCGATTTAACAGATTGTAACACAATCTTATCAATTTGCGTTGAGCCGCTGCTTGTTATTATTGCCGCTTGTTGAACTGAGCCGTTATTTGAAATTTTAAGATTTATTTTAATCTGATTTGAATAAGCATATTCTGTAGCAAGTAAAAGGTCACTTGAAAGTGATATTTTTATACTTTTTCCTGCGGTTTTTAAATATGTTCTCATTGCATCGCTATATGAGAGATAATCCGGAACTTGCCAGCTTATACTTTTTACTGACATATATGCATCTGAACCAGCCGGATTTGTAGTTTTATGGGTATTTTCAGATGTTATAACTTTCGGGCTATCTTGTTGAACCGGTTTTGATTGTACGGCATTTGGTATTTGTGAATTTATATCCGGAATATTTTGAGGTATTTCAGTTGGCCGGGCTGGAGAGTCACTTTGAACAGTCTGTGAAATCGGTGCCGGAACATTTTGTTCTGCTGTCACATCATCAGGAGCTTTTTTATGACTTATTGCAATACCTAAACCTCCTATTATAGCTAAAGTTATTATACTTGCTGTAATAAGCATAATTTTTTTATTTCCGGCTTCATTTGAATTTAGTGCAATTCCGGGAACTGGAGATGGTTCATTTATTTCTTCATATTGTTCAGGGATTTTATCATCTGTTAATTCTTCATCAAAAAGCATTTCCAGATTATCCATATTTTCATCAGCTTCCGGTGTAATCTCTTCTTCGGCAATTTCTTTTGTTGTTTCTTCCTCTTTATCCGGTTTTATATTATCAGAATTTTCAAAATCATTAATTACTGCTTCATTAAGAAAATCTATTTCTTTGTCGCTAATTAAAACCTCCGGAGTTAATTCTTGATTATCTGGAATTTCTTCACTATTATCGGAAATTTCTTCTGATGTATTTAGAATTTTATCAACTTCATCCAATACAGAGTCTGATGAAACCTCCGAATTCTGATCGTTAATTTCTTCTGGCAAACCAAGAATATTATCTATTTCACCCAAATCTAATGAAATATCTTCTTCACTTTTTTCTTGTTCTATGTTTTCTGCTTGTTCTGTATCATTTTGATTAATAATATCTTGATTTTCATCTTCTGTGGAAATATTTAACTCTTCTAATTCTTGTTTTTCTTCATTCTCTTCATTTTCGGTTAAAATTTCATCATTTTGCATATTTAGAAGTGTATCTATTTCATCCAGATTAATATCATCAATACTATCTTCTATTGATATATTTGCATCTTCCGCTTGTAATGTGTTTAAAAGATTTGTTCCAAAACCTAAATTTTCTGTTTGTTCAGGTTTTTCAATATTTTCTAATTCATCTAATGAAATTGTTTCTTCTATTGTCTCTTTTTCTATATCATTGTTCAAATCTTCTGTTTCATTAAAATCTTCAACAGATAATTTTTCTATTTGCGGAAAATCTAATTCTTCTGTTTCTATATCCTGAGATAAAGATGTATTTTCAATATTATCAATATTTATTGTATCTTTTTTTATCTCTTCTTCCGGTTCAAAATTTAATTCATTTATATCAATATCTTCAATATTTATTTTTTCGGAATTATCTAAATTTTCTACTTCAAAATTTTCATCTTCAAGATTAAGGCCATTTTCTTCCATATCAAGTTCCAGAAGAGAATGATCTTCTGTATTTTGTTCTTTTTCCGGCTGTGCAACCGCATCTGATCCGAAAATTTCTTCAAAACTTTGATTAAGAGTATCTTCTACCGGCGAAATATTTGTAATTTTATCTTCTGTATTATCATCAAGAAGAGTATTATTTAATTCATCAATAAACCCATCCATCTCGCTTGTTTTTTCAATTTCTCCAAGAACAAGAGAATCAATACTGTTAATCAAATCATCTGTATCTAATAAATCATCATTCTTTTCAGAAATTTCCGGATGAATTTCTTCCTGAAAATCTTTTTCTATTTCGTCATTTTTAATCTCTGTTTCCGGCGGTTCATTAAACAAATTTGCAATATCATCATCTTTGAATATCTCTTCCGATTCTAAATTATCTTCAGAAATAATTTCTTCTGTCTGGAAGGATTCTTCAATATTTTCAAGCGGATTTTGTTCTTGTTCTATAATATCTTCCGATTCTTCATTAAGAACTTCATCACCGGCTAAGTCTTCAAGATTTTCTTGATTTTCGACCTCTGAATTTTCCTCTAAACCTTCTTCTTGAAGAGTTTCTCCCGTTAAAATATCTTCCGGTGAAGTTTCTTCCGGCAAAATTCCTTCCGGAATCAGATTTTCAATATCTTCTTCCAAAGACTCCTGAACATCTTCTACAATTTCAGCAGGTTTTATTTCCGGTCTTACAATTTCAGAATTGTTTACAGCACTGTAAGATATTGTTTCAAAATTTTCAAGCTCTATAAAATTATCGCGCAATTCATAAGATTTCAAAAGATTGTGAAGAAGATTTTTCTTTTCTCCTTCCGATATATTATTATCAAGCATATCAAACATTAAGTCTCTTGATTTTTCAATATCACTTTCTGAAAGGTTTTGCATCGTATTTGAAGATTTGAAATCTTTTATTGTATGAATAAGGTCACTTATTGAAGAAAGTTTTTCTTTTTCAACAAAATAATATTCATGATTTGCATTATTTTTATTGATTATCTTCGGTTCAATAAATCCCAGAAATTCAGCACTGTCATCATCTTTAAGCTTAATAATAACGTAAATATCGGGAAGAATATTATATTCAAAATGAGTTTTCGGAATAAAAATTTCCGACTCATCAAACACGGCTCTAACATCAATTCTAACATTTTTTAACTCAATATCAGCAATATCAAATTCTTCAAGAATTTTTCTTACATAATGAAGATTTCTTGTATCATCAGTTTTTATACCGTTATTATTCAGGTATTTAGCTGTAATACCCGCAGCAAGAGCATTTACATAAGCTCTATTTTTTATTTTTTTATCTGCAAATTTGCAAGAAAAAAAACTTGCTGATGATTTATCTGAATTTTCTATTTTTACTTCTATTTTCTCTTCTAATGCCATGTCTATTCTCCCTCTATCTATATTGATTACACATAGGAAAAAAATATTCCAAAATATATGTAAACTTTTGTAACATTTGTTGAAAAAATCTAATTTTTTCGACAAAATAAAAATATCAGTCGTTTTACTTGTATGGGTTTTATACGCAAAAGGAGGCCTCAATGATTAGTCCGGTAACATCTGTGAGATTTGGCAGCAATGATTTTGCACAAACATTGATTAATAAAGATGGAAAATTTTCGCAAAATCCGTCACAACAGGTTGCACCATCAAATGAAAAACCGGAAAAAGAGGTTTCTGCAAAAATTCAAGCCCTCGGCTGGATTGGTGTCGGCTTAATGCTTACAGCATTATGGCTCGGACATTCTGTTAAAAACGGAAACCTTAAAAAAATTGAAACTCCGGAAGGTATAAAAGACAGATTTAAAAACTTAGGATATTCAATCGGAGAAAAAGTCAAAAACGGATATGATTCTTTGATTAAGTTTTTCAAAAAAGATTCTAAAAAGTCAAAAGAAACTAAATAAAAGATTATTCCCTATATCGGTTATGACATAATAAAAAAGAATAGCTCTGCAATCAACTGCCTTGTTACTATTATTCTTGGTTATATGAGTAAAAATTACAGAGCTCGAATTATTGTTTTTATGTTCAAATCCGTAACTTTTAAAAGTCCGATTGTTTTTGCGTTATCATCAAGTGCGCCGATTTTTTTCAAAACTTCCAGCGCTCTTAAAATTAATGTTTGATTATTCGAACGCAAAAGTTCTCTTATTACCATTTCATCAGTGCAAAAATCAAGTGCAGTATACACAAAAAGACTATTTTCTCTAACTTCATTATTGCTAAGTTTCAAAAATTCTTTTTTGTTTATACGTGACAAAAGTTTTCTAATATCTTTAATCTCATTTTGAGTATTCTTATCTTCGTCGAAAATATATTCTTCATTTTCTGTTAAAGTTTCGAACTTTTCGGCCGCATTCAAAAGCACAACGGCAGAAACACTATTTGACGGAGAAGAAATAATATCTTCAAAAACATCATACAACTCATAATCAAAAACTGTTGAGAGCGGAATAATTTCACCCAATCCGTTAATAATATTGTTGAGAACAAGCAGTCCAAGCTGTTCATAAGTGTTTAAAAGTTCCGGCAAACTCACCAGATACGGAATTTCACAGGCAATATTTTCCTGCATTGAGGAAGTTATCATCATTTCAGTTATTGGCATCAGCGCATCTTTATTTCCATAAGCAGTCAGAAATTTTACGGCTTTTAACTTTTCAAACTCATCCTCATCTTTTAATTTTTCCAGCGCAAAATTGTATGACTCCTCATCTTTTAAAATTCCCAGTGTAGAAGCACAGACAAAACTCAAATTTTCATTTTCACTTTGTGCGTTCAATCTCAAAAACGGCAGAGCCAAAGGATCTTGAATATATGAGAAAAATCTTGCGCAGTAACATTTTTCATCATCTGTTCCATTTTCAAACTTTTCAAGCATTTCATCTGTCAAATCTTCATCGGCAAATTTTGCGAGATTTTTTGCAATCAAATCTTCGTAAGAAGGTGAATAATATTTCATAAAAGAAATCAGCGAACGATAATTGTTCTCATTTATGACCTCTTCAATTCTTTTTGAAACATTCTGTTTCACAAAATCAAAAAGAAAATCCTCTTTTTCGACCAAAAGCTGAAAAAGATTTTCATCACAATCATTAACGAGATGTTTAGCTGCCGGCTCGTAGTCGTTTTTGTTTTTGCCGGTTAATTTTTTTAATAAATCTTCAGACATACAGATATTCTAACACAAATTAATTTTATTTGGGAATATAAATATTATTATTGCGAGGTAGTAGACTAAAGTCTACCCTACAAACTGACATCAGTTTTATTAAAATGGATTGCCGCGTCCTCACTCCGTTCTATCGGATTATTCGGGGTGGCATCGGAGTAACGTCCGAATGCCACCTTGCGGGCTGGGTTTGCTCCGCTCACACGGCGCCCTGCCGAAAATCCGACCTCGCAATGACGTAACTGCTCCCTCGCCCCTTGTGGGAGAGGGCTGGGGTGAGGGGTCAAAGTCAATACATAAAACCCTCTCCCGAATTTGAAAGTTCGCATACTGCTCACTAACAAATTCAACCCTCTCACAAAGAGAGAGGGTAAATAGTAGGGTAGACTAAAGTCTACCGGATAAAACCGGAGATCAAGAAGATAAGTCGGAAACTATTTAATCCAAGGGTAGTCATCCGGAATTTTCCAGCCGTTAATTTCAATTAAACGGGTACAATATTGTTTTGCTCCTGTATAACAACCAAATGCAGCATGATATTTTAATTCATTAATATTTGTTTGCTTATCAGCATATGAACTCAAAAAAGCATTTTCTTTCGGGGAATAACTAAATAAAAATGAGTTTTTACCATCATAAGTATTAACAGGACAGGATTTATCAGCTTTTATACAATAAAACAGATAGAGGGAATTAGCAGAATACAAAAAAGATGTAAACCCTGATCCATCATTCATCAAAACTTTTATACCATATGTATGTCCGTTAGAATCTTTTGCATTATCTATAATTTTTATACCGTTCATGTACTTCAGGATATACTCATTATACCATTTTATTACAAAATCATTACTATTTTCCAAATTTGAAGTATCAAAAGAAATTTCTTCATGTTCGGCTATAGATAATCTAACAGCCTGATTTATAGTAGAATAGAACTTTTTCAACCTATTCTCAACAACAGCCCTGCGATATTTTGTAATAATTGAGGGTAATGTCATAGCTGCAACGATACCAATTATTCCAAGAGTGATAAGAACTTCTGCCAAGGTAAAAGCTTTTCTCATTATTAATCCTCATAATATTTAAATACTAAATAGTAGTAATCTACTAGTTAGTATTAGTTTATTATCTTAAATTAATTTTGTCAAGCAAGTATAATTTCAGTATGAAAGATGAGCGAAATAAGATATTTGCAAGAAATTTAAAAGCTGAGCGTTATCGTAAAGGAATAACACAGACACAACTTGCTGAATATGTAGATGTGAGTGAAAGCACAATAAGCCTTCTTGAAAGAGGGATGCAGACTCCTTCAATATTTTTGGTTTATGACATTTCTAAAGTTTTTGGAATTGATATAAATGAATTACTGAAAAATATTCCATAACTTTCTGCATTTTATCAATCTGTAAGTTTTATCAAACTAAAATTAATAGTAGGGTAGACTAAAGTCTACCCTACAAACTTGTTACTACAATTCCCCCTTCTCTTTCCCCATTCTTGTTTGAGCAAAAAGCTATATATCAAAACTTGTCGTTTAAGATTTCTCCATTCATTTTTTCGCTCGTTTGAATGTTTGTAAATATACCAGAGCATAAAAAATATGAATTTAAATTCATCCCAAAAATTATCAGGCAAATAAATATCATCATCTTCATTAATTTCATAATTGATATTTGTCATATATTTGTAATATTTATCATTTAATATCTAATAATATTAGATATATTATACTATTGCTTTATAAATTTGTCAATTGTTAGAAATGTAAATAGACTGTTATTATGCTTAATATTTATGAGGAAATTAAAATAATATTATTAAGAAAAGGTTTATCCATGAGAAAGTTGACCGCTAAATTGTTGGCTGATGGTTATAAAGTTCCGGTTGATGGCGGTTTATCTGATGCATTTAATAAAAAGCGTATAAAATTTCAAACGGTACAAGAAATTCTTGATTATCTTGGATATGAGATTACTATTAGAGAAAAACAAAAATAAGAGCTTATTTGCTCTGGCAGATTTTTATTTATAAACGTAAAATGAGTGAAATAACAAATGTTTCACTCATTTTGCTTTTTATTGAACTAAAAGCTCAAATTACAAATCTTTAATTAATCTAAGTAGAAAACAGTAATAACTTTGTGGCCTTCTTCTGCGTATTGAACAGCGTTATGAAGTGTTTTACTTGTATGAGAAAGGAAACAAATCAACTGGTTGCAGTCGTCAATAATTTCTCTGTTACAAATACGTGAAGCATCAGCAAGCGTCATCATTGCGCGGTCTGAATGCTCAACGATATTAGGCACACCGATAAGCTGGTTTTGAACGTCGCTAGGCTGTTGGCCGATAGTTTGCGGAAGAATAACTTTTAATTTATCTGGGTTAGCCTTCATAGTTCCGCGGATAGCCGCAGCGTTAGTTCCGGAAGACCCGCCGGAGGTTATAATCGTATTTCCTTGCATTGCAAGAGCTGTGGCAAGAGTTTCAATCATCTGTTGATGAGTAATCGGAAGGTTTCGGCTGCCGATTATTGCAATTTTTTTCGCTGATTGTTGAATTGTAGCTAATTCCATAGCTAATTCGTCAACTGTATCCGGAGAATTTGATGAAACTTTATCCAAATCTTCATCTATTGGCACTACTATTGAACTTTGTTTTTCTTTTTCATCATTGTCAGAACTCATGTACATAATTCTTTGTATCTCCTATTTTCTAATTGCAATATATATTTTTTTCGATTATGCTATATTATAGCATAAATTTTTGATTTTGGGAAGAGTATAGATGGAAAATTTGTTGGATAATCTTAATAAAGAGCAAAAAGAAGCCGTACAGACGACACAAGGGCCGCTTTTAATCCTTGCCGGAGCGGGTTCCGGAAAAACTAAAGTTTTAACAAGCAGAATTGCTTATTTAATACAAAATGGTGTCATGCCTCGAAATATTCTCGCCGTAACCTTTACAAATAAGGCCGCAAGAGAGATGAAAGAACGTCTCGGAAATATTCTCGGCGAAAATACAGTGAAATACATGTGGGTCGGAACTTTTCACGGAATTTGCGGAAGGATTTTGAGAGAAAATATCGACAGATATAATTTTCAGTCGGGCAAAAAATTGGATAAAAATTTTACAATTTACGATGACAACGACACAAATGCCGTTATCAAACAGGCTGTAAAAAAATTAAACCTTGATGAAAAACTTTACGCGCCAAAGCTTGTAAAATCAATTATTTCCAACGCGAAAAATAAAATGCAGGACGCTTATACCTTTGCAACTTTTGCGAGAGATTTCAAATCTCAAAAAATAGCGCAGATTTTTGAAGAGTATGAAAACACTTTAAATAATAATAATGCGATAGATTTTGACGATATGTTGATGCTGACGGTAAAACTTCTTGAGCAGAGCAAAGAGGTTCGAAACGAGTATTACGAGCGTTTCCGCCACATTCTTGTTGACGAGTATCAGGACACAAACCTTGCGCAATATAATCTTGTGACAATGCTCTATACCAACCTTTGTAAAGAAATTCCGCCGGAACGTTCTTTATGCGTTGTGGGAGACGTTGACCAGTCGATTTATTCATGGCGCGGTGCAGATTTCACGATTATTATGAATTTTCAAAAAGATTATCCGAATACAAAGCTAATCAAACTTGAACAAAATTACCGCTCAACTGCAAATATTTTGAATGTTGCAAACGCAATTATTGAAAATAACGAAGAGCGCGTTGAAAAAGTTCTTTATTCAAATAAGGGCGAAGGCGAGCTTATAGATTACTTTGAAGCGCAGGATGAAGCGGATGAGGCCAATTTTATTGTAAGCAGAATTAAGCAGGATAGCGGCGGAGATTATAACAATTACGCAATCCTTTACCGCACAAATTCTCAGTCACGTTCTTTAGAAGAAGCTTGTATGGCGGCCGGAGTTCCGTATAAAATTTACGGCGGCTTAAAATTCTACGACCGAAAAGAGGTCAAAGATATAATTGCATATTTGAAACTTATCTATAATACTGATGATTCGCAGAGTTTCAGACGTATTGTAAATGTTCCGAAACGTGCAATCGGTGACACAACGATTAAATCGCTTTCTGAATTTGCGGACAAAAATGATGAAAGTCTTTTTGAGGCCGTAAAACATATTGACGATTTTAACGAAATGCCGCCAAGAACAAGAGCAAAATTGAAAGAATTTGCAACGCTTATCGTGAAATTTAAAGATGCGGAAAAAAGCTACAGCCTTCAAGATTTTGTAACCCTTGTTATCGAAAAAACAGGCTATCTGGCTGAACTTCAAAGACAGGATACACCGGAAAGCGAAGCAGATATTGAAAACCTTCAAGAACTTGTAAACGTTGCGGGAGAATTCAAAGCCGAAGATGAAAATAACGTTCTGGGAGAATTTCTCCAACAGGTTGCCCTCGTGTCTGACATTGACGGAATGGACGATATTTCAAACAACGTAACCTTGATGACCCTGCATTCCGCAAAAGGTTTGGAATTTCCGGTAGTATTTTTGGCAGGTATGGATGAGGGAATTTTTCCGCATCAGCGCACATTTAACATTCCTTCCGAAATGGAGGAAGAGCGACGACTTATGTATGTTGGAGTTACCCGTGCGGAAGAAAAACTTTACCTTACAAGTGCAAAACGCCGTCAGATGTGGGGAGAATACAAATATTACAACCCTTCAAGATTTATTGAAGAAATTCCGCCTCAATTGATGAACAAAGTTGGATTTGAAGGAAGCACCCATGACAGCTCGACTTTCCGTAATGCTGTATCTAAAGCAAAAACCGGAAAATCTGATTTTTCATACTCTGCCGCACAATCGGACAGTTACGGATATATAAAGCCGTCGAGCGGGTTTGGTAAAGGTTTTGTCGCACCGTCTTCAAAAGGACTTTCGACCAATACAAATCCGAACAAATCAAATTATGGCGGAAGTTCCAACAGGCCGGAAGTAAAAACACCTTCTTATGGAAATAATTCTTATTACTCACAGCCGAAAAGAACCCCTCAAAGAACTGTTCTTGTGAAATCTAAGGTTAATCAGGAAAGGGCAGAAGCGGCCGCTAAAAACTTCTTCAAAGATAACGCAATCAAAAGAATGATTGAAGAGCAGAAGAAACAAGAAGAAGCTCAATTAATTGAAAAACAAAAGCTTGACGCTGAAAGAGAAAAACCGATTGAATATATATTTAAAGCGGGCGAAAGGGTTTTCCACGAAAAACTTGGTATCGGACATATCACAGATGTTGAACAAATCGGTGATAGCACAATGTATAAAATAGATTTCGGCAAACTTGGCAAAAAAGCTATGGATGCGGCATACGCAAAATTGAAAAAAATTTAATCCTTATTTAAATATTCTTCAAAAGATTTTGTTTTAATTTTGTAACCGCAGCCTTCATGAAGTTGCGCAGGGTAAAAAATTTTCTTTGCCGGATAATTTTTACACATCCTCAAACGGTGCTTGTAATCCGAACAAAGCCCGTCTTTTGTGACCATTTTGCACGCAAAAATAAAATTGCCTTCTTCATCTTTGCCTTTTATGTAAAATCGTTTGTATTTCGGAAAAAGAAATTGCATAATCTTGAATTCTTTCTCTGTGTAAGTGTCATAACTGTACATGTAATTGCAGCATTTGCCGCATTTTTTGCACTCACCGGTAATCTCATACTCTACTTTTTCAGGCACAAAATACGATAAAAATTCATTTTTAATAACAAATAAAAAATCCAAAAATCTGTTCATTTGTAAACATGTTAACATACAAAACAGGTTTAGTAAATTCGACATTTTAAATGCAACAAATTGCACCTACAAGCTAATACCAAAATAATAGATTAAAAAAATACCCCCATTAGCATTAACCGGCCTGTCTGTAAACACACAAAAGGCCGATAGTAACCATATTGTATTACAAGAATGTTACTTTAATTAATCCCTTTTTCTCACGCCTTTGTGCATATTCTACAATTTTTTGAGTGTTACCAAAAGACTTGTGGCTATATGTAATTAAGTACTCACTTCGCTCTATCATTTTTCGATTTGCTTGAACAATAGCAAGAGGTTTAGGCACAGTCTCCATGCCTTCTGGATAAAGAGTTCCATCAAAATCTATTGGAGTTTCTATTTGCTGAATAAGTGCATATGGGGCAAGCAAATATAATAGAATCTCTGGGTGACGTTTCTTTGCCTCCCTCAAAACAGGTTTAACTAAACTATCAAAATCTCCATAACGGCCAACAACAAATATATTGACACCGTATTCTGTTATATGTGTTTCAACCGCCTCTATTAAAGATTCTTTAATGCTACCAGGAGTATGTTTATTCCCCATAAAAAAACAAGTTTTTTTGTCCATACCTACAGTATAACATAAACCAGTTTTAATTAACAGATAAATTCGTAAACTAGGACACTTATAATTTGTAACTTTATCAATTACTCTATATGCATGACAGATTTTCAAGAGTTAATTAACAAATCAATTAAAAACTTGCGATTGAGTCTTGATATGACTCAAGAAAAATTTAGCGAAAAATGCGGATTAAGTACTGATAATTATAGAAATTTGGAATACAACAGGCATTCACCTAAATCAAGCACCATTGACAAAATATGTGCTGCTTTTAACTTGACACCGCTTGAATTATTGAGATATGGTAGTGAAAAGTCTAGCGATATTGAACAAATAACAGATTCTCTCGTTGGTCTTTCTGATACACAAATAAAACTTATAAAAGATTTTATAAAGTTAATCCGTAATTATAGCCTTTAACTACTAGAAAAGAAAAGCAGGTTGATTGAAACACAACAATTAATTTGATAAAATTAGCTTAGAATGTATATTTTTTCCCGACAAGTTCGTCCGGCAAAAACTGCTGTTCAACGTCCGGAGCATCATGCGAATAAATATATCCGACACCAAAACCGTATTTTTTCGCGTCTTTGTAGTGGCTATCTCTCAAATGCATCGGGGGCGGAAAATCTTTACCGTTTCTTATATCATTCAACGCCTCATCAACAGCACAGGCAGCCTCGTTTGATTTTTTCGCTTTCGCAACGTAAATAACGGCCTGCGCAAGCGGTATTCTACCTTCCGGAAGTCCGATAAGTTCGACAGCTTTATAAGCATTCACCGCAACATTCAAAGCCATCGGGTCAGCATTTCCAACGTCTTCTGAGGCACAAACAATCAATCTTCTGGCAATAAATCTCGGATCTTCACCCGCCGCAATCATCTTTGCAAGGTAATAAATAGCTGCATCCGGATCAGAACCCCTTAAGCTTTTTTGAAAAGCGGATGCGCAATCATAATGTTCCTGTTCAGAATATCTTGTATTCCTCTGCTGGCAAATCTCTTCTATAATTTTCACCGTCAAATTTCGGCGGCCATCTTTTAAATCAGAGGCAAAATACGCATTCTCAACGACATTCAAGGCATAACGAGCATCACCACGCGCAAGATTAATGATAAAATCAATAGCGCCGGTTTCACAATCCATAGGAAGATAGTTTTTCGCAAGATACGCAAACCCTCTTTTTATAATGCTATCCATACTTTTATCATCAATAGAATTCAATCTTATCACCTGAACTCGTGACAACAAGGCCGGAACAACCTGAAATGAAGGATTTTCAGTGGTTGAGCCGATTAAAAACAAGGTTCCGTTTTCCAGATGCGGCAGAAGGGCATCTTGCTGGGTTTTGGAATATCTATGAATTTCGTCAATAAAGAGAATTGTTTTTGTTCCGCTTCTAAGAGACATTTTCGCGTTTTCAACCGCCTCTTTAATATCTTTAACTCCTGAGGTTACTGCCGAAATCTCAATGAAATTTGCATTTGTTTTAGTCGCAATTAATCGGGCAAGGGTCGTTTTTCCGCAGCCCGGAGTTCCCCATAAAATAAGCGAGAACAGACGGTTTGTCTTTAACAAATTCAAAAGCGGGCTTCTGTCAGAAATAACATTACTTTGCCCCATAAAATCTTCAAGAGTTTTCGGGCGCAAAAGCTCCGCCAGCGGAATTTGTTTATTCTGATTTTCAAGTTCTGTAAATAAGTTGTTCATAACTTAATTGTAGCATATAATTAAGTTTAGGAGAAATTATGAAAAAAATCGTCTTAATATCATTAATTATAATCGTTTGGGCTTTGTCTTTTTGTTTTATGAAAACACAAAAGCCGACAAATGAAGAAGTTGTTTTCTGGACGCTTCAAATGAGCAATTTTTCAGAATATATGAACGGAGTTATTTCAGATTTTGAAAAAGAAAATCCTGAAATAAAAATCAAATGGATTGATGTTCCGTTTTCGGAAGGTGAAAAAAGAACGCTTGCAAGCATTCTTTCTGACAATCCGCCGGATTTGATTAATCTTAACCCTGATTTCACAAACCTTTTAGCACAAAGAGGCGCTTTATACGAAATAAATACACCGGAGATTTCACAATTTAACAAAGAAATTCTTGAAGCGTTGAAGGTTAATGACAAACTCTATTCAATTCCCTGGTATGCAACTTCTGCGATAACAATTTACAACAAAAATCTTGTAAAAAAAGCCGGAGCAAATTTGCCGCAAACTTATGAAGATTTAGGTAAAATTGCACCGCAGATTAAAGCCAAGACCGGTGCGTATGTTTATCTTCCAAATATCACAGAAAACGACACTATGGCAAAAATTCTGCACAAATACGGAGTTAATTCTTTTGATATGATTAACAGTGCAAGTTCGGTTGAAGTTTTCGAGTTTTTCAAAAAACTTTATCAGAATGATTTAATCCCGAAAGAATCCATAACTTTAACACACAGCGAAGCGTTAGAGAAATATATGGCCGAAAAGATTGTATTTTTCTCTGCCGGTGCAAACTTTTTAAATATGATTAAAGAAAACGCGCCGTCAACTTACAAAAATACCGATGTTGCACCGCAAATTGTAGGCAAACTCGGACAGAACGATTTTTCACTAATGAATTTCATTATCCCACAAAGAGCCAAACACAAAGAAGAGGCTTTAAAATTCGCGCTATTTCTGACAAATGACGAAAACCAACTCAAGCTTGCAAAACTTACAAATATTATTGCCGTTAACAAAGAAACACTTAAAAACGAATTTTACACACACTATGATGAAGAGGATTTGATGTCAAAAGCGCGCGTAATAAGTGCAAGACAATTAAATAAAATTAACCCTGTAATGAAACCGGACAAAAACCAAAAAGAGGTAAATATTTTAATAAATTCAGCAGTTCAGGAAATTCTGCTTGATAAAACTTCAACCCGAAAAGTTCTGGATAACGTGTCACAACAATGGAAAGCACTTGAACAATAAATCTGCCACTTGAAATCTTCAAAAAATATGTTATAATATAGGAAAGGGCGAGACCGGTTTAGGCCCGGCCTCATAAAAGCCCCTTTTAGATTGATTTGAGAACTAGTATAATCAACAAGATTATTGCTAGTTCTTTTTCACTTATAGTGAAAATCATCTTTTATCACCTCTTTTCTTTAACGGTTTAACAAATTTTTAGTTCGCGCCGTTAAGATATGGATAATGATATTAAGAGGTTTTGCCCTCTTGTTTATAATACCAATTCCCATTACAAATGTCAATAAAAACAGAATTATTTTTAAATTATTGAATACACTTGAAATCTTTTAAAAATATGTTATAATAAAGAAAAGGGCGAGACCGGTTAGGCCCGGCCTCATAAAAGCCCCTTTAGTGTTGTTTAAGCGCTATGATTATCAATAAGATAAGCATTAGCGCTTTTTCGCTAATTGCGAAAATCACTATTATCACCTCCTCTCTTTAACGGTTTAACAAATTTTCAGTTCGTGCCGTTAAGATATGGATATGATATTAAGAGGCTTTGCCCTCTTGTTTATAATACCAATTTCCATTACAAATGTCAATAAAAACAGAATTATTTTTAAATTATTAAATACACTTGAAATCTTTAAAAAATATGTTATAATAAAAATAAGGGTGTGCGGATTGCACTCCGCACTTTTAAAAGCCCCCTTATTATTTGGATTTGAGTGCTAGTATTATCAGTAAAATGATTACTAGTGCTCTTTCAGTTATACTGAAATCCATCTTATCACCTCCTTTCTTTAACGGTTTAACAAATTTTCAGTTCGTGCCGTAAAGATATGGATAATGATATTTAAGAGGCTTTTGCCCTCTTGTTTATAATACCAATTCCCATTACAAATGTCAATAAAAACAGAATTATTTTTAAATTATTAAATACACTTGAAATCTTTAAAAAGTATGTTATAATAAAAACAAGGGCGTGCGGATTGCACTCCGCACTTTTAAAAGCCCCTTATTTTTTTAGTTTGAGCGCTATGACTATCAACAAGATAAGCATTAGCGCTTTTTCACTTATCGTGAAAATCACTATTATCACCTCCTTTCTTTAACGGTTTAACAAATTTTCAGTTCGTGCCGTTAAGATATGGATATGATATTTAAGAAGCTTTTACCCTCTTAATTATATTAACAATATTTCCTGTAAATGTCAATCTAAAATTTAAATATCAAAAATAAACAACTTGTAAAGCTCGATATCCAAAGCTTTTGCAATGGCTCCTACAGTTTCAACTGTTGGTGATTGAACACCACGCTCTATGCCACTTATTGTATTTGTTCCAACACCTGCCAGCTCAGCAAGTTGCTCTTGAGAAATATCTCTTTTAATTCGTTCTATTTTAATCTTTTTACCCAGTTTATAGGTAATTGTATCTGATTTATTATTCATATTCACAGTATATCAGTTGACAATCAATTTTCCATATGATATATCGTGAGTAACCCACAATATATAAGGAGACAAAAATGTCAAATGATTACTTTGAAGAACAAATGATTAAGAAAACGACAATTATCATGGATAGCATAGAAGATGACTTACAATATATGATAGATGCTATTTGCGAAACATGGGCAAGGTTACATATTATCCGATATTTCAAACTAATGCAAGAACAATACAGAGAAAAACAAAAAAGTAATAATGAAATCGAAAAATAAAAAGCCCCCGAACGAGGGCTTTTTAAAATTTCATCGAGAAAATTAAATAAATTAACCTCTCAAAGCTTTGTCAACTGCAACAGCACAAGCAACAGTAGCACCAACCATAGGGTTGTTACCCATACCGATTACACCCATCATTTCTACGTGAGCTGGAACTGATGAAGAACCGGCAAACTGAGCGTCACCGTGCATTCTTCCCATAGTATCTGTCATACCGTAAGAAGCAGGGCCTGCGGCAACGTTATCAGGGTGAAGAGTTCTTCCTGTACCACCGCCGGATGCTACTGAGAAGTATTTTCTATCGTTTTCGAAACACCATTTTTTGTAAGTTCCGGCAACCGGATGTTGGAAACGTGTCGGGTTAGTTGAGTTACCTGTGATAGATACATCAACACCTTCTTTAATCATAATTGCAACACCTTCTGATACATCGTCAGCACCGTAGCATTTTACTGATGCTCTTTCACCTTCTGAGAACGGAGTTTCTTTAACAACTTTCAACTCGCCTGTTTTGTAGTTATATTCAGTTTCAACGTGAGTAAATCCGTTAATTCTTGAAATTACATAAGCGGCATCCTTACCAAGACCGTTCAAGATAACTCTCAAAGGATTTTTTCTTACTTTGTTAGCGTTTCTTGCAATACCTATTGCACCTTCAGCAGCAGCGAAAGATTCGTGACCTGCCAAGAAACAGAAACATTTTGTTTCTTCACTCAAAAGCATTGCACCCAAGTTACCGTGGCCGATACCAACTTTTCTTGTATCACCAACAGAACCAGGAACTGCGAAAGCTTGAAGGCCTTCACCTATCAAACTTGCAGCTTCAGCGGCTGATTTTGCTTCTTTTTTAAGTGCGATTGCACAACCTAATGTATATGCCCAAACAGCATTTTCAAATGCGATAGGCTGAATACCTTTAACGATTTCATCAACGTTAATACCTTTTGATGCACAAAGTTCTTGTGCTTCTTCCAAAGATTTGAAACCAAATTCAGGTAAAATTTTATTTAATTTTGCCTGACGTCTATCTTGTCCTTCAAATTTTACTGTCATTTTATTTTCCTCATTTATCAGGTAGTAAGTTATTGAGTTAGGAAGTTAGTAAGACTTGTTCCTACACACTTACTCACCTTGTTACTTACTAACTTTATTCTACTCTCGGGTCAATTTTTTTCACTGCATCAGCAAATCTTCCGTAAGTGCTAGTGAATTTTTCAAGCGCTTCTTTCGGATCCATGCCTTTTTTAACAGCTTCCATAAATTTACCAAGGTGAACAAATTTATATCCGATAACTTCATCATTTTTATCAAGACCTAATTCAAGAACATAACCTTCTGCAAGTTCAAGATATCTAGGGCCTTTTTGTTTAGTTGAATAAATTGTACCAACTTGAGAACGGAGACCTTTTCCTAAATCTTCAAGTCCGGCACCAACCGGCAAACCATTTTCAGAGAAAGCAGTTTGAGTACGTCCGTAAACGATTTGCAAGAACAATTCTCTCATAGCAACGTTAATAGCGTCACACACAAGGTCAGTATTTAAAGCTTCGAGGATTGTTTTACCCGGAAGGATTTCACCGGCCATAGCGGCAGAGTGAGTCATACCGGAACATCCGATAGTTTCAACAAGAGCTTCTTGAATAATACCATCTTTAACATTAAGAGTTAATTTACAAGTACCTTGTTGAGGTGCACAGCATCCACAGCCGTGAGTAAGACCTGAAATATCTTTGATTTCCTTACATTTTGTCCATTCACCTTCTTGAGGGATAGGAGCAGGTACACCTTTTACACCGCGTTTTACGCAGCACATTTCTTCTACTTCTTTTGTAATTTGTATACGATCCAACATTTCTATACTCCCTTCGGTTATATACAAAAAAATTATAACTTGCTAAATAGGGGTAGTCAAGTTAAAGAGAAGAATGCCGATAGAGTTTTTACCCTAACATTTTTTATAATAAAATTTAACAAAAAAATACACCAAATTTTATATTTTGGTGCGAGTTTTTTATAGCCTTATTATACAATACTTTCGGATACTTTTCAAGTGGTCTTTTTGATTTTTTAGGTGATTTTTCGAATTTTGAAAAGGTATATTTTAGTGAGTTTCAGGCCCACTCGCACCAAAATATAAATTATGGTGCATGAATTTAAAGGATAATTAATGAAAATATGGAGAATAAAAGTATGATAAATGAAGAACAGAGGACAAGAAGCCAAGAAGACAAGCCGATATCATCATCGCGAGCGAATGAAATGAGCGCGGCAATCTCGTCAAAAACATGTCATGCTGAACGTCGGATTAACCTCCGTGTTTCAGGATCTCATAATAATCCCACCACCACTAACGCGACTTTAACCCCTCACCCCGCCCCTCTCACCACTCCGCTTCGCTGCGGGAAGCAGGGTCACAAGGCTCACTGCGTTGCGCCTGTTCCCTTTGCTCCACAAGGGGCGAGGAAAAATAAAACAGCATGTCATTCTGAAATGAACTTAGCGTCTCAGCGTCTTAATGTCTTAGCGTCTTTTAAAAAAGTTGCCTTTACTTTGGCTGAAGTCCTAATCACCCTCGGCATAATCGGTATTGTTGCTGCGATGACCATGCCGGCGTTGATTACTAAGTATCAAAAACAGGTTACTGTTAACCGTTTAAAACATGCTTACACTGTTTTATCTCAAGCTGTTAAATTATCCGAAGTAGAAAATGGTTCAATAGATGATTGGACTTGGCCAATTGATAATAACAGCGATGCTGTAGAAGTTTGGCTAAAACAATATATATGTCCATACCTAAAATACACTGATATCATTAATCCAACTCCGCCACAGTATTTGAATGAACCCGGATTGGGTGATAGGTTATCTAATCTCGTATCAGTAAAAATTACCAATGGTACTATTTTATCTTTCTGGTTTAATAGCGATAATAGAGTTCATGTATTTGTAACTTTAAGTTTGAATAAAAAAATGCAAAATGGTAAAAATCAATTTGTATTTTTTGTTAGTGGCCGTCAAGGTTATTATCATTCTGTTCTCGATACAAGTATGGCTGCTGTTCGGCCTTACGACTACTCTCTTAGCGGGCAAGATACCAATACCAGAGCTTTTTGGAGAGATAATAGTTTTGTGGGATGTAATCGAAACAATGAGAGGAAAAGTTTATGTGCAGGGCTTATTATGTTTGACGGTTGGCAAATTAAAGATGATTATCCTTGGTAAGCAATAAAAACGGCGGATTTTTAAACAAAATCCGCCGTTCATTGTTTTATTTTATATAAACTCTATGAAAAGTATCTTTTCAAAAGTCCATCAAAACCTTTGCCATGACGGGCTTCATCTTTTGCCATTTCATGAACTGTATCATGAATTGCATCATAGCCTAATTCTTTTGCACGTTTTGCGATAACTAATTTTCCTTCGCAAGCACCGTGTTCGGCATCTGCTCTCAATTCAAGATTTTTCTTTGTTGAATCTGTTACAACTTCACCGAGCAATTCAGCAAATTTAGCGGCGTGTTCAGCTTCTTCAAATGCATATCTTTTATAAGCTTCGGCAACTTCCGGATATCCTTCTCTTTCAGCTACTCTTGACATTGCAAGGTACATACCGACTTCTGTGCATTCTCCGGCAAAATTAGCTCTTAAACCTTCAAGAATTTCTTTATCTTCAACTTTTCCGTCGCCTACATTATGTTCACAAGCGTAGGTTTTTTCAGCTCCGCCAACTTCTTTGAATGTTGTTGCTCCGCATAACGGGCATCTATCAGGCGCTTTATCGCTCTCTGTTGACCAACCGCATACTGTACATACAAATTTAGCCATTTTAAAACCACCTTTCATATTTTCCATGACTGACTATATACTTCACAAAGTTTATATTACAATATAAAAATAAATTTGTAAAGTAGGAATTATTATCATTTTATTTATTTATTATTGAATTGTAAATCATTGAAGATGCTTTAACAATAAATTCTTTTCCCAGAGGTGAATTATGCGGGCGATTTGCTAAAATAACGACAATATATTTTTTACCGTTAGGAGCAAAGACAATACCTGCATCACCGAGCATTGTACCTATGTCACCGGTTTTGTGTAGAAGTATGGCATCAGAAGGAAGTCCGGCTTTTAAGAGGCGTGTATTTTTAACATGTCCCATATAATCAAAAATCTTTTCTCTTGACGCCATACTCAAGAATTCCGGATTATCTATATTATAAAGAATTCGGGCCATCTCTTGTGCTGTAGTTTTATTTGTTCCGCCAAGGTCAGGAAGCCAGGTTTGAACTTTGGTATTTTTCAGCCCCCAATCTCTTATTCCGGCATTAATATCTGTCATAGAACCGAGTTTTGCCATAATCATATTTGTTGCTGAATTGTCAGATTCCGTAATCATGATTCTCGCGAGGGTATCTATTGAATATGTTGAATTTGCGGCCTTAAATTGAAGCGAGCCGGAACCTTCGGTTCTATAGTATTCTGTCAGCGCCATTCTATCATTCAGGGATAACTGGCCCAATTCAATAGATTTGAATAATCTCACAAGAACCGGCAATTTTATAATACTTGCTGTCGCAAAAAGTTCCTCGGAATTTAACGAGGCATAATTTCCGTCATAATCCCAAACGTATACAGATGGATGGATAGAAGGATATTGCGCCGATAAATTTTTAAGATTATTTTCCAGATTTACAAGTTCATGCTCTTCTTTTAAAGGTAACATTTGAGGATGTTTTGTATTAACAGGAGTCAAAAGTCTTGAACCTAAAAGCCAGTCATTTGAAATATAGTTCCTTGTCGGGAAGAGGATTTGTTCATAATCAGCTTTAATATTCGGATAAGGTGATGTTTTCCACAAATTTTTTGTAACTTTATTAAATCCGGCAGGAAGAATTGTAAAACCAATTAATGCCATTAATGAAACCGATAAAATGCGGTGTATCAAATTATTACGGGCAACTTTTTTCTGGTTAACAGTTCTTGTTCTGTGGATTTGAGGCTGCTGAACAGCACGCAGATGCGGCGAATTCTGCTGCGGATTGGTATAAGAAGAATATCTTCTGTTATAATAATCTGAATAATCCTGCTGGTTATAATTCCTCAATAATTCCGGCATTAAATCTTTTTCCTCCCCAAAGGACAACTATGTTATTATTTTAGCGCATTTAAATCTTTATGGCAAATAGGTTACATTTTTTGTTACAATAGAAAATTTGATTTTTAGAATTTACCATTGTAAAATTACTCTATATTGGTAAGAAGAGGGAATTATGACAGATTGTATTTTTTGTAAAATAGCAAACGGTGAATTTGGAACAGAATTCATATATGAAGATGAAAAAACCGTAGTTTTTAAGGATATTAACCCAAAAGCACCTGTACATCTTCTTGTTGTTCCAAAAGTTCATGTTGAGAATTTGAACGAACTTGAAGACAGAGAGCTTATGGCGGATTTATTATGTGCTGTTAAAAAAGCTGCAAAGAAAGTTGGTTTGAATTCATACAGATTGCAGGTAAACACCGGAAAAGAAGCCGGACAAGAGGTTATGCACCTGCATATACATATTTTGGGAAAATAAAATCAATATTATGAAAGGGAATATTTAAATGAACGGATACGAAAACGGATATTATAAAGAGATTACACCTTCAGGGTTCGGAATTTGCATAAAATCAAAAGGGGTTTTATATTCAGAGCAGTCACCTTTTCAAAAAGTTGAAATTATTGACAGCGATTCTACTCTGGGAAAGATTTTAACACTTGACGATTTAATGATGACGACAGAAGGCGACGAATTTCATTATCACGAAATGATAGCACATATTCCGATGATGCATCATAAATGTCCGAAATCCGTACTTGTAATAGGCGGAGGTGACGGCGGAACCGTTCGTGAAGTTTTGAAACACAAAACCGTTGAAAGAGTCGTCCTCTGCGAAATTGACGGACTTGTTATTGAAGCTTGTAAAAAATACCTCCCAACAATTGCATGCGAACTTGACAACCCTAAGTGCGAAATTTTAGTCGAAGATGCGATTGAATATATTAAACATAAGAAAAATGAATTTGATATTGTTTTGATTGACTCAACCGATCCGATGGGGCCGGGAGAAGGACTGTTTACGGAAGAATTCTATACCAACGTTAAAAATTCGCTTAAAGAAGGCGGAATTGTTGCCGCTCAATCTGAAAGCCCGTTTGTTAATAAATCTGAAATCAAAAAAATGTATGATTTGTTGAAAAAAGTTTTCCCGATAACAGCGACTTACACATCAAACATCCCGACATATCCGGGCGGATACTGGGCTTGGGCTTTTTGCTCCGAAACAGTAAAACCGTTATCTTATTTCGCGGATGACAGATACGAGGACATTTTAAAAACTTGCAAAATCTATAACAAAGATTACCATAACGCTCGTTTTGCCCTTCCTAACTATTTGAAAGAGCTTTTGTAAAAATATTTTTTACAGAAAATAATATGGAAAAATGTGTTTTGACAAAAAGGCTTGCAATATTTGCACATTATGATAAAGATAACGTAATTGATGATTACGTGCTTTATTATCTCAAATGCTTGAAGGAAGTTTCGGAAAAAATAATTTTCTCTTCCGATTGCATTCTGAATGACAGCGAAAAAGCTAAGCTGGAAGGATTGTGCGATTACGTGATAGGCGAAAAACACAACGAATATGATTTTGGAAGCTGGAAGAGAGGCTTCGAATTTGCCAACACAAAAGAAAATATTGACTTTGACGAACTTATTTTTGCAAACGACAGTTGTTACGGCCCATTTTTCCCTCTCGGGCAAATATTTGATGAAATGGAAAACAGAAAATGTGATTTCTGGGGAATCACCGAAAACAAATACGGAATTAAAAAGCCGCAAAGGCATATCCAGAGCTATTTTATGGTATTTAAAAAAGAAGTTTTCCAATCCTCTGAATTTATCAACTTTATGCATTCAATCAGGCAAATGCAAAATAAAAATAATGTGATTGAAAATTATGAAATCGGACTTTCGCAAATATTGTTCAAAAACGGATTTATTGGAGAAAGTTACGTTGAAAAATACCGCAGTGTCGGAAATTCAACAATTTACAAATGGCGAGAACTCATAGCCGAAAACCTTTCGCCATTTTTAAAATGTTCGCTGTTAAAACTTCAAAACACAACTAAAACGACCGTTCAAGGGTGGACTAAAACTATTGATACATCAGCGTATGACATAAAATTAATCGAGAATAATTTAAAACGATTTAATATTCGCCCAGTTGAGGAAAAATCTCCGCTTGCTGTGAAGAGAATGTTTTTTAACTCAATTTTATTTATCCCGAAAATTTTAAGAGAACCGATTGTTTGCCTTGTTCAAAAACTTTTGCCGTTTATATTTGACTAGAATTTCTCAAAAATTTTCCTGGTCACAAACCCCAAAAACGCAAGCGGGATAAATATTAACAGCCTAAAAGAAGGATGTTTTTTGAAAACATCAAAATATGCCGCAATATTCAGTGCAAAAAATTTTTTTCCGCTGTTAACAAAACTTTCCCTGTGAATTCGCCAAAAACTCAACGGGCGATTTATATACAAAAATTTGTTTGAATATGCGATATGAATATAAAGCCACCAGTCAAAAAGCTTGTCACTCGGGCAATTCCAGTTGAAATCCTTAAAACAGTCTTTTTTAATCATGCCGGAAGAAAAAGTCAGGATACGATTTCTTACGCCAAAATCATAAAACATATTGCACGGCCAGCTTTTTGCGTTCAAAAAATTTCGATTTTTTTCATGCAAATTTTTCAATTTTTTAGAAACCTCACCGATAAATTTCACATCATTGAAAACGCATTCTGCCGGAGAGTTTTGAACTGATGTAACACGCGTTTGAAGGCAATTTTCATCCCACAAATCGTCACTTTCCAAAAAAGCAATCCAGTCACCCTGCGCTTTCGATATTCCGAGTTTGAGAGTTTCTATAAGCCCTTTATTTTCATGGTTTTTATGGGTAAAAAGTTTTATTCTGCTATCTTTAGCGCAAAATTCTTCAATAAGCTTTAAAGACCCATCGTTTGAACCATCATCAACAATAATCAATTCCCAATCGCTGAAAGTTTGTGCAATGACAGAATTGATAGCTTCCGCCAAAAATTTTTCGTAATTATAACTAGCCATCACAACTGAAATAAGCATAAAAGGATTATATATCAGAATAGAAGGTTTGTAAATCGACATTATGCGAAAATCCGACCTCGTAATGACGCTACTCCCTCGCCCCTTGTGGGAGAGGGTTGGGGTGAGGGGTCAAAATAGGCACTAAGATACTAAGGCACTAGGGCACTAAGGATTTACGCGATAGCCATGTCATGCTGAATGTCGGATTGACCTCCGTGTTTCAGCATCTCATGATAAAGAGATTCCGAAACAAGTTCGGAATGACATGAAATACGGAAACAGACTGTAGGGTAGACTTTAGTCTACCTTTTTCTACATCTTGTGTAAACTTGTATTAAGTCCCCATTATATTAGAATTTAAGCTTTTTGTTGCGCTTTGTTAAGTTTCTTTTCGTATGATTTGTGTCTTGCAAAGTCAATCAATCCGCCGATTTTCGAAATCGCAAGACCCGCAATACCTGAATATACAATTGCTTTTGAGCCGGCAACCATATTAGCGCTCAAAAGGAGAGAAGTTCCGATTGTTCCGATAATCGGAATACCTTTTGTAAGAGTTTTGGAAATCCTTTCATCCTTATCTTTTGCCCTTGCAATCACTGCACCTGCTATGACAGATGAGCCGACAATTGTTACAATATCAGTCGGTGCGCTTCCTAAAGAAAGGTCACGGTGTTTGTCAAAATATTTTTCTGTCTCATTATGCATTGCTTTATTCATTGATTTTTCAGCATCATTAGCCTTTTTAAGTATCAAATCATATTCATCTTTAGGAAGTTTACCTTCTAACCGGCCAAGAAGTTCTTGAAGTTTGCCCGGAGCTTTTTCATCCTGATTTGAAATCACTTTTTTCAATTCCTCAACAGATTTGCCGTAACGCTGTTTATCCGCCGCGATAATCTCTTGAGAGAAAAATCTCAAATTTTTATCAACATGAGAAGCACCTTCGCGAATACTTCTGCCGCTATAATTTTTGCGTGCAAAAAGATTTTTTGTTTCTGACAAGACTTTTTCATCAAGTCCTTCCATAATAGCTTTTTGTTCTCTTATTCTGTTCGCAATAGCAATATCTGAAAATCCATTGTTGACAGAGTTTTGAAGTTCCGTAATATTTTTTTCAATTTTTGCCCAATCTGACGGAGAGAATGAACTTTTATGTGCTTTGATTGCGTCGATAAGATGGTTATATTTGCTGTTTGTACGGTGATAAGTTCTATAAACAGTACTTTTTGCAATTCCATTAAAGAAATCTGTTATTTTTCTATTCGTTTTTACAAGGAAAGATTTTTCGCCGCCAAAAATTTTGCTCTTACAAAGTCTCGCATAGCCGATATCTTTAAGGTTGTTTATTGTATTTGCGAAATCGAACTTTCTAAGTGTCCAATCTGTCACATCTTTAGCTTTTGTATAGAATTTTTTGGTTCTGGAATTTGAAAGCGCCTTATCAGCTTGTTTTTCAAAATATGCTTTTAATTTAGTAATATTTTTTGAGAAAAGTTTTGGCGACACAATAGAAAGAATTGCCGTCACACCAACCAAAGTCGCGGCGGAGGCACCTATAATCCAGCCGACAAGACCTTTCTTTTGTTTTTTATTTTGTTGAGAAATCTCTACACTGTCCTGCGGCGGGTTAGAAGATAAATAAACATTCTTTTCCCCTCCTGCTATACTTTTTACGGTACTTTGCGGAAGAAAAAACCTGCTATTAATATTATTTTGCGAAATATTATTCACCATAAACTAACCTTATATTTATATAAAGTAATTTTAGATTAAAAAATTGCCATGGAAAAATTAATTTAAATCAGATTTAATTTTTTCGATAATAATATCCGCACATTTTTTCCAAGAAAATATTTTCGCGCGCTCTAATCCTTTTTCGTGGCAAGAATTTCTGAAAGTTTCATCAAAATACATTTTTTCAAATGCCGAAATTAAATCTTCGTCGGATTTTGGGTCAATCATAATTCCGCAGTCTCCGATAACCTCAGGCATTGACGAAGTGTTTGAACAAATTACCGGACAGCCGCACTGCATCGCTTCCAGAATAGGCATACCAAAACCTTCATAAAACGACGGGTACACAAACATTTCAGCTCCGCTATACAAAATCGGCAAATCTTCATCATCAACATATCCGATTTTTAAAATTTTATCCTTAAAATCGTCAAAATTCTCAACGTATTTTTCAAGATGATAAACCAATTTTACCCAAGAGCCTCCGCCAATTACAAAAATAAAATCTTCAACATTATTTTTTTTGATAAATTCTATAAAATTTTTAACGGCAAAAACAAGATTTTTGCGCGGTTCAAGGTTACAAAGACTAAATAAATATTTTTTATCCGGCGGGATTTTATATTTTCTTTTAATCTTTTCTATTTTTTCAATATTTTTTTCTTGATAAAAATTTTCATTCGCACCCAGCGGTGCAACAACAATATTTTTAGACGTAATATCCGGAGAATATTTTATAAAATCATTTTTTGTATGTTCAGAATTTGCGAAATAAGTATTTTCAGCCCTCAAAGATTTCATAAGAGTTTTAAACCAGTCTCTTGAAAAATTATTCTCCTTATAAAAACCGTCAAGAACAAGCGGGATTGCATCATGCAAAAATAAATAAGATTTTATCTTTGCCCTGTCAACTTCCGGCAAAATAGGCTCGTACGGTGAAAAATACACATCATATTTGTCAAACAAACTTATCAACCTGCGAGAAATCCCTTTATGTTCGTCAAAAAAATGAAAACATCTGAATGCGAAAAAACGCAAAATTTTCTTTATAAAATTATCTTTTCCATTTTCTTTACGACAAACACACGCGATTTTTGCCATAAATATCATAAAAGGATTTACTGCTTTTTCAGTATCTAAAATTTTGCAATTTTCGGGAAAATTTCCGTCTTTCACAAGCTTTTTCAAATATTCAAGTCTTTTATAATCGCAAAAAAGATAAATATCCAGTTCCGGATTTCTACAAAATTCAAGAAGCAAATTTTTCGTGACAAAAAATATTGCGCTCCGCATCCCGTTTTTTTCTGCCATATATGACAAATGGGTCGCATCAAAAATCATTTTTATCTTTTTATCCGTCATCTAACCCCTCTTTGTAAATAATAAGTATCATAAAAGTCTATAAAATACAATTTTTAAGCTGATTGTATATTTAGTTTATATATTTGCTATTATCTTAATTTTATAATAGAATATAGGTTGTTCAAATGAGGAAATATTAATGGGAAAAAAATATTACGACTATATGTCCGCAAGGGATTACGCAAGAGAAAATATGCCTAAAAAGAAAAAACCGAATAATGGAATTTTGAATACAATTAAAAACGGAATAATTGTATTTACGGCCTGTTCGCTTGCAGGAATAGTTTCTTTACAATTGTATCTTGCATCACTCCCGCCGATTGATGATTTAGACAATTTCAAACCTAACATTGTAACCAAATTTTATGCAAATGACGAAACCGAAATTATCAAAACATTCACGGCATATACTTTCCAAAAAATTGAACTCAAAGATATTCCCGAAGATTTGAAGAAAGCTCTAATCGCAACGGAAGATAAAAACTTTTACCGTCACCACGGCTACGACTTGACCGGTCTTGTAAGATCAACCGTCCAAAATATTATGGCAGGCCATGTGGTTCAGGGTGCAAGTACTCTTACACAACAGCTTGCAAGGGTTTTATTCTTATCTAATGAAAAAACTTTCGACAGAAAGTTAAAAGAATTGTTTATCGCCGCAAGGATTGAAAAAACTATTTCAAAAGACAAAATTCTTGAAATGTATATGAATAACGTCTATTTGGGTTCCGGCGCCTACGGTGTGGAAGGTGCAGCTCAAATATATTTTAATAAGCATTTGAAAGATTGTGATTTGGCTGAATTAGCGCTTATTGCAGGTCTGCCGCAGGCTCCTTCTGTTTATTCGCCTTTCAATAATATGAAACTCGCTGTTCAAAGACGTAATCAGGTTCTTGCAAGAATGTATAAAATGAAATATATTACAAAAGAACAGTATGAAAGTGCAAAAGAAGAAAAAGTTAAATTAACTTCTGTACCAAAATTCTATACAACGAATAAAGCTCCTTATTTCTGCGATTACGTATTAAAAGAGCTTGAAAAACTTGGATTTGACGAAACAGAAATATCACAGGGCGGTTACAAAATTGTAACAACACTGGATTATAAAACTCAAATTGCCGCAAACGAAGCTATCACCAAAAACATGAGAAACTGGGGATTAACTTCAAAAGAAAATCAGGCCGCAGTATTTGCATTCAGCCCGATTGACGGAAAAATTCTTGCCTATGCAGGCGGAAAAGATTACACAGAAAGCCAATACGACAGAGTTACTCAAGCAATAAGACCGCCGGGCTCAGCGTTCAAACCGTTTGTTTATGCCGCAGCACTGGAAAAAGGAATTAAACCTAATGATATGATTAATGACAGTCCGGTTACAATCGGAACCTGGTCACCACGCAATTACGGCAGAAAATACCGCGGAAATATTCCGATTTACAAAGCTTTAATGATATCTTCAAACGTCTGTGCAGCAAGATTAATTAAAGAAGTCGGAATTCGGCCTGTTTTACAATTAACAAGAGCACTGGGCATTGAAACTCCGCTCGAATACGATTATACAATTGCTTTGGGTTCAAACGGTGTAAAATTGTTTGAAATAACACGTGCGTACGGTGCTTTTGCAAACGGCGGATATGTTGTACAGCCTTACGCTATAGAAAAAATAATAACTTCACGTGGAAAAGTTGTATATAGAGCACCTAAAACTAAAAGCTCTCACCAGCTTAGCATGAGTACAGCCGCTGAAATGACTGCCATGCTTAAAACAGTAATTCAATACGGTACCGGCCGCGGTGCTAATATCGGCAAACCAGCCGCCGGAAAAACCGGAACTACAGATGATTATAAAGATGCAAGTTTTATCGGTTACACTCCAAATATTGTAACCGGCGTATGGGTTGGTAAAGATGACAATACTGAAATGAAAAATGTTCAAGGCGGTTCCGTTCCGGCCGTAATATGGCGCGATATTATGAAAGTTGCCACCGAACCTTACGGAAAAGCCGATTTTAACTATCCGGAAATCAAACTTGTTCAATCACCAAAATCAGGAGAAGAAGTTATAGGCGGCGAAACTCCAGCCAAAGAAGAAGAGGAAGAAAAAGAAGAAACTTCATCAAATAATAATGAAGTTTTACCAAATTTTGACATCCCAAAACAGAACCATAGCGAACAGGCCGCACCGGTACAGACTCCGGATTTGAGTCCGAAAACAACACCTCCTGCACCTAAACCTGCAGCTCCGACCCCTAAACCGGCCGCACCTGCTCCAACTCCGGCCCGTGCCCCTATTCCTATGGCAACTCCTTAGATGACGAAAGGCACTAAGAATTTACGTCATTGCGAGCGAACGTAGTGACGTAACACTTCTTACCCTCGCCCCTTGAGGGAGAGGGTGAATTTGTTAGTGAGCAGTATGCGAACTTACAAATTCGGGAGAGGGGTCAGTATAGAGGGCCGGAAGTCAGGAAGGCAAGCTGGTATCAGGATGTAAATTCTTCCTCACTTCCTTACTTCCTCACCTACTCACTTATTTACTTTAATTGAATTACCGTTCGCAATGACGAATACATGTCATTCCGAACTTGTTTCGGAATCTTATAATGCTGAGATCCTGAAACGAGTTCAGGATGACATGAAATACGGAGGTCAATCCGACATTCAGTAAGAAGTAGGGTAGACTTTAGTCTACCACATTCAATGCCTAAGGATTAAATATTCCCCATTTTTTTTGAAGCTTTTCAAGCTGTCTTGATGAAATCATTGTGTTTATAACAATATCCAATTTCGTTTCAAGTTTTTTAGACTCTTCGCTTTTTCTGAACGCAACAGCGTAAGGTTCTTGAGAATATCTTTCCGGCAATAATTTTACCGTCTTATCGGAAAGTGCATATCCCCATAAAATTGTGTCGTCCGCTATCATAGCATCAGCTTTTTTAGCTTTCAAAGCCGCAAAAGCCTCCGGATAAGTTCTATACCCCAAAATCACAACCCCCGGAACATTATCGCGTATATTTTTTTCACTGGTTGAACCAAACACAATTATTACACTTTTTCCGGCAAGACTTTTTAGTGATGTAACATTGCTGTTCTCTCTTACAAGCATTGCTTGTCCGGCCATGTAATAAGGTGTAGAGAAGTTAACAATCTGTTTCCTCTGATTTGTTACAGACATCGTCGCAATCAGCACATCAACCTCTTTTGATTCCAATTTCATAATTCTGTTTGATGGTGTAACCGGTACAAATTTTACCCTTTTTTCACTTCCCAAAAGTGCTTTTGCAATATATTTTGCCAAATCAATATCATAACCTATAAGATTTCTTTTTTCATCATAGTACCCGAACGGCTTAGTATCTGTTTTGACCCCGACAATAAGCTCACCGCGCTGTTGTATAGTTGTCAAATCGTCGTTAAAAGCCTCTTTTTTCCCGCAGCCGGTAAAAATAAGCCCCGCACAAAACATCAATACTATTGCAAATTTTTTAATCATAAATCCTCTTAACTATGAATGAATTTGAAAAGAACATTTAACACAATGTGCTTTTGGGGACAATACCAAATTGTCTTCCAAATCATACATCTTAGCTATACGTGTAACCAAATCCGCTCCGCAGACCGGACATTTTAAACCGCCGGCACCGTTAAGAATAAGTTCTTTCAAACTCTCAATCATCTGTTCTGAAACAGTTACGGTCGAAAAATCTTTTTCTAAAGCTTTTATTTCTTGAGGATTACATTTGAGACCTTTTGCAAGATTTTGCCTTACAGAAGTTGCTAAAAACAAATCTTTTCCGCTTTCAATGTCTTCAATAATTTCAATGGGAAGATTGCTCTTCATCGCAAGCCCTTTAGCTGATAACCCAATATCCTCTCTTCTTTTCTGTACAAATTGCGCAAGTGTTTTCATAATAATCATTATACAAAATATTAAATTACAAAGTCAACCCTCTCACCACTCCGCTTCGCTGCGGGAAGCAGGGTCAGAAGGCTCACTGCGTTGTGCCTGTTCCCTTTGCTCCTCAAGGGGCGCGGGAGTAGCGTCATTGCGAGCGAGTGAAACGAGCGTGGCAATCTTGTTAAAGTAAATAAGTTAGTAGGTAAGGAAGTGAGGAAGAATTTACATCCTGATACCAGCTTGCCCTCTTGCCTTCCTGACCTCCGGCCCTCTATACTGACCCCTCTCCCGAATTTGTAAGTTCGCATACTGCTCACTAACAAATTCACCCTCTCCCACAAGGGGCGAGGGTAAGAAGTGTTACGTCATTTCGTCGCTCGCAATGACGCGAGGGTAAGTAATTACAAAAAAAACGCCCTTTTGGAGCGTTTTTCCGTTTGTGTAGAAATATTCAATATAGAAAGGATTTGCATTTAAAATTTATTAGTCTTCGTACTTGCCATTTTCATAGGCTTCTTTTCTTCTGAGGTAATCATTATACAATTCATCAAGTTTCATATCGTGACGTTTAACTTTCCAATCAGAGTATCTCCAAGTTTCTGTTTCACCGTTTGGAAGGTCGTTATTATTAAATACGCTGTTTTCCTTGTCTCCTGGAATTATTGTACCGTATTTTTTCAGATTACCTTTATCATCAACTTCAAGTTTCAAAAGTTTGTCACCGACATCTTGAAGAACAATTGTTTTGAACGGTTTCCAGCCGATATCGTCAGTAGGTTTTACACCTTCAATTCTTGCTTTCTTGAAGTTTATAACAAGACCTTTTCCTTTAGCTACGGAAAGTTCAGCTCTTACGTACTCTTTATCATCATACCAGCCGGTTATTGTGTTGTCATATACAAGTCTGCCCGGAGAAGTTTGACGGCCATTCAAAACTAGAGCATTGTTTGTAACGTTCCATTCGTCGTTAAATACCATCTGTACCGGAAGTCCTTTTTCACAATCAATACCTAATTTACATAAATCTTTGTTCAAAGTATCCACAACTTCTGATTCAAAATCAGGTATTACAAAAACAGTATCTGGTGGAAGTTGAATAGGTTTTTCCACAATTACAGTGTCGATTTTAATAATAGTGTCGTTTTGGCCCGGCTTTTCTACAATTGCAGTATCATGTTGAGTTATAGTGTCATGTATATATACCTTTTCTCCCGGAAGATATTCTTTTATATAAATTTTTTCGCCTACTTTACCTGTATCTACCGGACAACAAATTTTAAAATTATGTTCATGATCAAAAAACATATTATGATCGCCGCAAGACTGCAAAGCAGAAGATGCCGGAGCCAGCATCATTGAACCTACAACAGCATTTCTGACTGCTTTTGAAAACTTAGAACTTTTCTCTGCATCAATTTGTCTGCCTTCATCAAATCTATTATCTGCATATTCAGGTTGTGACGATTTTTTTCTTCCCTGAAATGATGTACTGTTAATATTGCTAAAATTGTTTACTGCATTTACTTGCATTTTAGGAAACCTCCATTTTCTACACATTACACTTTCGTATTTAAATTAAAAAAGAACATAATTAAAGTTGCTAGTAAATAACAAATTAATTATGGTCTTTTTAAAAATTTACTGATATAAGCGGATTTCAGCCTATATATTCAAGTTAACATAAGTTAACATGTTAATTTTCAGCCAATTTTTCCCTTACTTTAGTTTCAACTTCGGCTAAAATTTCAGGATTTTCGGCAAGATAATCTTTAGCTTTGTCTCTTCCTTGACCGAGTTTTTCTTCGTTATAACTAAACCAGGATCCGGCTTTCTTAATTATATCAAGGTTAACGGCAACATCGAGAATATTACCGATTTTGCAAATACCTTTACCGAAAATAATATCGAATTCAGCAGTTCTGAAAGGCGGTGCAACTTTATTTTTAAGAACTTTGACTCTGACATGGTTTCCTACATCACCGTCATCACCTTTCAAACCATCAACACGTCTGATTTCCATACGAACTGATGCGTAATATTTAAGCGCATTACCGCCGGTAGTGGTTTCAGGATTACCGTACATAACGCCGATTTTCATTCTTAACTGGTTAATGAAAATTACGGTAGTGTTAGTTTTTCCGATAATACCGGTCAATTTTCTTAAAGCTTTACTCATCAAACGAGCCTGCAAGCCCATCTGCTGATCTTCCATAGATCCGTCGATTTCAGCTTTCGGAACAAGTGCGGCAACTGAGTCAACAACAACGATATCGACTGCACCGGAGCGAACGAGTTCTTCCGTAATATCAAGGGCCTGTTCACCTGTATCAGGCTGTGAAATCAGCAAGTCATCTACTTGAACACCGACATTACGTGCATATTCAGGGTCAAGAGCATGTTCTGCATCCACAAAAGCTGCGATGCCGCCGCGTTTTTGACATTCTGCAACGATGTGCTGTGCCAGAGTAGTTTTACCGGAACTTTCAGGGCCATATATTTCTATAATACGGCCGCGCGGAATTCCGCCAATACCAAGGGCAATATCAAGGGCAAGCGCACCGGTCGGGATTGCGTCAACATTTACGGTTGATTTATCTCCCAACTTCATAATCGACCCTTTACCAAAATCTTTTTCAATTTTTTCTATAGCTAATTTGAGGGCTTTTTCTCTCTCTTCTAATGTGCCCGGAATTACTAATTCTCTTTCTTTTGAAGCTGCCATTTTACTATCCTATTCCCAAACGTGATGTTCTTTTTTCTTATACAAACCAAACCCTACCGGTTTATAGCAGGTAACTTCATTTTTCAATTGATAAATTTCTTTGTTTAAATCTATAATTTTCTGTCTTAAAGTTTCATTGTCAGTTTTGCAGCGTATAAGTTCAACAACAACTTCGTCCATACCTTCAAGTTTTTCATCGATAACTTTACCGATTTTATCTGACAAAGTTTGTTCCATATTTTTCAGTGAACTTAAAATATTAGCAACAGCTGATGAATGTCTTCCGGCAGGAACAGGAGCTTCCGACACCTTTACAACCGGTTTAACGGCATTTTTCTGAGCTTGAACTCTTCTAAGGTGCTTAACTTCGTCGTATGAAAAATAAGTCTGTCCTTTGCTGTTTTTCTTAGGCAAAATTGAAGCATGACGGCATAGTTCAACTATTTCCTTATTGTCCGCTTTCAAAATATCACGGACTTCTTGCGGTGTTAAAATTTTCTCTTTCAACTTTTCTTTTAGCATATTTATATATCCCTCAAAATTTCCCCAATTATATTTTATTTTATATATACAAAAAAAACAAATTTATTTCATAATCTTGTAACATCACTTAATATTTTTCAGCGTAAATTCCTTACTTTACCCGGCGATTTCAGCCGCACGGTAGGAACTTCTTACCAACGGCCCGATTTGATAATGTTTAAACCCGACTTTTCGTGCAAGTTCGCGCAGTGTTTTATATTCATCTTCTTCGTAAAATTTTTCGACTTCAAGGTGATTTTTGGATGGCTGAATGTATTGTCCGATAGTTAAAATATCACAGCCGGCATTTTTCAAATCAATCAATGTTTCTTCTATATCCTGTAAAGTTTCACCGAGGCCTATCATGAGTCCGGATTTTGTCGTAATCTTGCCGTAATCCTTAATATATTTCAGAACTTTTAAAGAGGTGTCGTAACTTCCCTGCGGACGAGCGTTTTTAAAAACTTTTCTGACAGTTTCAATATTATGATTAAAAACATCCGGTTTAGCCTTAATTATTGTATCAAGAGAACTTTCCAACCCTTTAAAATCCGGCGTAAGAATTTCTATTTTAACTTCAGGAGTCAAATTTCTGATTTCATAAATACAATTGGCAAAGTGTTCTGCACCGCCATCCGGCAAATCATCACGCGTAACAGAGGTTATCACCGCATATTTTAATCCTAAAGCAGAAACGGCCTCGGCAACATGTTTTGGCTCTTCCAAATCCAAAGGAGCCGGTTTGTTACAAGAAATGTTACAATATTTACAATTTCTCGTGCAATCGTTTCCCATAATCAAAAACGTTGCCGTGTTTTTTGTATAACACTCGTTTTTATTAGGACAGCGGGCATTTTCACATACTGTATTGAGGCATTTTGTCTTTAAAATTTTTCTTACAGTTCGTGTTTTATCTGTATCAATTATTGGTCTTTTTAAAAAATCAGGCAATCTTTTCATAAATTTTTCGTTTATACATGTAGAAATTTTGTTAAAAAAATTATATAATAATATTAGGAATATTGCATAATTTTTTATTAAGTAATATAAATAAAATTAACAACATACAAAAAGGAGATACTTATGAAAAAGTTTTTAGCAGTTTTATCACTACTTGCCTTCACACTTTCAGCGGCAATCGCAATGGATGGAGACACCTATAGAGCTGAACGCGAACATGTTGAAGGACTTGCAAATTCAGGCTATGTAGTTACAGAAAATCCAAACAATAACGGTGAAGTTTCTGTTTCATCAACTTCCGGCCAAACTAAGGTAAAAAAGAAAAGACGTTTCTTCGCACCTGATATGAATTCTTATTACCACTTCGGTGCGTTTACAAAATACACCGGTTCAAACGGCCACTAAAAATCAAATTTGTTTATTTTATTAAAAAGCGCTGACAATAAAAATCAGCGTTTTTTATTTGTAAATTTTCTTTAAAGAACCATAATTGTTCTGGCAATTTTATGCGGCTTAAATTCATATAATATCCCCCTGGATATATAAAAAATTTCGCACACATAAAATTGCCAGAACAATTATCAACCAGACTGCGCGACAGCGCAGAAAAATTAGCGTCTAAGACAGGAATTGGAAGACGTATTATATCGGGAATAAGACAAGGGCGCAATGAAGCAATATTCAAGTTTGAAGAGGTAGAGTCATCAAATTTATCAGTGTTTCAAGCATACAAAGAATCAATTCAAAGGAATGGAATTTCACGGGTAATGGATTTAGCCGGAGATAAGTCCATGCAAAAAACATTAAAACGATATGCAGAAAAAAATAAATTATTTGATATTGACATTTCAAGACTTAATCAAGAAGAACTTCTTGAAATTATTCTTCAAAAAAGCGGAGTCGGCCCTTGCAAATTTGCTCAGATAATTTCATCTGAAAAATCTATTATGGAAAAATTATCTCCGCGTCTTCAAGAAATAATCAGAAAAACAAGAAGTGAAAACCCTTTCAGCAGAACATTACAAGAAGCTCAAATAATTGTAGATAAAGCTTTCAATCCAAATGCACAAAAAGCGTTAATGAACGAAAGTTTTAACGCAGCACAGCCTGTCTTAAACGGAGCTTTATCCGGTAATATCAGACTTTTAAAACCTCTCAGTGCCGGTACTGTCGGAGAAGCTTATCTTGCTAAAACAGAAAGCGGCAAAGAATGCATTGTGAAAATGATAAAGAAAAATGTTGACAGTGAACAGCTGGAACTGGAAGAAAAGATATTTTCAAGGTTTATTTCGGATTTTGCACCGGATAAATCAACATGCAGAAAATCAATTGCAATATTAAAGAGCCTTTATAAAGACTGGAGCAAAGAGTTAAATTTTGAACAGGAATTCAAATTCAACAAACTTCTTCAACAGGGTGCTCAAAGATACAAAGTTGCTGATATAATAAAAATTTCAAAAGATAAAACTTGTATTTTAATGGAAAAAGCACACGGAATACAAATGAGTGATCTGATGAAAATTTTAAAAGATTATAAGAAAAATCCGACGGGATTTATGAAAAAATACGCAAAAGAAATTGCCGAAAATCCTTGGCTTGCTGATGTTGAAAAAGTTATAAAAGAACTTCCTCAAAGTATTACAAAAGCATTTGATGAAATGTTCTTGTTCACTAAAAAAGGCGGAAAGTCTATCATGCATGGCGACCCTCACATGGGAAACTATTTTATCACAGCGGGTAAAGACGGAAAACTTATTCCTGAATTTATTGACACCGGAAACTGTATTGAAAGAAATTCCGAGCAAATTATTGAAGATTTAAAATTTCTATCAAGCTATTTTGTAGGAAATTCAAAGGGTTTGGCTAAATATTTTGTAAGCATGTGCGAAAGAGAACCGGAACTTATGCAAAAATCTTTTCCTTGCACAAGTTTGGCAAAAGCCTCCTCAAAAGTTTCACAATCATCTCAACGACTTACAGATGAAGAATTAATCCAAAAAGTTACAAAGGAAATTGATGAACTTATATTCAACAAATCTCATAATATTACAGACGGTTATGCAGTTCAATCAACAATAAGAACAATTTTAGAACAAAATGGTCTTTCTATGAGACCAGAATCATCAACCGCCTTAAAAGCACAAATTCAGTTTTTCACCGGAATATCAGAAGCTGCACAACTGGACGGAAAAGTTTTGAATGTCGGAACAATAGTAAGAGATATTCCTCAAGCTTTGAAATGTATGGTGAAAAACCGGGTTAACCCTCTGCCTGCCGTTTCTGATTCTATGAAATTTGCATACCACAACCAAACCCGCGCAGCTAAAACTTCATATCAATTCTTGTCAGATCCGGCCGAATATATAACAATAACAACGGCTAAACCGCAAAATATTTCTATTTTTAATCCGCAGGAAGTTATGACAGTCTAAAAAGACTTTCGAAAATTCCTTCAGAATATGTCGGGTGCGCAAAACAAACCTCTTTGAGTTTTTCGATGGAAATATCATTCTGCATTGCAATCAAAACCTGTTGAACAAGGCTTGACGCTTCTTTTGACACAATATGCGCGCCGACAATTTTGTCATCTTGAGAAAGAATTTTTATAAACCCTTCCGTACAATCATCACAATGCGCTTTTCCGAGTGCCGAAATAAGAAGACTTGATTTTTTGTAAGTTCCTTCTTCTAAATCCTGTTCGCGTTTGCCAACCCATGCGATTTCAGGGGTTCCGTAGATTACACAAGGGACAAGGTTTTTGTCGAATTTTACTCCGCTAACTTCTTCCAGTGCCTGTTTACTTGCAAAATGTGCAAGTTGAATTTTTCCGCAGGCATCTCCCAGAACGCATTCGCAATTTATCTCAAATTCGCTCACCGCCTCGCGTCCGACCGCAACAAGAATACATTCGGGCTCAAGGGTTTCGCCGGATTTCAGAACGGCTTTTTTGTCTGTAATTTTTTCAATGCAATTATTCAAGTAAAATTTAATTTTTTTTGTCTTAAAAATTCTCTCAACCCTTTTGGAAACTTCGATATCAGCAAGCGGCACAAGATGTTCGGCCATTTCAACAACGGAAACTTCAACCCCGAAATTTGAGAAAATCCGCGCCCACTCAATCCCGATTGCGCCGGAGCCGACAATTAAAATGCTTTTTGGAAGTTCTGTCAAATTTAAAATGTCATCAGATGACAAAATGAATTTGTGATCAAACTCAAGACCTTTGATTTGACGGGGTTTTGCACCAGTTGCAACGATAACCTTTTTGCATTTATAAATTTCTCCGTTGCATAAAATTTCATCTTTATCTTGAAGCACGGCTTCGCCGATAACGGTTGAAACTCCGGAATTTTTCAGGGTAAGCTCCAGAGATTTGCGTAATTTTGAAACTATTTCGTCTTTTTTTTCTATGACTTTTTTATAATCTAACCCGACGTTTTCGGCTGAAATCCCGTATTTTGCAGAATTTTTCATCTCCTCATAAACTTCACTTATGTGCATTATGGCTTTTGTCGGAATGCAGCCTCTGTTTAAACAGGTTCCGCCCACACAGTCTTTCTCAAACATAACAACCGACTGACCGCCTAAAGCCCCATGGATTGCGGCTGTATATCCGGCCGGCCCGCCGCCGATTATTCCCAAATCATATTCTTGCATAATTTTACCTCGTATAAATTCTCGGAAGTCTCAATTTCAGGCGGCAAGTCAATTCATAATTAATCGTATTAAGAATTTTTGCCCATTCGTCAATTGAATTATTTTCATCGAGAATTGAAATAACATCGCCCAAATTCACGTCAACACCGGTGATATCAAACATCATCTGATCCATTGTAATATTTCCGACCTGCGGAACTTTTTTCCCATTGATTACCCCGCAAATCTTGTTTGAAAGCCCGCGCGGAATTCCGTCAGCGTAACCTAAAGGAACTGTCGCAATCTTTCTTTCGCCTTTAGCGCGGAAAGTATGAGCGTAACTCACGCCTTCACCGTCTTTTGCAGTGTGAATGTTAACCACACGGCCTTTAACTGAAATCACCGGTTTTAAATCAGGTTTTCTAACTTCCCCATCACATGGCAAATCCGGATAAAGCCCGTATATCGCAATTCCGGCGCGTCTCATGTTTGAATTGGGAACATCATAACACATTGCGCCTGCAGTGTTTAAAATATGCAAAAGCAATCCTTTTGTGTCGACTTTTGAAATTACGCTGTTCCATTTATCTATCTGCAATTGGGTTTCATCACGCTCTTCTGCCGCGGCAAGGTGGGTAAAAATCCCTTCGAGCTTTATATATTCACAATTTTGAACTTTTTTTATAAATTCCGGTGCTTCATCTGTTGAAATTCCAATTCTGTTCATGCCGGTATCAAGCTTTATATGCGCTTTTACGGGTTTTCCGGTTCTTTCAAAAACTTGTTTACAGGCTTGAAGATGTTCTTTTGAAAAAATCGAAATTGAAATGTCGGCTTTTTGCGCACTTTCAACTGCCCAGACAGGAACAGCGCCCAAAACGAGGATATCAGAGGTAATTTTCGCATTCCTCAAATCCACACCTTCGTCAATGGAGGCAACTCCAAGCATATCTGCACCTGACGCCAAAAGTGTCGGTGCAAGCATTACAGAACCATGGCCATAAGCGTCTGCCTTTACAACTGCAAGAAGTTTAACATCTTGCGGGGTATTTTTTCTAATCTCACGCATATTGTGCGCAACGCTCTCCACATTTATTTCGACCCAAGAATCTCTGTGTATATTTACATTTGTTTGTCTAACATTTTTCATAACCCTTTTATTTTATTTCAAAAAAATTTTTCGGGCAATTTTTTAATATTGAGATTTATAACCTCCTTATTTAGTAATTACCCTCTCTCTTTGTGAGAGGGTAAGAATTTTTCGTTATTCGCTCGCAATGACTTCCCCCTTGTTAAATTTTAACGATTTGCCCGCCGCAAAATTTTATTGTATAATAATCTACATTATTAATAAGGGAGAGAAAAAATGGCACAACAATTTAATCCGCAAAATATCAAAAAAAGATATGCAACGTTAGTATTTTTGAAAGGTTCTACAGCGCCTTTGGTTTTGTATGTTGAAGATGCGCAAAGCTTATACAATGAACTTATTCAGGCAATGAAAAGCCCGACCGCTATTTTGATTGAAAAAGAAACTCAAGGACCTTTGAAAAAAGTTTCGTTCATCTCAAATCAGATTGCCGCACTTGCAATTCAGGAAGAACAATATTGCATGTAAAAAGTTTTTTAATAAAAGAGTTTCAAGGCTGGAATAAAGTAGAAATACTTTCGCTTTCAGCCGTCTTTTTAGTAATCTTTCTTAACGCAATAATTCTTAAAGATAGTATTATTGCTGTTATTTCTGCAATTTGTGGAATTTTATACACAGTTCTTGCCGGAAAAGGCCGAATTTCCTGTTATTTTTTCGGGCTTTCGGGTTCAGGTTGTTATTGCTGGCTCGCTTTTCAAAATGCACTTTACGGAAACCTCGCATTATATCTTTTCTATTACATTCCGATGGAACTTATCGGGATTTTTAAATGGGGGAAAAATCTCAAAAAAAATTCAAATGAAATTATAAAAACAAAACTTTCAAATAAAGAAAGAGTTTTTTTGTTTATAATCTGTATTTTTGCCTCGCTGATTGGAATATATCTAATCAAATCAACCGGCGGCAGTAAGCCTTTTCTTGACGGCATAACAACTGTACTTTCCATAGCCGGTATGTATTTGACTGTAAAAAGATGCATTGAGCAATGGATTATTTGGATTGTTGTAAACGGGTTATCATTTTTTATGTGGGCAAATCTCATTATACATGGAACGAAAGCTTACTCAACATTAATTATGTGGGCATTTTATTTTATGGCCGCAATATATTTTTACCTGAAATGGAAAAAAGAAATTTATCACACAATATAATATTTTTGTTTGTATAAATTTTATGTTAAAATTCAAGATGAGGAGAGTTTTTGAAATGCATGAACATAATCATCACCACCATCACGATCACTGCCACAACAACAAAAATTTAAAAAGACTATCAATAGTATTCAGTGTAACAGCCTTGTATATGATAGCAGAATTTATAGGCGGATATTTTACAAACAGTCTTGCATTAATGGCGGATGCCGGCCACATGCTTGGAGATACTGCTTCTCTGGCACTTTCTTTCGGGGCAATATGGTTAGCATCAAGGAAAGCTCCTCTTCAAAAATCTTTTGGATATTATAGAGCAGAAATTATTGCCGCATTTCTAAACGGACTTGCGCTAATTATAATTGCGGGTATGATTTTTTGCGAGGCATTTCACAGATTTCAAACTGTTCAAACTGTAGATGCACCTATAATGCTTTTAGTTGCCCTTGGAGGGTTAATTGTTAATATAATCGGGGTTTGCGTTCTACACAGCGGAACGAAAGAAAATCTTAATGTCAAAGGAGCATTTTTGCATATAATTGCAGACCTGCTTGGTTCTATCGGTGCAATCAGTGCCGGAATATTAATGGCAGTTTTCGGCTGGTACATTGCAGACCCGATTATTAGTTTTGTAATCGCATTTCTTGTTTTGATAAGTTCCTTCGGTATAATCAAATCTGCGTTTAATATTTTAATGGAAAGTGTTCCGGAAAATATTGATATCGAAGAAGTTAAAATTTCTTTAATGAATATTGAAGGCGTAAAAAGCGTACATGATTTGCATATCTGGTGTATAAATTCAAACACAATATCTTTGAGCGTTCATATTGTAAAAAATAAGGATTTTGACGGTGATTTACTTTCAAAAATCGTTTGCAGTTTAAAGGAAAATTTCGAGATTTCGCATTCCACAATTCAAATAGAGCCTGAAAATTTTCCGGAAGATAAATGTATGTTTGCACATGAAGATTAATTTTTAAGAAAGCACAGTAATTTTATGAAAGATAATATTATTCTTATAGGAATGATGGGAAGCGGAAAAACAACAGTAGCGCGAGAACTTGCCGCCAATCTTAAAAGTTTTAAACTGGTTGACATTGATGAAGAAATCGAAAAAAGCACCGGAAAAAAGATTTCGGAAATTTTTCTAAAATTCGGAGAGAAACATTTTAGACTTTTGGAAGAAGACAAAATCCGGCAAGTCTGCGAAAAATATTCCCAAATCATTGCACTGGGCGGAGGCGCATTCGAAACCCCTGATAATAGAAATTTACTTTTAAACAGCGGAAAAGTTATTTACCTCAAAGCTTCTGCCAGAGAAATTTTTGAAAGAATTAAGCTTGAAACACATCGTCCGCTATTGAAAAAAAACTTTTCCATAGAAAGAATTAATTCTCTTATTGAAGCGCGCGAAATAAATTACAAAAAAGCTCACATACAAATTGACACAAACGGCAAAACTCCATATAATATCGTTGAGGAAATACTCGGAGTTCTAAATGGTTGAGATATCTGTTAATATAAACAAAAATCCACAAAAATATTCTATTTTTATAGATAATTTGCCTATTGAAAATTTAAAAAATGAAATCCTTAAATATTGTAATGACGAGAAATTTTTAATAGTAATCTCTGAAAAAGTTTTTAAACTTTACGGAAAAATCCTGGGTTTTGACAGAAAAAATATTTTCGTTCTGAAAGATGGCGAAAAAGAAAAAAATTTCAAAAATTACCAAAAAATTACTAATCGCGCTCTAAAAATGAAATTAACCAGAAAAAGTACGATTATCGCAATCGGCGGCGGAGTTTGCGGTGATTTGGCAGGATTTGCAGCTTCAACATATATGAGAGGAATTAACTTTATTCAAGTTCCAACAACACTATTGGCAGCAACAGACAGTTCAGTCGGCGGGAAAGTTGCAATTGACACGGATTTTGGCAAAAACCTTGTAGGAAGTTTCTATCAGCCGAAAGTTGTTTTGATTAACACAAATTTTCTAAAAACACTTGATAACAGGCAATTCAAAACTGGTTTGGGTGAAGTCGTTAAATACGCTTTTATTGAAAAGTCCTGCAAATGTAATGAAGAGTTTAATTTAATTAATTTTCTAAGCGAGTATAAAGAAAAAATCCTCAGCCGGGATTTAGAAACTATTTCTGAATTAATCAGAATTTGTATTGTTTTGAAAGCATCAGTTGTTCAAAAAGATGAAACCGAAACAGATTTAAGGCGAATTTTAAATTTCGGACATACTTATGCGCATGCAATCGAAAAGATTACGAAATACAAAAAATATACGCATGGCGAAACCGTCACGGAAGGTATAAATTTCGCGTTTAATCTTGCCTGCAAACTTGACATGATTGAAAAAAATTACAAATTTCTTGCAAGCGATATTTTAAACAAATTTGACTTCAAAAAAATCCGGAAATTTCCAATCGAAAAAATGATAAAAATTATGCAAACAGACAAAAAGGCAACTTCAAAATCTATAGTTTTTATCCTTCCGTCGGATTACGCAAAAGTTGATGCCATAGAACTTTCAGCCCAAAAGCTGCTTGATATTCTGGCTAATTCTTGAAGAAAATTTATAATTTTATCGGATAGTCGTCTTTGAATTCGAAATTATCAATATATAATAATCTCACACAAGAATCCGGCGAAGACTTACAATTCTCAAGTTCTGTCGTGCGTGCACCTACTGCACTCCCAATAGGTATAAATTTTCCACAGTATCCGGCAAGCCAAGGATTAACCACACATTTTTGGTTTGAACAAAGGTAAAAATGAAATATATCCCGACCTCGTTCATTTGGTAATTTAGGGCCATTCACATCGTAACTAAAATCAACACAATTTCCGTTATGTACTATAACATAACTGCCATCGGCAAATGTCATTACAGCCTGCCCCATTGTACTTCCAGGATCACCCTTTTTTAATATTTTAAAATCGGTAATTTTAATGTACGGTTTAAGATATGTGTTTATGTAGTTTTGTGTGACAGACGAATTTGCTTCATAATCATACTCATCTTCTTCATTTTTAATATCTCCAGATATACCACCTACCTTCTGCCAATCACCTGCCGGCCCATTGTCTAACTCGGAAGCGAGAATAGCTTGATTCATCACACTGTAGAATTTCTTTAATCTTGAAGAGTACTCAACTTTTTTATAATGCTGAACCAACGCCGGCATGGTCATCGCCGCAACAATCCCGATGATACCAAGAGTGATTAAAACTTCCGCCAGGGCGAAGGCACACCTCTTAACCTCCCTTGTCAAAGGGAGGGGGACCGCGTTAGCGGTGGAGGGATTTTCATTTAATAAACAATCCCCACTTCTCTTCCCCCCACTCTTGTTTGCGCGCGTTAAACGGGTCTCCACGGCAAGGCTCATCTGCCTTGACCGTTGCGCCCTCTGCGCGCAAGCCGCTTTAACAAGGGGGGTATTGTCAACTTTCGTCATTGCGAGTCCGAACGAAGTGAGGATGCGGCAATCCATTTTTTCTGGTAGACTAAAGTCTACCCTACTACTATTTTTTATCATAATATCCTCTTTCAAATTTTTGCCTTCCTTAATTTCATATTCTAGCATCCTGTCTCCTTTCCTGTCATAAACTGGCGTTTAAATTTTTGCACCATAATTTATATTTTGGTGCGAATAGGCCTGAAACTCCCTAAAACATACCTTCTCAAAATTCAAAAATTTCACAAAAAATGACAAACGACCACTTGAAAAGTGTCTGAAAATATTGTATAATAAGGCTATAAAAAACTCGCATCAAAATATAAAATTTGGTGTATTTTTTTGTTAAATTCCATAAAATAATATTGTAGAATTTGGAATTTTTATTGTAGAAAACTCCTTAATTTCAGTAGAAAACTTTTATTGATTTCTACATTTTTCTATTCATTTTTATTTTTATTGGATTTTTAAACAATAAAATATCATAATCTACAGGTTTTCTACATATTTTATACATAGTTTAAACATAATCATAACAATAGTTTCCGTTAGTTTTCTACAAATATTGTTTGGTTATGATGATGATTAATTTTATATATATTTATATATTAT
>JAGAVG010000082.1 GCA_017942035.1 bacterium | reverse complement strand
GGAGCTGTAGCAAAACGATTTTTTAAATCGGGATGTCTACAGCTCTGTTTTTGTATCAAAATATTGAAATTTAATAGCAAATATCCTCAAAATGAGCACACTTAATAAGAGGTCATGCCTCCTTGTGTGGATAACTATTCGATTTTTGTTTAACTAAGCTGAAAGTTTGCCGTGAAGCTGCGTTCCGGTTCTATTGTCTTGGATTTTATGATGATATTTGTTGATATTGTAAGCAATGGCAAGGAGTGTAATTTCGGTTGAAACCTTTTCGTTTCCTCTAAGTAAAAATTGTCTGAATTTGTAATTTTCTTTGATTACTCCAAAGGCTCCTTCCGACTGTATGCTTCTGTTTGTTCGTAGTAATATTCCAAGTGGAGAAGTTATGTTTTTTAATGATTTCTTCCGCTGTTCAATAAATTTCTTCGACAAACTTATCTTACGATTACCTTTAGCTCTTGTACATGACTTTTTGTACGGACAACCCTCGCAATTTTCACATTCATAATATGTGATTTCGCTTTCAAATCCTGATTTGCTTTTCCTTGTTCCCATGTACACCGCTTTTAGCTTTTTGCCGTTTTGACAAGTATACTCATCATTTTCTTCGTCGTATTTCATGTTTTCTCGAAGTGCCATATTGTTTTTGAATTTTCGCGTTTTAGACCGTTCATAGTTTTGCGGTTTTATGTAACAATTTTGTTCTTTATTCTCGAAATATGTGTAGTTCTCTTCACTTTCATAACCTGCATCTGCAGTTACATCCTGATATCTTCTTCCGAGATTTCTTTCCATTTTTTCAATTAACGGTATTAAAGTTAGTTGGTCACTTCGCTCGCTTGATATATCCAAACCTGTTATGTATTCTCCCTCAACAGCCAATTGCAAATTGTATGCGGGTTTTAACTGTGCATTCCTCATATGATCTTCTTTCAAGTGCATAAAAGTCGCATCAGGATCTGTTTTAGAAAAACTGTTCCTACCATCAAATGTTGATTGATATCTTTCGTATTTTGCTTTTCGTGTCAACATTTCAGAGAGTATTTCAATATCTCTCTGGAGCTCAGTTTTTCTTTTTCCTCTGCCATGTACAAATTCAAAATCCACTTTCTTGTTCAAAGATTCAAGAGTTTCTTCGTAAGAGCCGCAATTCAACATATATTTAGTGCATAATTCAGAGTGGAAACTTTCTAATTTTTCAAGCAAACGAATTTCATATTTATTGGTACTTTTCTTCCAAACAAAACTATATTTGTTTGCATTAGCTTCGATTTTTGTTCCGTCAACAAAAAGATGTTCAAATTTTATCTCGTTAAGTTCATAAAGCTTTTTAACTAATTGATTAAAAATATCATCTTTACATTGACTCAATCTTTGACTTCGGAATCTTGCTATTTCAAAATGAGTTGGTGCCTTTTCACCATTTAAGAGCCAAATGAAATTGATATCTCTTTTGCAAGCAGTTCTAATATCTCTACTTGAATATATACCTTGCATATTGGCATAAACCAGTATCTTGAGAAGGGTGCGAGGATGTGTTGCGTATTTTCTTCCTTTGTGTGAATACGTATTGTATAGACAGTTTAATTCCATTTCCTCGATTAATTTTTCCGCAAGTCTTACACTGTCATTTTGGGGAATAATTTTTTCTGCAAATTCTTCTGAAATTAATAGTTGAATATTTCTTTCCATTTTGGTATAATCTCCTTGTGGTGTTATTGTTTTTCGCAATTCAATTATACCAAAAAATGAGGACTTTTGCAATTTGCAATCGTCCTCATTTTTTACGCTTCGCGAGCTGCATTTTGCTACAGCCTC
>JAGAVG010000081.1 GCA_017942035.1 bacterium | reverse complement strand
TTTGACCCCTCACCCTGCCCTCTCCCACAAGGGGCGAGGGTATTTAATGACGTAACTCGCTTGCCTTCTTTACCTTTTGCCTTCTGTTCTTCTATATTCATACTTTTATCCTCCATTTTTTCTTAAATTATCCTTTAAATTCATGCACCATAATTTATATTTTGGTGCATGTGGGCCTGTAACTCACTAAAACATACCTTCTTAAAATTCAAAAATTTCACAAAAAACGACAAAAGACCACTTGAAATGTGTCTAAAAATATTGTATAATAAGGCTATAAAAAACTCGCACCAAAATATAAAATTTGGTGCGTTATATACTAAAAAAGACCCCTTTCGGAGTCTTAAAGATCTGGGGTGGCTGGATTGTCTTTCTCGCCGGCATTAAACGGGTCTACAGTTGCCGTCTATATGGGCTTTGCCATCTATCCGTCAAGCTTTCGCCCTCTGCCGGCTCGCGCTCGAACCAGACCAGACTTGCCGTCTGGTGGTTCTCATCCAACCATAAAAAAGACTCCCTACGGAGTCTTAAAGATCTGGGGTGGCTGGATTCGAACCAACGAAATGGCGGTACCAAAAACCGCTGCCTTACCACTTGGCGACACCCCATTACTGGTACGTTTTTTATTCTACAACTTCAATTTTATTTGTCAATATTTTTTTACGATAATCTGGCTTTATGTTATAAAAATATTCTCAAAACAGGATTTTCAAAATAATATTACAAAAATTTTATATATCAGGACAAAAATCTCTCTTTATATTATAATATTTGCATATATGAAGAGCTTGAAAAGGAGTCCGTATGCATGGAATAATTTTAGCAGGGGGATCAGGCAGCAGGTTGTGGCCGCTTTCTAGGGAACTTTACCCAAAACAGTTATTAAATTTGAATTCTAACAAAAGTCTTTTGCAATCCACATTTGAACGTTTGACGGATTATGTAGACAAAGACAACATTCTATGCATTACAAACACAAGACATACTTCTATTGTAAAAATGCAGCTGAGTCAAATATCACCGAATCCGCATATTCTTTCTGAGCCTATTTCAAGAAATACTGCCGGTGCAATTGCGGTTTCTACAAAATATATTATTCAAAATTCTAATCCGGAGGAAATTATTATCGCTCTTCCTTCCGATCATTTAATAAAAAATACCGAAAAATTCGTATCTACTATTAAAAAGGCAGAAAGATTAGCACAAGAAGGTTATATTGTTACGCTGGGTATAAAACCTGATTATCCTGAAACAGGTTACGGCTACATTCACACGGATAAGGGTGTAAACGATGGATTTGAAGTTAAAGAATTTGTCGAAAAGCCTGATTTAAAAACAGCCGAAAAATACCTTGAGGCCGGTAATTTTTATTGGAATAGCGGTATTTTTATTTTTAAAGCATCCACTATGATGAATGCGTTTGAAAAATTCGCTCCTGAAATTTATGAAATCACTAAAAATATTGACTTTTCAAGTTCTTCTGAAATTCCATATATTGAATTTGAGAAAATGCCTAATATTTCTATTGATTACGCAGTCATGGAAAAATCAAACAATATAGCACTCGTTGAACTTGAAAGCGATTGGAACGATTTAGGGTCATGGCAGGCAATATATGATACCGGTAAAAAAGATGAGTCCGGAAACGTTATAGTCGGTCATGTAATAAATCAAGGTTCAAAAAACAGTTTTGTGTATTCATCATCAAAACTTGTTGCCGCAATCGGACTTGAAGATACCGTCATCGTTGAAACGGAAGATGCTATTCTGGCTTGCAAAAAAGACCATGCTCAAGAAGTTAAACAGGTCTACGAAACATTGAAAAAACAAAACGATGACACCCATCTTGTACATAAAAAGGTTTACAGACCTTGGGGATTTTATAAAGTAATCGCCCAAGGAGACGGGTATCAATCAAAAATTATCCATGTAAATCAAGGGCAAAAACTTTCTGTTCAATCTCACAACCATAGAAGTGAGCATTGGGTGCTTTTGTCCGGAAAGGCTGACGTTTTGCTGGGTGATAAAATTCATACACTGCTTCCTGGGCAAAGTGTTGATATCGCAATAAAGGAAATTCATTCACTTCAAAATCCTTATGATGCGGATTTGGAAATTATTGAGGTTCAAAAAGGTGACATTTTAAGCGAGGACGATATTATCCGCTATGAAGATATGTACGGACGAGTATAGTTATTAATATAAATTTTCAGGATTTTATATTAAAATCGTGATATTTATCTGAAAACGGGAATATATATCATAGGATAGTAACGGGGGTAAATCTATGGATTACAGACTCGAAAATTTGAAGATTGATTTTATAATATTTTCAGTAATTGTATTTGGTGCAGTGTTATTATGTGCATTCGCAGACTTTTATACCTGCTCGATAACTGAACTATACAGACCTTTCGGATATATTCTTGTAAATTATATTTCCCCTATAATTCTTCTTTACCTAGGCTCAATGCTGGGTACTCATAACAAAATGGGTTATTTTTCTATTTCTGTATTGGCATTTATATGGTTTGCATACTTTACTATTGCAAACACTGATTTGGCATACAGATTACCATTTTAGAACTATATTTGTTTTTAATTAAGCACCACGCATTAAATCAGAAAGTTTTGTCTCTGATTTAACAGTTTTTTGTATTTTTACGGAAGGTTCTTTTTCTTTTTTATCTTTAAATTGTGAAAGCCCTATTTTCATTGTGCTGCTGTTATTCATGCAGAAAATGTCACTGAAAAATGTAATAATTTCGTTCATAATATTCCTCTCAAATTTCTTAACTTTATTATACATTTAAGTCTTTAAATAACAAATTTCATTGAACTTTATGCTATATTTAATATGCACAATTAAAGGAGCAAAATTTGAATTCTGATTGTAAATATTATAATACCGTTGATGAAAATTTCGAAAAAGCAATCAATTTATACGAGAAAAATCTGGAATATGATGATTTAATCAGTCTTTTAGAATCCGAAAAAGTTGTAGATAAACAAATTGCAGTCCTTAGATTAAATACAATAAAGTCTGAAAAAGATGCACAAATACTTGTTTCAAATCTGACAGGGCAGGACGGTAAAGTTAGAGAGGCAGTGTCTTTTAAGTTGAATGAATTTATGGCTGATAATGAGCTTGTAAAATATTTTCAAGACCCTGCTAATTTTGAAACTTTTTTTAATGCGACACTTGATATAAACGGAAACATTTGCCGCAACACTATTTTAGCCATTTCAAACATTAAAAATAACCATGACTTCGCTGTTTCTTTTTGCAAAATTCTTGTTGAAACAATCTATAAACTGTTGGATAATATTGAAAAATTTGACCTGCAAGAGGGGAAATATAAAGTTAATAAAGAAATATTCAAACTATACTGGTGTTTGGAGGATATGTATGAATTTATTGACTTTATAAATATTAATGATGTAAAATCTATACTATCAAGAACAAAATGTATTAATGAATACACCATCCGTGAGAAAACGGCTAAAATATTGACTAAGAATTTCAGTGATAATGTGTTACTTAAAATAAAGGAAGAACTTAAACAGGACAAAAACTACTACGTTAAGCGCTATTAGAAAGTTTATATAAAGTTTTGTAAACTTTTTAATACAAAATATATACACTTTAAGCAATTTTTAATTACCAAAATTCTTTATATATATGTAAGGGATTAAAAAGAAAAAAACAGGGAATTAAAAGGAGTAAATGACATGGCTAGAGTACTAATATCAATGCCTGAAAGGTTTTTGAACGAAATTGATGAAGTTGCAGGAAACGAAAATCGTACAAGATCTGAGTTAATAAGAGAAGCTCTCAGAACTTATATGTACAGAAACCAGATACGAAACACACAGAAATCTATCAAAAATGCGGAAATTTTGGAATCGCTTCTGGGATAAGGCTAATTTCATAAAGGTAAAAAAGTTATTAATAGGTAAATAAAGGATCAGGGGAAATGGAAAAAATTAATGTAAACGATTATCAAATGTCATCTTTAGAAGAGTATTTTGAAATTCTTGATAAAGAAAACAGAGAACGCTCTCAATTGATTGCAAAATCACTTGTAAAATATCTTGCAAATTCAAAATCAGCAACAAAATTTGACGTTTTGAAAAAAGCTCAAGGTTAAATAGAAGAAAAAAGCTTTAAAAAGCCAATCTTATATGGTCAAGGGTAAAAAATTATAGGGGAAAATTAAATAGGTTATTTTAAAAAATGCGGCACTTCAGCCGTATTTTTTTATTTTATAAAGCCTGATGCGCTTTGTTAACAATAGTTTCTATATCATATTGAAAATCAGATGCCTCAGTTGAAATCCAAATTAAGTATTCAATATTTCCGGCGGGGCCTTTAATCGAGGAGTAGGTTAAGCCGTTGATTGAATAACCGAGAGTTTTGGCGAATTCGGCAACATTCTCAATTACCTGACAATGAATTTTTTTGTCTTTTACAACCCCGCCCTTTTCAATATTGTCTTTACCTGCCTCAAACTGAGGTTTTATAAGACAAATCATCTCATGAAATTGAGGATTTAAAAGTTTTTTCAAGTTTGGAATAACTTTTGTAAGCGAAATAAAAGATAAATCGCTTACTAATAAATCTGCAATCTTGTCGTTTTCTGAATATATGTCGGAAAACTCGCATATTCTGAGATTTGTTTTTTCTATAACTTTAACCCTTTTTTCAGAACGGATTTTCCAGTCTAGTTGACCATATCCGACATCAACGGCATAAACAAATTCTGCGCCATTTTGGAGCAAACAATCCGTAAACCCGCCGGTTGAAGCTCCGGCATCAAGACAAATTCTTCCCTTTGGAGAGAATTCAAAAGCATCAAGAGCTTTTTTCAGCTTAAATCCGCCCCTGGAAACGTAAGGCATTGATTTTACAACAATATCATGTTCTTTGTCGGTTTTTATTTGAAATCCGGCTTTTGTTATATATTCATCGTCAATTTTAACATGCCCTGCCAAAATTGATGATGCCGCCCTGCTTTTGGTTTCAAAATATCCTAAATCCGTTAAATATTTATCCAGTCTTTCTTTCGGCATTTTATATTCCTAAAATTCTTTCAGCATTTGACGTTGTACAATCTTGAATTTCTTCAAAACTCATTCCTCTAAGATTCGCAATTTCTTGCGCGACAAATTTCACATAAGCCGGCTGGTTGGTCTTTCCTCTGTACGGAACCGGTGTCAGATAAGGGGAATCGGTCTCTAGGAGAAGTTTTTCTTCCGGAACTATTTTGGCTGTGTCTTTCATTTTAATAGCATTTTTAAACGTTACAACTCCGCCCAGAGCGATATACATACCCTCTTTTATGCACTCTTTTGCAAATTCGGGACTTCCCGAAAAACAGTGCATAATAACTACGGAACCTTTATTGTATGCTTTTAAAATGTCAAAAGTGTCCTTATGAGCCTCTCTGTCATGGATATTTATCGGAAGATTTAATTTGTTGGCAAGTTTTATCTGCTTTATAAAAATCTGTTGCTGCAAATCGTTAAAACTCTTATCCCAGTAGTAATCCAGACCTATTTCGCCAATTCCGACGATTTTGTCAGAAGAAGAATATTCAATAATTCTTTCTTCAAGCTCATCTGTCCAATCTTTAACCTCGGAAGGGTGTAATCCTAAATACCCGTAAACATTCTCATATTTTCTGCATAGATTAAAAACTACATCAATATCAGCAGCATAAGCCGCAGGAACTATAATTTTTTTTACTCCGGCCTCTTCTGCATTATGAAGAATTTCTTCAATAGAAAATTCCTCAATCATATTAATATGACAATGCGTATCTATCAGGTAATCTTTCATACAGTTATTATAGCATAACAATAAAAATCCCGAAAAGTTTTTCTGGTAGACTAAAGTCTACCCTACTATTTACCGGATAATACACATTTTGCTTAACAAATCTTCATTCCATATCCTTTGTCTTTGTTATTTTATTATTTTATTGTAAAATATAGGTTGTATAGATTAAAAAAGAGGAATAAAATAAATGAATAGTGTTGTATTAGTCGGACGAGTAGGCAGAGATGCAGAGATAAAATATTTTGAATCAGGAAAATGCAGAGCAACATTTTCAATTGCCGTAAACCGCTGGGACGCAAAAACAAAATCAGAAGTTGCCGATTGGTATAACATTGATGTTTGGGATAAACAGGCTGAATTCGCATCAACTTACGTAAAAAAAGGAATTCAGGTTGCAGTAGAAGGACGTATCGGACAGAACAAGTGGCAGGATAAAGCAACCGGCCAAGATAGAGAAAGCTTCATTGTTATTGCGACAGGCATAAGATTGTTAGGTTCAAAAAGAGACGCTGAAGTATTATGATAATAAATTCTGATATAGTCGGAATCATTGCTGACGATTTGACCGGAGCAAACGATACAGCTTTGCAATTTCACTTAAAAGGTGCTAATACCCAAATATTATTGAACGATAATATTGATTTGCTGAATATAAAAGGCACACAAACTTGGGCTATTGCAACTGAAACCAGAAATGTAAATTCGAAAGAAGCTTACGACAAAGTTTTTAAAACAACTGAAACCATTGTTAAAAAGGTCAATCCGGATTATTTTTATAAAAAAATTGATTCCACAATCCGCGGAAATATAGCCATTGAGATTTTGGCAGTGCTCGGAGCACTAAATTGGGAAGCTTCAATAATCTGTCCGGCTTTTCCTGCAGAATCAAGAGTTACGATAGGCGGATATCATCTTTTAAAAGGTATTCCGATTGAGCGTACAGAAATGGCGCGCGATCCGCATAAACCGATTATGGAATCCCATATTCCGACCCTTCTGAAATCACAGCTTACCCAAGAGTATGAAGATTTAGTCGGTCATATTGAACTGCGAACAATAATAAAAGGTGCCGGCCCGATTTTGATGGAAGTAAACAGACTGATTAAAGAAGGTAAAAAGCTTATTGTCGCGGATGCGGCCTCAACAACGGATATTGAACAGGTTGCACTGGCAATTTATAAATCGGATTATAAAATTTTACCGTCAGGCTCTGCCGCACTTGCAGGATGCATGAGTGAGCTCTGGTTTGCAGATATGGAAAATCAGAGAATTTCAAAACAATTTCCAAAACTTCCAAAATTTATAATCTCCGGAAGTTCAACCAATATAACATCATCCCAGCTTGATAAACTTGATCAAACTGATGAATTTGACAATATTTTGATGATAAATCTTGATTTGCAGTCAATTCTAAACGGAGTTTCTGAGGAACTTGTCGAAAGATGTGTAAATAACCTCGACAAAAACTACGTAGTTGTAGTAAATACCTCGCACTTAATAATAAATTTCGACGGATTTTCAGACGAAAGCCTGAATGCAGATTTGACAAAAGCAACCCTTGCGACAACGATTACCGATTTTCTTGCAGAATTGGCCCAAAGGGTTACGGAAAGAAAAGAGGTTATATTGATAACACTTGGCGGCGAAACCTCTTACAAATGCTGTCACGCAATCGGCGCGGAACAATTGCAGCTTATTGACGAAGTTGCGCCGGCAATTCCTTTGTGTATGGATCATAACGCCCGCTGGATTGTTACAAAATCCGGAAACCTCGGAAATAATAATACTTTAATTGATATTATAAGATATTTTAATGCCCACGACACGCAGGAGTAGATTATGGGGAAAATAGGAATTACAACGGGTGATCCTAACGGGATAGGAGCGGAAATAACTCTCAAAGCTTTGAGTGCGCTTGATTTGCCGGCGGATAAAATTGTTTTAATTTCGAATAAAAAAATAATTGATTTCTATGGAAAACTTGATAAAAATTACGAAATAGTTGAAATTCCTTTCAACGGAAAAGTTCAGGCGGGAGAAATTACTTCAGAATGCGGAGAATTTTCCTTCAATTCTGTAAAAAAAGCCTGCGAACTTGCAAAAAACAAAAAAATTTCCGCAATAGTTACGGCTCCGACAGCGAAAAATGCGATGTATCTTGCGGGGCATAAGTTTAACGGGCAAACAGAAATTCTTCAAAAATACCTTGCTCACGACAATCAATTGGCAGAAATGCTCTTTGTTGCGGGAAATTTTAGGGTGCTTTTGCTAACAAGACATGGCCCCCTCAAAGAAATAAAACTTTCGAGGGAATTTGTAATCGAAAAAATTACGAATTTGGATAAATTTTTCAAAGAAATTCTAAAAATTGAAGTTCCGAAATTCGCTCTATGCGGGTTTAATCCGCATGCCGGTGAAGATGGAATTTTAGGACGAGAGGAAATTGATATCTTAATTCCGGCGGTTGAAATCCTTCGCCAAAACGGAATAAATATAACAAACCCGCTTCCGGCTGATACTTTATTTGTGAAAGCCGCCAAGGAATATTTTACAGCAGGAAATCCGACATACGATTGTTATATCGCAAATTATCACGATCAGGGCTTAATCCCGATAAAAACCGTCGCTGGCAGTAAAACGGTTAACATGACAATCGGACTTGATGTAATAAGAACTTCCCCGGGACACGGTACGGCCTTTGATATTGCCGGGAAAAACATTGCAAATCCGGATAGCATGATTGAAGCGATTAAAGCCGTTTTGTAAATTCAAGACAGAGTGCAAGCGACATGGGTTAATGGTAGACTAAAGTCTACCCTACTATCTGAAACATGGAGGTCAAGCCGGTATTCAGCAGACATGTTATTACGTAACATCTTAGCGTCTTATCGTCTCAGTATCTTAGCGTCTTTTTACTGACACTTACTTATCCTCAAACGCTCCGCCGATTTTGTAATAGTAAGAACAGGTTATTCCGGTACCTTCAGGCGAGCAGTCTTTTTCGAGGGCTTCCATACTCAAATCATATCCGAAAGGTTCAATTCTGCCGTTATTATATATGTTTATACCGAAAACATCTTTTCCCCAACGATTTGGCGGTAAAATTCCGTTGAGGTCAAACATCATTATAAAAATCGGATCTTCAGGATATTTTTGATCAATATCTTTAATTCCTACGATACTTCCGTCCCCCATATAATAAAACTCGTTAAAATAATAAAATTGCCCTTTCATAGCACGAGTTTTATCCATATAATGCAGTTTGTACCTGCGCGGAACTTTTTTAGAAGTATCCACTCTCAAATATGGCTTCACCAATAACAGCATCAATTCTTCTCTATCTTGATCGGTTTTGGCGTTTTGAAACGACACTCTTGTTTCATCGGTAAAATGAGCTTTAATAACCGAAAACATATAGTCAACTCTGTTATATCTCTCATTCCATTTTGAAATAAGAGCAGCCTGCCATGAATTGCTGACAGAAACCGGCAAAAGCAGTAGGATTACCCCGAAAATAACAAACAAAGTTACAGAATATTCAAGTTTCCATTTTAATTTATGCATAATCCCTGCCTAAGCCATATCAATAAGTTTTTTTTCTTTAACCAATTTGTCATAAATCCATTCAGGAACAAAGTTTTTGCCGAGAACAATTTGTCCGTTGATTAAATTTGGAGTATGGAAATCTGAACCGCCGGTAACGATAAGCCCGAGTTCTTCTGCCATTGACGAAAAATATTCAACGCAAGCCGGTGAATGTTTTCTATGATAGGCTTCAATTCCTCTCAAGCCGACTGTCATCAAATCTTTAATCAAAGTTTCTGCGATATCCAAATCGTGCGGATGCGCAATAACAGGAACCCCTCCGGCATCGTATATAATTTCTACAGCATCATAAGGCGATACGGTTTTACGCGGAACGTAAACCGGCGAATCATCATGGATATATTTTGCATAAGCCTCAATTACGGATGAAGTTCCGCCAGCCTGAGTGATTGCCTTTGCGATATGAGGACGGCCGATACTTCCGCCTTCTGCGACTTGTTTTTTAATGTCTTCGTATTTAATCTTTATACCTTCTTTTTTGGCAAGAAGTGTAATAATCTCTTGTGTCTGTTCAACCCTTGCAGCCTGCTGATTTTTCAACAAAGTTTTAAAATCGCTGTCGTTAACATCCATAAAATATCCGAGAATATGGACTTCTTTATTTTTATACAAAGTATTAATTTCAACGCCCTGTATAACTTCCAATTTATCCTCTTTACCTTCTTTTTTCAGGTAATCCCTTGCCACTTTGCAAGAAAGAATGTTGTCATGATCAGTCAGCGCTATTGCATTCAATCCGATATCTATTGCGGTATCGACAATTTTTTCGGGAGAAAAAACGCCGTCCGAATAGTATGTATGAATATGTAAATCACACTTCATCGTTCTTTTCCTTTTCTTTTTCATTTCTACTACAAAAAATTCTTTTAATAGCAACAGCATGACCGCAATTTACATTAATTTCAACTTCTACAGCGCAAACCTGCACCGTTTCACTGTCTGCTACATCATAACGCTCAGGCATACATGTTAAAAATCTGTTTAAAGAAGTTGAGTAATCCATGCCGATTACCCCTTCTGCCGCGCCGCAAAAACCGGCGTCCGTGATATATGCCATATTGTTTAAAATCTTTTCATCAGCGGTTTGAACATGGGTATGCGTACCGAAAAATGCACTAACACCCAGTTCTGAACAAAATCGTCCGAAACAAATCTTCTCCGCGGTTGCCTCCGCATGAAAATCAACAACCACAATCGGTGTGATTTCCTTAATCCTTTTTATCTCTTCTTTTACACTCTCCCATTGAGAGTCTAAAGGTGCCATAAACACACGCCCGAGAGCATTTATAACCCCTATTTTAATCCCGTTAAAATCTATAATTCTGGCGCCTTCTCCTTTTGTGCCTTTCGGGTAATTTATTGGCCGGACAAGCTTATCGGCTGTATCAATGTAGGTAAAAATTTCTTTCTTATCCCAAATATGATTGCCGCTTGTCATACAGTTAATTCCGTATTCCAGCAAATCGTTGTAATTCTTAGGGGTAAGCCCGAAACCGTGGGATGCATTTTCAACATTTGCAATGACAAAAGTATCGGGATTTTCGGCTTTGTATTCAGCCAGAAAATCTCTGACGGCCAACCTTCCCGGTTTGCCGACTATATCTCCGAAAAATAATACTTTTACTGTTTCATTCTCTAACGTCATAATTTTTGTTTTAAATAGCGGACTGCTCTTTTTAAGGCAGTCCGCATTATATTATTTTGCAATTTCTGTTGTTCTGAATTCTCTTACCACGGTAACTCTGATTTGTCCCGGATAATCAAGTTCATCTTCAATTCGTTTAGCTATATCGCGTGCAAGTTTTTGTGATGCCAAATCGTCAAATTTTTCAGCTTCAACGATAATTCTAACCTCACGGCCTGCCTGAACTGCAAAGGATTGCTTGATACCTTCATAACTGTTAACAATTTCTTCAATTTTTTGAAGTCGTTTGATGTAAATTTCGAGAGTATCTCTTCTAGCTCCCGGACGTCCTGCAGAGATTGCATCGGCAACTTTAACCAAAACGGCCTCAATTGTGTTTGCAACCACATCATCATGGTGCGCTTCGATTGCGTGAATTACTTCAGATTTTTCACCGTATCTTGCGGCAAGTTCAACACCAAGCTGAATATGTGTTCCTTCTTGAGTTTGATCAACAGCTTTTCCTATATCGTGAAGAAGTCCGGCGCGTTTTGCAACCTGCTCATTTGCTCCTAATTCTGCGGCAAGCATGCCTGCAATGTGTGCAACTTCCAAAGAATGTTTAAGAACATTTTGGCCGTAACTTGTTCTGTAATACAACCGGCCCAAAGTTTTTGTAAGTTCTTTATTTAAGCCCATAACACCGGTTTCAAGACAAGCGTTTTCACCCTCTGCCCAGATTTTCTTTTCAATTTCATCGCGGGCTTTTTCAACCATTTCTTCAATTCTAACCGGATGAATACGGCCGTCAACGATTAATTTTTCAAGCGCAAGTTTTGCAATTTCTCTTCTTACCGGATCAAAACTTGATAATACAACAGCTTCCGGAGTATCATCAATGATTAAATCAACACCTGTCAAAGTTTCAAGGGCTCTGATGTTGCGGCCTTCGCGGCCGATTATGCGACCTTTCATCTCGTCGTTTGGAAGCGCAACAACCGAAACTGTTGTTTCCACAACTTGTTCAATCATACATCTTTGCATCGTTGTAGAGAGAATTTCTTTTGCTTTTTCCATAGAAGTTTCTTTAATCTTTGCTTCGTTTTCTCTGATCAAGCTCATTTGTTCCTGAGCCAAATCATGTTTCAACTGTTCAAGAAGCATTTTTTTCGCATCTTCTGCGGACATGCCGGAAATTCTTTCTAATTCAGTTGTCTGTTTCAAAACGATTTCAGCAAGATAATCTTCTTTTTCGAGAAGTTCGTCGATTTTCTTTTGAACCATCAAATCTTTGTCTGTATATTCCTGAATTTTATCTTCAAGAACATCTTCGCGCTTTGCAAGTTTTTGTTCCTGCCTTGCAAGTTCCTGCCTGCGCTCTCTTTCTTCTTCGTTAAGTTTTTCTCTGTCATCCTGCAATTCTTCAATAGCCTTAATTTTGGCCTCTTTAAGAAGAATTTTTTCTTTTTCTTGTAAAGCTAACTTGTCCTTATTAACAGATGACATAATATTTTTCATCTTGTTGTGCTGGACATAAAGCACGGCAACTAAAGCTATTATAACAATAATCGCCATGACTAACCCAAGGTTCATCATAAAGCTTATACCTATTCCTTTTCTATTTTTTATAATACACGCAATACCCGATACATCTATCCTATCGGGTCAACTTTTAAAACTTTATTTAAACGAATTTTATTGCATATATTTTCAAAAATATTTACCTATACTACATCTGTAAATATCATATCACGACATGGAGAATTTGTATAGTAGATATTTATTTTTTGATACAAAAAAACGGGCCTAAACCCGTTTTTTATTTATGAATAAGTTTTAACATATTTTTTACATGTTTAAAATCTTTAAGTTCAATTCCGTCCTCAGCTAGTGATTTTAATATTTTTATAAATGATTTCATTTCTTTATTTTCGGATTTTTGGAAAAAACTGATTACACCTTTCGGCCCTTTATGCTCGACATCTTTGACCGAAAATTTAACTAATGGCTCTTTTCCTTTTAGTTTAATTACATCATAACGGTCAATTCCTAACATTTTAAGCTGAGTATCTCCTAATTTGAAAGATTTTTGAGAGCCGATAGGACCTTTTTCTTCTAAACCCAAGATGTATCTATTAGTTACTGTATCTGTATATCTTGATTTTCGTCCATCATCCATTGGGGTATACAGCATCGCTCCTCTTGGTATGTAATCTGCAAAACTAGCCATAATCAACTTTCCTTTCTACATTAATAATTAAACCTTTCCTACTCTTATATAAAAACCTAAAGATTCATAAAATTGTCTATTTTACAGGTATGATTTACAAAACTTCATTAAAGTGATATACTTTCACTGAAAGAAGGAGAGAGCTTATGGAAATTAAAGCAGTAAAAGAAATTTCAGAAGTTTCATGTGAAGTTTTGGTTATCGGAATGTTTGAAGGTGAAAAAACTTCTCAAGAACTTGTAAACAAATTCGTAATCGAAAAAGATAAATTTGAAGGAAAACTTTGCACAACTTATCTTTTGCCGACATTAGGACAAGGACAGTTTGACAAAATTCTCGTTGTCGGATGCGGAAAAAGAGAAGAATTCAGTGCTAACAAATTGAGAAGTGCTATTTCAAAAGCAGTGAAAAAGTTACAGCAGATTAAGGCAAAAAATGTTTGCTTTGATTTTGATGTTCAGGAAGATTTCGGAAAAGCTGCCGCAATCGGTGCTGGTATCGCAAACTACGCGTTTGACAAATACAAAAAAGATAAAGCCGACAGAATTGAAAAGGCTTATTTCACTAAATTTTCGCAAAATTCGCTTGATGAAGGAAATGTTTACGCATCAGCTATGGAGTTTACAAGAAACCTTGCAAATGAACCGGCGGCTTATGCTACCCCTTCAAAATTAGCAGAAATTGCACAAAATCTTGAAAATGTCGAAACAAAAGTTTTTGAAAAAGCTGAAATCGAAAAAATGGGAATGGGTGCTTATTTAGCGGTTGGTCAAGGAAGTGCCCAAGCGCCTAAATTTATCCACATGAAATATTGCGGACAGAACCCGAAAAAGAGAATTGCAATCATCGGCAAAGGCATCTGTTTTGATTCCGGTGGACTCGACATAAAACCGGCATCTTCAATGCTTACGATGAAAGATGACATGTCAGGCGCGGCCGCAATTTTGGGCGTTATGAATGCGCTTTCAAAATTAAGACCGGAAGTTGAAGTTCACGGGATTATTGCGGCGTGCGAAAATATGCCGTCCGGCTCTTCTTACAAACCCGGAGACATTCTTACAGCGAAAAACGGTAAAACAATCGAAGTGGATAACACTGACGCCGAAGGCCGTCTAACTCTGGCTGACGCGCTTTGTTACGCCTGCGAACTTAACGTTGATGAAGTTATTGACGTTGCAACATTAACAGGAGCATGTGTTGTTGCTCTCGGTTCAACAATTTCCGGAATTTTAGGCAACAGTGAAGAATTGATTAATGAGCTTGTGAACGACGGAAAAGAAAACGGCGAAAAATTCTGGCCATTACCGATGGACAAAGATTATTTCGACAGCCTTAAAAGTTCAGTTGCCGATATGAAAAATACCGGTTCAAGAATGGGCGGAGCTTCAATTGCCGGCGTATTTTTGAAAGAATTCGTAACCGATAACGTCAAATGGGCACATCTTGATATTGCGGGAACAGCCTATATTGAAAAGCCTCACAACGAATTCATTTCCGGCTCAACCGGAGCATCTGTGAGAACATTACTCGCACATATTTGTAAATAATTTTGATTTTATACTTTGAGGGCCGCCGGATAAAATCCGGCGGCCCTTCTTAAATATTTTATAAATCAAAGTTTGTATGGATAATCATCTTTAAATTCCAAGCCATCAATAATCAACAATCCGCTGCAAACGTATGGTCCGTTTTTGCATGCGTCTATAAAAGTTGTTCTAGGGATCATTCTCCCGCCCCAATAAGCACAGAAATATTTGTTTTTACCGCAGCCATAGAGTGGGTCGATATCATTACTACATAATGGAAAAACAAATATATCCCTTCCGAATTGATTTGGTTTACTATTTCCATTCACATCAAATTTAATGTCAATACAACCTCCATTCCAGAACCGAGCAGTGGAGCCGTCAGCAAAATATACTGTAGTATTTGAACCATTTGCATTTCCATCTTCATCAGTTTCAATTTTACCCTGTTCTATTTTTGTGTATTTAATGTATGGCGCCAAATATTTCATAAAGAAATTATATGTATGTTCTTCATTTGCATTGTAATCAATATTTCCCTTATCATCGTATATCGTAGATACTTTATTCCAATCAGCAGGTGAACCGTTATCAACTTCCGATAAGCGAATTGCCTGATTCATGGATGAATAGAATTTCTTTAACCTAGAAGAATATTCAACTTTTCTGTAATGCTGAACCAGCGCCGGCAACGTCATCGCCGCAACAATACCGATTATCCCGAGAGTAATCAAAACTTCCGCCAATGTAAAAGCAGCTTTCGTCATTGCGAGCGAAGCGTGGTAATCCAGTTTTTCTGGTAGACTAAAGTCTACCCTACCACTTACCCTCTCTCTTTGTGAGAGGGTATTTAATGACGTTTCTCGCTTGCCCTCTTGTCCTCTTACCCTCTGTTCTTCTGATATATTCATCCTTTTGACCTCCATATTTTCTTAAATTATCCTTTAAATTAATGCACCATAATTTATATTTTGGTGCGAATAGGCCTAAAACTCCCTAAAACATACCTTCTCAAAATTCAAAAATTTCACAAAAAACGACAAAACACCACTTGAAAATTGGTGGAAAATATTGTATAATAAGGCTATAAAAAATTCGCACCAAAATATAAAATTTGGTGCGTTTTTTAGTAGATTTAACACTGCTTAAACACATAAAAAAGAGAGTTTCATTTCTATGAAACCCTCTTTTTTATATAAATATCTTAATTACCAGCCGGCAGTTTGATAAATTACTTTATTTACATCATTTGGATTTTTTGAATGTATTAGGATATACTCTTTTGTTCTATTATTTATAATACAAACATTTCGGGAGCATTTATCCATAAATCCGGTAAGTGAAGTTACCATTGAAGTATACTCTCTTGCTTTTTTACATTCCTCAAATGAATTACAATATGATGTAGGCTTGTCAAAGTTTGTGCTAATCTGCTGATAAATAGGTTTTTCAAAAGATTGTACGGTGAATCCATACGCTGCAAGGCTTGCCGCATAATTTCTTACCGAAGTATTAAGCGGACTATTAGTTTCATCCACAAAGAATACTACTTTTGAATACTGGGATTTAAAAACGCAATCCCACATGTAAGTGTTAGCTGCAGCATTAAGTATTTTTTTCGGAATGTTTGTCTTTATGTAAGAAATATTACCTATATGCTGAACCCCATGCTTCGGGTTTGCATTAGTTCCGGGAATAATTTTTGCGACGTTGTAATGTGAATAATCAAAAAGAATGTTTTGGAAATTACCGGTCGTAATATCGTTAAAAACGCCTGAATCCACAGTTACGTAAGCAAAAAATCCTGCTAGAACAATTCCAACAATGTACTTCCAAAGATTTAGTTTTATATTCATATATAACCTCCTATGGAGCAATTATATCAATAACTTAATAAATATGCAAATATTAATTGACAATTAAATTCGATTGTAGTTTGATAAAGGGGTATGCTTAGCCGAAATTTTTTCCGTGCTGGATTTGACGGTTAAAGCAAATAAGCCATGGTTAGCGAAGCCCAAGCGCCAGGAACGGCTTGTAGCAGGGCAAATTTGGTAATAAAAAGGAGAAATTATGCCAACTATCAACCAGTTAGTACGTTCTGAACGTAAAAAACTAACAGACAAAACAAAATCTCCAGCTTTGATGAATTGTCCTCAAAGACGTGGAGTTTGTACAAGGGTTTATACAACAACCCCTAAAAAACCAAACTCAGCACTTAGAAAAGTTGCCAGAGTTAGATTAACTAACGGATTTGAAGTAACTTCATACATCCCTGGTATCGGTCACAACCTTCAGGAACACAGTGTTGTTCTTATCAGAGGCGGAAGGGTTAAAGACCTTCCTGGTGTCAGATATCACATTGTTAGAGGTACTCTTGATACTGCAGGTGTTGCTAACCGTGCACAAAGCAGATCAAAATATGGTGCTAAGAAAAATGCTAAGGGAGGTAAGAAATAATGTCTAGACGTTCTAAACCAGCAAGACGTGTTCCGTTAGCGGATCCTATTTATAACAGCGTTGATGTATCAAAATTTATCAACAGAATTATGCGCCGCGGTAAAAAATCTATAGCTGAAAAAATATTCTATAATGCTATGGCTAAAATTGAAGAAAGAACCGGCGAAAAAGCTATGGATATTTTCCAAAAAGCTTTGACAAACTCTACTCCATTGTTGGAAGTAAAAGCAAGACGTATCGGCGGATCTACATATCAGGTTCCGATTGAAGTTAAAGCTGACAGAGGATTTGCTCTTTCTTCTTCTTGGATTATTGATTTTGCTAAAAAACGCAGCGGGAAATCTTATGTTGACAAATTGGTTAACGAAATCATTGATGCGTCAAACGGATCCGGTGCAGCTTGCAAAAAACGTGAAGATACTCACAAAATGGCAGAAGCTAACAAAGCTTTTGCTCATTACAGATACTAATTTGAATATCAATTTAACAAGCATAAAAAGAGTTCTGAACAATCAGGACTCTTTTTTATATTTATACTTAAAAATTAAAATTTATTTTTTATTCCCATAATTCACATTTTTTATTTTTAATATAGTTCATACTTTTACCATATATCACATGAGCAGTACAGTAATCCCCTCTATTAACAAATAAAGATTCACTGGCCGTAACACTAGCTGCTAAACCCATAGGTACTATTTTATCTTTATAAACAGCAAAAGTATGTAAATCAATTCCCATAACATTAGGAGGGTTATCAGCATTGACATCAAGCCTTATCAAACCACATCTACTATTATCCGAATTTGAACAGTTACTATAAGTTAAAGAGGAAATCAACATTCCATTGTTAAGTATTGCTTTTGAATACCAGCTTGAATTCAAGTTTGGAGTCGTACTACTTTCATTTAGAGCTTTATATCTTACATTAGGAAAACATCCGGGGATTGATTTTCCGCAAAATTTTGCTATTTTAAATAAGGGAGTAAGTAGTATAAAATGTCCTCCTCATCATTTGTAGAAGTCTTATAATTTTTCAAATCCCAATTACTTATATCACCATTTTTTATTTTTGCCATGGAATATGCGTTAGTAATTGTATTATAAAATTTATTAAGTTTAGATATAATAACTTGTTGTTTATAATTCTGAACAATTGCCGGTAAAGTCATTGCGGCCACAACACCGATTATACCGAGGGTGATTAGGGCCTCAGCCAATGTAAACGCGGTTTTACGACGACCAGCAAAGTGGCAATCCAGTTTTTCCGGTAGACTAAAGTCTACCCTACTAATTAATTCTAATACATTCATCCTTTCAGTCTCCTTTTTTATTAAATTATCCTTTAAATTCATGCACCATAATTTATATTTTGGTGCGAGTTGGCCTGAAACTCACTAAAACATACCTTCTTAAAATTCAAAAAATTATCAAAAAACAACAAAATACCACTTGAAAATTGTCCGAAAATATTGTATAATAAGGCTATAAAAAACTCGCACCAAAATATAAAATTTGGTGCGTTTTTATGTCATCTTTTAATAAACAATATTTAAATTTTTTTTGTCAGTATTAATGCATTTGAAAGCGGAATACCTCCAGTGACAGCAGGTTTGTTTACAATCTTGCCGTTAACATACATTACTGTTGAACCGCCGCCATCCAGATTCATTGCATTAGTACAGCCTATTGATTTCATCAGACGTGCAAGTTCGTTCAGCGTTAAACCTATAGAGCTGCCTTCTCTGCCATCCGCGGCAAGAATTATGAAATCATTATCTTCTGTATAACCGATTGCACTTCTAGGGTTTCTGCCGCCTATTGAACCTAGTTTTTGCGCTGTCATATCAACAAAAACTTCTCCATTTTTAACCAAATAAGGCCCTCCGCTTACTATATGTTTAACATTTTTCCATTGCGGATTTGTTTTAATCGTCAGTTGTGCATCTTTGTCTTTTAACAAAACATTCAATACACTTTTCGGGCCTGAAATAACGTAATCATCGCCACTAATCGCTATTGGATTTGCGGAAGCTTTTGTAATTACACCGTTTTGGACAAGTAAATTAACTCCATATACCGGCGCATAAGGCGAATATTTTCCCCATTCGGAGGTGTAAACTAAATTGTATGTAGAAAGCATGCGCGGCTGATTAATATTGTCGATTTTAATAGTTGTACCGCTGCCCTTAACTGTTGCATCTAACTGTACGCGTGCAATATCAAACGGATTGGACGATTTATTATCAAAAAATCCCATTGCAACCCTGTCATAAATAGGACCGGTGTAGATTTTGCTGTCAATCATTAAAGTTCCTAACGGAACACCGGTTTGCGGTTTGAAAAAAGTCCCGTTAATCGCCGCGACTGCATTTTCTTGCTTCGCGATAAAAGTAATTGTTTTTCTGGATTGCATTTTTTCTGAATTTGAAAGTGCTGGCTTAACTTCAAAATCACGTGCTATTTTTGAATTTATTTCTATAATATTTATTCTTACCGGTTTGCCGTTATAGTATTTTGTAAGCTTAATATGCTTCACTCCCTCGTCAATGTCATAAATTAAAGCTTTTGGATATTTTTGTCTAATTTTCTCATCAAACTTTTTCTTCTGATATTCCGATGAAAATTCGCTCATAATGGCATCTTTTATCTGAACTGTATCTATCTGTATAGGTGGAGTGTTTAAATTTGCCAGCTTGTCCTCAACAGCGTGTATTTGAACAAACGACTGACACCATAAAATCCCCGCAATTATAGAAACATTTAAAATCGCCTCCATAATCTTTGTGTAATTTTTCTCATCAAAAACCAGCGTATCCATTTTTTCACCTCAACTTTAGGCGTTACAGATACCTTTTTTATTTGAGAGTGGGGTGGGGATTAACACTCTAGTAGATTTTATTATATCTCCTACTATAATTGTAACATATTTTTACAAATAGTTCAATCCCTTTTCCTGCAAGGTTTTACAAAACTAAATAGTGTGTAAATTACATTAAATTTTTAGTATGGAGAAATTTTAAATTTTAATTTTTGCATTATCAAAATTTAATTGGATAATCTTTTGGTGGATTCCAGCCATTTATTTGCAATAATCGAGTACAGTAAGGATGTCCGTTAGCAGTATTTTCGACATAACACCCGCCCCAACCGTTGTATTTTAATCTATTTTCGTCAAAACCACACCCATAAGCGTTGAACCTTTTAACACAAGGATCATCGGCTTCTACTGTTGGTCTAAATCCGAATAAAAAGTTGTCCTTACCCTGGACTGCTGTTTCATTTATGAAGGTTTTGTAATTTGTAAAGTATGAAAAATGCAGATACCCTCCGGAAAAGCCAGATATACGAAGAACACCGCCATCTGAAAGCTTAACTGTAATTCCGCCATCAACCAAATCGTTATCTTTGAGAACTTTTCTGTCAATGACCTCATAACTATTTAAATATTGTCCGAAATATTTGTTGTACCAATCCAAAAGTATTTGGTTATTACTTTCTCCGCCACTAGGAACCCAATCCCAGGTATCGACTTCACCATGCTCATTAATCGCCCTTAATTGAACCTGTGCCATTGTGGTATAGAATTTTTTCAACTTGTTCATGGTTACTTTCTCGCGATAACTTGCCATCATCGCCGGCATGGTAAGAGCCGCCACAATCCCGATTATCCCGAGAGTGATTAAGACTTCAGCTAACGTAAACGCAGCTTTAATTTTCCCTCTCCCCTTGTGGGCGAGGGTATTTAATGACGTAACTCGCTTGCCTTCTTGACCTTTTGCCTTCTGTTCTTCTATATTCATACTTTTATCCTCCATTTTTTCTTAAATTATCCTTTAAATTCATGCACCATAATTTATATTTTGGTGCGAGTTGGCCTGAAACTCACTAAAACATACCCTTTCAAAATTCAAAAATTTCACAAAAAACGACAACAGACCACTTGAAATGTGTCCGAAAATATTGTATAATAAGGCTATAAAAAAACTCGCACCAAAATATAAAATTTGGTGCGTTTTTTATTATAAAATTTTAAATTTTTATGCGATACGGTAAATCATCGATTTACCACATCCTACATAACTATTTTCTTAAATCTTTATAGCACAATTCATAATCCAGAATTTCAAAAATTTGCTGCACTTCACTAAATTTGACCGTGCCGCGATGCATTTTATTGGAAATATTATTATAGGAATAAAATTTACCCGTTTTTTCTGATAACAACTCGCATACACGCTTCAATGTAGTTCCGCGTCTTGCAATTATAACTTTAATTTCTTCTCGAATATTCATTTCTTAATTATATGTCATATAGATAATTTTCTCTTGACATTAACAAAAAAAACGTTTAATATAACTATAACGTTATATATATCATATAATAGTTATTTATAATTAAGGAGGGTTATGTATATCCAAAAAACAATAGCGACTCAAAAAACTGTTCGCCGTAAACTTGCTTTCACATTGGCAGAGGTTTTTTCATCACACTTTGCCGGTAGCCGTAAACATGCCTTCACATTGGCAGAGGTTTTTTCATCACACTTTGCCGGTAGCCGTAAACATGCCTTCACATTGGCAGAGGTTTTAATCACCCTCGGAATAATTGGGATTGTTGCAGCGATGACATTGCCGGCACTGATTACGAAATATGAGAAAAAACAAACGGCAGTGCGGCTTAAACAAACCTATACACAGCTACAACAAGCAATACAGATGTCTGTTGCCGAAAATGGCGAGATAACAGAATGGAATTGGTCTCAAGAAAACTGGTTTGATAAATACATAGTAAAATATTTGAAGCTTGCAAAAAATAAAGGAGAATTTAAGGTTTTTGATTATAAAAATCAAGATGAAATAGATGCAGGTGATTATATTCCGTATAAACAAATCAATGGAGAGCAAGAAATATGGCTAGCTCTTTTGAGAAAAGGATTTAGTGGTTCAAGAAATTATATTTTAGCCAATGGTGTTGAATTAATAACATATAATGATGTATCCTCTCTTGGTACAGATATTATTGTTGATTTAAATACATCTTCACGAAAACCTAATCAATTTG
>JAGAVG010000080.1 GCA_017942035.1 bacterium | reverse complement strand
TGATTTGTTTCCTTATTTTGAAGCATTTCTCTTAAAGCTCAAAAAACAGAAGTTGACACGAGAAGAATTTACGAAAGAAATAAAGAGTGAATTGATGTATCATTATTGGTCAAAATGCGAATATGAAATATTTATTGAAAAAGCAGATGATGGTCGCATATACCTTTTACCGCATTGCGGCGGTAGAGAAAAAGATACTCCTTTTCTTGATGTTACTGATGACACGAGTTTTGATTGGAAGGGGTTTGCCGAAATGCATATAAAGATGCAGATTTATGGTAACAAAGCAAAAATTGATATATGGAGTCAGATTGAATATAGATTTGATGAATTTGTTGATTACTGTTGGGATGGGATGTATAAAAGAAAATCTACGCTGAAGAAAGGTAAGGTAAATGAAATCTAACGAAAAGAGAAAGGAACAATTATTATTAAAAAAACATATTTTCAAAGCTTGGACGGGAATACTACGCTATAAAGGTCTAATTAATTCCTCAAAATACACACAGATGTTGTCAGCTATTGAAAAAATGACTAAATAACCAATCTTGTAGTTAAGTGAAAGGAATTATAAATTGAGTAAAAATAAAGAGATTAACATTACTTTTCACAATCCAAATAACGACAAGGAAAGTCAACTTATAGCAGAAGATTTCATTTCTCGTGTGGCACAAAGTGTCGTTAAAGATTATGTGTTAAATCAATCTAAAAATAAAGAAACTAATGAGGAGTCAACGGATGTTAGGTAAAGTAAAGATATGGTATTTGGAAATCTGTTCTAAAATCAAACATTTCAAAATTAAAAATACATATACGGACAATTCTGATGAAGAAAATAACGATGATGATTTGGAGTTTGTTTGGGGTATAAAAAGTTGGGATGACATAACATCAACCGAAGCAAACCTTTACACAATGAACGATTTGGATATAGTTTATGACCGCAAAAGAAATGAATATATGCTTGGTATAGAAACTGTATATTTGTTTGCTGATGGTAACAATGGCGAAATTAAATATTTGGAATGTTTATTGGAAAAATTCACGGAATTTGCGAGAGAAAACAATTATATCTCCCCTGATGAAAAATTTTGCTTACGCTGCATTGAAAGCGTTGAGCCGTGGCGAGCAAACACAATTTCAGAATTATACATAAGATTTAAGGTTTTCGTTCAAGGATATAAATCCGTAATTTCCGAATTGTCATAAAACATATAGCACACAAAAATTCAAAAGTCTTGCTTTTAGTAGTGATACTAATTGCAAGGCTTATTTTTTTGCATATTTATAAAAATCTATTAACTACAGTTGCACGGGAACTTTGATTTCTGTGTTATTTTTTTGCCTTTTTTTAAATTCTTACCCCGTCAAAACGGCTTTTAAATCACATAAGGTGAAAGGAATAAATTTTTTTGTTTATTTTTTTAATTATACCCCGTCAAATGCCTATTATTTTTGCAATTAGTGAAGGGATATTTTTTTAAAGAAAATAATTTCAAAATTTTCCCCGTCAAAACCCCTGATTTTTGGCATAAGGTGAAAGGATGATTTTTTTTATTTTTTACAAGTATGTTAATTTTTTCGGAAAATACCCCGTCAAAGTGGCTATTTTTATACATAAAGTGAAGGGGTTAATTTTGTAAATTATTCTTTCGGCACAAAGAAAGCACGCAAGATAACGGCGATGCAGTATAAAACGGAAACAGATACATTCCAATATGTAAGAGCCGGACAATGAGTACGCCAAGACTTCGTAAAGCGAACGAGCGATAAATACTTACATTGTAAAAGAGGATTGCAACCTTGTGGCGATGACGGCATATTGGCACAATGATACTTCTGCTAAGTCATAGTCCGAGCGTTAAAAGCGTCGCAGGCATTGATAGCAGTTCGGGCGGAATGCCGGAAAGGTGAAATTCCTATGGAGCAGTTTAGCAAACTGCCATCTGTTTTTGAGATAGATAATCTGTATTAGAGTTGTTATGTAAGAAAAAGTTCAATCATAAAATTATGAGAGGTGGTAGAAATGGATGAATA
>JAGAVG010000079.1 GCA_017942035.1 bacterium | reverse complement strand
GGCGGTTAGTCTCCCGAACTCTACCGGCTTACGCCGGAATACTGGATTGAAGGAGGCTTGCATGATAGTGGAAATTATCGTTGCTGTGATAACCTGTATCACCAGCGTAATCAATGCTATTTTTGCAGCTCTTTCCTACCTCAAAGGTAAAAGCAAAGAGTAAAAAACAAAGCCGCCAGCGTTGCGTCCACTGCGGCTTTTGATGCAATCGTGGAGACGCCCAAATGAGCTTGGGCATTTCCACTTTTCATTCTAGCACATAACCCCTACAAAGGTCAAACATAAAAAATGAGCGGTGTGTCAGGTATCACTTTTCTAAAATGAAATTATCTGCTACCGCACTGATATAAAAATATTCCCTCTCAATTTTCTATTTACAAATAACATAAATTAAACTATATTTGTAAACAAGGGAGACCACTATGACTCAAAGTGAAATTTTTGCGGCACGTCTTAAGAATGCTCGTATCATGAAAGGATTTTCGCAGGATGACCTTGTTTCTGCAATGGGAATCGAAATTTCAAAGATGTCCATTTCAAAATATGAAAATAATAAAATGTCTCCCAGCAGCTCTGTCATAATCTCTCTGGCAAATGCCTTGAATCAACCGATCGATTATTTTTTTAGACCCTTTACCCTGCAAATTGAATCGATAAAGTTCCGGAAAAAAAGCAGGCTGTCGGTAAATCCAGAAAAAATGATAAAAGAAAAAATTTTAGACCTCATCGAACGATACATAGACATTGAAGAAATTTGTAATGTGTCGAAAATCTTTTCATCACCTCTAAAAGATAAAATTTCAAATTCGAATCAGGTAAAAAAAGCCGCCAGTGAATTACGTAAAAGCTGGAATATCGGCGTTGACGGTATAGTTAATGTAATTGACTTGCTGGAAGAGCAAGGAATAAGAATACTCGAAATTGATGCTCCCGAATTCTTTGATGGATTAAGCTCAATGGTAAATGATATATACCCTGTCATTGTATTGAACAAATCCTTGTCTTCTGAAAGGAAACGATTCACTGCTTTGCATGAGCTTGGACATATAATCTTGTCGTTTGAAAGTGATATTGCCGAAAAAGAAGAAGAAAAGCTTTGTCATATTTTTGCAAGTGAAATGCTGATTTTGGAACCTGTCTTTGTTAAACTCATTGGTTCTTCAAGACATGACATTTCATATCAAGAATTGCGAGCCATTCAACTTCAATACGGAATTTCTTGTGACGCTTTAATGTATAAGGCCAAAGAGTGCGGAATTATTTCTCAACAACGATATATCTATTACTGCATAAAGAAAAATAAGAACCAGAATTTTAAACAAATTGTAGAAAAATCTCTCTACTATGACGAAGAAAGTAATCGATTTACTCGTCTTGTATACAACGCTTTAAGCAATGAATTGATTTCCATTTCCAAGGCTGCAAACCTTCTCCATCAGTCCGTGGAACAAGTCCGGGGAGATTTAGTTTTGGTATGATTAAAGAGTCACTTGTTATTAGTGATACAAATATTCTTCTCGACTTGATTTCCATAAATCTGCTGAAAGAATTCTTCTCCTTGCCATGTAGTTTTTTTACCACAGATTTTGTTTTGAACGAAATCATACAGCCACATCAGAAGAAGGTAATTGAGAAATTTGTAAATACCAAAAATCTTGAGGTAGTTACATTTGATTTTTCCGAATTAACACAGATAAGTTCCATGTCTGCAAGCAGTAAAAATAACACTTCTTTCACAGACTGTTCTGTCTGGTATTATGCGAAACAGACTGGCGGTCGTCTTCTAACAGGTGATAACAAACTTAGAAAGTCTGCAGAAGCTGATAATGTCAAGGTTTCTGGAATTCTTTATATTTTTGACAATCTTGTTGAGTATGAAATTATTGATGAAATTACTGCTTCGAATTTACTTGAACAGCTAATGCAGATAAACATAAGACTACCAAAGGAAGAATGTAAGCAAAGGTTTTTGCGGTGGAGACAATGAAAAACGGATAAACAAAACAATTAGCGCCACGTGGCGCTCATTCCTGATGGCTGTCCACTTTTCCACGGTTTGGAGGGCGCCCGAAACACCCGTAAGACTGTGGGAAAGTGCGTCAGGTGTCGCTTTCCTAAAATGAAATTATCTGCTACAGTTTGACTATTGGAAATGCCTAAGTTTCAGGCGGTTAGTCTCCCGAACTCTACCGGCTTACGCCGGAATACTG
>JAGAVG010000078.1 GCA_017942035.1 bacterium | reverse complement strand
GTTGGTATAGTAATGCCAACCTATTTGACTATAAAAGTGGATTGCCGCGTCGCTTACGCTCCTCGCAATGACAAATGGGAATAAAAAACACACCAAATTTTATATTTTGGTGCGAGTTTTCTATAGCCTTATTATACAATATTTTCGAGCAATTTTCAAGTGGTCATTTTGATTTTTTAGGTGATTTTTTGAATTTTAAGAAGGTATGTTTTAGGGAGTTTCAGACCAACTCGCACCAAAATATAAAATTTGGTGTGTTTTTTATTCCCATTTGTCATTGCGAGGAGCGTAAGCGACGCGGCAATCCACTTTTATAGTCAAATAGGTTGGCATTACTATACCAACATTGTAATTTGTCGGATTAGTAAATCCGACCTACCTTACTTATTATATTAAAGTTCAATTCCTTTAACATCATCACGGAAACATTGACAAGATGGGCTTAATGTGCCGTCACAACATTTTGAATGTCCATTTGAACGTCCACATACACCGCCGTGCCTAGAACAACAACCGCGACCTGCTACACGGTCATTTTGATTAAAATAATGATTGTACGCAAATACTGAACTTGTAATAATTAATAGACTTGCTAAAAATAGAACCCTTTTCATACTAACCCTTTCATTATGTTTAATATATTTTTCTTCTTAAAAATCCATTTTCATAATGATATGCTCTTTAAGCTTTTCAAATTCGGGTTGTTGAGCTTTTGTAAACATAACAGTATTTTCATCCTTTGCGGCACTGAATAACCCGCCTTTATCTTCTATGCTTCCCGGGAAAATAAATTGAATATACCCGTTTGTAACATTTCCCGCTTCTTTAAATTGAATAGCAGTTAATTTTCTCAAAAATATTGTTTTTGTACCATCAAAACCGTGACATAAAAAGGATTTTACTCCTTTACGTGTAATGTCAATTTTACTAAAGGATAATTCAATCTGTCCATTAACTCCATTAAAATATTGTGCATTTTCTGTTTCCATACATTAACCCTTTCATTTTTATAAAGTATGATATGAAAAAAGCTTTTTAATGTCAATAAAATTTAGAGTGTATATTGTGGTTGGGATAATGGAAACATTGAATGATAGATTATAAAAATAGAGAACCAGATAACCTGATTCTCTATTTTTATGCGCTTGGCGCGATTCGAACGCGCGACCTATCCCTTAAAAGGGGAGTGCTCTACCTGCTGAGCTACAAGCGCTTATTGCTATTCTTTTTTCTCTAGTGTGTGCAAACTTTTCAGTCCGCTTGTTCATATTAACAAGAACAAATTTTATTGTCAACTGTTTTTTTTCAAACTTGATAAAATAATTAAAAAATAATTTAAATGTTATTTTAATTCACGTCCATGTAGATCAGTTCCGCCAGTTTTTAAAAGTTCGTATTTCTCGGCGATTTGCTCAACTCTTTTTACGGTTTTGAACTTTATTATACCGCGGTGTCTTTTATACGGATAATATACTTCTATGCCATCAAGTCCGATTGCTTTTAGTTTTTTTACAAATCTATCTAAACTCAATGCCCAGCAGCATGCCGGATGAGCTAAAACAGCTATTCCGCCGGAATTATGTATTGCTTTTATAAGTTCTTTGAGGTTTCGCTTTGCAAAAATTCTTATTATATCCCATTCTGTTTCTTTTTTTGTTTTTGCAAGAAAAGGCTTTAATTCTTCGCTATTAACATTTATTCCATAAGCCAAAAGGTGCAAAAATACATATCCGTACCAGACATCAAATTCTACGGCCGGAATGATTATATCCTCTTTGCTTACATCATTGTCCAGATAGCCTTGAACACTATTATGGTCGCATATTGCAATTTTTTTGTAACCCTTTTTCTTTGCCTGTTCAATAATATCTTTGAAATCGGCTTTTCCATCTGAATAGGTTGTGTGAATGTGCAGGTTTACAAGATTATTTTCAAAATCTTCTGCACTATATTTCTTAATTTCCTCAACAAGTTTATTGTTCATCTTATCTCCTGCATAATCAATATAATTATTATAGAATAAACATAGGAATAAGCTGTGTTAATACCGGTATAGTTATTTTGAGCCAAAAAACTTTGTATTTTGTTTTTTACATTCTTTTCTTATATTCTTAATAACATCAGGAAGTTTCATATTCTTTAATTTTATATTTGAAAGAACTTTTAATACCGGCGAATCTTCAGCTTTTAATTTTTCAAGAGTCAAAAAATTGTAATCGTATTTTGCGGTAGAATTTCGAAGGTAATCTTGAACTTTCTTTGAGCGGATTTGGTCAATAATTTGGCTGCGGCTTTTTATATATTTTGCAAATTCATCAAGATTTGTTTTTGCTATTTTTAAAAAAGGTTGATTTTGATCGGTGTGCATCTCAATTAATTTTTGCAGAGCAATACAATATTCGGGTTCTCCATTGGCTGTGTGTTGATAAATATTATTGGCAAACTTTAATTCTTCCTCAAAATTTTTTTCAGTTCCCTTGAGATACATTTTATAAAGTGAGTTTATAATACTATATCTATATTTGGGTTCTATATTTTTATCATCCAAACAGGTATTGATAAATTTTAACAACTTTTCCGTATCAATATTAAATCTAGGGTCTTCACTTCTCTGTAATATTTGGGCAAAATTGAAAGTATCACGAATTGGAAGTTTTTTATCTTGCATCTCTTCTATAAAATGTGTTATTTTTTTTGTTGAGGATTTAACATCGGGTATCGACATTTCGCTTTCCAAAAGCGCTTGCAAATTTTTTTGTTCACGTAAATAGAAGATTGCATATTGTCTTTCATATTTTGACATAATTCTTTTAAATGTATTTTTCTCCGGAATAAAAATATCCATGTATTCCAGAACTTCATCTATGGTTTTATTCTGTTGGAGAAACATATATTTCATAATATTGTAATATTCTTCATCAACAAATCCATTAGGTTTTAAATAATTAAGAAGTTTGGATTCTTTTTCACCCCAAGGTGTTGATGGTGGACAATATGTTTGATGCATTGAAGGATAGCTTAAAGTTGTTTCCTTAGGCAAAGCATGTGCCGTTTTGCGTCTTAAAATATATACCATATTGCACAATTTTTTGTTGACTGTCGGCTCTTTAAAGGTTTCATAACTTTTACATTCTTCCAGAACCTTTAGAACTGTTTCAGGAGAAGAAAATAATCTTTTGCTAAAAGCTTCAAAATAAATAGCAGCATTCTTATCAAAATATTCTGTTCCATTTTTTGCTCTAACAACAACTTGAGAGCGCTTTGTCGGATATTTTATCAAAAATTTAAACAAACCTTCATCCGGATAGCCAAATGGTTTGTTTTCAACCTTTACAACCGATTTTCCCAATAATCTTATGATATCCGGAGTCGGCATTCCGTTTTCCCAGATACGAGTACATTCCATTGCCAAATTTCTGACGGTATCCGGATTTAATTTAATTTTTCTGTCAAAACTTGAAGGGACTATACCTTCATTAAAATGAATAAATTTTAATTTACATTGATCATTAAAACTAAAATCAGCTTTCGGATAGTAAATGGGTGGTATTTGTTTTTTAAATCCGACATTGTTGTAAACAGTGTCTTGTGGAATAGGAATATCGTCATAACTATACTTTTCACCTGCAAGATAAGTGTTATCTGTGGAATCTATATATAATTCTCTCTTTCTCCAAAAATCGTTTTTTTCTTTTGGATGTTCAAATGACATTTTTTCAAAACAGTCTTCATATTTTGTCGGATCTGTAAGTTTTGTTTTTCCTTTCAAAGAACGTGTAATAATTTTGCTTTTTGTATATGCTTCCGGAGTAAGTCTTTTGAGTTTATTTATTGGAATATCCTGCCTGGAGACTTCTGCAAAAAATCTTTTATTGATTGCCGCAAGATATGTTTTATTAAGTGATAAATTCATAAGTTTCATTTTATTACCATTTAGATTTTATGCTGCATTCTATTTCCAAAGTCCGCGTAAGGATTAATTGTTCACCGGAATAATATAGGCAGCTGTAAAAATCAAGTCTGGCAGTATATTTTTTTTGTAATAGAATTAGTTTATGGTAATAAAAAAATAATAATATTGCAACAGGTTTAGACTTTAAGTAAGTGGAGATGATATGTCGGAAAATAAAATTGACAGAAGTGTATGGATGATATTTTTTGAAGGCGTTAAAATTTATTGTCAGAATTTTCATAAATTTTTCCTTTATATGGCTTTTCCGGTATTGGGACAGCTTTTGGGACTGCTTATGATTTTCGGGTTTATATTCTGGTTCAGCTCAAACCTTGCAGTATTAAGTGCAAAATACCAGCTTTTGAACAATTTTTCGACACTTTCTATTTTGATAATCCTTATTGTATTACCGGGATTAATAATTTTTACAAAAGCTTTTTGGGAATATTTAATCGCTTACGGCGCATTGAATTCCATGGCAGAAGGTGCGCTTACGACCTCAAGAGTATATGATTTTCCGGCCCATAAAGCAACGGTAAAACAAAATCTTTTGACATTTATCGGTTTGTGGTTTTTATATTCTTTATTTTTAGTGCTGGCTTCAATTCCATTTTTCTTTCTACTTTGGATTGGATTTGTTTACTTTGTATTAATTTTTCAAGTTTTTACGTTTGAAAAAGAACTTTCACCTGTCGGATGTTTTAAAAGAAGTTTCGAACTAATCAAGGGTAAGTTTGGAAGGACAGTTCTTTTGATGGCTATTTTAGGGGTTGTGACTTTTTACCTTATAACTGCCGCAATTTCCGTTATATTTGATGCCATAAAACTTTCGAATATTCTTGTTCCGGTGTTTGAAACCTGGTGTATGTCTCTTCCTATAGAAGAAATAAATAAAATTTACGAGCCGTTGACAAATACGACATTAACGCCTTTAATGTTTGCAAAATCCATTATTACGCAGATTGAATTATTCATTGCAGTTGGATTTACTTTGCCGTTGCGTAGTATCTGCTGGACTTTATGGTATAAGAATAACGGCGGAGCAACGGTGCCGTTGAAGGCTAAAAAATCACCGCGCAAGAAAACAAAAGCTAAAGAAATTAAAAAAGCTCCTACATCTTTTAAAATTGAAAAGCGTGAGATTGATCCGGAAATTATTCGCCGTGCGAGGTGGGAGGATGACAATTACTAAAAATGTTTAAATGTAAAAACTGTAAAAATGTTGATAAATTTGAACTGATGTTTTCCCCGGATTATACGGGGAATAAGAAGTTTGTGCAAAGATATAACGAAAAAGGCGATATAGAAATATCGGTTGACGGGTATGTTTTTACGCCTGATTTACAGTTCATGAATGAACATGCGGTGTGTAAATACTGTGGACAGATATATATGTGGGATTATGAATAAAAAGGGAAAATTATGAGAAAAAACGACAGAAAAAATTATGAATTAAGGGAAATAAAATTCACAAAAGATTTTACAAAAAACGCGTTGGGATCTGTCCTTGCAGAATTCGGCGATACAAAGGTTATCACAACCGCATCGGTTGAATATACAAAACCTAAATGGATGGAAAAAGAAGATTTAAGAGGATGGCTTACGGCGGAATATTCCCTTCTTCCTTCATCTACAAATACAAGATGTCAGAGAGAAAGAACAAAAGTTTCGGGCAGAACTCAGGAAATTCAAAGGCTTATTGGAAGAAGTCTGAGGGCTTGCGTTGATTTGAAAAAAATCCCTGATATTACGATAACTATTGATGCCGATGTAATCCAAGCCGACGGAGGAACAAGAACGGCAAGCATTTGCGGCGGATTTATAGCTTTGCAAATTGCTGTTGAAAAACTGCTTAAACAGGGAGTTATCAAAGAAAACCCGATAATCGAGCCGATAGGTGCAATTTCGGCAGGAATTATAAATGGTGAAGTTATGCTTGATCTGGATTATTCGGAAGATTCAAACGCTCAGGTTGATAGTAATGTCGTATTGACAAAAAGCGGCAGAATAATTGAGTTTCAAACAACCGCGGAAGGTGAACCTTACGAGCAGGAAAAATTGTTAGAAATATTTAACATTGCGAAACAAGGGATTGAAAATATCATCAAAATGTATTAGTATGTACATTGAGCAAATGTTATTTTTTTAGTGAATAAAGGAGAGTTAAACATGAAAAAGTTATTATTAGCAGCTTTAGCTTTAACAATGGCTACAACAACATCTTTTGCCGCAACAGCTTCAACTAATTCAGTAAGCAGTTTTCTTGACAAACAAGTTCAAAAGGTAAAAACTGTTGAAAACAACGCTGCCGCTAAACAAAAAGCAAACGAAAAAGCAAGAGCAGATCAGAAAGCTAAGTATGAGAAAACAAAAGCAGATCAAAAAGCTCAATTAGAAAAGGCGAAGGCTGATCAAAAGGCAAAACAGGAAAAAGCTCAAGCTCAGCAGAAAGCTAAGTTGGAAAAAGCAAAAGCTGATATGAAAGCACAGCAAGATGCAAGAAATGCAAAAAATGCGGCCGCAAAAAAGAAAATTGAACAAAAGAAGAAATTGTGGAATCAGCTTATTTCTGAATAATTAGTAAAAAAAATAAAAAAAGAGAAACTTGTAACCTGCGAGTTTCTCTTTTTATTTCGTTAAGTAGTTACTTTGAAATTTTACCAAGACAGCTTTTTGTAAAGTCTCCCTCGCCCCTTGTGGGAGAGGGTTGGGGTGAGGGGTTAACTCGCCTGCATTCTTGCCATCTTGCCCTCTGTTCTTCTAATAAACTGGATTGCCGCGCTTCGCTCGCAATGACGTAAATCCTTACCAGGACTGCTTTTTTGAAAAGAACTTAGCGACTTAAAGTCTTAGCATCTTAGCGCCTTTTACAGGTCATCAGTTTGATTATTTTGAACTTTATGATAAAATTTTTCTGTAAAAGATGAGGCCGAAATGACATTATTAAAAGAGAATACCAAAACGCTTACAGGCGCAAAAATTCTTGTTGAAACATTAAAAAAACTCAATGTTGATACGATTTTTGGATACCCCGGCGGAATAGTTTTGGAAGTTTACGATGAGTTATACAAACAAAACGATATAAAACATTACCTTGTCCGGCATGAGCAGGCCGCAATACATGCCGCAGAAGGTTATGCAAGGGTTAGTTCAAAATGCGGAGTTGCGATTGTAACCTCCGGCCCCGGAGCGACAAACATAGTTACGGGCGTTGCAAACGCTTATCTTGACGGTTATCCTCTTGTTGTTATAACCGGTCAGGTTATGTCGTCATTAATCGGAAAAGATGCGTTTCAAGAAGTTGATATTATTGATATTACTAGAACCTGCACAAAGAAAAATTTTCAGGTAAGAAGTATTGATAATCTTGAAAATACACTTGTGGAAGCTTTTAATACTGCACTTTCTGGAAGAAAAGGGCCGGTCGTTGTTGACATTGCTAAAAATGTTTTCAATGAAAAAGCCGAAATTCAAAACTTGCAGATGACGAGCATTCCGCCTTTGAATAATAGCGGAATTGACATTATAAAAAAGGCTCTTTGCGAGATTTGCAATGCAAAACGGCCGGTCATTATATCGGGCGGCGGTGTAACCTTATCCGGAGCTTCAAATGAAGTTATGACTTTTGCTAAAATGCTTGATATTCCTGTTGTGAATACGATGATGGGAATCGGAACTTATCCGGCGGATGATAAAAATTATCTCGGTATGATTGGACTTTTTGGAAACTATTCAGCAAATCAAGCAGTAAAAGAAAGCGATTTAATTTTTGCAGTCGGAACACGTTTCAACGATAGAATAAGGTGCTGTTTTAAAAATAACGAGCTGGGTAAACATCTTGTTCATCTTGATATTGATAAGAATGAAATTTCGCGTCTGGTTAAGGCCTCAACAGCACTTGAAGGTGATGCTAAACAAGTTTTAAATATGATGATTTCTGAATATAAATCAGGAAATTATCATTACAATACGAGAATTAGAGAAGAATGGCTTAAAGATGTCAATGAATTTAAGTCGAAAAATTGTGATGTAGTAAGAAAAAGTTCAAAACTTCATTCCTATGACGTTATAAAAGCTATCAGCGATTATGTTTCTAAAAAGGATTTGACAGTGACAACGGAAGTCGGTCAGCATCAGGTCTGGGCGGCACGTGCGTTAAAATTTAACTCTCCGCAAAGATTTTTAACCTCCGGCGGACTTGGAACCATGGGGTTTGGATTTCCTGCGGCAATCGGTGCATCTGTTGCAAATAATAATTCGGAAGTTGTTTGTATTGCAGGTGACGGCTCAATTCAGATGAATATTCAGGAGCTGGCGGTCTGCGTTCAATATAATCTTCCGGTTAAAGTTTTTATTTTAAATAACGGATATTTGGGGATGGTACGGCAATTTCAGGAAAAATCCTGCGAAAAAAGATATTCGCAGACAAAAATCTCAAACCCTGATTACATTACCCTTGCAAAAGCCTACGGCGCAAATGGTATAAAGGTTCAAAATGAAAGTGAACTTAACTATGCAATTAAACAGGCTTTCTCAATTAACGGCCCTGTTTTGGTTGACATTGAAATTGAACCTGAGGAAGTTTTATAATTAAAACTGCAGTTCCTATTCAGGCATTAAAACTGATATTACGGCGTTATTGATGTCTAAATATTTTTTTATGGTGTTTTCCAAATCTTCAACCGTAACATTTTCGACATCGCCGATATATTCTTCAATAAGTTTTAAGTCTTCGCACACAGTCATATAATAACCTATAGTTTCTCCTATGTCAGAAACGGTTTCGGCAGAACATGCAGCATGCAATTTGATTTTTTTCTTCGCCTTTAAAAGTTCTTCACTGCTGATTTTATTTGTCAAAAGATTATTTAATTCGTTTTTAATAAGTTCAATCGCTTTATCTTTATATTCTGGTTTGAAATTAGCCTGAATAAAGAAGTTATTTCCGTCTTTGAACTGATAATGTTCGGAATCAACCAGATTAAAAATATTCTCAGAATTTTTTTCAATAAGTGTTTGATATAATCTTGAACTTTTTCCGTCCCCTAATATAATGCTAATCAAATCTAAGTGTATAGTTTCTTTAATATTAGACGCCTTTGGACCGAGCCAGCCAAACATCGCATAAGCTGTGTTAACCGTTGACTTTTGCTCAATATAAACCGTGTTTTGAACGGGTTCATCAAGTTCATTGATTTTTTTAGGAGCATTTTTTCTGTCTTTAAAATCAAACTCTTTTATAACTCTATTTAAAACATCTTCTTCATCAAAATCCCCGACAATAATTGTTGTTATATTTTCAGGTGAATAGAAAGTCTGGTAATAATTCATTATCTCATCACGTGTAACCTGAGAAATAATTTCCGGAGTTCCAATTACATCACGTTTGTACGGGTGTTTTTTGTACATGTTAAAGTTGCAGGTATTGTAAACTCTTGTCCAGTTTTGGTCTTTTCTCATCCTGATTTCTTCAATAACAACATGGCGTTCTCTTTTGTCTGTAACAGAAGGGTTGTTCAAATCAAACGGAGCGCCGATTTCATCTTCAGGCAAAACCGGATCAAGCATCATATCAGCATGAAGTTCCAGTGCAAGATAAAGATTTTCATTGTTTTCACCTTTCGGAAGGGTTACGTAATAAAACGTATAATCTTTCCAGGTTGCCGCATTAACTATTGCGCCTTTAGCTTCAAGAGTTTTGTCAAAATATCCGGCCTTATGCTTGTGAGTACCTTTGAACATTAGATGTTCAAGAAAATGCGATATCCCGTTAATCTTGTCATCTTCATTTATTGAGCCTGTTTTAACCCATGATGAAATGTTAACGAGTTCACCTTCTTTATGTGCCAAAACAATTTTATGTCCGTTTTCTCTTTCATAAATTACTGCATCTTTCGTCAGGTACGGATATTTTACATAAGTTTTTTTCATGATTTCCCCTTCTTATAAATTTCTTAATATGATTATAACCTAATATGTATTTTTGCGCTATAATGTAAACTATGGATATTATTAAGAGATTAAAAAACAAAGTTGTCGTTTCTGTACAAGCAATGCCATCCGAGCCTTTATATCTTGAAAAATGTATGGTTGCTATGATGAAATCCGTTGTAAAAGGCGGAGCCGGAGCATTAAGAGTTGCAGGTGCAAGAGATGTAAAAAACGCAAAGCATCTTTTTGATATTCCGGTTATCGGACTTACCAAACCTGAAGTTATTCCGCAAAATTTCAGAGAAATCGTATATATTACACCGGAAATAAAAGACGTTATAGGACTTATCAATGCGGGTGCTGATGTTGTGGCATTTGACGGAACTTCCCGCAAAAGACCGGGGGATTGCACTTTAGAAGAAATTATTAAGCATATAAAAATTAATAAAAGAGTTTCAATGGCTGATATTTCAACCCTTGAAGAAGGCTTGAATTGCGCAGAGTTAGGTGCGGATATTCTATCTACAACGCTTTCGGGGTATACAACTCAATCTCCGATGGTTTCAGATGAGCCTGATTTTGAATTGCTTGAAAATCTTGTAAAACAAACTGATAAGCCTGTTATACTTGAAGGCCGTATTTGGGAGCCGGAACAGGTTAATAGAGCTTTTGAACTCGGTGCGCATTCTGTAGTTATCGGTTCTGCGATTACGCGTCCGCAGTTGATTACAAAACGTTTTGTACAAAGAAAGCCTTAGGGGGTAAAAGGTTATGAAAAAAGCTCTTGCAATTGATATTGGGGGAACAAAAATATATAACTGTATAGTTGATGAAAAAGGGCAGATTGTTTCTGATGTTGAAAAACGAAATACCCCCGAAAGTTTTGCAGATATAAAATCAACGCTCGAAAACATTGTTAAATCTTACGAAAATGATGTCGATGTCATTGCGATTGCAACATGCGGGGCTGTAAATAACGAAAATTCAGGAATTATCGGCTCTACCGGCAACATTGCAAAAGAGTATCCGACAATGGATTTTCAGGGATTATCTTCTAAAAAGGTTTTTGTAGAAAATGATGCGAATTGTGCGGCCTGGGCAGAGCATATAATCGGTGCTAGCAAAGGTTATGCACATTCCGTTATGCTTACTCTGGGAACCGGTGTGGGCGGCGGAATTATTATAGATAACAAAATTCTTAAGGGTAAAAGCGGTGCGGCTGGTGAAATGCATTTTAAAATGCGTACCGACAAGCATAGAAAATGTACTTGTAAAAGCTGGGATTGCTTTGAAGCTTATGCGTCAGGCAACGGTCTGAAAGACACAGCCCGCGAGCTTTTGAAAAATCCTGATTTAACCTCTTATGATGTAATTGATGGGGTTAACAGAAACGATAGAGAATTAACCCGTGCATTCCAGCGTTGGGAAGACGATATAAAAGACGGTATAATCGGACTTGCAAATATTTTTGATCCGGATTGTATTGTTTTATCAGGGTCTATGGCAGAATTTGTGGATACCGATTATTTGACAGATGAAGTTAATTCTCAAATAGTTACCACTCCGACAAAGGTTCTTAAAGGGCAGGCAGGAAACTATTCCGGCATGATCGGTGCGGCTCTTCTTGCTTTGGGGATTAATTCGTAATGGGAAAAGCAAAAAAAAGAAGTTTTAAGCTTGGTATAAATGATCGTCTGTCTAATTTAACCCGAAAAGATGCACTTTGTGAGGCTGTAAAATTATTGAACAAGCTTGACAGTGCGGCTTATAATATCATTACTCTTTTCGGATTGTCTGCCGAAGAACTTTTAGAAGAGGGCGCAAGTTATGAGGCGGTTAGAAATATTAAAAATATTTTATAACGGCTTATTATTGGAGATATAAAATGAATAAATTTAAAAATCTGCCATTTCGCATTAACTTCTGGTTAAATAATTCCAGACTTTTTTCACTCCCGATGACATTTATGTCATGGATAATTGTTTTTGTATATGCACTTAAAGAAGGCGGAAATATATTTAACGGCATATTTGCGTTAATCGGTATTTCGTTTGCTCATCTTGCAACAAATCTTTTTGATGATTATGTAGATTATAAAAGGCTTTCGGTTTCCGATGAATTTATGAAAAGTACCGTAAAAACAAAATGTGCATATATAAAATCAGGAGAAGCGACATTGGATGAGCTTTTAGCTGTTGTTATAATATATTGCTCAATCGCTGCCTTGTACGGATTATATCTGCTTATTAATTGCGGCATAAATGTTTTGTGGCTCGGGCTTGTCGGGGCTGTTTTCGTGTTATTTTATTCAAAACTATCTTCTGCAGCATTGAGCGAATTTGCTGTCGGAACAGCTTTTGGCCCGTTGTTGTTTGAAGGTGTTTACTTTGTTATGAGCGGTTCGTTTTCGTTTGAAATTTTTCTCATATCAATAGTTTCCGGAATTTTTACAACAGTGCTTTTGTATGTTCATACCTTTTTGGATTATGATGGGGATGTTATATCGCACAAGAAAACTCTCTGTGTAAAAATTGGCGAAAAATACGGCAGAAATTTTGCGTTAAATGTGTTGCCAACAATGTGTGCTGTCGGATATTTAGTATTAATTTTGCTTGCTTTTTTATATCATAAAATATTTTACTTAATCCCGTTTTTGAGTATTCCGTACCTTTTTATTGTCTATTTTGGTTTGAAAAAATATATGGAGGACAAAACTTTCACTCCCAAAGCAAGATGGTGGAATTATCCGCTGGATAATTGGAATGAAATTAAAAATACACCGACTGCGCCATTCTATTTTAACCTTTTCGGCGCAAGAAACCTCGCTATGTGGTCTCAAACCCTTCTTTGTATATCGGTTCTGCTTAAATAGTTTGTTACATTTGTTTATATTTTAGCAATATTATAAATTTATGCATTTTACTATCCATACAAAGGAGAATTTATGGACAATAGTATAAATTTTACAGGCGGTTTTTTAATTAAAAACCCATCAGCTAAAGTAAAACAAGGTATGGCAGAAATATTAACAGGCCACAAGCATCAGATTAAACACGATTTTAACAAAGCCGGAGATTCTTTTTGTTTGACAAAATCATATTGGGATAAAGATATGGCTTGTTATATTCTTGATAATAATTTGAATTTTTCGTATTATCCTGAATTAACAGCTATGCCGGCAGCAAAAAAATTAAACGATGAAAGTATAAAGTGTATATCATCTCCAATACATTTGGAAAAACTTTTTGAAAAGAATTATGTGAGACATTTAAAATATAAAGATGATGGATTTCAAGTAACAAGAAATATCATATCTTCTTTAAAAATGGATGGCAAAGATTATTCGGTTGCAAAAGCTAAAAAATATGTTATTATAAGGGATAAATCCAAAAACGAAAGAGCCTATATAACTTATCCGGGCGCTCATGGATTTTCTTATGCTTATATTTTACCTGAAACTCCCGGTGGTACTATAAAACGTTATGCTTTTGATGCAAAAGCTAATCGTTTGTTTGACTACACAAGTCCTTCCGGAATTCAAACTTTCCATGTAAATTTCAAACGCGCTGTTGCTGAAAGATTAAATCAGCTAAATAATGCTAAATAAGGACTAATAATATGATTAAAGCAGATAATAATATACCTACAATTGTTTCGGAACGTTTTTTGAAAGACGGACGCAGTGTTTCAGTGTTTAAAAAAGACGGTAAAACAGTCGGTTGGAAACGCTATAGCTCCAATGGCCAGGCTATCACTTGCGAAGCTCAATATAAAGCAATCAAAGGAATGTCCGGAGTTGCCAAATATGATAGAATCGGAACAATAAAATCTTTCTTGAAAATAAATTCAAATAAAAGAGACGAAAATTTTATTGATATAAAAAAACTTGATATTGATTTTGAAAATGTAAGTAAACATTCGCATTTTCTAACTTTACGTAAAAATCAACAAGGTAAATGGATTTTATTTTTTAAACAAAGATGTTTTAATCGGTATGGAGAATTATTAAGACGAACAGATAAGAATTTTTTCAAAAGCTTTAAATTATAGTTTAAAACCAATAAGAAAGTCCGTTAAAATAACCGGGCTTTTTTATTATTTATTTTTACAGCAGGGAGAAGGTTTAGATTTTCCCATAATAACCCTTGCACCCCCAAATGGTTTTTGAAGGTTATTGTTTACACCAGAGGTTATTTCATTTACGTCTTTTGTAATGCAATAAACTTTATCCATAGTTTCTGTAAGATTTCTTGTTGCACAATCAATATTTTTTGTTAGGTTTTCAAGATTTTTTGAGGATTGCTCAAGATTGTTCATTGTCCTATCAAGAGTCTGCTGATTTACAGAATTGTTAATTTTTACAGATGTTCCGGAAAAATTTCCGCTTATTGATGAAATATTTTTAGAAGATTCCACAAGATTGGGACTTGCCGCTTGAAATGTATTCCTGACATTTTTCATCAATAAACTTGTTTCATTTACCGTGCTATTTACGCCATCTAATATGCCGGCAACACTTTGGAGTAAGATTTCTAATGTTCCGTCCTGTGCGTGTTTATTAAAAAATGTGTTAACATTCTGCGCTGTTTCTCCCGGAACTTCATCACCGTTTTTTAAAAATTCAGTACTTGCTGCATCCGGCGCTATAATATCAATATAATTATAAGCGTCTTTATAAGATTTTACACGTACTGTTATGTTTGACGGAATTTTTAAATCTTTCGGAAATAATACGATTTTTACATTCGTTTTTGTATAGGTTGGATTTGGTTCAACCCGAACTACTTTACCTATAGGAAATCCTCTGTAAAAAACTTTCATTTTTTTTGAAAAAGGTTCTGCCTCGTCAAAAGTTGCCGTAATATGGGTATAATGCGCTCTATTATATATATAGCGTCCGATAAAATAAAATCCGGTCAATAAAATTAATGCTAATAAAATATTTATTAAAATCAAAAAAACTTTCATACTTATTTTATAAAACATTTAAAAAAGGAACTCTATTACCGCACTGAGCTATTATTTTTTCTTAGGCGGCGTCCATGTCATCTGGCATGAGTAAAAGATTCCATTTTCTCTAAAACCTAATTTTCTATAAAATCTAGGCGACGTATGTATAGGACACAGATCTATTTTTTTGTCATTGTGTTTTTCTTGAATTATTTTGACAAGATTAGTTCCAACCTCTTTATAATCAAGTTTTGCTTCATTATTTTTATGTAATTTTCTCAAAATATAATTCTTGAAACGAGAATATAAGGTAATGTCCAGTTTTTCAATATCCGGATGTACTTGAATTGCTTCCAGTGTGTTTATGTTATAACCTTTGTATTCCTTAAGGTCCGCCATTCCGAGAATATCTTCAGGATTTAGATGTTTAAAATTATCCTTTTGCTTGGTTAATATATAAATATGCTTATCTTTGTTAAGACATTGCGGCTCTGCTATTATTATATTAAGTAAAGGACGATTCCATAATCGATTTACTTCATGGAGAACATTGAGGTCATTTTCTTCCGCTTTTACCATGGCAGCTTGATATGGCACGTAACGGTTATTTACACACTTTTTTATTGTCACTGGTTTTATATATAATCCGCCAAAAGAAATTTCGTTCATATTATTATTAAATTCAAACAAAAATATTTTTGCTAGTATTAAATCAATTTTTCTAAATGAGTTTCCTCGATAGCTTTATTAATAGCATCTGTTTCGTCATTAAAAAGACAGTTTAGGCCTGTTTGAGATATAATTTCCAAGGATTTTATCTGCTCGTAAACCTCTTTATTTGTAATAACGAGATACAATTTTATCTTTTGAGATTTCAAACGGACGATTATATCTTCAAGCGCAAAAATAGCAGACATATCAAGCTTAGAATTAGATGAATAATTAAGAATAATGTATTCGGTTTCAAGCATTTCATCAAAGTGTGACACAATCTGAGTTATTGAGCCAAAGAAAAATTGTCCGTCAATATGAAGAATTCTTATCTTATAATGAGATTCTTTTTCTACTTTTGTTTCAAAGGATGTATAAGCCGAAGGATTATAAACATTAGCCTTAATATTTGTATTATCCGCAACTCGTTTGGCATATAAAAGCGCCGCCATAACAATACCTATACCTAATGCAAAAATAAGATTATAAAATACCGTTAAAATTAATACGGCAATCAGTACGTATAAATCATCCTTAGGCGCATATTTCAAAATTTTTAGAACTTTCAAATCCAATATGTCGTATCCTATTTTTATTAAAATTGCCGCAAGTACACAAATCGGAATTTGAGAGATAAAACTGTTAAATTTTAAAAGTACTATCAATAAAATTAATGATGATGCGATACAGGCTGCTCTTGTTGCTGCACCGGCCTTAACCGCAGCGACACTTCTCATCGTTGCAGCTGTTCCAAACATGGAACCTGTCAACGCGCAAAACAGATTTCCTATCCCCATTGCCTTAACAAGTCTTTTAGAATTATGTTTGACTTTGGTCAATGAATCCATTATTATTCCGGTCAACAAGCCTTCACTAGTTGCAATAAAGGCAAGTGTTAGAGCAATCGGAAGGTTTGTTGTAATTGTTTCATACGTAAAATTTGGAATGTGAATATTTTCAAAATGTAATTTTGCACCCGTAACCGTATCAATATTTAATCCAAAATAATATGCAATCCCTGTCATTAACAGTAATGCCAATAACTGAACAGGAATAAATCGAGTAATAAACTTAGGCGTAAAAAACAAAATAAAAAGAGTTGCTCCGCCAATTATAAGAGCTTCTCCATTTATATTAGAAAATATTTGAGGGTAAGCTGCCAGAGCTTTTAATGTCGACGAATAAGTTTCCCCTCCCAAAAGCGGAGGAAGCTGCAAAATAATTATAATAAGCCCGATCCCTGTTAAAAAGCCTGATATAACCGGATATGGAACATATTTTATCATTCTGGGGATTTCGGTTAAAGAGATTATAATCTGAAAAATCGCAGCCATCACTAGAATTGGAATAATCTCAGCGAAATTTCCGTTCGCTCCGCTTACAATTAATGCGGCAATAATTGCTGTCGGCCCTGTAGGTCCTGAAATTAGAGCCATATTGCATCCTAAAACTCCAACGATAAAAGATAATATTATAGCCCCGAGGATTCCGGCAGAAGCTCCCATTCCTGATGCTTCACCAAATGCAACAGCTTGCGGAAACGCTATAATTGATGCAATAATTGCTCCAAAAATATCACCTTTAAGTGTAAAAAATCTCTCTTGAATTCTCACATTTATCCTTTTTTGTTATTTGCACATTAATGAGAATATACCATAAAAATAAATATTTAGAATATATTATTCAATAGGCGGGATAGTAGCAATACCGAGTTCAATAGATTGTAAAATAGCCGGAATTCTTTTTTGAACTCCTAATTTTCTGTAAACACTGCTTAAATGTGCCTTAACCGTATCTCTTTTAATTCCTAATTTTTCAGAAATTTCACGATTATTTAACCCGAGAATTGCAAGGTTCAAGACTTCCTTTTCTCGCTTTGTTATGTTTTCCATAGTTAACCTACTCCACATCTATTCTTTAATTAATCTTATTCTTACAATTCTAAAACGTAATTAATTTCT
>JAGAVG010000077.1 GCA_017942035.1 bacterium | reverse complement strand
TGGTTAATGGATACTCTTAAAGATTAAATACTTTAAGAGTAGTGATAACCGGCTGTTCTTAAAATATTTAATTGAAAATATGTTTCCTTTCCCTTTTTTAAAATTTACGACCCTTCCGGTCGTTTTTTTTTGCAATTTTTATTTATTACTAAAAATTTGCACATTCATTCATAAAAAAAAACCACTCAAAAGTTTGAGTGGGTCGTTTTCTGCATCCTAATGGTCTCTTTTAGTGTTTATTATTTAGGAGTTTATATGTTTTGGGGTTAATGAATTCAACTAATAATTTTGCTATTTATATTTAGTGTTTCAGCTACACTTAAATCTTATGTAATTATTATGCACTAAACTGTTTTTAATGTCAATATTATAAGATAATAAATTTTAAACATTTTCTGAAATGCAGCAATAGTGTACATTTTACACTTTACAAAACTTAACAAACTGTTTAAGCTTTATTTTATAAGGGGAATATATGATTACGGATTAAAAAATCTTTACAATTTAATAGTAAAAAGGCAATTTTTTCGGAGTTATATACTTTATATATATAAGAGTATAGAAAATCAGGAAGAATAAATGAAAACAGAATCATTAGGATATTCAAGCGATTATAGCAGTAAAGTGTATAACACTATCGCAAACTTTTGCAAAAACAAAGAAATGTCACCCGAGGATGAACTGGTTGCCAAAAGAGGATTTACGTTTTTGAAATATCCGACAAGTATGCCGGATGGAATTAACACAATTACTCAGGGCGGTGGCGGCGGAATGCTCAACATGCAAAGTCCGTCAAGAGCACAAGTTAGACTATATGAGGAAACCGGAACATTCGGTGAGTCAACATTTATGGCATTTGGATAAAGAAGGAAAATCTTATGAATCCGGATAACAGAGCACTAACAGGAATACAAAGCAATATAGGCCCCATTGGTATGGATGCTTCCGCACTTGGTGGAACAACGATGCCAAATCACGGTTTTCTTGATATTACAAGGGTTGGCCGCAACGAGATGAGCCAAAACACTCAGAGATTTAACCCGCAAGAGGTCATTGCAAAATTCGGGGATGCTGGAGCTGTTGGGTTTAATCCGTTTTTTAAAGCCCCTGAAACCGCCACAAAAGTATTTACAGCATAAAAAAGACGACACTTAATAAAAGTATCGTCTTTTTTTATTGTTTAATTGTAATTATACGCCAACTTTTGATTTAGAAAGCTCAATGCATTCCATCAAAGTTTTAGCGACAGTTTGTTGTTCTTCGTCCGTCAATTCAGGGAACATTGGAAGCGAAATAACCATTTCTGTATTTTTTTCAGAAACAGGAAGCGAACCTGCGCCTACGCCCAAATATTCATGAACTTTTTGAAGATGCAACGGAATCGGGTAATAAAGCATTGCACCAATGCCACGTTCTTGAAGCATTTTGTGAACTTCGTCACGGTTAGGAATTTTAACTGTGTACTGGTGGTAAACGCAGTAAGTATCATCCAATTCTTTTGGAGTTTGAACATCAGCACATCCGGCGAAAAGTTCGTTATATCTTGCAGCATGCTCTCTTCTCAATTTATTCCATTTGTCAATATGAGGAAGTTTAACTCTCAAAATAGCGGCCTGAATTTCATCAAGACGGCTGTTTACACCGATTTCATCATGGTGATAACGAACAGCACCGCCGTGGTTTCTGAGAGCAACAACTCTGTCGCGGAGAGATTCGTCGTTAGTCATAATAAGGCCGCCGTCGCCCATTCCGCCTAAGTTTTTAGTCGGATAGAAGCTTAAACATCCGAAATCACCGAAAGTTCCGACCATTTGACCTTTATATTTAGCGCCGATAGCCTGACAGCAGTCCTCAATTACGTGAAGATTATGACGTTTTGCAACATCCATAATAGCATCCATATCGCAAGGCTGGCCGTAAAGGTGAACTGGAATAATAGCTTTAGTTTTTGGTGTAATTGCAGCTTCAAGTTTAGAAGCGTCAAGGTTGAAAGTATCTTTATCAATATCAACAAAAACCGGTTTAGCTCCAACAATACCGATAGCTTCAGTTGTCGCAACGAATGTGAATGCAACAGTAATAACCTCGTCGCCTGCACCGATATTTAAAGCTCTTAGAGCAAGGTGTAGAGCGTCGGTACCAGAGTTCAAGCCTACAGTATATTTACAGCCTATATAATCCGCAAGTTCTTGTTCAAGAGCCTTAGTATTCGGCCCAAGAATGTAAGAACCTGAACGTAAAACTTCGCAAACAGCTTTTTCTACTTCAGAGCCAATAGTTGCGTATTGACGTTTTGAATCTAAAATTGGAATCATGTTTCTCTCCTTTTCTTAATAACCCACATTACTAGTTTACCACAGAATTAGCCGTCTTTATATAATATTAATATAGTCTTCCCGAATTTTCCACCGGACACAGTCTGATTCTCGTCATTGCGAATCTGAACGAAGTGAGGACGTGGCAATCTAGTTTTAGTACAATAAATTGCACACTAAAATATAACTTTTAAATTTATTAAAATCTAAATGGATAATCCTTCGGAATTTTCCATCCGTTCATCATAATCAATGCTGTGCAATATGCTGGTTCATTTGTTGCGTTTTTGTTACAGCCAATAGCACTTTGGTTCCTAAGTTGTTCTTCTGTCCCATCCCAATTAAACATATATGGTTCAAATCCTGAGCCATTTGGGTTAAATAAAAATGTAAAAATTTTTGTCCCTATATATTCTCTATTATACGAAAGATCACCATTTTCCATTTCTATCTTTTTATAGTCTTTTGCATTTAGGAAAAAATGAATAGAATTTGAGTTTATTGTAGCCATACTCCCATCAAGAAAGTATACAAGAACTTTACCGACATAATTATCATCATATTTTACATCAGTCAGCTTAAGATATGGCCTCAGATATTTATTAAACCAGGGCATTGCCTTTGACGTTTTGTTCCCATTTTCATCTTCATCATAACCTGATTCAAGTTTGTCCCAATCTTTTTTATCACCGTAATCAACTTCAGCACGCAAAATAGCTTGATTCATTGTTGAATAAAATTTTTCTAAACGGGTTTCAACAACATGCTTTCTGTGATTCTGAATTAACGCCGGCAAAGTCATCGCCGCCACAATACCGATTATCCCGAGAGTGATAAGAACTTCCGCCAAAGTAAAAGCCTTCGCCCTTTGCCTCTTCGCGCTTCGCTCGCAATGACTATTTTTAAACATATTATCCTTTTTCAAATTTCTTCCTTTCATAATTCTATATTTTAGCATCCAGTCTCCTTTCCAGCCATAAACTGACGTTTAAATTTTCGCATCATAATTTATATTTTGGTGCGA
>JAGAVG010000076.1 GCA_017942035.1 bacterium | reverse complement strand
TATAGAAAACTCGCACCAAAATATAAATTATGGTGCGAAAATTTAAACGTCAGTTTATGACTGGAAAGGAGACAGGATGCTAAGATATAGAATTATGAAAGGAAGAAATTTGAAAGAGGATATTATGATAAAAAATAGTCATTGTGAGGACGAAAAGATAACATGTCATCCTGAACTTGTTTCAGGATCTAATGATACTGAGACCCTGAAATACGGAGGTCAATCCGACGTTCAGGGTGACATTGAATCTTGCTATAAAACCCTCTCCCGAATTTGTAAGTTCGCATTCTGCTCACTAACAAATTCAACCCTCTCACAAAGAGAGAGGGTAAAACCTGCGTTTACTTTGGCGGAAGTTCTTATCACCCTCGGGATAATCGGCGTTGTGGCGGCGATGACGCTGCCTTCGCTTGTTTCGAATTACAGGAAAAAAGCTCTGCAAACTGCGCTTTTAAAGACTTATTCAGAGCTTCAGCAGGTTAATCAACAGCTTATTTCGGAAGGCAATAATTTGATGGATACCGAGCTCACCAGTCATAAACACAGGGCCAAATTAGTTATGGGTAAATTCAATGGAAAATACGCTATCGCTGATGACAATCATTCTACGATATCATCAACTTTAAAAGAAAAAATATATCATAATAAAGGATTATACGATCATCACAGGGATCGTTTCGCATCTCCAACATGTGACAATGCTGGGGTTTGGATTGACAATCAGGGACGTTTATGGCTTTTTAACGATGCCGATAGGCAAATATGTGTTGATATAAATGGCACGAAAGGCCCGAACGCCTACGGATATGATTTTTTTGTCTTTTATCCGGACATAAATGGTAAAATTGTTCCTCGCTATACTGATGTTGAAAATGAACATGGTGTACAGAACGGTCATATTGGTGGTGATTATACTTATTATGCCGTAACTAACCAACACCCGACAGAAAAGGGTAAGACATACTGGAAAGATTATTTGAAATATTAAAATCCGTTTTATTGGCTATTACTTACACTGTTTTACAGGGGGAAATTACCTATATATCTCTCCCTGAACGTCGGATTGACTAATTTGGCAAATTACATTGTTCGCATAGTAATGCCAACCTACTTTGTTTTTTGTCATTGCGAGGAGCGTAAGCGACGTGGCAATCCACTTATTTTTTCTTGACGAGATTGCCACGCTCATTTCATTCGCTCGCAATGACGAGACACCCTCTCCCGAATTTGTAAGTTCGCATACTGCTCACTAACAAATTCTGCCCTCTCACAAAGAGAGAGGGCTTTAGCATATAGGATGTAATAGCTTGCTGCGCATCATTCGAAATTTTTATATCTCATCAATAGAAATGCTTGTTACTCCTGAATTTCTGGCGTAATCCATAACTTTTACTACTGCTCCGTGTGTTGAATTTCCGTCAGATCTTATCATCAAGCCGTCGGGGTAATCTTTCACTTGAGATTTTATTGTGTTTTCCAATTTTTCAGGCGCAATTTCTTCTCCGGAAATATAAAATCTATCATTACTGTCGACCATAACAGTCATAATTTTGGTTTCTTTATTTTTTACCTGTTCTTGCTGAACATTTTCAGGAACTGTCAAATTCAATCCCTGCTGATCTAAAAGCGGTGCGATTACCATCATTATAATCAACAATACCAGAAAAATATCTGTAAGAGGCGTAATATTTATCTCATTAAAGGTTGGTCTGTCACTCATATTTACGCTCCTTCTTTCGCCTTGTTTTCATCTTGCAAAGTCTTTTGTTCTTTTTTACTTAACGGTTCACCTGCAACAATCAGTTTCTTATATTCAGCGGACTGTGCGGCATTCATCACGTCCATAATCTTTGAACTTTTAACTTGTTCATCTGCCTTTACAACAACTTCCGGATTTTCAAGGGTTGGTTTTAAATCAGCAAGTTCCTGAGCCAGATTATTTTCGTTTATCTCGCGTCCGTTAATATAAACAAGGCCTTCTTTTGTTATTGATACTGTTGCATTTTTCTGTTCAATAGCAGTACCGCTGTTAATTTCAGGGATTGAAATCGAGTTGTCCATTGACTGAAAAGTTGGTGCGACAACCATCATTATAATTAACAAAACAAGAAAAATATCTGTTAAAGGTGTTATATTAATCTCGGTAAACATTTTACCTTTATTGGAACTCATTGCCATTTTGTTTTTATCCTATATTATTGTGTTCTGAGTTGAAGTTTGGAAGGAATTTTTATTCTTAGCCGTTGAATTTTCAGAATCAACAAAGCTTAAGAATAATAATTTAATCAAGTTAAAGTCATTTTCATAATGTTTAACTATTGACTGGAAAGAGTTATAGAAAATAACCGCAACTATCGCAACCCCAAGACCGAATGCTGTAGCAATCAACGCAGATCCGATACCTGTTGCAACAGCGGCAGATTGATTTCCTTGAGTTGCCAAATCCTGGAAAGTGTACAGAATTCTAACTACAGTACCAAACAAACCTAAGAATGGAGCAACACCGCCGATAGTTCCGAGAATTGTTAAATTCTTTTCTAATTTTCTCAATCCCAAAGTTGCAGCGATATCAAAAGAACGTTCAAACCCAGATTTTTGCTCTTTAAAAATTCTAATAGCTTCTTCCGTTACTTCTCCGATAACCCCGCCGCAGCGAACAGCAATGTTTTGAGCATCTTGAAGATCATTTGCTGCTAATTCAGGCTGTATAGCTCTAATAAAGTTTTCAATATCTCTTCTGTTTTTTTTGTAGAAAGATGCTCTGTTGATTACTACTGCTACTACCAGTAAGCCGCAAAATACAATCGGAACGAGTACCGGCCAGTCCATTTTAAATGCTTGTAAAAATAATTCCATGTTTTTATCCTCTTATTTTCTATTGTCACGCTGTTTTTAATTTTTAGTTATACCCTGATGCCCCAAATACGTTATAATCAAACGTAAATTGAATATCAATACTTTGTCTTTTGTATTCTGCAGGCAAAGGTCTGAATGGTGCTGTTAACTGAACTGCCTGTAATGCGGCCTTATCAGCACTTGGTAATCCTGATGATTTAAAAACTGAACAAGAAAGTAATCTTCCATCTTTTGCAATTTTAAACAACAGTACAACACGCTTGCTTTCGTTACCTTTTGGCGGATCCCAGTTCATTTTAATGCGGCGCTGAAGCTCTCTCATATATGGACCGAAATCTGGTTCTCTAACTGCATCAATACCCGGTCTGCCATTTGGATTTCCAGGTCCCGGATTTCCTGAACCTGTACCGCCTCCGCCTGATGCGAGTCTTGTTCCTGAAGTTCCGGAACCTGCGCCTTTTGTTCCTGTTGGAGCAAGTGATGGGCCTACGCCTTTACCGGATGATGAATATCCACCGTGCCCTCCGCCTATTGCTGATTTGCCCGAACCGCTAATTGGGCCTGTTGCATATTTTCCGGCTGAAGTTCCACCTTTCGGAACCGGAACTGAGAAAGGTGAAGTCGGAGCTTTAACTGTTTTTGGTGTCATCGCAGGGCGAACAGAAGGTCTCGCTGTCGGTGGCTGAGGTTTTGCCATTTCAGGTCTTTTAGGCCCCGGAGTTGACGATTGCGCTGTTTTGGCCGGAGCTTTAGAAGGGGCCGCCTGCTGAACCATTTTTTGTATTGGGTTTTGTTTCTGTGGAGTTTTAGCAGGTGCGCTTGCTGCCGGAGCAGAAGCTTTTTTAGGACCCGGAGCAGGGGATGGCATTGAAACCTTTTTCGTCGGATCATGATGACCACCTGCACGAGAATTTATATCCGCTCTATAAGGCGTTTTTTTGTTTATTGGTGTATCTTCATGATCTACGAGTACAAATTCAATATCCTGTGTTTTCGCGATTGGCTTATCAAAAAGTGTGAATTTTATGCCCAAAAGCATAAAAATTATTGACAACAACCACACAGATCCAACGGCCGCAACATGAAAAATTGTTGAAATCATGAACGATTTTTTCAGCGGAAAATCTTCGTCCTGAAAATTTGCAACCTTTGGAAGTTCATAATGTGACTTTTGTGTGATATCTTTTTCTATTAAATTGTCTGTATATTTTCCTAAGATAGACATCTATTTCCCTTGAGATTTTAATCTCTTAACTAACTCTTCATAACAATTTTATCAAAAACAAAATTATTATTATTACCTATGTTACTAATAATTCTGGTTATAAACGGCAGGATTTACAGTAATAGGCTGAGTTAAAACAAGTTCAACTTGGGCATTCGGCGGAATTTCAACATCGTTTCCTTTATCCCATACTGATTTTACAAGTCCTGAACCTGCACCAACTGCTGTTGCAAGCGCTGTACCTTTACCTACATCACCTCCAGCAAGCGGTGATATTATTACACCAGCCAAAGCTCCCGCAGCGGAACCGACTGCAATATCTTTACCGTAATCTTTTGCAACGTCCATTTTCGTGCCGCCAACTAAAAGGCCCGTATTATCTGTTGTTTTAATAACCGCAGATATTGGAATTTGAACTCCGAAAGGTGTTACAATCTGGGTAAATCTTACCATTAACTTACCATTCATACTGCCATGTTTGGCTTTTGAAACTTCTATAACCGATCCCGTTACAGAACTGCCGGCCGGGGCTATAAGGTTATTTTTATAATAAAAATCAGAACCTAAAGCCAAATAGACATTCTGTCCCAAAGCTAAATTTGCGGAACTCAAAGGAGTTGTTACAACCGCTGAAAAGTTCTGGCCTGCCGGAACACTTACTACACTACCTTTTAGTGTACCTTTTCCGGATACACTTTGAGAAGGATATGCGTCTTTATTATAAGACGGTGTTGAAGAGTTTTGTCCGTAATTATAATTAGATGCCGCAAAAGCCGCAGACATAGACATTATCATCACTAATGCTAATATACTTTTTCTTCTCATAGATACCCTTCCTCCCTTTTTTAAATATTATATAATACACATTTTATTTCAATTAAACATTGTTGTCAATTTATTAAGGTATGTGATACATATATTGGTGCTGTTAACACAACGATTTGTTGAGAGCCAGACTGGATTGTAGTATGCACACCCATTTTCCTTTCCTGACTCGGGCGCAGGCTCAAGTTTACATAATGAAATCTTGCCTGATAATGCGGCATTCTAACCCATTTTACAGGTTCCGAAATCCCTCCGCCGATTAAATTTCCGTTAGATGTATAAATATATCCCTGCATAGGGATTTCACATCCGTCCGCATAAACCATTCTGGTAAGCTTTATACGCATTGATGCATTCGTACCGACAACCGGTTCATGGAGTTCTTCTATATATCCGTAAATATAGGTATCTTTAGGAATTACGTTTGATTCTTTTATATATAAATCGTTTGTTGTTATAAATCTAACCTTGTAGCCTTCATTACAAACCGCTGTTGAAATTTCAGCCATTGCCATAACGGGGATAAAAGTTCCGGAAGGCACTTCAATTTCGGAATAGTCCCTTAATTCAAGCTGGACATTCTCAAATTCTTCCGCCTGAACATCAGGTATCAAGCCAAACGATAATATTACGGCTAAAGCTAAAACAATTTTTTTCATACAAAGTATTATAACAGTTTTTTTTCAATAATCAATACTTGAATGATTGGATTTCATTTTTAGCAATCTGGATGTCAGGAGAGCAAGCAAGAAACAGCATGTCATCCTGAACTTGTTTCAGGATCTATTATAACCCCTCACCCCTGCCCTCTCCCACAAGGGGCGAGGGAGTATAGTGTCACTTTGTTCCTTCTTACAATGACAATATTTTTTCAATTATTTTCAACACTTCCAAATGAATTTCTTCAATAGATTTTGAGGCGTCAAGGACTTTTACCCTATTAGGTTCTTGCTTGGCAATTTCAAGATAGCCGTTTCTGACACGGTTATAAAAATCAATTCCTGAATTTTCCATTCGGTCTTTTTCTTTTCCAACGCGCTTCATTGAAGTTTCCACATCAATATCAAATACAAATGTCAAATCAGGTTTTCTGCCGTTCACAGCAAGTTCATTAAGGTGTTTGATTTTTTCTATAGAGATACCTCTTCCGTAACCCTGATAAGCAATTGAACTATCGGTATGCCTGTCACAAAGCACTATTTTGCCAGCCTGAACCGCCGGATTGACGATTACATCGATGTTTTGCGCCCTATCAGCCATAAACAAAAACGATTCACATCTATCCGAAACTTCCCCGTCATAATTCAGAAGGATTTCTCTTATCTTTTCGCCTAAACCTTCACAGCCCGGCTCCCGTGTTATTACGACCTCACGGCCCTGTTTTTTAAAATATTCAAAAAGCAGTTCCATCTGCGTACTTTTGCCGCATCCGTCAGCCCCTTCAAATGTTATAAACAAACCTTTTTTCATTATAATCTCCATTGACTTTTTAAAAATTATAACTTACAGACAAAAATTTTTCAAACAATTTCTACCGGTCACTATCTTTGTTTATGTAGACATCCGCAAAAGCATTAAAATCAAGCGAACCAAATATTACGCGAATTTTATCCGTTCCATGCTCAAACCAGTTTGCAAAATTAACGGTTTCCTGATTGAAATCATCATTAGTTTCTGTCGCTTTTATTTCACCGGCAAGATTTCCGGACTGATAAAACTTTATCCGTACAATCCCATCTTTTTTCTCAGCCATAACCTGATAATGGCCGATAGGCAGCACTGTAGATTCATCTATAATTAATTCAACAGGTATAAGCAAGACCGGAAGTTCCTTTGGAACCTCTGTTATAAAATCCGTTTCGTTACTTTGACGGAACTCTTCGCCTTTCGGGATGTTTTTATTTTTTATTTCTTTACCCCAAAAATTCTTTTTTATCTTTTTCTTTTTTAAAGCTTTATCAAACTCTTCATCTGTTACCGGCTTTTGTCCGTAAGTATTTTGATCTGCGAAATTATCCCACATATCGCCGCTTGTCGAGAACTCTTCAGAGTTCACCGGCAGGCAGAATAGCAAAAGTATAAAAAACAACGCAAAATTTTTCTTCATAGTTTTATTTTAATTAATTTTTCTAAAATGTAAACCATTTAATTAATTGACTTTTTATATAAAAAAAGCCGTCTTTTATAAAGACGGCTGAAATTTTGGAGTTTGAATTATAGAATTATAAAATTATAGAATTTTATACTATTTTACAGCATCAAAGATTACTGAAAAAGCTTCAGGATCTTTAACTGCCATGTCTGCTAACATTTTTCTGTTAACAATTACGTTAGCTTTTTTGCAGGCATTTACGAACTTAGAATAGCTCATTCCGCGTTCTCTAACAGCTGCATTAATTCTTACAATCCACAATCTGCGCATATTACGTTTGTTTGTTCGTCTGTCTCTGTAAGCATATTTTAATGCTTTCATTACTGCGCAATTTGCAACTTTAAATATTCTGCTTCTGGCTCCGATGAAACCTTTAGCTAACTTTAATATTTTCTTATGTCTTTTACGGCTTACATTACCACGTTTTACTCTCATTTTACACTTTCCTTTCTGATTTTTGAGTTTTGTAATCTGGTTGAAAAAATACTAACGAGAGTATTTTTTATAAGGTAACTCTTTTGATATCAATTTCAAATGGGATTTAGAAATTGACACCATCTTGAAAATACGGCGTTTTCTTGACGCTGATTTGTGTTGGAGCAAGTGGCCTATACCAGCCTGTCTTCTTGTGATTTTACCTGATGCTGTTACTTTGTAACGTTTAGCAGCAGATTTGTGAGTTTTCATTTTTGGCATTTTCTTCTCCTTTTCAAAGTTAAGTAATAACGGAAAGCCTCCGGCATACCAAAGCCGCGAAACTTCCGGCAATTATCATTCTACAATAAAATATAATATTTGCAAGTCATTTTTAATATTTTTTAATATACAGTAAAATCTGAAAAAAATTTTTAATTCTGCATATTATAAGAAAACTGCAAAAAGTTTCCCATTAAATTTTCATTCCAAACTTGAACTTCATCAGGAACAGAAAGGACTGTTGGGGTAAAATTCCAGATATATTTAATATTCGATTTGACCAGAAAATTTGCGGTTTCCTGTGCAAATTCACGCGGAACGGTTAATATAACTATATCAACTCCTGATTTTTCCGCTAAATTCGGAAGTTTCGAGATATCAAAAATTATTTTCCCATTAACAGATTTACCTATTTTATTCTTATCACTGTCAAAAAGTGCCAGTATATTCAGCCCGTAGCTGGTAAAATTATCGTATTTCGCAAGCGCAGAACCTAAATTACCGGCGCCGACTATAAATGCTTTTTTAGTAATCTTGAACCCTAAAGTCTTTTCAATAGACTGTTTCAATTCTTTTACAATATATCCGACACGGCCTTTACCGGAATTGTTCAAAAGATTTATATCTTTTCTTACCTGTGAATCATCTATATGAAGCAAATTTGCGATTTGCTTGCTTGAAATAAATTCTATATTACTGCTTATATAATCCGAGAGGATGCAATGATACAGCGTTAAGCGGTTTATTACCTTGTCTGAAATTGATTTTGTCATACCATAAGAATACACTAAAATTAGATTTAGTGCAAACAAAAGGCGCAAAATTTGCGCCTTTTTAAATTGATATTGAGTATTATGTACCAAATGAGACTATTTAGAATAAAGAACTGCTCTAGCTGCTGGTGAGTTTGGAACGATTGTCTGATCGTAGAAAATTACAGGATATACGTCAGTCGGGTTCTTAACTTCACAATTAGTTGCTGTTGCACCTGAGTTGTCACATTTTACTTCTTTGTTCGGCGGTTTAATTCCGTTTACGTCAATGAAACCTTTACAAAGATGAACTGTTCTTGTTGTATCATTTGAACAAGCTGTAGAACTTGTCGGGAATGAGAACATTATTCCATCATTAAAGAACAATGAATAGTTTCCTGATCCCTGAGCTGCCGGAGTTCCTACTCCT
>JAGAVG010000075.1 GCA_017942035.1 bacterium | reverse complement strand
GATAATTTAAGAAAAAACGGAGGATAAAAGTATGAATATAGAAGAACAGAAGGCAAGAGGTCAGGAGGGCAAGCCAGTTAACCCCTCACCCCAACCCTCTCCCACAAGGGGCGAGAGAGTAAATAGTAGGGTAGACTTTAGTCTACCATTAATCACTGGATTGCCACGCTCACTCCGTTCGCTCGCAATGACGAATGTTGCATTTACCTTAGCCGAAGTTTTAATCACTCTCGGGATAATCGGCATTGTTGCGGCGATGACTTTGCCGGCATTGATTACGAAGTATCAAAAGCAGGTTACGGTAACAAAATTAAAAAAGGTTTATTCGGCTTTATCGCAATCGGTTGAGTTATCTAAAGTTGAATACGGTGATATTCGGGATTGGGATTGGACATTGAATACAAAGGATTTTTTTGAAAAATATCTTTCAAAAAAATTATCTGTTGTAAAATACTGTGCGCCACATGAATCAGGATGTTGGAATTCAGACGGCAAGCTTTATTATTTGTATGGCAGCGGTAATGATCCTTCTATACCTAATCTGCCTAGAATAGTTTTATCTGATGGAACTTTTGTAGCTATTACCAAACAAGATAATTCTCATATACATTTTATGATAGACTTAAATGGTCAAAAATCACCAAATAGATATGGAAAAGATTGTTTTGCGATGACAATGACAACAGGAGCATTCAATGATGAATCTCACAGAATTTCGCAAGCAGGGCTTTACTTTTTCGGATCCGGATTAAGCCAAGAAGAATTAAGTACAATAAAATATGGTTATACCAGAAATAAACGTGGTAATGCGTGCGGACAAAAAATAATGATGGACGGCTGGCAAATTAAAGACGATTATCCATGGTAATAAATTTAAAAACAATTCCCAGCCGTCTCATCAAACTAAATAGTAGGGTAGACTTTAATCTACTGCCTCGTAATAACGGTACTAATATGGAGTATTCAAAAAAACATATTTCCATGCTAAACTATCTTTTGTAATAAAAGAGGTAAAATATGAAAATTGCATTGGTAAATCACGGATGCCCGAAAAATCTTGTTGACAGCGAACTTATGCTTGGAATGTTGTCAGAAAGAGGATTTGAAATAACACTTGACGATAAAGAAGCTGATATTGTTATAATTAACACCTGCTCATTTATTCATGATGCAGAAAAAGAGTCTGTACAGTCGATTTTAGAGATTGCAAACGAAGGCAAAAAGGTAATCGTAACCGGATGTCTTGCTCAGAAGCATAAAGAAGAATTAAAAGATGCAATTCCTGAGATTTCAGCGTTAATCGGAACTTCAAATATTAATGAAATTGTTGATGTTGTTGAAAAAATTGCTAACGAAAAAACAGAAAAATACATCTCAAGAGTTTCGGAAAAGCCTGAATACATTTATCCTGAAACAGTTGAAAGACAACAAATAACAATGGGTGCAAGTTCGTATATAAAAATTGCCGACGGATGCAATTACCACTGCGGATATTGTATAATTCCTCAATTGAGAGGGGAATATCACTCCCGTCCGATTGAAAAAATAGTAGAAGAAGCGAAGCATCTTGCAGATAAAGGTGTTACGGAAATTATCCTCATTGCACAGGACACAACAAGTTACGGTATTGATTTGTATGGCAAACAAATGCTTCCTCAACTTTTAAGAGAACTTAATAAAATAGAAAATATCAGTTGGATAAGAATTATGTATGCATATCCGTCTCAGGTATCTGACGAGCTTTTAGACACAATGGCAGAATTAGACAAGGTTGTAAAATACATTGACCTTCCTCTTCAGCACTATGATAAGCTTATACTAAAAGCTATGCGCAGGCCGGATTTTGATTATATGGAACTTGTCAATAAAATAAGAGCAAAAGTTCCTAATGTAGCAATCCGAACAGCATTTATTGTAGGCTATCCGGGTGAAACTGATGCGCAATTTGAAAAACTTTACGATTTTGTAAAAAAAGCAAAATTTGACAGAATGGGCGTTTTTGAATATTCAAAAGAAAAAAATACAACATCTTATGATTTGCCGGATCACGTTTCTGCCGCTATAAAAAAACAAAGATACAACAAGCTTATGGAACTCCAGCAGACAATTTCAACAGAAGTAAACAAGTCATTCATCGGAAAAACCATTCCTTGTATTGTAGAAGGTATTACTGATGATGGTGTCGTGATTATGCGCTCTCAGCATGACGCGCCGGAAATCGACGGTTTGGTTTATGCAAATACTCAAAACACTGTTGTTCCCGGAGATATTGAAAATGTTCTCATTGAAAACTCCGATGAGTATGATCTTTTTGGTAAAATAGTTTAATTAAAAAAGCCGCTTTTAAAGCGGCTTTTCAAAATTTTAATTATCCATTGATGTTGCTTTATCTAACAATTTTCTAATTCTTAAATATCTATCCAATTCTGTTTTCATCTTTGGCAAATCCTGATAGATACCGTTGTTCAAAAGAACTCTGTTATCATATTTCGGATCCATAATATATACTGTCGGGAACCCTGTTAGTGCAACACTTTTTACAAGATGTTCATTTTCAGGATTTTCAGCGTTTAACATTACAAAATTAAACTTTTTACCATATAAAGATTCAATAATTTTATACTTCGGCATAAATCTTAAGCAATATCCGCACCAATCAACATAAAACAATGCAAGCATAGGTTTATCCTGATTTTCCAATGCTTTGGTATAAGTTACGCCAATTTTATAATCCGACGGCTTTTCTTTCTTTTCTACAAATGCACCGTTTGCAAATGCTATTCCCAATGTTGACGTCAAAACAATAGTGAATAACAATCCGGCAACTAACATAAATTTCTTATTCATATACTTCTCTCCTCTTTAATTTATATAATACTATAAAATCTAAACTTTAGCATAAATAAATATTACAAAAAATTCAAATTTCTTCACATATCTTCACTAACACTTGAAAAAGTATATACTATGATATATACTAAATATATAAGTCTGTTTATCCCAAATTATTTAGAAGAGTGAGCATAAATCCTGATAAATCAGGTTGTAAGTTGTGATGCGCAGAAAAAGTATCCGGCTTATATTAACATGCAAAAGGAGTTGTAAAAGATTATGAAAAAAAACGAAACAGTAAGAATGAGAAAGCCTGAAAGCCAGTCAAATCCTGCAAAAAATGAAGTCTTAGAAAACAATAGTGATTGCGTATTATCAAATTACATCAGAGAAATTTCAGCGTTTGCCCCTCTGACACAGGCAGAAGAATGTGAACTTGCGAGATTAGCAAAAGAAGGAAACCGCGCAGCAAAAATCAGATTAATCCAGGGCAACTTAAAATTAGTTGTAACTATTGCAAAAAAAGCAATTCACATGTCAAAAATTCCTGTAATTGATTTAATTCAGGAAGGTAACGTAGGTTTAATGATTGCGGCAGATAAATTCAATTATAAATTAGGTTACAAATTTTCTACTTATGCAAGCTGGTGGATAAAACAATCAATGTTCAAAGCAATATCAGAGCAATCACATTGCATGAAAATTCCTGTATATATTCAAGAAACCCTTTCGAAATTTTCAAAAGTAAAAGCGGAATTGGAAAGAGAAACTAATTCGACCGTAAGCGTAGGCGATGTTGCAGAAAAAATGAATATTTCAACAGATAAAATCAACATGTTTCTTTCTGCTTATACCAAAACTATTTCCATAGAAAGCGGCATTGAAGGCAGTGACGGCAAGGATATGTGCGTAGCTGATATTCTGGAAGATGAAAATGCTTCTGCAACCGGAACAACTGAATACGAAAGCCTTCAAAATGATATTGAAATGGTTATCTCAACTCTGAAAGAAAGAGAACAGGAAGTTGTAAAAATGCGTTATGGATTAGGTGACACAACGAAAAAAACTCTTGAAGAAATCGGAAATATTTACGGTGTAACCAAAGAATGCATCCGCCAAACTGAATTAAGAGCGTTGAAAAAAATGAGATTTTCTACAATAGGTCAAGAAATTTTATCTTGCTATATTGACTAATGGCAGTAGGTGTAGTAATTCCTCAGTAATTTGTGTTTTTATATTGAATAGTTTTATTTAAATCGTCTTAAATTTCAGGACGATTTTATTTTTATAATATGAGTTACTCAGCGGGTAAAAATTACACCTCCAAAACTTTTGCCAAATCTATATCTTCAGCATTTCTAATTGAAGTTGTAGAAATCATATCATTAAGCTCAAGCATTTTATTAAAAATTTTATGCCTGTAAGCTGACATTGACGTAAAGAAGTTTTCGCCGCCGTTTTGTCCGAATCCCAGAGTTGAATATTTGGAAACGATGTTAAAAGGGCCGTTTCTCATTGCGGTAAGATTTATTTTTGAAGCATTTGTCTGGAGAAAAGAATTAAATAAATGTTTGAATAAAGTTTTTCCGGCCAGAGGAACTTTTTTACCGGTTTCAACCGGCCATGTACATATATAATCAAGCTCAAATGCTTTATGCCCCGGAGTATACGTCATAATCCCGCAAGGCTTTTTATCAACAGCAGCAATTACACATTTTTTCCCTGATCTAACTGCTTTTTCAACTGCCATGTGCAGCATATCATGCCAGATATCAAACTCAAGAGGAGTTATCCTTGATTTTGGCATAAGACGTTTCATGTTTGTATTCTTATCTAAAATATGGAGAAATTCTTTATCTCTGGGAGTTATCTGATATAAATCAATAGCGGTTTCAATATTTTTAATACGATTTACAGATTTTGCAATAGGAATTCCGCTAAATCTCACAGAATTATTATAATCACTGCTAGGTCTTACATTCATACATCAAACTTTCCTTCTGAAAAAATAAAAATCCTAAAAGATAAAATTTGCGTATATGTAAATAAATTTTAACAAACCTATTCAGCGTAAGATTCGCCGATAGTGTCAATAGCCTCGACTTTAATATCAGTAATCAATTCGGAATAAGAAATAACAACAATTGTCGGAATATGGCGTTCAAGCAATTGATACAGCGGCAATCTTATTCTCGGCGAGCATAGAACAACCGGCTGTTCTCCGCAAGCTTGATGGGCACGCATCAATGTTGTAGCGGTTGATTCAATTAGTTCTTGAACCTGCATAGGGTTAAGAAGGAACATAGTTCCTAACTCAGTTCTTTGACAGCTTTCATCCAGAACTTTTTCCCAATCAGGAGAAAGAGTCAAAGCATAAAGAATATTATCCTCAGTTACATTCGCAAGACAGATTTGCCTTCCAAGTGCAGCTCGCAGTCTTTCGGATAGAATATCCGGCTCTTTTGAAAATCTTGCATAATCGCAAAGTCTTTCAAAGATAAATATAATATCTTTTATAGAAACTTTTTCTCTAATAAGGTTAACAAAAATCTTTCTCAAGTCACTTGTAGAAATAATCGTCGGAACGAGGTCATTAACAAGTGTCGGGTCTTGCGAGCGGACAAGTTCCATAAGTTTAAGGACATCAGTTTTTGTCATAACCTCATCAACGTGTTTTCTTACACATTCCTGCAAATGAGTAACGATAACGTCAGTTGAATCTACAGCCGTGATAGTTCTGGCCGCCTTAGCATCATCAGGTGTAATCCAATACGCTTGAGTTTGGTAAGTCGGATCAATACCTATAATCGCATCCTGAGGAACATCTTTGCTTGCGGCATCCCACTGATCGGCAATTACCATTAACCTATTCGGGTAAACATAACCGGTTGCAACTGTGTTTCCACGGATTGAAATCATATATTCATTAGCATCAAGTGCGGAAGAATCCATAATTCTGATATTTGGTATAATATAACCTAATTCATCCGTAACTCTCTGACGAAGAGCAGCAATTTTAGCAAGCAATTGACCTTCCTGATCAGGATCGGCAATAACCAGCAGGTTAGAGCCAACCTGCAAACTCAAAACGTCAACACCCAATCTCTCGTACATCCTGTTCGGGTTAACAAGATCCTGCATGTTCTGCCGGACACTTTCCAATTGACCCAGCTGGGATTGAACATCCGCATTGATAAGTTGTGAAAATCCTGCAACACCAAGAACTATCGCAAAAATTAAAAACGGAAGCCAAGGAAGTCCGGTAATCGGGCCCGTAAGCGCAAGAAACACAAGGAATCCGGCCGCAAGGAAAAGTGCATTAGGCTTGCTTACAATCTGGCTGGTTACATCTGTACCTAATGAATTAGCGGCGGAAGCTCTTGTCATAAAGATACCGGATGCAATTGATAATAGCAATGACGGAAGCTGAGATGACAAACCGTCACCGATTGTAAGGGTTGTATATTTGCTTACAGCATCGGCAATCGGCATCTGGTTCATAACACAACCTATCGCCAAACCGCCAATAATGTTAATTAGTGTAATAATGATACCGGCGATTGTGTCCCCTTTTACGAACTTCATCGCACCATCCATACTACCGAAAAGGTTTGATTCTCTCTGCAAATCTTCACGACGCTTTGTAGCTTCTTCCGGAGATATCAAGCCCGCGTTAAAGTCAGCGTCAATTGTCATCTGTTTACCGGGCATCGCGTCAAGTGCAAACCTTGCGGAAACTTCGGCAATACGTTCGGCACCTTTTGTGATTACCATAAACTGTACAACTGTAATGATAAGGAAGATTACACCACCTACAATCATGTTACCGCCGGTTACAAATGTTCCGAAAGCGTGGATAACCTCTCCCGCCTCCCCTTTTGCAAGGATAAGTCTTGTAGATGCAATTGAAAGTACAAGTCTGAACATTGTCGCAACAAGGATGATAGAAGGGAAAGAGGCAAGTTCAAGGGTCTTTTTTACATACAACGAAATCATCAAAAGAATAATTCCGAGCGTGATATTAAAACAGATACAGAAGTTAACAACGAAATTCGGAAGTTCGCACAAAAGCAAAACAACTAACAGCAATACAAATATTGCCATAAATACTTCGCTTAAATTTGTTCCTCCCGCGCCGCCCCCTTGCGCTGCCTGTTCTTGTGCCATTAAATTTCTCTTAAAGCCTCACTTATTATTGATAATTGTGTTTCGATAGTGGCGTCAATAATTCCGTTATTTGTTACTACCATACATCCACCCTCAAAAACATTTTCATCCGGTACTACCATAACTCTTGCATCAAGCCCCAAACTTGTAAGCACATCGGGAATTTCCTGTTTTAACATATCGACCTGAGAAGGATTTACCCGTAATGTTACCTTTTTTTCCTCTCTGGATAAATTATTTAAGATATCCTTAATACTTTCCAGAATCAAATTCGGATCTTGTTCTATTTCTTTTTTAATAATTTTTTTCGCAATATCAATGCCAATTTCCAACAGGTTTGGCGCAATATAATCAAAAACTTCCTGACTTGAATTCATAAACGCAGAAAGAGAATTCCTCAATTCCGCCAAATCCTCTTCAGCTTTTGAAAGTCCCTCTTGATAACCCTCTTTTGCGGCAGATTCTCTAATCGAAACAGCCTCTTCTCTCGCTCTTGATATCAGATTTCTATCATCAACACGCCTGAAACCGCGTCGTCTATCCCCGCGCCTGCGTTCCTGACGCTGTTTAAAATCTATATTATCAAGATTAAACAGATCAATTTCTTCTTCTTTAACCTGTTTTTCGACGGTTAAATCCTGTTGAGGTTCCTCAGAAGTAACAGCCTCTTGTTTTTCCTCTATTACTTCCGGCTTTTTAATTTTCTTTTTGATAATCATGATTAATTATATTGTACACTATTTGCAAGGTAAGAGGCAATAACATTTCCGACTTCCGGCGGAATATCTTCATTGTATTCACCCTCAATAGCACTAAATACAAAGCGTTTCACGTTTGGGCGTTCAAGCTGTAAAATTTGTTCAAGCCTTTGTTTTTCGATACATTGCGCAACATTTTGGATTTTTTCAAGAATCATAGCCGGAGTGACAGAAACTTTGCCGCCCGGAAGATTAGTTTTTATTTCTTGAAGGCATTTCATTGTAATATTTGGGTCAACTTTATCTTGAAGGTCCGGAATTTCCATATATTTAATAACCGAATTTGCATCATCGGCATTAAATTTATCAAGTATAGATTGAACTTTATCCTGCTTAACTCTTTGAAATAACAGTCCTAATGTTGCTAATTTAAATGTCTTATATGCTTGTCCTGACGGCATAGCCGGCTGAACAGCGCCAGGTTGAACATTTTGAACCGGCATAACCGCATCTCCGCCTTGCTGCGGGATATCAGGCTGAGCGGCTTCCGGAAGCTGACCTTGTTCTGCGGCCTGCTGCATCATTGCGTCAATATTTGACTGCTTTTCTGCCTGTTCTGACAATTCTTCACTAATCAAATTTTTTGTTTTTAATTCTTCAACACATTCAATATAAGTTTTTTTAACGTGATGTTCAATCAACTGCAAAATCTGATCTTGCGGCATATTTTGCGAAAAAGCCTGTTTTGCTATTTCAAAAATAGTGAAGGCAATTTTCTGCATAATAGAATCCCAGTATTGCTGAGGAATTCCTGATCTTATCAAATCAACAGACTTGTGAAAAGACCATTCCGCAATAATCTGGGTAATCATAACCGCCTGATCGGCATTAAAGTTATGTTCCGTATCATCAGACAGTGCCTGACCTGCTACGGTTGAGAAATTCAAAAGGGTATTAGCCACATAATTACGCTGGGCATCGTTAAAATCCTGAGGGACAAGCTCGATAGCTTGCTGTGTTAAATTTTGTGCGAACGCATTATAGTCAAATCCCGGTATTGGCATTATTTATCCCCTTGTCCTTTCTAATATTCTCTTTTAGGCTTCCTCAATCCAGCTTTTTATCTTCTCGGCAGTTTCGTCATCGTCATTAATCTGAGAAGAAAGATTACTCAATGTGTTAGCAAGCTGCTGCGGATCTTGTTGTGGAAGGAATTCTCTGTTTTGTTGTTCAATCAAACCTTGCGCAAGCTCTGATTGGCGTTCTGCAAGCTGTGCCGCAGTTTGATTTACATTTGCAAGCTGAGCTTCCTGCTGTGCTGTTTTTTGTCTCAGCATTTCAACTTCGCGTCTGTTTGCCTCCTGAACTTCACGAACCTTATCAGATACAACCTTGAACACAATTAAAATTCCAAGCGCACTTAGGGCAATCGTAAGCCACCAAGGGTTTCCTGTTTCATCCGGTTTCGGGAGGTTTGAAGGTTTATCACCCATAAGATTATTATCAATTGTATCTTTAAACGCAATTGAAACATTTTCGGCTGAAACTTTCGGGCTTGCGGCACTTGCGATTAATTCTTTCAATTCTTCAAGGGTTGTATTTGTCGGAATTGCATTTTTATCAAGAGTAACCGCAATTGAAATTTCTTCAACCACACCCGGTTTAATGTATTCGTTTGTTTGAGTTTTGGTAACTCCATATTGAGTTTCGGTAGCGGAACGGTTGTATTGTCTATTTTGGCTGGAATCTGATCCGCCTGCCCCGAGACCGTTTGGAAGATAAACGCTTACCGCATTTGTACCTTTATTTGAATCAGAAGTTTGATCGCCCAAACCTTCTGTGAAAGATTGTTCAGATACAGATGCTTTTTTGTTCGGATCATACTCTATAGTAAATTTTTCAACCGGAGCCTGACGAAGAAATGTGCTGACAGTTGCAACATAATTTCCGCGGCCAACCAGATTATCTAATTGAGCGGCAACTTTCTTTTGCATATACCTGTCATTTTCTTCAATTTTAGAAAGCATTTCATCACTTGCATCCATAATGCTGTGATAAACATTCCCGTTAGTGTCTGTTATTGAAATATTTTCGGCGGTAATTCCGTTAACACTTCCCAAAACGAGGTTTGTAATAGCTTTAACCTTTGTCTGATCAAGCTTTTCTCCGTTTGTTGTTGTAACCTGAATTGTTGCAGTTACAGGTTTTTGCATAGAAGAAAACATTGATTGTTCCGGAATTGATACAAAAACAGAAGCGCTGTCAACATTTGAAATTTTTCTGATTAACCTTGAAAGCTCGCCATTAACAGCTCTTGTAAGACGAATTTTTTTATCTTCTTTTGTAGATGTAAAATCACCCTTGTCAAAAATTTCAAGCCCTACATTTTCGTCAAAAAGTCCGCTTTCTACAATCCCTAAAATTGCCTGATCGCGTTGCTCTGTAGTACATCTTTTTTTGCCTGTTGTACAATCGCCTTTTTTCAAATATAAAACTGATTTTGTACCGTCAACTTTACGGCTTACAACGATATTTTTCTTAGTTAAAATAGCTTGAATTTCCAAAGCTTTACCGAGATTGTCAGTTGTAAGGAGGTCAACATCCTCTTTTAAAGGTTCCTCACTGACGCTAGTTGCCTTATCGCCGCCTTTGTTATTTGATGCAACAATACCTATCGTAAGGAAAAGAGCCAAAACGACAACTATCCCTCCAATAATTCCATATAACAGCGGTTTGTTTTCCAGTAGTTTTTGAAAATCCATATTTTCTTCCCTTAAGTCTTAGTTTTTAATTTTGTAAGGCTATAAGCCTTAAAATATTGATTATACCTGAATCTGCATTATTTTGTCATAAGCTTGAATTACTTTTCCGGTCATTTGAGTTGCGACATTAATGCTGATTTCGGATTTTGCCATAGCGGTCATAACATCGTGGATATCGACATTTTGACTGCCGGACATAACGTCTTTCAAGAGGTTGTCAGGAGCGTTAAGCTCATTGTTTAAGTTTTCCACCAAACCGGACATAACCTGACTAAAATTAGGTGTTTCCGGATTTTCAATCCTTTCCATACGTGCAGAAGGATTAAGCCCGACACCCGTGTCAAGTTTTGTGTGTTGAATTCTTCCTGCCAGATCGTACTGCGGATAGAAGTTGTTTCCTGATGTGCTGAACATTTTTACTCCACCTCTCTACTTTTTTATTCTACATTATATTTAAGGATTTTGAGCAGTCGAAACCTGAAATTTCATACATTCAGATGAGAAAAATTTCAAATATCAACTTTTTTATCTAGTACTTTTTTAATTAATTTTTTAAAAAAGTCATGACTTTGAATTTTTTAGTTATTGTGGATGGATTTTTCTTGAAAAATCTCCCCTAAAAGTATTTTTTATGTTAACGTAAGAACAATAAAGAGGATTAAAGTTATGATAAAAAAGTTTATTGTGTTGTGTTTTGTATTTTTCGGTTTAATTTCTGCGGGCTATTGCATTGAGAAGACTAACCTTCCATCTGCCGATGCACTTGTTGAAAATATAAAAGATGAATATATTAATTCTGAAGAAAGCGGTCAAGAAAATATTCGTCAGATTGTGACTTTAAAAATACAAAACGGGGATTTTAAAGGAACCCGTGTGATTACAGAAAACATACTAACCGGAAATCCGGCTTATGATATTGTTTTAAAAAAAGGAAGCAGAGTAGTTTTGCATCTGGAATCCGAGTATCCTAAAGAACAGGTGGTTTCTGCTGATGATGTTGATTTTTATATATCGGATGTAAAAAGAAATGATGCATTAAAGTATTTTGCACTTTTATTCTGTGTGCTTTTATTTTTAATCGGCCGCAAAAAGGGTGTATTCAGTCTTATATCAATAGCGGTTACTGTCGGGTTGATATTTTTCATGCTGGTTCCGATGATTTTGGGCGGATTTTGCCCGATTGCGTCGGCAGTTTTGACAGGCATAATCTCAACGATAGTTACAATATACCTTGTCAGCGGATTTAATCCAAAGAGTTCGTCCGCTATAATAGGAGTGTGTTTGAGTCTGATTTTTGCAGCCATGCTTTCAATGCTCGCTATTTTTTGCGCAAATTTAACCGGATTTGCCGGTGAAGAAAATTTGTATTTGTATGGCAGCCGGCCTGATTTAGATTTTAAAGGAATACTTTCTGCCTCCATAATTCTTGCGGCGCTGGGAGCAATCATGGACGTTGGAGTTTCAATTTCAAGTACAATTAATGAGGTTTACCAGACGAACTCACAGCTTTCAGTAAAAGATCTTTTTAAATCGGGAATGAATGTGGGGAAAGATATTATCGGAACAATGTCCAACACTTTAATTCTCGTTTATATTGGCAGTTCTCTTCCGCTTGTTTTGCTTTCAAACAATATAGATTTGACAAAATTCTTTAATTTAAATCAGGTTGCAACAGAAATTTTATCCGCAATTGTGGGAAGTACTTCGCTTCTAGCTTGTGTCCCTCTAACCGCAATAATTGCCGCTTTTATGATTAAAAAACAAAAAAACTGCGAAAAATTTGAATAAAATTTTATTATATATGTTTTGCATTAGTTGACATACTGTCCTGTATACGGTACAATATAATTATGAATAACTATAAAATAGAGTATCTAATATTGCCAAATGGTAGAGCTCCAATTATTGATTGGTTAGATTCTTTAGATAGCATTACCAGAAAGCGAATAAATCAAAGAATACTTAGAATTGAAGATGGTAATTTCGGTGATTGTAAAAAAATATCTGATGATATATCTGAATTACGCTTTACTTTTGGCAAAGGATACAGGGTTTATTACACAGAAGAATACGACAAAATAATTTTGTTAATCAATGGTGGTGATAAATCAAAACAATCAAAAGACATAGAAAAAGCACAAGAACTTCTTGAACAGTGGAGACTTAAAAAATGACCAAATCAAAATCTTTCAACGAATATATTTTAAATGATTTAAAAACAGATGAAGATATCAAAGAATGGATAAATGTCGGTTTTGAAGAATTTTTGCAGGATAACGATTTAAATGCTTTTGTAAAAGCTTTAGAATATGCGGTGAGAGCAAAAGATTCTATTTTAGGTATGTCTAAAAAAACCGGAATTTCAAGAAGTAATCTTTATGCAATTTTCAATGGAGAGCAGCAGCCACAGTTAGCTACTGCACTAAAAATAATTAAGGAATTAGGATATACAGTTAAAGTTGCATAACATAAAAAGTTTGCAAAAAAAATTTTGTTGGTTTTTAATATCTATATGAACGTTATTACAAAAAGCCGAAAAATACTTGAATATGATAAAATATTAGAAAAATTAGCTAATTTTGCGAAGTGTGAACAGAGCAGAAAGCTTTGTCTTACTCTTGAGCCGAAAGACGAATTGAGCAAAATTCAAGAGGAGCTTAATTTTACATACGAGGCCAAACAGCTGCTGGATTTAGCAATAGATATTCCTATTGAATTTGTTGCAGATATAAAAAAACTCCATCATAATATGGGGGCAAGTTATCTGATGGAGGAGGAAATTGTTGATATTGCAAAGACTCTCCGCTCTTCAAGGCTTGTGAAAAAATTCTTAAGTGAAAATCTTGACGAAAGGTCAATTCTGCGTCTTTTGAGCGGACATCTTTTTGTCGATAGAGATATCGAGGACAAAATTGAAGATACATTTGATGATAATTTTAATATCCGTCCTGATGCAACCGTTGAACTAAGAAATCTGCATGCAGCATTAAGAGACGCTGAAAATAACATTAAATCTATGATTACTTCTCTTTTAAATTCGCCGGATTTTTCAAAACATCTTCAGGAAAATATCTATACAACACGTGATGATAGAGTTGTTTTTCAGGTTATGGCATCTTCTAAAAGTAAAGTACCGGGTATTGTCCATGATGTTTCCGCTACAAACAAAACTTTTTATATCGAACCGCAGCAGCTTGTGCCATTGAATAATAAAGTTCGCGAATTAAAATCAAAAATTCATGCGGAAAAAATAAAAATTCTGGTTAGTTTAACAAACACAATAAAGGAACATATTGAAGATTTAAAATTGACAGAAGAAATACTTGCCAAAATCGATTTTCATTTCGCAAAAGCCAGATATGCCTGTTCTATAAAGGCTATTCAGCCAGAAATTATATACAGCAAGTTTATAGAAATTGAAAACATGAAACATCCGCTTTTGATAGATTGCGGCAAAGAAGTTGTTGCAAATGATTTCAGAATAGGCAAAGATTACAACGCTGTAATAATTACAGGTTCAAACACCGGCGGAAAAACAGTTACATTAAAAACTATAGGCTTGTTCATTCTTATGACAAAAGCCGGAATGTTTTTACCTTGTACTATGGCGAAAATTCATCCGTTTATAAAAGTTCTGGCAGATATCGGAGACGATCAGAATATTTTACAAAGTCTGTCCACGTTTTCATCACACATGACAAATATTATCGAAATACTAAACAAAAGCGATAACGAGACTTTCGTTCTTCTTGATGAGATTTGTGCCGGAACAGACCCGCAAGAGGGTGCAGTTTTGGCTGAATGTATTTTGAATAAACTCGCAGAAAAGAATGCTGTGATTACTGTCACAACGCATTATGGCGAATTGAAGGCACTTGAATATAACAATAATTACTTCAAAAATGCCTCCGTTGAGTTTGATACAGAATCCTTAAAACCAACATATAAACTTTTGATTGGAATTCCGGGACTGAGCAACGCTATTTCGATTTCTCAAAATCTAGGGCTTGATAAAGATATTTGCGAAACTGCAAAACAAATTCTCGTATCTCAAAAAGATCCGTCAATTCTTGTTGTGGAAAAACTTCAGCAAACCCAGCAGGAACTCAGCAAAAACTTAAAAGAAGCAGAAGATTTGAAAGAAACTTCTCAAGCTTTGAAAAAAGAATACGAAGAAACCCTCTCTGATGTCAAAAAGAACAAAAAGAAAACTATTAAACATATAAAAGATAAGTTTGATTATGAAATTCTTTCGGCAAAAGCCGAGATAAAAGATATTCTTGATGAAATCAGAAAAGAAAAGTCTGAAAAAATAGCCCGCAGATCTTATGCAAGACTGGCACAGGCCGAACAAATTTTCAGAAAAAAACTTGAAGAATACGAAGAAAAACAAAACTACGAGCCGGTCGATTGGCAAAATGTACAGCCGAAAGATAAACTGCTTTTAAAAGAATTAAACCAGCCGGTTACTCTGCTATCTCTTCCTGATAAAAATAATAATGTGTATATTTTGATGGGAAATTTCAAAACAAAGATTAAAACCGAAAAACTTGCAGGATTTGATCAAACATTTGCAAAAATTGCCGACAAATTAAAACCTGTTACTTCAAGTTCTCAATCTTTCACCCTGAAAAGGCGCGAACTTTCTCCAACTCTCGATTTGAGAGGTTACAAAGTCGAAGACGGTCTTGATAAACTTGAAATCTACCTCGATAACGCAAGCCTTGCAAATCTTACTCCGCTTACAATTATTCACGGCCACGGTACCGGAGCTATGAAAGCCGCGGTCAGAGAGTATTTGTCAACATCACCTTATGTAAAAGAATTCCGACCAGGCTCAGAGCACGATGGCGGCGATGGTGTAAGCATTGTTGATTTGAGATAATATTAACATTTGTAACAAATAAGTTTAAAATATTAAAGAATTCCGAAAAAATTCCGATAAAGTCCATGTGAGATAAATGTACAAGGAGAACAAAAATGGACTTCGATTTAACAAGATTTGGACTTATAAGTTCAACAAATGCGGGAAATATTCAAAGAAAAACAGATTTAACAAAAACTAAAAAATCAGAAGAAACTGAAGAAAAAAATCCGGTTGTTCAGACAAAAACAGCAGATGCAAGTGCACTGGATGCAGCAGCCGCTCAGAATTTAGGTTTTGTACGTTCAGCAGGTGCAAAGAAAATTAGCGGAGAAGATGTTTCTGATTTGGCCGGACTTTACGCGCTTGCCGGTATAAATTTTAGAATGCCTACAGAAAAAGAATACACAAGAATTTCAACCTCAGCCCGTGACGCAATGAGAGATATTGAAGCTGTCGGAGTTGCCGCAAACGCTGAAAAAGCTCTTGCAGATTTCGAAAAATATTTTGGATAAACAAATTTTAAATTGAACTTATAATTATACATTTAACTCACAAACTTGACCGGTTTAATAAGCCGGTCATTTCATTTATATTACCCTTTTCTGTATTGCGGAAATATGAATTTCATGATAAAAAACATATTATGAAAGATTTATGTTCAGATGAAAAATTAATCAATCCAAACTGGGAGAAGCACGGCTACATTCAGGTTTATACCGGTAATGGCAAGGGAAAAACTACAGCGTCATTAGGACTTGCAATGAGAGCCCTCGGCCGGTGCTGGAAAGTTTTAATCGTTATGTTTACAAAAGGAGGAGATGATTATGGTGAACTTAAATCCTTTCGAACTCTGGCTCCTGCCATTCAAAATAATTTGACTATAATTCAAGCCGGACTTAATAGGATTGTGTATTCTGATAATAAGACAGAAGCCGATGAAAAAGTTATAAAAGAAGGCTGGGAAACAGTTAAAAAAGCCATTAAAAATAATGAATATAACCTTATTATCCTTGATGAGGCAAATATTGCAATAGCCTTGAAAATTCTTGATGTTGATGAAGTTGTGGAAGTTTTGAAAAATAAACCTGAAGAGATGGAAATAGTTCTAACCGGAAGATACGCGGATGAAAAAATAATTGATATTGCCCATCTTGTATCAAGAATTGAACCGGTGAAACATTACTGGGATACAGGTGTTGTAGCCCGCCGCGGTATTGAATATTAATTCCAAGACGAAGCGTAGGCGACGCGGCAATCTCGTTTTCATGTCATTCTGAACGCCGGATTGACCTCCGTGTTTCAGAATCTCATAATTTTAACGCAAAAAAACGCACCAAATTTTATATTTTGGTGCGAGTTTTCTATAGCCTTATTATACAATATTTTTGGACACTTTTCAAGTGGTCTTTTGTCATTTTTTGATGATTTTTTGAATTTTAAGAAGGTATGTTTTAGTGGATTTCAGGCCGACATGCACCAAAATATAAAAAATGGTGCGAAAATTTAAACGTCAGTTTATGGCTGGAAAGGAGACAGGATGCTAAGATATAGAATTATGGAAAACAAAAATTTGAAAGAGGATAATATGATAAAAAATAGTAGTAGGGTAGACTTTAGTCTACCGGAAAAGCTGGATTGCCAATTTGCCGGTCGTCGTAAAGCCGCGTTTACGTTGGCCGAAGTCTTAATCACTCTTGGGATAATTGGCATTGTGGCGGCGATGACTTTGCCGGCGCTGATTGCCAATCATCAAAAAACTCAAACAGCAACACGTTTAAAGAGGGCTTACAATGTGATTAGCAATGCTATACAGCAGGCCAAATCTGAACATGGAGATGTTGAGTTATGGGAACTTTCAAGCTCCAATGACATTCAAGCATCTTCCGACTTTGCAAATACATATTTAATCCCTTATATGAATGTTATTAAAAAATGCGATACTAGTATTACTGATGACTGCACATATAAACCAACATCAATGAAAGGGACTAACCTCGGGAATTTACCTTTACATACAAGGTTTGTACTAAATGATGGAACTTTAATCTTTATTCAATCCAGGGTTAATGATGCAGAACATGTCTTTCCTAGAATTGTATATGTCAATATTGATATAAATGGATTTAAGGGACCTAATATAAGCGGAAAAGATTATTTTCAATTTGCAGTAGTTCTTGACACAACTCAGGATATGTATCGGTTTGCAATGCATAGACTCTATGCCTCCGGTCAATCTCAAACTATTGAAACAATTCGTGAAAATTGCAGCAGAAATGGCAGTGGCGGCTATTGTGCAGCACTAATAATGTACAACAACTGGCGTATCACAGATGATTATCCTTGGTAGGTTTCATGCCATAAAATTATTTTTGACTGTCTACAATTTTTCTTACACTTGAATCGGCGCCATCCAATATTATTTGTGTCCATTCCTGTCTTACTTTTGCATCTTTTATTTTTGGAAGCTCACCGGCTAATGAGCGTCTTATTGAGTTATCACCGTCTTTTAATATCTTTAAAAGCCAATCTTTATGGTTTTGATATCCGGGAATTGAGGTAATTGTTTCAGCCAAGAATTCTTTCGTATTGTTATCATTTATATCAAGCAGGCCTTCAAATGTCTTTTTCTCAAATTCTTTTGGCAGGAATTTTACTGATTCAGCCATTGCTCTTTTTACACGGAAATCATCAATTTCCATAAATTTATCAAGCCATTTTTCCAGAACTTTCGGATTTTCTTTGAATATTTCAATGTTTCTTGCAAGAGCACATCTCGTAACTATATCGCCTTTTTCAAACATTTCGGCATAACGTTGTTCAACTTTGCTTTCTCCAATCCATTTCATTGAATTTATTAATGCAATATTTGCATATTTATCAGCATCTTTTGCCAGGTTGTCAAAAATATTTATTCTGTTTGAAATATTTTTATAGTAATGATTTAAGTTTCGAGCAAGATATTTCTTTATACTGTGGTTTGTTTCATTAGCCGAATATTCTTCGAAAATTTTATCCTTCAACGGGCTCGGAATGTTTTTAATTTTTCGGCTGATAGCTTTTTTAATTTCTATATTATCAGTTTTTGCCAGACTTTCAAATAAAGAACTTCTGTCCATTAAATATGAAAATTTGTCGGACTCCTCTATAATTGCAATATCAACATCTTGAAGCTTTAAATTATGCATTTTATTATAAAATTCACCCTGTCTTTCTTCTGGCAAAAATCTAATACTATGAGCCAATCCGACCATTGTATCATTGTATTTTTTTTCGTCTGTATTAAGGGTTTTGGTCATAATATCATCAAATTTTGATATTAAATTTTCACCTTCTTTTGCATGTTTAAATTGTTTAAATATATTTTGTGATATCGGGCGTCCTACAAGGTTGTTTATAGTAATCATTCCGCCGACATCGACAATCCAGTCATTAACATAATTTCTTGCAAATCCATCATCGTAGGCCATGCCTAAGTCTTCTAAATCAATTTTGCCGGTAGGATTTGGAGACTCTTTAGATATAAATTTTGTAATCAATATTCCGTTTTGCGTATCACCGTAATAATACGGAACTATTTCAGTATCAGTACCACCGTATTTTTTGAGGTGTTCTCCAAGATTTTGCTCGGAATAGTTACCATGGTTATTGTGGTATCTGTATGTTCTCTTAAATTCTTTTATAACTTTATCATCATTATCACCAATGCTGATTCTGAAATCTCTTCCAAAAAATCCTTTGCCGATATATTCAGTTGTCAGCATATTTTCATCAGAAATAATTCCGTGATCTTTGAATAATTTTCTTAAATTATCTGTAAGTATATCTATGTTAGCTTCATGTCTATCAATTGTGAAAATCTCACCTAATCTTTCACAAAAACTGCTTTTATCAAAATCTTTTATATTTGAAATTTTTTTAGTCCAAGATTCAGGAAGTTCTCCGGTTATGCCGAACGCATCTGCGTAATTTACGGATGTGGCAACTTTTTCAGCATGTTTTTTTGAATACGGTCTTTTAGCGAAGTGGTCTGTTAATTTAGCAACCGTATCAAAATTAATATTTTTACCGGTAAATGCCGGAATTTGCGTAGAATTTACATTTCTTACAAAACTATCTGATTGTAACGGTGCTATTGTATAATTGTTGTTTTTCTGAATTTTATTCTGAAAATAATTGGTGTATATCGGATTGCTGGAGATTTTTGAAATAATCATATAAAAAATTCCTTTATGTTAAAGTAACTTAAAAATATTAAAACCGGTAAAAATTTTTTTTGCTATTTAATTTTCAAAATATTAATCAATAAACTAGCAAATTTTATTTTTATACATTTTATAATATATAAAACAAGTAAAATAGGAGAAAATATGAATATTTCAAGAGTTCAATCGCAAATAAATCCATATAATAGACAAAAGAATGAAATTTCTACACGCCGTAATGTTACATTTGGTTCAGAGGCTAAAAATATTAATCAAATAATATATTCACAGATGGTTACAAAAGATGAAGCTGTTGAACATATTTTAAAATTAACTAAAAAAATTAAATTTTTTAATGAAATATTAGGTAAAAATGATAAAACCTCAAGACCTGTACTGGTTAAACTGGGTGATGCGGACGTATTTTTGAATGTAGATAAAACTTCCCGTAATAAAGTAAAAATAAATCTATATTCTGATACAAATTCTCCTATGTATATATATTCATTTGAACAAGGAGCATACGTTCCTAACCCGGAAAAATATTTATTCCGTCAGACATTAGACATAGTTCTTAACAATAAAGACGGCCGTATGAGCAATGGTTATTTAAGTACGGTAAGTGGAAGTATGGTATTTGAAAGAAATACAAAATCAGGACAGCGAGCCGCAAGCGGTGATCGTTTCCAATTGAATCCGAAACTTTATGAATGCAATAATCGGGAAAATTTTCCGGCGCAAAAATACGGTTTTGATAAAGCCAGCAATATTGTAAGTACAGTGTTTTTCAACATGTTTTCCTTTTTGTCAAAGGTAAAACCAGACCTAAAACTTATGTAAAATAAAAATAAATTGCTTGCAATTTTAAACTATGATGCATTAATTTAAACTAAAGAAAAAAGTCGGGCCGTTATTCTTTGAATAACGGCCCGATTAATTATTATCAAATCCTTAAAACTATTTTACAAGTTCTTTGAATTTTTTACCAGCAGTAAATGCAGGAACTGTTTTAGCAGCAATCTTCAATTCTTTACCAGTTTGAGGATTTCTACCAGTTCTAGCTGCACGTTTGCGTGGTTCAAAAGTTCCAAAGCCAACCAAAGTTACTTTTTTACCTTTTGAAACTGTTTTTTCAATTGTGTCTAATGTAGCTGCAATAATGTCAGCAGTTGACTTTTGAGAAACTTTTGCTTTTTTTGCTACTTCTTTTACCAATTCTTCTTTGTTCATTACGAACCTCCTTCTTAATTATGCCACACGGTAATCAGAAACCACCTACAATGGGCATGCTCTATAATCGACAAATTTATTATAGCATTTTATTTAGATTTGGCAAGGGGTTTCATAAACTTTTTTTATTAAAATGTAGATATACTGCGGATATACAGGGGCTGCAATGCCGGAAAATGTACTTATTTGCGCCATTTATATTATTTAATTAACTGTTTTTTAGTCTGGCAAATTTTATATCATTATAAAAATATTGTAATATTTGATAAGCATTATACCCTTGATTTGCAAGATTATTTGCGCCATGCTGGCTCATTCCGACACCATGCCCGTTTTTCTTTACATTATCGTCAAAGGATGGAACGGACCTGATGTAGGGCAAATTACTTCCCCAGGCTTTATCTGCAGATACACTCTGGCCGCCAGCGGAGGCCGAATAGTAGGCACAGATTATTTTCATATCATAAATTAATACAATATCTTTAGTATCATTAACTGCCTGATTTGTTTTGGAGGTTTCGGCAGAAGCGCCTCCGTATGCTTGATCTTCCGGTGTATCATAAAGGTCAAATCCCAGAGATGAACGTTTTCCGAGGTTTGACATGGCATAACTTCTTGCGGCGATTGCTTGAGCTTTTAAGGCTTCAACATTCCAGCCGGAAGGCATTTCAGAAGGAACTACACCTTTTATATAATCTTCCAGAGGAACGTCATTTATTACTGTTAGTTTGCCGTTTTTGTTTTGAATTTTTATTATTCCTCTATACCATTTGTTTTTAATACTTACAAATCCGGTTTCATTACTTGGAAATCTTATGACAATATTATCAGAATTTATTTTGTAATATTTATCTTTTATTTTTATTGCCATTAAACTATTGTACGGACGGATTTCATAAGCAGTCATTTTATCTAAATCACAGACTGTTTTATTTGTGTTTGCATCAATAATTGTTCCCTTAACAGATGTACCGGTAGTTATTTCAGACGCGTTGACCTGAAGCCCGATTTTTATGGCTTCACAAGGGTTGTGCGAAGTAAACAGTGTGAAAACAAGTGCTGATAACAATATAATCTTTTTCATATTGTTATTTTAACACTTTTTGTAAAAATAATCATTAGGCTTTTTGGTCGATTTTTTTAATTCCGGCTTTGCTTGCAATATCTCCGGCAAATTCTTTCCCCAGCTTTTCGCCAGCAGCATAAGATGTTAGGGAGGCACATACAAATAATAATCCTCTTAAAATAGTTGCGGCTTTAGATGAGGAATTTGAATTTAGAATTTTTTCCGCTAAATTTTTACATATTCCTTTTTGTGATAAATTTCTTAAGTATTTTTCGACATTTTTATCTGTAAAGTTTTTTTCAAGATACTGTTTGGCCAAACCTTCACCTAAAAACATTCCTGACAGGGCACAAATTTCTGTGAGTCCTGTTTGAACTTTATCATCAGAAGTCGCGGTTTTCAAAACAGAAGAGGCACAGATTAAAGGGTTGACATGCTCGCTTGCAAATTTTAAACCTTTACCGGCGTAATCAATAGCTTTATTATGTTTAGATGAATCACAAAATATTGATAATGCGGATTTTGCACCTGCTCCTATCATGTTGTCAAATTTTGCAATTTCATTAAAAAGATTTGTTGCCTGCCCAATTGCGACAGGTGCTCTTCCGATATCACCATTAGAAGTTTTATCGGTATTTCTATAGGCGAATATCAATGAAGATACCGGATTTGCCATGAAATACAACCTTTGCTACACTATACTACACTACATTTATATAAAGTATTTTTTCCTCATAAAATTGCGTTTTGTAATAAATTCTGTTACATTTTTAACAAAATGCCGATATTTGAAATATAATGGTATAGGAAAACAGGGATAAAAAGATATATGGATTTGACACTTGAAAGATTAAAAGCTGAAGAAATAGTAAAAGAAACAGATTTGAAACATATAGCGATTATAATGGATGGTAACAGACGCTGGGCAAAGGAGAGGAATTTACCTTCCGCTCTGGGACATAAAAAAGGTGTAGATGCTTTGAAAGCTGCACTTAGAGCGTGTGACGATTTTGGTATAAAATATCTTACAGTATACGCATTTTCAACTGAAAATTGGAATAGGAAACCGGAAGAAGTTAACTTTTTAATGGATTTGCTGGCTGTTACAATTCAAAATGAGCTGAAAGAAATGCACGAAAACGGTGTTGTAATAAGCTTTATCGGCGATATTTCAAAGTTAAGTGACAAGCTTCAAAAAATTCTTTATAACGCTACAGAATATACAAAAAATAATACCGGAGTTCATCTTCAAATAGCTTTTAATTACGGTTCAAGAGACGAAATTGTGCATGCGGTTAAAAGGATTGCGCAGGATGTTAAAAACGGCAGTCTTAATGTGGAAGAAATTACCGAAGATACAATTTCGAATGCGATTTATACAAAAGATATTCCTGATCCGGATTTGTTGATAAGAACGGGCGGAGAGATGAGAGTTTCAAATTATCTTTTGTGGCAGATTGCTTATTCGGAGTTCTATGTGACAAAGAAATACTGGCCTGAATTTGATAAATCAGCACTGGAAGAGGCTTTAATTGAATTTTATCACCGCCAGAGAAGATTTGGAGCATAATTTCTATGACAAAACGAATTGTTTTTGCGACAGGAAATCCTCATAAATTGAAGGAAATCAATGCGATTGCATCTTCAATAGGACAGGATGTGGAATTTATTCTGCCAGAAGGAAATTTTAACCCTGAAGAAAACGGTAAAACATTTGAAGAAAATTCCCTAATAAAAGCAAAAGCAGCCTATGAACTTTCTAAAATGCCGGTATTGGCAGATGATTCCGGATTGTGCGTAGAGGCGCTTAATGGAGCCCCCGGACTTTATTCCGCTCGCTATGCCGGAAGCCAGCAGGAAAAGATTGACAAACTATTAAAAGAATTAAATGGAATAGAAAATAGAAACGCAAAATTTGTCTGCTGTATGACATTATTAAATGAGAACGGTGAAATCGAAAAAGTTGTAACCGGTGAGTGCGAAGGGAAAATCGTAACCCGACAGTCCGGTCAAAACGGCTTTGGATATGACCCTGTGTTTGAAGTTAAAAATACAGGAAAAACGATGGCTGAACTTACAGAAGAAGAAAAAAATAAGATATCTCACCGCGGCAATGCTTTGCGAAAAATTTTAAATTAAATATTTGAATTTTTATTTGTATATAAAAATGTGTAAAAATATGATTTTGTGCATCAGAATTTTAGCAAAATTAAAAAATAATTAATTATTCCGTATAATCTGTGAATTTATATTATTATATAAATAGGAGAAAATTATGCAATACAAAGATTATTATGAAATTTTAGGAATAAAAAGAGACGCATCAGATTCAGAAATAAAATCAGCTTACCGCAAACTTGCGCGTAAGTATCATCCCGATGTAAATAAAACAAAAGATGCAGAGGCTAAATTTAAAGATATAAATGAAGCCTATGAAGTTCTGGGAGACAAACAAAAACGTCAGCGCTATGACAGTTTGGGTGCAAACTGGCAGGGCGGTGCTGAATATACTCCGCCTCCAGGTTTTGAAAACTTTAACTTTGGCGGCGGTCAGGGCGGCGCATATCAACAGTTTAATTTTGGCGGTGATATGGGTGGTTTTTCTGACTTTTTCAGCTCGCTTTTCGGTGACATGATGATGGGACAAGCCGGTGGTGGAGCACAAAGAGGTTCTTTTGGCGGCTTTGATTTTTCATCTGCCACAGGTCAAGGCGGAGCAAGAACCCGCAGAAAAACACAAGAACCACCTGAAAATCTTGATATTACAAAAACTCTAAATGTTACGGCAAAAGATTTATTTGCTCGAGAACCTATTAATGTAAAATTCAGCAATCTCGAAAAATGCACTCAATGCCCACCCGGAGGCGGTTATTGTTCTGCTTGCGGCGGAACAGGCTACAAATCCTCAACCGAATCAATTAAAGTTAAACTTCCTCAAGAAGTCAAAGAAGGTCAGAAAGTTAGAATTAAAGGTGCCGGAAAAACTGATGCTTATGGCAAAAAAGGCGATTTATATCTGATTGTTAATATTAAAGATAATGAGTACGAAGTAAATGGCAGCGATTTAACCAAAGATGTTGAAATAACTCCGCCTCAAGCAGTTTTAGGTTGTACAAAAGAAATTTCAACTCTTCACGGTAAAATTACCATAAAAATCCCCCCTAAAACTTCTACAGGTCAGATGTTACGATTAAAAAAACTCGGACTTCCGCAAAAAAACGGCTACGGAAATTTAAATGCTCGTATAAAAATCGTTCTTCCCGAAAAAATTTCCGATAAGCAAATTGAACTATATAAAAAATTAATGAATGAATAATTTGCACCATAAAAAAAGCCCGTTATTTAAAAATAACGGGTTAAATCTTTTTGGGAAAAATGTAGAATAGGAATATTACTGACTCTCTCTTGTCTAAACGGATCTTTTAATCTCTCTTAATATCTCTCTGTTTATTTAATGTTTACATGTATATAAAGTATATATACAATTGGGGATTTCAACATTTATCCGATTTGTTACAAAAATTAATGCTTGCATTTAATTTTTGGGGGATGTATAATAGTGAAGTTGGAAGTATAGTAAATTAGTGGGTTAATAAATTATATGTTAGTATCGACAATTGCGAAGTTATCGACAATCAATACAATGAATTCTGCGGCTTATAATAGTCAAATATGTTCGCAAAATTTGATGAATCGCGCATTCCGCGGTGATATGACTAATTATGCGGATATTTACCGTTTTGAGCAGGAAAATACTACTAATTTGCTGAAAAATCAGTTATTGTACAAAATTTCTTCTGCAATGCTTGAAAATAATAAAAATAATATCAATTATTTTGCATAAGAATTTTGAGTTTAATTAATTTTATATAAAAACCTCATCCCTTTAATTTCAAGGTATGAGGCTTTTAAGTGTGAAGCATTTATTTTGTTATAGATTATTCTTCAATCTGCATAAATTTATTTATAAATACAACGAATTTATCAAGCTTTGATTCAGGTTGTGTTTTTCCCAAAGTTTTCAGCGGATCTGGGCTTACTGTAGCTTTGAGATATTTTTTAGATTGGTCTAATTTTTCGTTTGTATTTATCATAAATCTGTCAAATTTTGACTTTGGTCGAACTTCTCCGGTAACAACTGAACCTTGACGTGCAAGAGCAATTCTTTTTGCTAAAGTTTTCGGATATTTTTTGTCTAATTCGGATACAAACAGGTCAATTTCTTTTTTAACTTCAGGATTTTTTTCTGCCATTGATGAAATTATATCAGCCATAGCAGAAACAATATTATTAGTCTTATCAGTCATCCAATTCTTATTATTTTTCAACTCATTTATTCTTGTGTGAAAAGCAATCACAGACTGTCCTTGAAGTCCTTGTTCATTTATATAGCGGTAATAATCTCTTACCGAATTTTGGGCCGTTTTCCTGCTTTCAGGCCAAATTACATCAGATAGCATTTTGCCTGTTTTGCAAGACAATATTGAATCTGTAGGGCTGACTAATTTACAACGCATAGTTTATCCTTTCTTTTATTTATCCGAAAAACTATAAAAAATATTCTTGCTAGTTTATTATTCTAATGGTAACAAAAGTTTACAAGTTCCGCAAAAAATTTACAAAAAAATCAAAATTTAACAAAATCACCTAAAAAGTTGATTTAAAATTTCATCAAACATTTTAAACTAATAATGTCTTATTTAAGAGGTCTTTCAATCGTGAAAAAAGAATTAGTTAAGTCAATTAAAGAAAAAGAAATTCAGCTTGCAAAACTTGAACCTCACGTCGAAAAAAGTACAATTTGCGCTGATTTATACAACAAAATCGTTTTAGAAAAAGCAATCCTAAAAAAAGAATTCGAAAAATATTCAAAAAAAGGTATTCTTCTTGAATTTAAGAAGATTTTGCCGCGCAAAAAGAAATTAATCTGCGACTATTTTAAGTCAGGAAGTGTTTAAATTTTCCGGCATAAATAAAATATTTTGACTTGAAAACAATAATCATTAAATAAATAGTATGATTATGGAGCTTTTCAAACTAAAAAAAACATGCCGGCATGATAAAGTTCGAATAGATACAGATTTTTCTTACTGCCCTGACTGCGGTGAACTTATTGAAAATCAATGGTATATTGCAAGATGCGCCTGCTGCGGAGTGAAATTCAAAGCAAACCTTGACAAAAATGGCAATGTAATTGCTCAGGAACATTTTTGCCACAATTGCGGTTCACATGACTATTTGATAGAAAGAATTGACAAAATAAATTTTATAGACATATCTTATGCCGTGCTTGTAAAAGCAGTCGTCACACGAGAAATGGCTGAATACACCCAAAGCTGGGCGAGCAGTCATCAAAATACAAATCCAAAGCTTTTACGCGCAGACTATTAAGTTAATCTCTGATTAATTTACATTCATTTCTTTTTCAAATCCAAAAAGTGAACTTACGGATTCGTCGTCATGAATTCTTGAAATAGCTGCTCCTAAAAGCGGTGCAACAGAGAGCTGTTTAACGTTGGCAGGCATTTTGCTCATATCAAGCGGAATTGTATTCGTAACAATACATTCTTTAATAGGAGAGCTTCCTATTCTTTCGATAGCCGGGCCTGAGAACACCGGATGGGCAGCACAGACATAAACGTCTTTTGCACCTTTTGTTTTCAAAAGTTTTGAAGCTTCACAAATAGTTCCTGCTGTATCAATCATATCGTCAAACATAACGCAGACCTTACCTTCAACTTCACCTATTACATGGCTTGCAATAGCCTCGTTGTGCTTGTCACGGCGTTTGTCGATAATAGCAAGAGAACATCCGATTTGTTTGGCAAAATGTCTTGTTCTCTGAACTCCGCCTGTATCAGGGCTTACTGCAACCATATCATCCGGATCAATGTTGAGTCCTTTGATGTAATTAACAAGAATCGGGGTTGCAAAAATGTGATCTACCAGAATATTGAAAAATCCTTGAATTTGTCCTGTGTGCAAATCCATTGCAAGCACTCTGTTTGCTCCTGCGGTAGTTAATAAATCGGCAACAAGTTTTGCGGTAATAGCTTCACGGCCGGAAGTTTTTCTATCCTGTCTTGCGTATCCGTAATATGGAATAACTGCGGTAATTGATTTTGCACTTGCGCGTTTGAAAGCATCAATTATGATTAAAAGTTCCATCAAATTTTCATTAACCGGATTGCATAAAGGCTGAATAATGAAAACGTCATCCCCGCGGACACTTTCTTTTACCTGCACGTAAATTTCACCATCTGCAAAGTTTTTTATAACCATCGGCCCTATAGAAGTTCCAAGATAGTCTGCAATTTCCTGAGCAAGCTTTGTATTTGAACGTCCGGCAAACAATTTGATATCGTGAGTCGGTGTTATAGCACGTTCTAATTGCGGTAATGACATTTCTAAAACCATTTTCTAAATCCTTTCACTGGTAATTCAACACCATGTATTATATTCTTGTTTAAGTTTAACCTCAACATTTCTTTAAGTAATATTAAATAAAAACGAACAAAAATTTTTTTGCCATTTTGTTACTAAAAATTAAGTATTTGAAATGCAAATTTATATCATAATGTTAAATATTTTACGAAATAGCACATTATCTCACAAATTTATTTTAAGAAAGTAGCAAAAAAAAATTTTATGGTTTTTAAGTAAATATAACTAATATAAGGATTTATAAATGAAAAATATATCTTTTGCTGCAAGTATGCATATTAATGATTTAAATGCTGATAATGCTAAAAATAAAAAATATCAGCAAGTTTCTCAAAAATTTCAGGAAATTACAAGGCTTAATGATAATAACACTGTGGAATTTACGCATTTTGGTGATGAAATTTCTTTTGACAAATTTGAAGTTATAGATAAGAAAAATAATATCAGAGACACTATTCTTATCAAAGGATTTGAAAATTTTGATGAAATACCTAAATCGAAATTGTTAAATAAGTTTTTAGATATATATAAAGTTTCAAAGATGCGTTTAAATTATGATAAATTGATAAAAGAAAAAGATGAAAAAATTAGTCAATTATATATGGAAAAACAAAAATTAATAAAGTGCAAACGAAATGCAAGCAGGTTAAATATGCCTACAGATATTGAATATCGTGAATTTTATACGTATGTTTAAATTTTCTGTTATATCTGCATAATATTTTTGTAGTATAATCTTATTCTAAAGGGAGCTGGGAAAGATTATGCATGAAATTTTACATAGTATGAATACATTTTTTCAAAGTTTAGGACTTCAAGGACTTGCACTGAATTCTTTTATTGAAAGTTTTTTTCTTGTACCGCCGCCTGATATCCTTCTGATTACTATGGATTTGGCAAAACCTGAAAAGGCCCTTTTTTACGCTTTTGTTTGCACTATTGCATCTGCTATCGGCGGTGCAGTTGGATATTTTATAGGATTGTGGGGCGGAAGACCTGTTTTCAACTTCTTTTTCAGAAATAAACATGAACAATTTGAAAGAGTTGAAAATATGTATAATAAATACGGGTCTCTTGCTGTATTTTTCTCTGCTTTTACGCCTATTCCGTATAAAGTTTTTACCATTGCAAGCGGAATTTTAAATATGAATTTTTTGAAATTCTTCATTGCAAGTTTCTTTGGACGCGGTGCAAGATTTTTTCTTGTCAGTATTGTTTTGATATTATTTGGAGAAGCTATAAAACAATATATTGAATGGGTAATCCTCGCTGTTACCCTATTGATTATTATTTTCTTTATTGTTTTGTATAAAAAGAGAAAAATGTTTACAAAGCCTGAATAATAATTCATATATTTATATTAGTGTATATTTTCAAAAATTAATGTATAATAATGGAAAGTTTGATTTGTGCAATACTTTCATTAAATAATAGAAAAAAGGATTAGAGCCATGAAAAATAAATTAGTTTTAATGTCTTCGATTGTAATGCTGGCAGCTATGGTTGGTGTAAATGCTGCCGAGCTTGAACCGGTTAACCCGCCTGATGGTGCAGCACCGGCATCTTTAGAGACAACAACGAAATTTGATACTAATACAGTGTATTACCCCGGTGCAAATTTAAAATCAGCAATTTCAAAGTATAAAAAACATAATTATACCGGTTGTATTCAAGAACTTTTGTCTCTAGTTAAGAAAAACCCTTCAAATGCTGATGCTTATTATTATTTAGCACTTGCATATACTCAAATCGGTGATGGCGGAAGTGCTATGGCGGCTTATGATAAAGTTATTTCTTTAAGTAGAAATCCGGGATTACTTGAATATGCAAAAAAAGGTAAAGATTGTCTGGTTGGCGGTCCATTATGTAATCCTATTGTAGAAACTGCGTCGGACGCTGTTGAAGGTGCATCTCAAGCTGAAACAGAACTTGACAGGTTTATTAACGCTCCATACGGCGATGGGGTTTCCCCTGAAGTTAACAAGCAATTGAGACAAAAAGAATTAAACAGCATACACAACAAAATTAATACAAAGGATGAATTGAATATAAGAGATATTCAGCAAATTGAAGAATTTGATAAAGGCTCAGACGCATCCGGTGAAATTTCGGACGGAATAAAAATTGCCTCAGCTGATGTGAGTGATGAAGATGTTCTTTCTGCAATAAAAACTCTTAGAGCTGCCGGTATGACAGTTAATGTTCAGCCTTCTGCGGCTAATAATCAGCCAAATTCTTACTATCAGAGTCCTGAATATGCAGCTCAATCCAATGAGATGGCCCAATGGAATGCTATGTTCGGAAACAACAATCGCAGTAACGATTCTTTTGCGAACATGCTGCCTTACATTATGAACGCAGACGGAACTCCAAGGAAAGATATTAATCCGCAGATGCTTCAAACTATGATGATGAATTCATCAATGTTAGATTTTAATTTTAATAACGATAACAGATAATAATTTTAATGGATATGAATTATATACAGGCTCAAAACGAACTCTTGACATCTGATTTAGACAGATGTCAGGAGTTTTTTAAGCAAAACAATCATTATGTTGAATTGGGTTATTTTTATCTATTGAAAGATGATTTAATTAAGGCTAAATCAGAATTCAAAAAGGTTATGGAAGAGGACATCAGAGCGCATTGGGGATATTTTCTTGTTGAATTAATTCAGAAAAATCCTTCTTATTATCCCACATATTTTCAGCTGAGAAACTTTTTTGAGATTGACTTGGATATTCTTCTTAACCACTATAAAGGAGATTATATCCAAACTATTGTTAACTACTCAGATTATTTAAGCTCTATTAATTCTGAAATCTGCAAATATATCGGACGAGTTTTTTATAATCACAAATATTACGATTATGCCGAATACTTTTTCAATCAGGCAAAAACAAAATTTTACAAAGACCCCGAATTACATTTTCTTATTTCAGAATTGTATTTGGAGAAAGATGATATAAAAAATGCTATTAAAGAGTCTGAAATATGTCTTGAAGTTTTACCGGGATATTTTCCGGCTGAAAACATGTTAAAAAATTTACGTGTACAATAGTTATTTGATGTGTTAAGTTTTTTGTGATAAACTTTCCGCAGAAGATTTATAAGGAAATAGCTGATGATTATTATAATGGAGCGTAACGCTACTGAAGAAAATATTAAAAAAGTTGTTAACCTTCTCAAAGAACACGGATTCAATGTAATAGACCATGCAGGCGATATTCACACCGTAATTGATGCAATTGGAGATAAGACAACTATTACACCCGATAGACTTTCGGCCTTAGAGGGAGTAAAAGAAGTTAAATCTATCAGAGAACCATTCCGTCTGGCTTCTCGTGACAGAAAACCGGAGGATACGGTAATAGAATTTTCTAATGGGGTTAAGATTGGCGGAAACAATCCGGCCGTTGGAATTGTAGGCCCTTGCTCCATTGATAGCAATTATGAAGGGCTTCTTGAAGTTGCGATTGCCGCAAAAGAAGCAGGCTGTGAATTCTTAAGGGGCGGCGCTTTCAAACCGCGAACTTCCCCATACGATTTTCAAGGACTGGAGGAAGAGGCCCTGAAACTTATGGCACGTGCAAAAGAGGAAACAGGACTTTTACTTGTAACCGAAGTTATGGACTCTCAAGACTTGCCGATGATTTGTGATTACGTTGACGTTGTGCAGATTGGTGCAAGAAATATGCAGAATTTTAAACTTCTGAAAGCTGTCGGAAAATGCAATACGCCGGTTGTGTTGAAACGCGGGCCGGCAAATACGATTAGAGAATTTCTTCTTGCCGCTGAACATATTATGTATAACGGGAATGAGAACGTAATATTATGTGAGCGCGGAATAAGAACTTTCGATAATACTTATACAAGAAACACCCTCGATTTGACGGCTGTTCCTGTTATTAAGAAATATTCCCACCTTCCGGTGATAGTCGACCCGAGCCACGCAACCGGCCAAAGGTACCTGATTGAACCGATGTCAAAAGCCGCTCTGGTAGTGGGTGCTGACGGATTGATGATAGAAGTTCATAACGATCCGGAAAATGCGCTGTCTGATGGAAAACAAAGCCTTTCAATCCCGATGTTTAAGGATATAATAGGAAGAATTTCCGCGCTGAATAAAAGATTGCACTATGAACGCGAATGCCTTTCCGCAAATATCCAATAATTTTATAAAAACTGTGTTTGTCACTGCTTGATCAACTTGCAAACTAATCATTTAGAACATTTGTGCTTGCCGCTCCAAGACAAATCATCACAGTGCAGATAATCCATGTTGCCGTTCATGATTACCCAGGCACTGCATCTTGAATAATTTCTACCACTCAAACAATAATCACGAAATACTGACTCACCAGCTCCATACGGTTCAATACGGTTAGGACTTATTTTGAAACAAAAAATATTTTTTCTAGAGGAAGTTTTTCCATATTTTGTAGAAACATAAAAATCCCCACAATAAAAATCCGGATTCTGAGCAGAATTACACCTTTCCGGATCTTGAAGCCACATACCGGTTATTAACATTCCATCGGGAAGGACATAAAATCCATTCTTCGAATCATTGAGCGTATTAGTAAATTTATTCTTTTTTATATTTTTTAAATATTTCTCAATTATTCCAAAAAATTTATCATACTGCCCAAGAGATTGATCGGTGTGAATGGAATTTCCATCCTCATCTTCAGTAAGTACAGAAGCTTTAAGTCCCCAGTTATCAAGAGTTCCATTTTCCATAATAGCCATAGAATAAGCTTGAGAAAATTCACTGTAGAATTTCTTGACCTTAGTGACCGTAACCTGTTCCTGATATTTTTGAATTAAAGAAGGCATAGTCATCGCCGCAACAATGCCGATTATACCGAGAGTGATTAAAACTTCCGCCAAAGTAAACGCATTTTTCGTCATTGCGAGCGAACGGAGTGAGCGTGGCAATCCAGTGATTAATGGTAGACTAAAGTCTACCCTACTATTTACTCCCTCGCCCCTTGTGGGAGAGGGTTGGGGTGAGGGGTTCATGTCATTCCGAACTTGTTTCGGAATCTCAGTATCATTAGATGCTGAAACAAGTTCAGCATGACATGTTATTTCTCGTTTGCCTTCATTTATCATACTTTTGTCCTCCATTTTTCTTAAATTATCCTTTAAATTCATGCACCATAATTTATATTTTGGTGCGAATGGGCCTGAAATCCACTAAAACATACCTTCTTAAAATTCAAAAATTTCACAAAAAACAACAAAAGACCACTTGAAAAGTGTCCGAAAATATTGTATAATAAGGCTATAGAAAACTCGCACCAAAATATAAAATTTGGTGCGTTTTTATAGTTCCAAATTCGCCTCGCAATCACAAAATATTTACTTTTGATTTTTTATGTAGTGTAATAAAGATTGTGAAAATAGAAAAAAGTCAGAATAACATAAGTTTTAAAGGGATATACAATAACAAGATTTTGAAACGCGGTTTAGAATTTGCGGCAGATAACGGCGCGCTTTTTGCCGCCGGAACATCATTGGTGCTTTCAGCCGCCGCGCGCCCTCTTGTCATACTTTCAACCCCAAATACAGACAAAGAAAACAAGCAATATGCCTGCATAAAATCAATATCATCAAGTCTTATCGGTTACATTTTAATGCTTTGCGCATCCTTGCCGGTTTCCAATGCAATAAAAGAAATTAGCAAAAATCCGGCAAATTTTCTCAAGCCTTCAACGATAAAAAAATTTCAAGGAACAGAAGAAAAACTCACGAAATCGTCCCGTTACATTTTTGCAACACAGCTTTTGAAATTAGGTTTAGGCCTGCTTGTGGTCTTACCGAAATCCTTTATGATAAGCAATCTAATTCCGCCTATGATGAAGAAAATTTTTCCAAAACAACAGGATAACAACATACCGGCAATGAAATCAAAAAAAGAAACTTCTTTTTGCGGATACAGTCCAAAACCGCTATCCAAAGGGATTGGGAAGATTTTAGATAGCGAAGCCTTACAAAAAATGTCCGAAAAATTTCACGATACAAACTTTGCAATGCACATCATGTCATTTACTGATATTCTTGGAACCGCGGCATTTATACATTTCACAAACACAAACAAAGAAATTAAAGAAAACAGAAAAAAAACGCTTATGTATAATTCCGCAATCGCAACCGGCCTAAGCGTTACAGGCGGTTATGCAATGGATAGAGCTTTGAAAAAGCCGACAGAAAGATTTATCGAAAAATTCAAAGCCGCGAACAAGAATTCACCGAAACTCGATAAATATGTCGAGGGAATAAATATCGCAAAACCTGTGCTAATACTGGGTACGATGTATTATGTGATAATCCCGTTTATCTCAACCTTCCTCGCCGACCGCGCGGGAAAATCCCCGCAGTCAGCTAAGAAAGTTTATAATGAACCATCTAGAACGTAAGTTTTTTGAAGCAAAATCCGAAGTCCTATTTGAAGAATTTGGTGCAACCTTACAAGTTTAAATTTTTTCAAACATATTTAACATTTGTCTCAATGATTCAACTGATCCAGGACTTGTATGAACAACTCTTTCACCATTTTTTATTATGAATATACCAGCACCACTGTGAAAATCAGGGCATCCAAGCCATTCATAAAATTCCGGTTCCAAATTTAATTGTTTTGCTTTTATTAATAACGGTTTAATTGTTTCTATGGTTGGTTCAGCTATATGATATACACCATCTGAAATTTTGTCTCCCAACATTACTGCACTGTTATTGGCTCTAGTATGTGGTTGTGCTAACTTTGCTATATCTTGTTGGACTTTTGGTGTTAAATTATTTGAAAAATAAATGGTAACTGTATCATGCCTTTGGTTCCAACCTATATTTCCTGCACCTGCACATTTGTAATGTGCATTTGGACAATTCTCTGATAAATAGGCATCTAATTTATGTATTAACTCTTTATCTTGATAAACATTAAGAGACAATCTGTCAGTTATAGGTTTTGTAATATCCATATTTTGAGGATATCTGTATTTCCAAGCTCCCTCAACCTTTCCATAAAAACCATTTGAAACTTCATTTAGGGCAGTATCAAATTCTTTTGGATTATAATTTGGTCTTGGTTTATATATTAGCTCTTTCCCTGCTCTTATTTTACTATAAAATTTATCTCTTATATTTGTATAAAATTGTAACGGTGAATCCTTAAGCTCAATTAGTTTCGGATCTGGAATTCTTTGCAAAACTCTCTGTCGAATATCAGTAAGTGGTTTTCTGCTTTCTGATCTAACTGGTCTTTGAGCGGATAATGCTTCAACTTCATCAGTATTTTTTACAGTTGAATGTTCTTCAACTTTGTTTTTCTTACCAGCCAAATTCGTCTTCTGAGGCGTATCTAAGGCGTGTGAAGCCGTGCTTTTTGAAGAGCTATGAGGTTTTACCCCCCCCCCCCGATATTTTCAACAGATATTACTTCTACATACGGCATTTCATCCGGAAGAACTGCAAGAACTTCCACCTCGTCAGTAGAAATTCTACCATTGAATTTTACTTCTGATGGGTTAAACGCTTTTGCATGATATTGATCAATAAAATATTTCTGGAAAGTTTCCGGTTGCAAATGCATTGCAGCAAAGTCAAGATTACCGTTAGGAATATTTTTCATTCCGGCTTTACTTAACAGGGTATTCAATTCATTCATAAATAATGAATTATTGATTTGATCGTATGGTCTGGCATTAGCAGCATATTGATAATGTTCAGCAAGTTTTTCTAATATTTGTTTTTCGCTTGCAGTACCACTTTCAATTAATGCAATTGCTTCTTTGGAAGTTCTGTGCATTTGTTCGTAATAACTCGTCAAATGTGTACCATCTGGATATGCATGAGAACCTTCACCATAACGCCATTTACCATCAACCATTTCTCTAGGTATGTTATCCATTGGCAATCCTTCTTCTGGAATATTTTTTAATTTAACTTTATGATATTCTTTAGACAAACGATATGGATCGCCATATTGTTTAGCAATTTTTTCCATCTCTAATGCCGAATTACGACGTGTATTAATCGGAGTAGCGTTACCCCGTCTTGGAACTCCCGGTCTAATTTTCTTTGTTTCATTATACCAGAAGTCACTTCCACTAGCACCACGGTAAGAAATATCATGCATTTGATTTATTGTATCAATATAACTTTTTGCATCACGGGTATATGCACCGGATGTTATAGCGTTATCTAAATACGCACGAGCTTCTCTGGATGTTTTAATATAATTTGCCGGAATAGCCTGACCACCATTGTCTATCTCACGACATAATTCAGCAGGATTTATTTCAGGTAAATTATCATTTGCCATTTTCAATATTTTCATAGATATAGTCGAATTCTTAGGTTTTGCGGCAGCACCGCCAAGTACCATTCTATCTTTAATTGCCTGTATTTCAGAACTATGTATTACTCCATTTCTACGTAACATGGCAATTTCATCTGTCATACCAGCATTTTGAAGTCTTTCAATTACTGCATCACGTTTTGCCTGTTTTATTACTTCCAATTCTGCTTCTAATTGAGCATCATCAGCATGAGCTAAAACTTCTTTGTAATCAGCTTGTAACTGTTTTTTAGGATCTATATAACGAAGCTCATTATTTTCAATTTTTAATCCGCGCGCGCTCAATTCGGTTCTTAATTCAGTTAAACGAGCAGCATCTGCCTTTTTGCCACTTTGTTCAAGACGTCTTACGGCCCAGTATAGGTCATTATCAGAAAAATCTTTAGTTTTTCCGTTTCTTACAAGTGTTTCAAATCCGTCATTAAAAGTTTCATTTGAACTAACTGGCTTTTCATTAGGTTTAACAGAAACTTTGGATTTCTCATAACTATAAGACGGAATATTCGGATTATTTTTATTATTATAAGTTCTTGTGAGTTTAAATCCTTTTTTCTCTAATGCTTCTCTTACCAGAGATTTATTACCATACATGTCATGACTATTTATTTTAAAGACCTTACCTGACGGAGACGGCTCTGAATACCATTTTCTACCTGTACTTTCATATTCTTTTAAATTTTGATATTCAGCAACAAGCTCATCTGGCGTCATTGAATCATAGTTTTTAGGTTCAACAAATCCTTTTACATCTTTGGAATATTTTTCTTTTGGAACTTCGGTTTTTACAGCCGGCTCGGAAACCGGTTGTTTTGGCGGTTGATTTTCTGATGCAGCAGGGGCTTCATTTTTCTTAATTTTTTGAGCAGAATTTAATTCGGTTTCTTTTGCAAAACGTTTTCCTTTAAGAATTTCTAACTGTTTTTCCAGTTCAACAGTTTTTTTACCCATTTTTTGGGCTCCAAAAATCTTTTTATTAATATCTTTAATTTGGCCATCAATACCTTTTATTTCATTTTCAAGTTTTATGATAGCAGCCTCATCCTTAGCTACAGGAACTGCCGAAGCTTTTTTAGATTTTATAACAGCATTATTTTCTATTTTGTGAGCATCAGCATAATCTATACGAACTTGTTTTTGATGCGCATCAAGAGCAGCTCTTTCTTCCGGAGTTGGAGCCTGATATGCATGTTCTTTTTGGTAAGCTGCTAATTCTTCTGGGGTTGGAATATCAGCGAGACCTTCTTCTACCATTTTACGTTGGTTAGCATTAAGATGTTTTTGATCTATATTTCTTGCAACCTCTGCATCTGCAATTTCATTTCTGCCAGTAACAGGAGCTTCTCTAGTCACGAGCTTACCCTCTCCTATGGAATGTTCGAAACCTCCACCAGTTGAATGAACGGCAGGTTTCTTACCTTTCATAGCAGCTCTTGCGCTGGCGGCATAACCAATACCAGTAAATGCGGCGGTCATGCCAAGACCTTCTTTAAAGTCTCCGCCGTTAACTGATGCTGTAATTGTTTGAGCGGCTGCAACATCAGCAACATATCCTGCGGCATTTGCGGCAACTTTTCCAGTTGTTGAAGTGAGATTTGATGTAATATTTCCAACTGTTCCGCCAACCATAGCACCGGAAGCACCATAAGCACCGGTAGATTTTGCTTTGACTTCGGCTGCAGCACGGTTTTCTATTGTATCTCCGGAAACACTTGTCTCAAGATTTGCACGATCAATACCATATTGTACTGAACCTGATAACAAACCAGTACCTGCAGCACTTGTCAAAACTCTTGCACTCTTAAGATTAGCTGCTTTTTCGGCACCTTTACCAACTTTTTCAACTACATTTGCCATACGTTGCATACCTTTTAGATTTGATAAGGTTTTTGCAGCTTTGCCAAGTTTAGCAGCTGTACCCACTAATTTAACTGCACCTGCACCGCCTGCCGGCATTGTAACTACTGCCGTACCCAAATCAAGTGCCATTTCGCCATAAGATTGTTGAGTTAAATATTCATTATTCAAATCTTCCATATTCATGCCGGTGAACTGTTTAACAGCATTTTCAAAAGATATATGTTTTCCGTTTGCATCAACTAATTTACCTTCTGCGGCCAATTCCAACTTTTCAGCGGCCGAATTTGCGATTTGATAGTAGTTATCCATATCAGCTCTGGTAGTAGCGCCGATATTTCCTTCACGAATAAAATGAACAAAATCTTGTTTGAAACCTTCTGCATCAACTGAGTTTCTGTATGAATTTTCAGTTGTTCCTAAGGCTCTTTTTAAAGCTTCAACATGTTGTTTATTTTGTTTAATTTGTTCAGCTGACAAATTAGATTGTGTATCAGTTGCAAGTGTTACTTTTGAAAAATCAATTTTTCCTTTTGAGTATTGAGTAATACCACCGGTAATTTTGTCATAATCAGCACCGAGTTCTTTTTTGACAAGATTCATAATTTTATCGTTTTTAAGAAGCTGCAAAGCTATTACAGCATCATCTTCTGCATTTTGGTAACTATTAACAGTTGATTGAGCTGGAGCATACTGTGCATCCATTAAAGAGTTATGGAGTTCGTCACTAGCGTGAGAACGTGTTGAATCCGACATACGCAAACGATAAGCAACTTCTTTGGCAATTTCTTCATCTGTAAAGTTACCATAACCGGCAATCATCAAATCAGATTTAGCGGCAACATCTTTTACTTTTTTACCGTTTGGTAAAAGCTTGTCCATTTCGGCATATATTGCGCTGTCATGAGATTGCATTGCTTTTTTGTTATTACCTTGTTCTACATAATAAACACCATTTTCAGCTTTTATACGGTTAATCTCTTCTTGTTCAATAAAGTTTTCGTTCGGGTCAATCAAGGCTCTGTTTGCAGAATCCATATCTACCGCATTACCTTCTGTCTGGTTGTATAACAAAGCTTGAAGGGCATCTTGATCTTTGAAATGACCTTTAATTCCGTTTTCTTGATTATGTTTTGCAGCATTTGCCTGAAGATTATCGTAATCTGTTTTGTTTGAAATTGCTCTTAAGCCAGCATTTCTGTTTTCAGCATCTTTTCCGTATTTGATAACGTTTGTAGAAATAATTTCATCACGTCTATCCTGATCAAGGATTGCACCATTATTTACCAAATCAGCGTTTAGCACGTAAACTTCATTATCTTGAATTTCTGTTGACAAGAATTGTTCATAAGCTGATTTGTAGTTACCGTCAGCCTTGTGTCCTCTTGCTTCATAAGTTTTATTAATCTCTGCCAAAACAGCAGGATCGTCAATCTTTTTGTTTGCCTGAGTTAAAGCCTGTTCATCTGTTCCAAGTCCTAAAAACCAACCATCTGCAGCATCATCAATTTCTTTTGTAATTGCTGCGGCTTCTTGTTTTGTTAAATTAACGGTTTTACCGGTGTTAGTATCAAAGTACCAAACTTTTCCGTCTCCACCTTTTACTTTTACAACATTTTCGTTAGAAACAGATGCATGGTTTTTAATAACTGCTTTGGCTTCTTCCGGAGTTTTTGCTTTTGCAGCCTGAGCTTTTATCATGTCGAATTTGTCAGATCCCTGAACATAACTATCGTCTAATCTTTTTCCGTCATGTGACATAACTACTTGTTGACCAGATACTGTAACGGCAACCTGTCTGTTATGCCCGTCATTTCTGCTTCCCAAATATGCATATCGGCCATCTTCTGACATTTTTTTATTTGATGTAAACTGTGCCCAATCATTTTTTAAAATTACACCATTACTGACTACGTAAATATTACCTTTCTTATCAGTTGCAATTGTTCTGCCGTGGGTTGCGTTCCCAACTTTGGTAAAGGTAAATTCTTTACCATTTTTGTCACGCCCGGTAATTTTTTCACCTGCACCTTTATGATCCTGCAAACCAAGAGATTTGTAATATTGTTCTCTTTCTCTTTTTGCGGCGGCTTTTTGTTGTCTGATTTGTTCATCTCTTGCAAAATCTGCTTTTGTTTCTTCTGCTGATTTTCTGCCTTTAAGTTCTTTTGCGTCGGCTTCCAATTCGCCGGGAACTTTGATTTCTGCACCTACATTGAAATATTTTTTACCATTCAAGGTTGCGGCATTCAATTCTTTCAACTGTTCTGGAGAACAACCGAATTTTTTCGCAATTGCATCAATCGTTTCACCGTTTTGAACGATAACTTTCGTATTGCCCTGGCCATCATAATTTACTTTGTATTCTTTTCCGTCAACGGTTTTTGTTTGTTCTAATCTTTTGCCGTCGTTATTAAATTCAGTAACAGCAGAATTTCCGTCTGTATCCTGCATTGTTTCAGTACGGCCGTTTTCGTTATAGGTAATATTTGTTGTTTTATTGCCGTCCTCAATTTTTACAGGTTTGCCGTCAACGCTTGTTGTCTTTACAGTTTTGCCATTTCCGGTTTTTGTCTCTACAACAGTATTGTTTTCACCGTATTCGTAAGTTGAAACAGTTTCATTTGCAAGTCCTTTATTTTCGGTTCTTTTTGTAAGAGTTTCTTTATCGCCGTTAACTGCATATTCAGAAACTGTCAAATTTTCTTGAACAGTCTTTTGTACCGGTTCGCCGGATGTATTGCAAGTTACATCTACAATCTTTGTTCCGTCACTGTTTTCACTGTGGATTGATTTTTTTACCGGTTTACCGTCAACAGTTTGATATTCAGTTGTTGTAAAATTACCGTCGTTATCCTTTGCTTCAGCACGTTTCAGTTCTTTGTCTTCATAAAATTCGGTTACTTCTTCATTTTCAGTCTTGCTGACTATAGTTGAAGTATTGTTGTCAAAAATTGTTTCTACAGTGTTGCCGCCATTTGATGTTAATACTGTTCTTTCTTTACCATTCGCGTCAGTTATAACCTCTGCCCTTTCAATTTTTGAATTTTCAGAAATTGAATCAATTTGAGACAAGAAATTGAACAAATCTTCACTTTTAATTTCTTTTGTATCAACACCTTTATCTTTTAAGAAATTTTTAGCCTCTCTTTTTGACATTTTTTCATTTTTAGCAGCGCTCAAAATTTCCTGTCTGAATTGGGCAATTTCTTTGTCATCAAGAATACCGTCTTTACCGGCTAATTTGTCAAATATTGCAAGAGCCATCGGATCTTTAATCTGTTCTCTTTTAATACCGCCCTTAAGATTGTCAGGCTGAATTTGACCATATTTCCCGGTTTTCCCTAAATTTAAATTTCCGTTGTTGACTGACATAAAAATCACCTTTCACATGGTTAGTAACTTATGTGAAATTTAACGGCAGTTTAAATCTCAAACTTTAGGGCACAATACTCCGCTCCGCATAGCATAGCATAGCATAGAGCAAGTCTATCAAGGATCTCCGCCCATGTAAAATCATCTTTACATTTCGTAATAATTAGAGGGGCAGATGTTTTTACAGATTGTTTACAACTAAATACAAAAGTTTTAGATTTTTACTTGACAAATTTTGAATATTTTTTATCAATTCATTTTTTAAATACTCATCAGAGATACATTCTTCGCGAAAGAAAAGTTCATGAGGCTCAGCGTCAAGCACAGCTAATATCTTTTCAAGGTTTTCCGCCGTCGGGAAACTTTCACCTTTTTCTATTCTAACTATCTGACGCGGATTCATACCTAACAATTCAGAAAATTTTTCCTGTGATAATTTCCTTTTGCGACGTAAGCTTTTAATTTTCGAGCCTAATATAACTTTTATATCCATAAAACCTCTTTTGTTTATTATAGTTACTTTAATTTTTATATTTAAGGTAAAAGTTTTTCATACCAACGTTGACTTTATGCAATTTCATGTCATAATATGGAGCATGTCCTTATTTGGATAAATATATGAAAAATAATGTCATATATAAGGAGAAGAATAGTTGGAAATAAAACCTTTTTTTATAAACAGTAATATCTGTTTAAATAGTAATGATATATGTTCTAGAGAAAATTTTTATAATTCAATTGCCGGAAATATCGGTAATTCCTATATTACTTATGCTTTATCAAAAGCTATTTTTGGCGGGTTGATAGATTTTAATCATATTCAAAACATTTATACTTATGATTTTAATTCACAAAACAAAGATATCTCAACAATAAACAATGAATGTAGTCATGTTTTTTTGATTTTACAAGACCAAATAAGAATAAATGAATCTTATAATTTGCAATTACCTTTTAAACAGCTTTCAAATTTCATTGAAAAAATAAACAAACCTGTAATTGTTGCCGGTTTAGGAGCGAATTCTTTTAACGGATATGATAACAATTTACATAAAAAACTAAATCCGGAACTTATCAATTTTCTGAAAGTAGTTTCGGAACATACAGAAGTTATAGGCCTCAGAGGAAATTACACAAAAGAGGTTCTGCATAAAATCGGAATAAACAATACTCAGGTAATAGGATGCCCTTCATTTTTTGAGAATGGCAAAGATAGAATTCTAATCAAAAAAGCTTACTCACCTGATTTCAAAATCGCACTTACAGGCTTTCCGTTCCCAATTCCTAAAAATCCTAATATAAAAGTATATTTGCAAGATAAACAAGATTTTGAAGATAAAATTACAAAAATTATTGCATTTGACGAAATTCATTTTGATTATGATTTTGAATCCCTTCCTCAAAATGAATATCTGTTAGTGAAAAATGAAAAATACAGAATTTTTTCTGATATTGAAAGCTGGAAAAAATCAATTTCTAAAATGGATTTTACTTACGGTTCCCGCTTGCATGGCGCAATTTTATCAATTAACAGCGGAACCTGTGCAATTGTAACAAATTCTGATACACGAGCAAATGAAATGTGTGATTTCTTAAAAATTCCATATATGCCGAAATATCTTAAAACCACAGAATTTCAACAGGCGTATGAAGAATGTGATTTTAGCGAAATGAATAAGAATTATCCTATTCTATACAAAAATTACGAAAATTTCTTAAACAAAAACGGCCTAAAACTTTATAATGGTGAAGAATCATATCAATATATAAAACAGCCTAAATTAAATCTATACAACAAAAAATTTCGTATATGTATTCGCATTTATGACTCTTTAAAATTTATGAAACCTTATTTTTGGTATCAATGGGATGATAAGAGAATAAAGATAACATTATTTGGAATAAAGATTTCTTTTAAAAAATAAAGAATTTTTCTTGCCCGTTGTTTTGATTTTAGTTATAATTTAATTTAATGAGTAATTCAGAATTTGCAGAAATAATTAGGAATAAGTTGTTGGAAGATGCGGAAAAAAATTACAAAGTTTTTTCGGCAAGTCTTATACCTAATATTAATAACGTTTTGGGAATAAGAGTTCCCAAATTGAGAGAAATAGCAAAGGCCATATATGTATCAAATTTTCGGGAAGATTATCTCAAATATCGCAACTGTCAATTTATGGAAGAAACAATGCTTCAAGGAATGGTAATAGGAATGCTGGATTACCCGCCGGAAAAAATACTGGACTATATAGCAAGCTTCATTCCGCGCATTGATAATTGGGCTGTCTGTGATATTTTTTGCTCCGGGTTAAAATTCACTAAAAAAAATAAAAAACTTATATGGAATTTTATTAACCCGTATTTTTATTCAGAAAAAGAGTTTGAAATCAGATTTGCAACCGTAATGGCGCTTGATTATTTTGTGGAAAAAGATTATCTTGACAAAATTTTCACAATATTTCAACAAATAAAATCTGATGATTATTATGCTAAAATGGCTGTTGCCTGGGCAATTTCCGTCTGCGCCGTAAAATTCCCGGATGAAACTTTCGATTATCTTAAACAAATGAAGTTAACTCCTTGGATTCATAACAAATCAATTCAAAAATGTATCGAATCCTTTAGAATTTCCGATGAAATGAAACACAAATTACGAAAACTAAAAATATAAAGAAGAAATCTGCAAATTTCTAAAATCACAATCAGATTTGGACTATCCCTGTGTAAACTTGTATATAAGTCCCATTAAGAAATATCTTGATTTTTATTAATTTTCGTATTAGAGTTTATATTATCGGAATGTAGCACTCTGCCGAACAAAAACAATCCAGTGAATTATTTTTGTGAAAGAGGTAGCGCACCCAATGAAAATAAATTTTTCAGTATGGTGAATTGAAAATTGAATAAAATTTCGGGATGTAGCAAGGACTCCGCGAGAAACGATTAAGTATCGTTTCGAGATGGAGGGGGCTGGTAGCGCCGCTAACAAGCTGCAACCGTTGAAAATTGAATAAAATTTCGGGATGTAGCAAGGACTCCGCGAGAAACGATTAAGTATCGTTTCGAGATGGAGGGGGCTGGTAGCGCCGCTAACAAGCTGCAACCGTTGAAAATTAAATAAAATTATCGGGATGTAGCGCAGCTTGGTAGCGCACCGTG
>JAGAVG010000074.1 GCA_017942035.1 bacterium | reverse complement strand
CAAATTGATTAGGTTTTCGTGAAGATGTATTTAAATCAACAATAATATCTGTACCAAGAGAGGATACATCATTATATGTTATTAATTCAACACCATTGGCTAAAATATAATTTCTTGAACCACTAAATCCTTTTCTCAAAATAGCCAGTCCTGTTTCTTGCTCTCCATTTATTTGTTTATACGGAATATAGTCACCTGCATCTATTTCTTCTTGATTATCACTATCAAATACCTTAAATTCCCCTTTATTTTTTGCAAGTTTTAAATATTTTACTATATATGTATCAAACCAGTTTTCTTGAGGCCAATTCCATTCTGCAATGTCGCCGTTTTCGGCAACAGACATCTGTATTGCTTGTTGTAGCTGTGCATAGGTTTGTTTAAGCCGCACTGCCGTTTGTTTTTTCTCATATTTCGCAATCAGTGTCGGCAAGGTCATCGCCGCCACAATACCGATTATTCCGAGAGTGATTAGGACTTCGGCAAGGGTGAAAGCAACTTTTGTCATTGCGAGCGACGCGCGGCAATCCAGCTTTTCTGGTAGACTAAAGTCTACCCTACTACTTACCCTCTGTTCTTCAAATATATTCATCCTTTCAGCCTCCTTTTCAGACTTAAACTACTCTTTAAATTCATGCACCATAATTTATATTTTGGTGCATGTTGGCCTGTAACTCACTAAAACATACCTTCTTTAAATTCAAAAAATCATCAAAAAACAACAAAACACCACTTGAAAATTGGCGGAAAATATTGTATAATAAGGCTATAAAAAACTCGCACCAAAATATAAAATTTGGTGCGTTTTTTTGCGTTAAAATTATGAGATTCTGAAACACGGAGGTCAATCCGACGTTCGGAATGACATGTTAACGATATAATCTCACAGGGTAATAAACATTTTGCGGATGTATTTTTTCTCTTTTCAAAATAATAATTACACAAAAAGGAGGAATATATGTTTTATAATGTATTAAAAGCAAAAGACCTTGTAGATTTGAAGGATGGGAATTTTGACAGGGATGTTTTAATGGAGCAGGGCGGAAGTTCTCTAAGTGCCATTGCAATTAAAAAAGGTGAGATTATTGACACTCACACCTCAATTTGTGATGCGGCAGTTTACGTTCTTGACGGAGAAGTTGAGCTTCATTTTAATGCGCAAAAGTTTACTGTTGATAAAGGTGAACTTTTGATGTTCAAGAAGGACACGGAACATAAGGTTGTTGCATTGAAAGATAGTAAATTTCTGTTAATTAAAATATAAAAACTTTTGTCTTTATTTTGATATTAAGTTATAATACCTCTCAAGAAGTAATGTGAGAGGTATTATAATTATGAAAATTAACAGAAATTATTTGAACTTAGAGGCAAGCTATCTGTTTTCAACGATAGCACAGAAGGTAAAAGCTTACAGCGAAGCAAATCCGGATAAATCGATTATTAAGCTCGGAATAGGTGACGTAACCCTTCCTCTCTGCAAGGATGTTGTTTCCGCAATGTCTGATGCTGTTAAAGAAATGGGTCAGAAAGAAACTTTTAAGGGTTACGGGCCGGAACAAGGGTATGATTTTTTGAAATCAGCGATTAAAGATTATTACAAGTCTCACAATGTTGAATTAGAGCTTGACGAAATTTTTATCAGTGATGGTGCGAAAAGTGATTTAGGCAACATTCTTGACCTTTTTGATGTCGATAATACTGTTCTTGTTCAAGATCCGGTATATCCGGTTTACGTTGATACAAATATTATGGCAGGACGAAGAATTTTGTATCTGAATTCAAATGAGGAAAACGGATTTTTGCCGCTTCCTGATAACTCTCAAAAAGCTGACATAATCTATTTGTGTTCTCCTAACAACCCGACCGGAGCCGTTTATAACAGAGAACAGTTGAAGCTGTGGATAGATTATGCAAAATCTAACAATGCATTGATTCTTTTTGATGCGGCTTATGAATGCTTTATTTCAGACGAAAATCTTCCAAGAAGTATTTACGAAATTGAAGGTGCAAATGATTGTGCAATAGAATTTTGTTCATTCTCAAAAACAGCCGGTTTTACCGGAACAAGATGCGGTTACACTATTATTCCGAAAACTCTTGTTTATGAAGATACGATGCTTAATAAACTCTGGCTGAGACGTCAAACCACAAAATTCAACGGAGTTCCTTATATTGTTCAAAAAGGTGCAGCGGCCGTATTCAGCGAAAACGGACAAAAAGAAATTATGGAAAATATTTCTTACTACAAAGAAAACGCAAAAATTATCACTGATGCTCTGGATAAATTGGGAATTTGGTACACCGGAGGAAAAAATTCACCTTATATTTGGCTAAAATGTCCGAATAATATGAGTTCATGGGAATTTTTTGATTATCTTTTAAATAATATTCAGGTTGTCGGAACTCCGGGCGCCGGATTTGGTAAAAACGGGGAAGGCTATTTCAGATTAACTTCTTTCGGCAGTCGTGAAAATACTGTTAAAGCTATGGACAGATTACTTAAATTCGCGCTTGCCGCAAAGTAAACGGCACAATTTACAATAATTAATACAAATATTGTAAATGTGCGCATTTAATTGTAGCATGTTGCGAGTATATAATAGGAGAAAATGTATGAAAAATTTAATGAAAGGTCTTTTGACACTTGCCGTTGCGGCATTTGCACTTACGCCGGCATTCGCTTATCCGGATGTAAGTCCTAATCACTGGGCAGCTCCACAGATTAAACTTCTATCAGAACAAGGAGTTGTTGTAGGGTATCCTGATGGAACTTTTAAGCCGGATGAAAATGTTACAAGAGCAGAATTTGCATCTATGGCGATTAAAGCTTTGGGACAGGAGCATGCTCAAGTTGCCCAGCCGGTCAACTTTACTGATATAACTCCTGATTTTTGGGCGTATGATGCAATTCAAAAAGCGCTCTATTTTGATTTAATATCTTGTCCTGCATCCGGTCAGCCTTTCAGACCTGAAGATTCTGTATCAAGAGCAGAATCTTTATCTGTTGCGGTTAACGCTCTTACAACGGAACAAATCAGTGTACAAAAAGCCCGCGAAGTTCTTGCAAGAAAATATGCTGACGCCGCAATAGTTCCGGAATGGTTTATTATTCCGGCCGGTAAAGCTGAAATTCTTGAAATGTTAGTCGTAATTCCTTCTGCCGAAAAAGTACGTGTAGAAGCTGATAGACCGGCAACAAGAGCTGAAGTTACGGCAATTCTTTTCAACATGATGGAACAGGCAAAATTAAACCCAAACGCTAAGTTAGCCGAAGCTATGAGGAAGAAAACCGGCGAAGGGTATGTGGTTGAAGGTGCAACTGTTCAAGGAAGTATCGGTACAATTCCGGCAGGTTCGCTTGTTCCGGTTGTTTTGACCGATTACGCAAGCTCTCAAACATCTCAAGCCGGAGAACTTTTTACAGCTCATGCGGCTCAAAACTTCATAACAAAAGAAAAATTCATTCTCGTTCGTGAAGGCGCAACTTTGAAAGGTCAACTTCTTGATGTAAGAAAAGGACAATGGTTTGTAAGAAACGGTGTGCTTGTTCTCGATAACGCTCTTATCACAACAACAAACGACCAAACCACAAGATTTACAGGTGTTGCTGAAATCTGCAAAGACAGAAATTGGTTCATGAAGTTTGTAAGAACAGTATTCAAGGGTGAAAAGCTAGATGTCAAACCAACTTCTACTGTTTATTTGAAACTCTTAAAACCAGTCAAAGTTGATTTAACAAACGGCTGGATTTTAGAATAATTTAAATGTTTTTAACAGAAAAGCGGGCAGTCAAATGCCCGCTTTTTTAATGTCTTTATAAAACTTAACAGTAAATGTTAAAATCTCATGCGTTTGAAGGATTAATTGTTTATTGATATAGTTTATCCTTTGAATATGTAACATAATTTGAATATAGATTCAAACGGGCATGCCTTTTTTGATTATGTATTACAAATTGTTACAAGTATTTAAGAAATATTAAAAGGGTCTGAAAACATGTGTTCATCATGGTTTTGGGTAAATCTTTTAAGTCCGCAATACTATTTAAAATAAAATAGTTGTCCGGTTTCTGAAGATACGTTACAATAGAATAGTGCTCTTTCCGGAGCAGCTTTCTTGTAGGGGTAAGAGAAATATGCAGGAAACAATAGAGAAAAATCTTTTACAAATACGAGAAGAAATTGAACCTTGTAAACCTAATATTATTGCAGTTACAAAATATTTTGACGAGAATGCTATAATTGCCGCTTATAGAGCTGGTCTCAGACATTTTGCCGAATCCAGAGCCCTTGAAGCGATCGAAAAAATTAATAAACTTCCCGAAGAAATAAAGAGAAACTCAACTTTCCATTTTATAGGCCATTTGCAGTCTAATAAAGTGAAAAAAGTTGTTTCTTATTTTGACTATATTCACTCTGTTGATACGTTTGAATTGGCGGAGAAAATTTCTCAGGAAGCTTTGAAAGCAGATAAAATTCAAAAAATATTTCTTGAAATTAACAATGCGGAAGAAAATCAAAAGTTTGGATTTTCAAAAGACAACATTTTCGGAATTTTCGGCAAAATACAAAAACTTTCAAACATAGAACTTGCGGGGCTTATGAATATGACGCCTCTGGGGGCGGAAGAAGAGACATCGCGCAAGTTATTTGAGGAGTTAAGACAGCTTGAGAGTGATTTGAATAGTCGTTTTAACTGTAAAATGCAAGAACTTTCAATGGGAATGAGTCAGGATTACAAAATCGCAGCTCAGTCAGGGGCAACATTTCTTAGAATAGGTAGAAAATTATTTAATTGAAAATAAACGGAGGAAAAATCGGTGGCAGTAGTAGCAGACAAAATTAAATCAGTAGTAGACTTTTTAGTAAAGGGCTTTGATCCTAGGGACAATTTCGAGGATATCGTTGATGATATTCAAGAAGATTATCCGGTAGAAGATAATCTTGCGGTTGACCCTTCTTACTATCAGCATCAAGAAGTTGACAGACCTAGCGAACTAAAGGTTGTTAATCATCCAAACTTTAGAGGTTATGAAGTAAAGGTTATGGAACCTCGTTCATTTGATGATGCAGCTCAAATAGTTCAAAATCTTAAGGATAGAAAGACTATTGTGTTGAATTTACATCTTTTAGATAAAGAACAATCACAGCGTACAATTGATTTTGTCTGCGGAGCAGCTCATGCTCTTAACGGAAAACCTCAAAAGGTTGGCGATTTGGTATTTGTATTCACACCGAGCAACGTTACATTGTCTGTTGACGTTAATCCAAATCAAAATAAATTCAATGATTCATTGTGGAGAGGACAATTGCAATAGTTTTTGTTCAATGTCTATCCATAGTTTGATGAGAGAGAGGATAGTTTATTAATTATAAAATTAATTTTATAAAATTCAGGGTGATTTATTCACCCTTTTTTATTTCTTACATAAAAAATATTTACAAATGGTAAAATTTGAGACATAGATGTATTTATGTATTATAATGGAGAAGTTAAGTATAATATAGTTTAGGGATAGAGATTTGAGTAAGCAGAAATATTATTTTATAGCAATAGGCGGAGTGGGAATGAGCGGACTTGCAAAATACTTGTTAGAAAGCGGGTTTGAAGTTTCCGGATCCGATATAAATGACAGTAAGTATATAACACAGCTTAGAAAACTCGGTGCAAATGTTCATATTGGCCATAAAGCAGAAAATGTTGTGCCGGATAGTATCGTGATTGCAAGCTCGGCAATCCGTCAGGATAACGTCGAAATGGTGCGTGCAAGAGAATTAGGGTTAAAAGTATACCACCGTTCTGACTTGCTTGCGGAAATTTCCAGATTTGGCAAGTATTTTATAGGTTATGCCGGAACCCACGGGAAAACCACAACCAGCGGGCTTTCATCTTACGTGCTTTCAATGGCGGGATTAAAACCGTCTTACGTTGTGGGGGGAATAGTTCCGGAAATTCACAATAATGCACAGTGTTCGGATGGAAAATATTTTATTGCGGAACTTGATGAAAGCGATGGTACAATTGTTAAATATTCTCCCGATTTGGTTGTTGTAAACAATCTTGAGGCAGATCACCTTGATTTTTATAAAGAAGGATTAAAGTCAATTTTAGAGACTTTTTCAACTTTTCTTTCAGGTTTGAAGGAAAATTCAAAAGTTCTGGTGAACATTGATAATGCCGGAGTTAGAGAACTCGTTAAACAAAATCCTGATAAGAATTTTGTTTCTTACGCAGTTGATCAGGATGCTGATTATATGGCGAAAAATATTGTTTATAGTAATGAAAGTACGACTTTTGATATTTATTATAAAAGTGAATTTTTAACGGATTTAGAGATAACTATCCGCGGAGAACATAACGTTTATAATGCTCTTGCCGTATTTGCAAGCTTAAGAGAGTCAGGTACAGATATAAACCTTGTGAAACCGCACTTCAAAACGTTTTCCGGTATGGGAAGAAGGTTTCAGAAAGTTGGTGAAACTAATGGCATAACTATATATGATGATTATGCGCACCACCCGACAGAAATAAAAGCAACCCTTTCATCTACTGACGGAATGCTAAATAAACGTATTGTTGCAGTGTTCCAGCCTCATAGATATACGAGATTAAAAAGTTTATGGGACGAGTTTCTTCAAGTATTTTCATGTGTGGATAAGCTTGTTGTGACTGATGTTTATGCCGCATCTGAAGAAAAAATTGAGGGTGTGAATTCGGAAAACTTTGTAAAAGCTTTGAAAGAAAAGTTCCCGAACCTTGATTGCGAGCATATAAAAGGTGATATGAAAGAAGTTGCGTCAAATTTGTATCCGCAATTAACCTCAAATGATGTTGTAATAGGGTTAGGTGCCGGAACTATTACGGAATTGGGCAAAGAACTTTTAAGTGTTGGAGAGAAGGTTGTAAACGTTGGCCGTTGAAATTTGTGAAAATTTTGATATAAAAAATTTGACAACCTTTAAAACAGGCGGCTTGATTGAGCGCGTTTGTTTCCCGAAAAATATTGATGAATTTCTCTCAATCAAGCCGCCTTATAAAGTTTTCGGCAATTTATCCAATACTCTGGTGTCATCATCGGGTTATGACGGAACAATTGTGCTGACATCTAAAATGGACAATATAACAAGCATTGGAACTTCAATTACGGCAGGATGCGGAGTAAAAGGCCCGAAACTTTCTCAATTTGCGGCTTCAAAAGGCCTTTCCGGATTGGAATTTATGATAGGATTTCCGGGTTCTGTCGGGGGTGAAATTTTTATGAATGCATCTGCTAACGGACAGTGTATTTCCGACTGCGTAAAATCTGTTACATTGTTTTGTCCTGAAAAAGGCGTGTTTAAGCTTTCAAGAGACGAAATGGAGTTTGAGTACAGAAAATCCATCTGCCAGAGAAAAAATTTCATTGTGCTTGAAGTTGAATTTGAATTAAGCGAGGATGGTACGGAAAAAATTAACGACAGGATGAAAAAGAATCTTGAATTCAGAAAATCTCATCAACCTTCATTAAGCCTTCCAAACTGCGGAAGTATTTTCAAAAACCCCGAAGGTGACTCTGCAGGCAGACTACTTGATGAAGTTGGTGCAAAAAGTATGAATGTCGGCGGCGCAAAAGTTTGGGAAAATCACGCAAATTTCATCGTTAATCCTAACGGTGGGTCATCGCTTGATATTTTAAAATTGATGTGTATGATGAAAAATAGAGTTAAAGAAAAATTTGAGATAAACTTGTATCCCGAAGTTTTATACCTCGGGAATAGAAATGAAGAAGAGGAAAATTTATGCAAAATATTATATCAAAAGTAGCAAAGGATGCTAAGATTGCCGTGTTATGCGGCGGAATGTCGTCAGAAAAAGAAGTTTCAATGAGATCCGGCAAGAACTGTTTCGAGGCCTTGAAAAGGTTAGGTTATAAAAATGCCGAAATGGTTGTTGTGGATGAAAATATAGCACAGGTTTTAAGAGAGGGTCACTTTGATTGCGCCTATAATGCGCTTCATGGAAAATACGGTGAAGACGGCTGTGTTCAGGGAATTTTGGAAATATTGCAAATTCCTTACACCGGATGCGGAGTTATGTCCTCTTCTGTTTGCATGAATAAAGAATATACAAAAAGAATTCTTTCAACATGTCCTGAAATTCCGTTGATTAAATCAGTTTTTGTGAGAAAAGGTGAGGATGTAAAGGAAAAAACAAAAAGCTTAAACTATCCGCTTATTACAAAACCTGTTTGTGAAGGGTCAAGTTTCGGAATGACAAAGGTTAATACGCCAGAAGAGCTTGAAGAGGCTTATACTAATGCTGTAAAATACAATGATGATGTTCTGATTGAGGAATATCTTGAAGGCATCTGCTCAACCGTTGGAGTTTTGGAAGGTGAAGACGGACTTTTTGCAACAGAAATTCTCGAAATGCGTCCGAAAAACGAATGGTATGATTATGAGGCAAAATATACAAAAGAAATGACAGAATTTGTTCTTCCGGCTCAAATTCCGGCTGATTTAACTAAAAAAGTTAAAAAAATTGCAGTGAAAGCATTTGAAACTGCTGGCTGCAGCGGAGTTTCAAGAGTTGATTTTCATATCGTTGATGGAATTCCTTATGTTTTAGAAATTAACACAAGTCCAGGAATGACTGATACGAGTGATCTTCCGGCTCAGGCAAAAGCAACGGGAATAGATTACGATAATCTGGTACAATTAATATTAAATAGTGTAGGTTTGAATAAATAATGAGTGAAATCCAACCGGAAACAAAACAGAAAATAAAAAACATAAAAAGAGAACGTAAAGTTTTGAAAGGCCGTCTCAAACAAGAAAGAATGCGCTTTTTTATAAGATTTTTCACGACGATTGCGTTAATTCTTTTTATGGGATTTTTTATGCGCTTTAAGGGTTTGTATATGAATCCGAATTCGTTTAAATATGTCGAAAGTTCGTCGGTTGAAATTATCAATAATAATATAGTGCCGTCATATAAAATAAGGGCCGTTCTTCAGACAGTTAATCCTCCTAAGGGTTGTATTTTATTTGCAAGAACAGGCGAGATTAGAAAAAAATTAAAACAGCTCGGACCGGTTGATAATGTCTATATCAGACGATATGCATTCCCTGCGAGAATTCAGATAATAATCAGGGAAAGCACTCCGGTTGTTACAATCTCACCTGATTTAAAGGCTAAACCCGTTGCGTATTTTACGGACAAAGGAAAACTTATAGGAAGAGAATATCTACCTTTTAAAAGTGATATCAAGACTTTACTCATTTTGTCATACGGTAATAAAGGTGACGATTACCATAAATGGGATATTTCTAAAATCAATGAATTTCAAAAGATTGCAAAATACGTTGAAACTTATACGAAAGAACCGGTTGAATATATTGATTGCAGAAACCCGCAGGATATTTACGTGAAAGTTAAAACGTTAAATATAAGAATTGGTAAGATAGATAATTCTTTGTACGAAAGGATTGAAAGATTACCGTCGATTCTTGCTACGGCCAAGATTGACCGTTCAAAAATCAAGTATCTTGATTTAAGCTGGGAAAAAGTTAATTATGTTAAGTTGAAATAGGAGAGATTATGGATATAAAAGTTGTTCAGACAAGGTTTAAAACGGCAGATTACGATTTTAATTTTAAATCTGTAAATAATGCCCTGAAATCTTCCAACGCGGAATTGTTTATTTGTGCGGCGGCAGATATTTCAGAGTTAGGCGGAAAAGATTTATGCTATGATGAAAAATCTGCATTTAATCAGGCTGAATTTTATCGAAAACTTGCGCTTGAAAATGCGGATAAAAAAATCCTTATCGGAGATGTTCTGCTGAAAAACGGCGAAGTTTTCGAGACAGAGGACGGATTTTTTGATATAGACGGATTTAAAATTTATGTTTCTGACACGTTTATATCTGACATTGAATGCGATTTGTACGTTCTTGCGAAAAACAGATATTATGCAATGAATACATACAAAGATTTTGTAGAAAGCATTGAACCTGTTACTGATTTTATATACATAAACGCTATTGCAATGGCGGATGAAAATGTTTATGCCGGTGCAAGTTTTGCGAAAAATAAAAACAATGAACTTGTAATGCAGATGCCTTTGTGCGAAGAAATTTCGCTCAATGTCGATTTTAACACTCCGATTGAGTTTAATGAAGAATTGAAAGAAAGCGAACTTTTGAAGGTTACAACGTTTGCTTTGAAGGAATATTGTGAAAATACCGGATTTAAAAAGGTTATTTTAGGACTTTCGGGCGGAATTGACAGTGCTTTGACGGCTGCGCTTGCCGCTAAAGCAATCGGGCCTGAAAATGTTTTGGGAATTCTTCTTCCAAGTATGTTTTCATCCGCCGGCTCAATTGATGATTCACTGAAACTTGCGCAAAATCTGGGCATAAAAACTGAAAAACATCCGATTATTCCTCTGTTTGACTTGTTTATGGATAAAGTTGCACATGAAACGGTTGATACATCAGGCAAAGAGCATCTTGCAGTAGAAAATTTACAGGCAAGGCTGCGTGCTTTAATTTTGATGTATTTTTCAAACCGTGATAACAGATTGCTGTTGTCAACCGGAAATAAATCGGAAGCTGCAATGGGGTATGGAACATTATACGGCGATATGGCGGGCGGTTTGAACGTTATATGCGACTTAACAAAGACAAATGTTTACGCGCTTTCAAATTATATAAATAAAGACGGTGAAATTATTCCGCAGGAGATTATTGATAAAGCGCCGTCAGCAGAACTTCGTCCGGGTCAGAAAGATCAGGATTCCCTTCCTGATTATGCAGTGCTTGATGATATTATTGAAATGTATCTGGAGGAAGGAAAATCCGTAGATGAAATTTCTGAAAAATACGATAAAAATCTTGTTGAAACTACCATTAGAAAAATTTATCGTGCAGAATTCAAGCGCCGTCAATGCTGTCTGGGTGTGAGACTAACAGAACGTTCGTTTACTAATGGCATAAGCCTTCCAATTGTTCAAAAATGCTATTAATATTAACATAAAAATATTTAAAAATAAATGGCGGGAACTTTTTAAAGTTCCCGCCATAGTTCTATATGAAACCGACTTATACAGAAGCCAGTTGTTTTGCTCTTTCAAGCTGAAGAGTGCATGTTGTAACGTCGCACACGCAAGATGGGCCAAAGTATTGGATTGCCCCAGGGAATAAATATTTGTCATTCATTGCCCAATCTTCACGATTTTGTTCAAGTTGTTTGAACACAGGGCCGTCAAGCTTAACGAGGGCTTTTTGAATAACCGGTTTCATTTCACCGTGGCGTTTTTCCATGTTCATCATCATTGTAAGAGGAACACCGCCTGCAATCCACTGATCAGCAGATTGTGTAAGGTTTCTTACTGATGATAAATATCCTGTCAAACCAAAATTGATAAGACCAAATGCGTTAAATCCCAATGAATAGCAATAGTCAGCATCAAAGTTTGAAGGGAATGCGCATCTTCCTTCATAGCCGAAGAAGTGAGACTGTGCAGAGAATTTTCCTCCAAAAGTTCCCTGAGCCTTTAATTCGGATAATCTTGCCGAAATCATTTCGATAAGCAATTTTTCAGTTTCGATTTTTGAAACCTGAACGTTACCGTGCGGGTCGCGGTCAGCAAGCAATTGTGATTTGATTAATGTTGGAAGTGAGTTGTAAACCTTAGCGTTTGCCGGTTCAAGTCTGCTTTCAACAGCTTCAAATGTTGCGCTTACGCCTTCTTTTTCCATTTTTGCCATAACGTCGTTAAGGTTTGAAATCATAGATTTCATTTCAGGAATGAATTCAATCAAACCTTCCGGAACGATTGCAATACCGAAGTTTTTACCGGCATTTGAACGTCTTACGATAATATCTGTCATGTAATTAATGATACTTTCAAGAGACATTTTCTTTTCTTCAACTTCTTCACTGATTAAAGTGATGTTTGGCTGAGTTTGAAGAGCGGCTTCAAGTGCAACGTGAGAAGCACTTCTTCCCATAATTTTGATAAAGTGCCAGTATTTCTTAGCTGAATTAGCGTCGCGCTGAATGTTTCCGATAAGTTCAGCGTAAGTTTTTGTCGCAGTATCAAATCCGAAAGAAATTTCAATCTGATCGTTTTTCAAGTCGCCGTCAATTGTTTTCGGACATCCGATAACCTGAATGCCTGTGTTATTTTTAACAAACCATTCTGCAAGAAGTGCAGCGTTTGTGTTTGAATCGTCACCGCCGATGATTACAACGGCTGAAATATTCAATTTCTTACAAACGGCAAGTGATTTTTGGAACTGTTCTTCTGTTTCAAGTTTTGTTCTGCCTGATCCGATAATATCAAATCCGCCTGTGTTTCTGTAAGCATCCATAAATTCATCAGTGAATTCAACATATTTTCCTTCGATAATTCCTGAAGGACCGCCTAAGAAACCGTAAAGTTTGTTAGAAGAATTTGCCTGTTTTAAAGCGTCATAAAGCCCTGCAATAACGTTATGTCCGCCAGGGGCCTGACCGCCTGATAGGATTACACCAACATTTCTTGTTTCAGAAACTCTGGAACTGCCTGATTTGAATGTTACGACAGGTTTGCCGTAAGTGTTTGAGAACAATTCTTTGATTTGTTCCTGATCGCGAACAGATTGTGTAGCCTCTCCTTCAACGATTTCAAGTGAATTAATTCCACCTGAAAGGCTTGAAGGTAATTTAGGCTGATATTTTAATCTTTCGATCTGTAATGGTGAAAGTTTTTTCATAGTTGTTAATTCCTTTCCTTAATCTACCTTATTTTGTTTTAATAATATTTTAGCAATTTTTTATATATTTGCCAGCTGCAAATAATAATCATGTTCTCTTTCAAACTTATGAGCTGCATTAAATAGTCTGCCCTCTTTTAATTGCGGTGCAAGTATTTGCAACCCTATCGGCATTCCGTCTCTATCAAAACCTGCCGGTACACTCATACCCGGAATTCCGGCAAGGTTAGCCGAAATAGTTGCAATGTCTGTCAAATACATTGCAAGCGGGTCGGAAGATTTTGCACCGAGGTCAAATGCTGTATTAGGGCAAGTTGGAGAAATTAGAATATCAACAGTTTTGAAGGCTTCTTCAAAATCTCTTGTAACCAATGCTCTCATCTGCTGCGCTTTTTTGTAATATGCATCGTAATATCCGGAAGATAATGCATAAGTTCCAAGCATTATACGGCGCTTAACTTCTGGACCAAAACCTTCTGCCCTTGTTTTTGTATACATTTCCATAAGGTTTTTAGCCTCAGGAGTTCTGTAACCGTATCTGACACCGTCAAATCTTGCAAGGTTTGATGAACATTCAGCAGTTGCAAGGATATAGTAAATTCCGATTGAATATTTCAAATGCGGCAGTGAAACCTCAACGATTTCAGCGCCGAGATTTTTGTATGTGTCAATCGCATTTCGCATAGCATTTGCAACGTCATCGTTCAAACCTTCTGAGGACATCAATTCCTTAATAACACCAACTTTTAAACCTTTGATGTCGTTGTTTAGGTTCGCGGCGTAATGCTCAACCGGCAAATCTAATGATGTTGAGTCTTTTTCATCGTGTCCTGAAATAACTTCCAAAAGGTTTGCGGCATCTTCAACCGTTCTTGCAAACGGACCGATTTGGTCTAATGATGAAGCGAATGCGATTAGGCCGTATCTTGAAACTCTTCCGTAAGTAGGTTTCATGCCTACAATTCCGCAGAAAGATGCTGGAAGTCTGATAGATCCGCCTGTATCAGAACCTAAAGAAAGCGTAACGTCGCATGCCGCAACGGAAGCCGCTGAACCGCCTGAAGATCCTCCAGGAACTTTGTTTAAGTTCCAAGGGTTGTGAACTTTTTTGAATGCTGAGTTTTCGTTAGATGAACCCATTGCAAATTCGTCCAAATTCGCTTTTCCGATAATCGGAACAAGGTTTCCAAGCAATTTGTCGGTAATTGTTGCGTTAAAAGGTGATACAAAGTTTTCCAGAATTTTAGATGATGCGGTTGTTCTTGAACCCACTAAATTCATGTTATCTTTTAATGCAAGCGGAATACCTGCCAAAAGTGGTAATTCTTCACCTTTAGCAATCTTTTCGTCAACTTTTTTTGCTGTATCCAGCGCAATATCTTCTGTCAAAGAATTGAAAGCTCCTAATTTCTCTTCCAAACTCTTTGTTCTCTCAATTGCGGCTTTTGTTAATTCTACCGCGGAAACTTCTTTATTTTTCAAGGCCTTGCTCTGTTCAGCAGCCGATTTTCTTAAAAGCTCGTTCATCTGTTTCTCCTTAGCTATTTATTATATATTAGAATTCTATGACAAAAAAACTCTAAGAGCAAGAGAAATGATGTTAAAATATATTATATTATTTATTCTGTTTTTAGGCTGCAATATTTGAATTGTTTACGTCTTACATCGGCTTCGGCAATATTAATAAGGCGCTTTATCTGTGTATTTGAGCCGGTGCATTCACCTTCATAATAGGCTCTGTTGCGTTCTATATAGCTTATTTTATGCACGATGCAGGTTTCTTTTTCTATAGTGCAGATATAATCAGTATTTACAGGTGTCAGAGACTCATCTCTAAATATTACTATGGCATTATTCTTAAGCTGTGAAAAAGCTAATACTAATAAAAGCAAAAGACTTGTGAAGAAAAATTTTTTCATGAATTTTAATATCCTTTTTCTAATAGTGTATAACATTTTAAGTTAAAATGCAAGACTAGTATGTAGAAACCAGCCGGCAGTATTCAAACCTTTTGCGGCGAACATCTGTTTCCACAGCTTTTGTGTATGCGCCCTGTTCAAAACTTGAACCGGTGCAAGATGCATCATAATAAGCCCGATTTCTTTGCATATAGCTGATTTTGCGGACTGTACAGCGCTGTTTCCTTATTTTGCAGGTATATACCAAACTCGTTTTGTCATAAGATACATCACGATAGTGAACTACGGCAAAGGCCGGTATGATTGACGATACCATAATGATAACTGCTAAACTTACTATACCTGCTATATTTTTCATAATTTATTTTCTCCTGTTAACTAATTAAACACCGCTGAAAAATTAAATTGCTTAAATTTTTAGAATTGTTAATGTTTTTTTACAAAACAGCATTGTGCGCAGAGGGCGCAAAGTTTACCTCTTGTCAAAGCGGCTTGCACTATCACCCTTAATCTGACTTCTGTACTATCATATTGTCCTCCGTTTTTCTTAATTTGCCGTTTAAATTCGTGCACCAAAATATAAAATTGGGTGCATTTTTTTCGTCTGATTTAAAATTATTATTAATGCAAAAATATGTAAAAAAGAAGCGGGGTAGATATACCACCGCCTCTTCTTTGTCAATCAAACAACCACTTTTAAATTATTCGTGGCAGCCGAATGCGATTGTGATTTTTTCACGAGGGTTAACCGCTGAGATTTTGTAACCTTTAGGGTCTACAAGATAAGCGAATTCATCACCCGTTGTCTGGAACAAGCCCATTGTACCTGATAATGCTGTTCTTGTTGCATCAACCGGCATTTTAACTGTTTCAAACAATCCATCTCCAAGACTTCTGGCAGCAGCGCCGAATTGTCCCTGGAATGCGTGGCCTAACATATAACCGGCATCATTTGATACGTTTTCAACTGCGTTACCAACGTTAGTTAAGATACCGCCTGCTGTACGGCCTACAACACCAACTAATGAACCGGCCCAAGTGAATGGCATTTCAACAAGTCTTGCTACAGGGTTAACGTTTTTAGATTTGTTAACCTGTGCTGTCAAGATTTGTTTAGGCAATTTAGCTTTACAATCACCGTTTTTAATATCGGTAAATGCAAGTTTTAAAGCACCTTTATCACAGCCTGAAGGTCTGATAACTTCTACAACACGACCGGTTACAGTTGAACCGCAAGGGTAAGTCACACCATTTATAGTTACGTCTTCAGTTGTATTTGCTCTGAAGAATTGTCCTACGTGAGAAGATTTAGCAGTCAACTGGTCAATCATCTTCAATTGAAGAGTAGGGATTTTAACAATTTCTTCCTGCTCTTTATAAGCTTGTTTGTCTACAGGACAAGCAGGACAAATATTGTTTGCTGTTTTAGGGTTTGTATCGTAACCTAAAGCAACACGTACAGTTTGTAACATAGATGCAACTTCAGCACGGGTAGCGTCTTTGTTAGGCATAATCATGTTCGGGTTTGGAGAATCTTTTAGGGCACCATTTTGCAATGATTTTGCAACCGGAATTCTTGCCCATTCAGGAACTTTATTTCCGTCAGAGTATTTGCCTAAAATTTCATCAGCCTTGCATTTATCAATATCACAAGTCATGCTTTTTGCAATAGAAGTTAAAGCCTCAATACGTGTTACAGGATGTGCCGGTTTGAAAGTATTGTTTGGATAACCTTTTAGCAAGTCTTCATCCACGGCTTTTGCGATAGCAGCATTTGCCCAGTTATTAGCCGGAACATCTTTGAAAAGATTTTCTCTTGGCATATCGCATTTGTTAAGATTGAAGCCTTTAACAAGCATTGTTGCAAATTCAGCACGTGTAATATCTCTATTTGGTTTGAAGTAACCGTCCGGATAACCGACAACTACATCATTGATAGCAAGTTTGTCGATATCACATGCAGCCCAGAAACCATTTGGAACGTCAGGGAAATTACATCCGCCACCTGTAAAATCAGCGGCAGCGCCTGTTACTGCCCCGGGACAGTGTTCCTGATAAGTGAAGGGAACAAAAGATTTTTTCAATGCATCAATTGAATTTTCAGTCTGGATATCAATCGGGCAATTGTTGTTGTCCATTAATCTTTCGTTTCTATTAATCGGAATACCATTGTGAGCAGAAGGTGCTTCATTTAAACAAGGCATTTGAGCAGCAGCGCCGGTGATGTTTCCGTCTGTTGCAACTGTAACGCCGCCTACGTTAGCGGAAAGATTTCTCGGCATAACACCTTTCATTGCAGTTTCTGTTGAAAGGATAGAGTTTGCCGGTTCTCCAACGTAATTGTTTGTACCGTAAATTGCGTTAGGATAACCGTAGACCTGTTTCATTTCACTTTTGTTTGGACTGCCGATTTGCGGACATACTGCACAGGCAGGATCCTTTGGCAAATCACATCCGATTTCGTCATTACATCCGCAGTCAGATTTTTTCTTTTCGCAAGGATCGCAAGGGGCTGGAGCCGGAGTCTTTTTACAATCACAATCCGGAAGAGCCTTTTCGCACTTCTTGCATTTTGGAATCGGGGTTTTGTCACACGGACAAGCACCGCCCGTAACAACCGGCATTGGCTCTGCACACGGTGCAGGTGCAGCAGGTTGTTCACATGGGCATGCTGCCATTGCTTGATTCAAGGAACACGTTGCTATTCCAACGGCAATCGCAGCTGCCACAGAAAGTTTTTTAATGGTCATTTTTACCTCCTTGTGTTTCAAGGTTTTTCTACAAAAAGCCTGAAAAAAAGTATAATATTAAACTGATACTAAATTATGTACTTTAAGTTTCTTGATAAACATTACCGTAAAAGCCTATCCAATTTGGCTATTTGATAAATATATATCAGGGTAAATGAGTAATATTATATTTTTAAAATCAGTGTCCTGCCTTGATTTAAAGTCAAGGCATTAAAAATTTTGCAGGGTAAAAAGTTATATAAAATAATATTTGACAGTATTTAACTTAAAAATTTCATTTCAGCCGTTATTTTAAATAAATCGTTGAAAGTAAGTTTGTTCTACATCAGATGTTAAATATTTTCCATCTTCCTTTTGGTTTTTTATCAAATTTTTGAGATATTTAACCATAGGCAGCGAACCCGAATGTTCCTGAGCAACCTTGTTAAAAACTTTATGTTCTTTTTGTAAAATAGTTTTTGGAGAAATATTTTCCAAAATTTTCAATAAATCCAGTGGCTGATGAGAAACAATGTCCCTATTGTAATTATCCTTCAATAAACTGGTGTTGTATGTTTCTGAAAAAATTTCATTGAATAAACGCAATGAATACATTTTTCCTTTAGATGTTTTTTGAGACATAACCTCGACTACAGTAGAAGGTTCACCGACTCCCGCAAGTTTTTCACTAATCCGACTTAACATTTCTGTGTTACCGGAATATTTCAACTGAAATGTCGCGTAATTCCCGAGTTTTGCACCAAAATTCGGATTGTAACTATTGCAATTTATATTATTATTAGTGTTCATACGTTTGTATAAAAACTTATGAAAAATATATTTGATAAAATTTATCACAATTTTAATATTTATTTACAAAATAGCACTATTCACCTGTAGAGTAGACTTTAGACTGCTTGAAATGCAGTTTGAGTATATCTGACCAACATTTTTTGATGTAATTATGCACACAAAAAACGCACCAAATTTTATATTTTGGTGCGAGTTTTTTATAGCCTTATTATACAATATTTTCGGACACTTTTCAAGTGGTCATTTTGATTTTTCAGATGATTTTTTAATTTTTGAAAAGGTATGTTTTAGTGAGTTTCAGGCCCACATGCACCAAAATATAAAAAATGGTGCGAAAATTTAAACGTCAGTTTATGGCTGGAAAGGAGACAGGATGCTAGAATATAAAATTATGGAAGGCAAAAAATTGAAAGAGGATATAATGATAAAAAATAGTCATTGCGAGTCTGAAAAGATAACATGTCATGCTGAACTTGTTTCAGCATCTCATGATACTGAGATTCCGAAACAAGTTCGGAATGACATGAAACACAGAGGTCAATCCGACAT
>JAGAVG010000073.1 GCA_017942035.1 bacterium | reverse complement strand
AAAGGAGAACTTTTTGTTTTGGAAAGGTTTGAAAGTTGTTTTATAGTTTGCGGAGATAACATGAAATTTGGCTGGGAGCTAAAAGCCAAACGCAGAGGCTTTGAAAATTATAGACTTGAAGAATATAAAGAAACTGACGAAAATCAGTAATCTGTTTTTACTTATCATCGTAATGGCCTTTGCATTGTTTTATTTCTATAGTTTGATTTTTAATTTGATAAACCAACCTGTCTTTGGAGTTTATCCTGATACTGCAATGCCCTGACAAATTACCTACCAATCTTTCGGCTTTACCGATTATTTCTTGATTATCTCTTTGCAACCCTTCGAGTAAATTATTGATTTTTTCAAGAGTTTTTTTATCTTGAGATTGCCAATAGAGATATTCTTCCCAAGCTTGTTTACTGAAAGTCAGCGTTCTACTCATTTTCCATTTCTCTCAGTTCATCCATAGTTTTTACAACTGTATTTCCGCTTTCAAACTGTTTTATAGACTCTGCAAGAGCTTTTTGATTTGACTCAGAGTAAAACAAATCTGATTTTATTTGAAAAGGTATTGAGTGACTTCTTATGACTTCCTTCAAAAAAATTTTAAATGCAGTTGTCATGTTAAGTCCCATATCTTCTAAAATCATTTCAGATTTATTTTTTAGATCTGCATCTATACGAATATTTATTGTTAACATTGACATTTAAACCATCTCCTTTAATTACATTATATACACAAAAGTAATTTTTATCAACACATTGTAATTATATTTTAGAACGCGAAACATATAAAGAGGGTGATTAATTGGACTCATACATTACAAGACTACAAGACATCGAGCTAATTGCCGGAGATAGCAAAATAGTACTTGAATTTAGAGTTTACTACGAGGATGGCGAACCGCTCGACTTGCAAGATGACAGTGCAAAGTGGTATCTAACACCTATCGGTATGAAACATAGTCCAATTCTTGTAAAAAATTGCACAATTCTTCGGGACGGCGATGATGAAACAGGATATTTATATTACCGATTCACTGTCAGTTTGGACGAGAAAGATACAGAAAATTTATACGGAAAATACGTTCACCAACCTGTTTTGATTGATAGGAAAGGTCAGAAATTTCGGCGCGCTGAGGGATATATAACATTCAAATCTAAAATTAAAGAAAATTAGAAAGGATTGATTTTATGATAACAAAATATCAAGCAGATCTTGAAAACAATCATGTTAGAGGAATTATAAATTATACACCGCCAACGTATACTTATATAGGTTTATCAACTGTGGCAATTGATGATTCAGGGATATTGCCCGAAAATGCTGAGCCCGATGCTTCTACCGGATATGCCAGAATAAAAGTCCGAAACAATTCTGAAACTTGGGACTATTCTTCAAACGGAATTATTTCAAATAAAATAAGGCTTGAGTTCCCAAATGAATTTTCAGCAAATGCAGGAATTGCAAGATATATTTTTGAGCTTGACGAGTCTGGAAGAGTAATGTATTACTCCGAACTTACGCAAGAAATAACGCTATATCAAGGAATGAACGTATTTTTTGCAGCTGGTGATATTACTTTCGAGCGTACAAATCAAACTTCGGTTTCGGGCTAAAAGAAGTGAAATTAGATGAATAAGATATTTAAAATCTATATCAAAAATAACCCTATTTTTAAGTACGTGGTTGAAGATTATCCCTTTTACGAGGGGATATTTTTTCATGTAACGGACTGTTCAAAAATGGATGTTTT
>JAGAVG010000072.1 GCA_017942035.1 bacterium | reverse complement strand
TAGGCCTGAAATCCACTAAAAAATACCCTTTCAAAATTCGAAAAATTATCAAAAAATGACAGAGGCCCACTTGAAAAGTGTCTAAAAATATTGTATAATAAGGCTATAAAAAACTCGCATCAAAATATAAAATTTGGTGCGTTTTTTTTGCGTCAATTTCGTCATTGCGAGCGAACGTAGTGAGCGCGGTAATCCAGTATATTGTCGGATTAGTAAATCCGACTTACCTTCTTCCTGACTTCTTAACCTCTGGCCTTCTATTAAATAAAATTAGCGGATGATATGTCAAAAATTTCCGGCAAAAAATATACCATGACGTCTATTTCGGATAAACTAGCCAGAAAAACGCTGCAATATGAAGAGTTTATGCTTATATTAAAAGTTCTTAATTATGAAGTCGAATATAAAAGGGCAGAATAATTTATTTTTTTATATCCCTGCAAAATATAAAATGATTTTTAAATCAATCTTTGGATTTACCGGTGACTAAACAACTTGATTGATGTATATCTTCGCATGATTTTGTATATTGAATATGTAGAAAAGATTGGGGAGAGGAAAGTGAAAAGATTTATCACATTTATATCAATAATATCATTGTTGTGTGTGTCTGTAGCGGCCTACGCCTCAGACAATATATTGAACGCAGTTTTACTGGAAGGCACAGATAAAGGATACAACATAATTTTAAGATCAGACATGCCGGCTGGAATAAAGAAAAAAGTTTCGGATGCAGGAGTGCTTGAACTTACCGTTAAAGGGGTTTCTGTAGCCTCAAATGTTTCTACCTTGTATAGAAATGTTGCGGATGTAAATAGTTTTGTTGTTGAAAATTACGGCGATAAATCCGCAAAAATATATATTCAGGCTCCGGGAATTTCAAAATCAAATGTAATCTTTGAAACTCCAAATGCGTCTCCGCAGCCGGTACATAATGATTACACCGGATATAAATTTGGTGCCGGAGTTGGCCTGCTTGTATTCTTGGCAATATTAAATAAAATTTCTAACAAGAAAAAAGAAACAAAAGAGCTTACTTTCAATATGAAGATAAAAGACAGAGAAATGCGTCTTTTGAGGAAATACCGTAATGAGATTACGACAATTCCGAGCATAAATTATAAAGTCTCCAACAGTCCGCGTTACAGTACAAACGTTGTTGGCAGACACCCTGAAACAATAAGGAAATGTGAATACCTGAACAAGGTATAGTGACTATCAAAAACTTAATCTTTATACTTAACTAAAGTAACTATTTATTATCTGCTCAATACCCCGGGCAGATTTTCCATTTCCATAAGGATTTGAAGCCTTTAGTCTCGTTTGAGAACGTGTTTTTGAAAGTATATCAGAACTTAATTCGACTATTTTTTCATAATCAGCACCGACAAGTGTTGAAACACCTGCCTCAATACCTTCCTGACGTTCTGTTTCATAGCGCATCACAAGAGTAGGACAGCCAAATGACGGGGCCTCTTCTTGAATCCCGCCGGAATCAGTTAGTATAAGTTTTGCCGATTTCATCAAATATACAAGATTTGGATAATCCAAAGGTGTTAAAAGCTTGATGTTAGAATATCTTTCAAGCCTAGAATGAATTTTATCTTTAACATTCGGGTTTGGATGAACCGGTATAATAAATGTGTGATTAGAAAAGTCTTGTGCAAGCTTTTCTATCGCACTGATAATTCTATCAATTCTATCACCATGATTTTCTCTTCTATGAGCTGTTATCAACACAAGATTTTCATCTATATATATTCCTTGAGAAGAGAAGAAATCTTTTGCGTTTGCCATTGTTTCATCAGAGAGGCAAAACAGCGCATCAATTACAGTATTGCCTACAACATGAATTTTATCGGCAGAAATATTTTCTTTTATTAATGCTGTTTTATTTGCCTCAGTCGGCGCAAAATTGATTTCTGCAACGCGCGAAGTCATCTGGCGCATAATTTCTTCCGGAAACGGTTCATATATATCGTAAGATCTGAGTCCGGCCTCTACATGAAATACCGGAACTTTACGATAAAACGAGGTTAACGCTCCGCATAACACTGTCATAGTATCGCCTTGAACTATGGTTGCGTCAATTTTATTTTCATCAAAAACTTTATCAAGCGCTGATAAAATTCTTATCTGAACTTGTGCGAGAGTTTGATTTGCTCTCATACAATCAAGATTTAAATCAGCCTTAAGCCCGAAGTATGCAAGAGTCTGATTTGAAAGCTCTTTTTGCTGTTCAGTATTACACACTATTACATTATATTTATCAGGGTGTTTTCTAAGTTCTAAAATTACCGGAGCAAGCTTTATAACCTCCGGACGCGTTCCAAAAACAACTAATATATTCTTCTTATTCATATCTTAACCTTATACCAAAAATATTTATCTTTCAAATGCTATCAAAAAAAACATCTGCTGTAAAGCTTAGTATTATACAGAAAATATCATACATAAGTGAATATTATCCTTGTCGGGGATTAAAAAAAATATTAATCAAGCATAATAAAGTCAAGGAGATTGTTATGCTTGAACTATTTGAACTAGAAACCTGTCCGTATTGCAGAAAAGTAATGGATTTTATGGATGCCAACCATATTGAATACGAAAAAAGGGATGCGAATAATAAAAAAAATTTCGAAACTCTTATGAAAATAGGCGGTCATGATCAGGTTCCGTTTTTGTACGATGAAGAAAAAAATCTTGCGCTGTATGATTCAGATGCTATTATTACATTTTTAAAAGATGCATTTAAAAAATAGATTAAGAGGTTCATAATAAAGTGTTTAATTATTCTCAGGTAAATAATTTTGAATACGGCTGCGCTTCGCGGGGAACATGTTCGGTTTCTCCAAATGTCGGAGCTGTTAAATCGCTTATGATAGCACTTCTTGCGCAAACCGCATTTTGTATGTTAAAACTCGATGAAACAGATGAAAATTATGCGGTTGAATTGCTTGAAATAGTAGCAAATCTTGATACTACAGATGATTTTTCTGAATCTCAAATTCTTTCCATATTTTCAAAGCAGTATTCAAATTACAATAAAATTAAAGATAAATATTTAAAATCCAGTGATTACGTTAGATTACCGGCGAATAAAATTGTACTGAATGACGATTTTACAATTTCTGATTTGATTAAATCCGGCCAGAAACTTATCACAAAACTCAGAAAAAATATCAGCCCTGAGATTAAATATCTTCGCGAAATATTTTTGAACATCTTAAAAAGCACCTGCATCAATTATCTTGAACTTTCCGAATATAAAAGTTATCCCGAATACAGTAAAACAATAATCGAATGTTTCAGCCGCGCAATAAATCGAAAACAAAGTTTTGTATCATTAAAAAATATTGTAATAAAGCTGGCTGAGCTTAATTCTAAAATGATGGCTGAAACCTTTAAAAATATGGATGAAAGGTTTGGCAAGATGACAAGTACAAAAGTAAGTTCCTCCAGCGAGAAAAATAAAGCAATTCTTGTGGGCGGAGACAACCTTGTTGAACTTTTAAAAGTTCTTGAAAGCTGTAAATCTGAAAATATAGATATTTATACAAACGGGAATATGTTAATCGCACACGCCTTTGAAAAGTTCAAAACTTACGCAAATCTGAAAGCACATTTCGGAAATTCGCAGGAAAGCATGATGCTTGATTTTGCAACTTTTCCTGGCGCAATATTGCTTACTAAAAGAGGTGTACAGAAAATGGAATATTTTTATCGCGGAAGATTATTTTCATCAGATGAACTTGTTCCAAAAGGTATAAAATCGGCAGATAAAGACTATAAAAACCTGATTGAATCAGCAAATTTTGCCCGAGGGTTTGTAAAAGGCCAGAAACGAGCAGAATTAGAAGTCGGATATGATATTTCAACCTTTGAGAGAAAACTTGAAACCATAAAAAAGGATTTTGACGAAAAAAATTATAAAAAACTCATAATTGTCGGATTTGGTTCTCAAACCACAGAAGAAATTGATTTTTTCCAGTCATATTTAAAAGATTTATCAAATGAAAATTTTATCATAAGTTTTTCACATAAAATACCGTCCAAAAATCTTTTACACATAAATATATCAAATAACTACGCAATTTTGAGTAGATTTTTAGGATTAATTTTTGAAAAATTCAGAATAAATTCTGAGCGGCTTGAATTTATATTGATGAAATGCGATAGCAGCGCATTATCTCAAATCGTTTCACTAAAATCGGCAGGCGCAAAAAACGTATATTTTTCTCAGTGCCCGCCAACAGTAATAAACCCGAGCGTTCTTGAGCTTTTTAAAGATACATTTGATATTAAATTAATAAATAATTAACAAAAAACGCACCAAATTTTATATTTTGGTGCGAGTTTTTTATAGCCTTATTATACAATATTTTTAGACACTTTTCAAGTGGTGTTTTGTCGTTTTTTGATGATTTTTCGAATTTTGAAAGGGTATTTTTTAGTGGATTTCAGGCCTATTCGCACCAAAATATAAATTATGGTGCGAAAATTTAAACGGCAAATTAAGAAAAATGGAGGATAATAGTATGAATATAGAGGACAATAAGGTTGCGTTTACTTTGGCCGAAGTTCTTATCACTCTCGGAATAATCGGGGTTGTTGCGGCTTTAACCTTGCCGGCGTTGATTCAGAATTATAAAAAACATGAAGCAAGTGCAAGGCTTAAAAAATTTAACACTACATTGAATCAGGTTATGATGTTTTCTGAAAACGACAACGGACCGAGTATAGATTGGGCTAGAAATGGTGACATACTGGATGAAGCAGGTAATTTGGATTGGAATGCCAATTTTAGTGAACAAAGGCGTTTTTTTGAAAAATATTTTGCACCTTATATGGAATATGTCGATATCAAAGATGGTGAAACAGATGTTGATGAAGAAGGAACGATTAGTGTAAAATCTCACGTTACCGTTTATTTTAAGGATGGAAGTTCTATGCACCTATATAACGGCGGTGCATTTGATATGATATTTGATATTAACGGTAATAAACGCCCTAATAAAGCGGGTTATGATCGATTTAACTTTGAGGTAAGTTCAGAATCGTATGCTAGAATGTTTTTCCCAGAAAATCATAACTTTGGAACACGCAGAGTGATATGGGATAGAGGAAATTTTACAAGGGATGCTTATCTTGGATACTGCAAGGATAATGCTCTATACTGTGCCAGGTTATTGGAAATGGATAATTGGGAGTTCAAAAAAGATTATCCGTACAAGCTTTAATAAATAACAGGCATAAAAAATGGCGGACAATTTTCAAAATCCGCCATCTTTTAATTTATATTTAACATTTATTCTTCCGGGTTTTCCAAAAGGCTCGCTTGTTCTACAACCGGTGTATCTTCTGCTTTTTCATCCGAAGTTTTAAGGGTATTATCTTCATCCGGATTTAAAATTTTGTTTACAGATACAACAGTGTCGCCTTCTGTCAAGTTTTGAGCTCTTACACCTGTTGCCGGACGGCCTTGACGAGAGATTGAACCTGCGTTAAGTCTTGTTACAACACCGTTTGCAGTTACCATCATAATATCGTCGGAATCCTGAACGATTGTCAATGCAACAAGTTTTGAGCTTGGTGATTTGAATTTAGTTGCAATCAGACCTATTCCGCTTCTGTTTTGAGTTCTGAATTCAGAAAGTTTTGTACGTTTACCAAAGCCGTCTGAAGTTACAACCAACAAGTCAGCGTCGTAATCTCTAGGTACGATATCGCATCCGACGATTTCATCACCTGCACGAAGTTTCATTGCTGTGACACCTCTTGCGCTTCTGCCTAACGGTCTCAAATCGTTTATACCAAACCTGATTGCCATACCGTTTGAGGTTCCTATAATGATTTCATCTTTAGCGGTGGCAAGTTTTACCCATCTGAGTTCGTCGCCTTCCTCAAGACCTATTGCAATCAATCCGTTCTTTCTGATGTTTGCAAAGTTATCAAGTTCAATACGTTTGATGTAGCCTTTTTTCGTAAGCATAATCAAGTTCAAATCCTGTGAGAAATTGCTTACAGGAACAACTGCGGTAATTTTTTCATCCTGATCAATCGGAAGTACATTGATTATCGGTAAACCTTTCGCCTGACGTCCGCCTTCCGGGAAGTCATAAACGTTCAAGCTGTATGCTGTACCTTTAGTTGAGAAGAACAACACTTTATCATGCATCATTGCGGTGAAGAAATGTTGAATATCATCATCTTCTTTGGTTTTCATACCTGATTTTCCGCGGGTTGCACGGTTTTGTCTTTCGAATGTATCAAGAGAAATACGTTTCAAATATCCTTGATGTGTAATAAATACAGCCATCGGAGTGTTTGGAGTCAAATCTTCAATTGTGACTTCGCCCTGATCCGGAACGATTTGAGTTTTTCTGTCATCACCGTATTTTTCTTTATCTTCAAGGAGTTCTGTTTTGATAATGTTCAAAATTTTCTGACGGCTTGCAAGAATGTCTTCGTATTCTGCAATTTTCTTGATTAACTCGTCATATTCGGCTTTAACCTTATCCTGTTCCAATCCTGTTAATCTTCTCAATTGCATTTCAAGGATTGCGTTAGATTGATCCGCATCAAGTCCAAATCTTGACATCAAACCTGTTCTTGCATCATCAGTTGTTTTGGACTTCTTGATAAGCTCAATAACTTCATCAATTGAACCTAATGCAATGATTAAGCCGGCTAAAATATGCGCTCTTACTTTTGCTTTTTTCAGATAGAAAATTGTTCTTCTTGTAACGATTTCAATTCTATGTTCAACAAATTCGTTCAAAACTTCGTACAAGTTGAGCAATCTCGGCTGTTTTCCGCAAAGTGCAAGCATGTTTACACCGAATGTTGTTGCAAGCTGTGTATATTTAAACAAGTTATTTCTAACAACTTCCGGTTTTGCATCACGTTTAAGCTCAATAACAATTCTCATACCGTCGCGGTCGGATTCGTCGCGAATATCAGAAATACCTGTTATTCTCTGGTCTTTTACAAGTTCGGCGATTTTTTCAATAAGCATTGCTTTGTTGACCTGATAAGGAATTTCAGTAACGACAATTGCTGTTCTGGATTGTCTCCCGCCGCCTCCGGCAATTTCTTCAAATGTAGAAACCGCAGACATTTTGATTGAACCTCTTCCGGTTTCATAAGCTTGTTTAATATCGCTTAGTCCTACGATAGTAGCTGCGGTCGGGAAGTCTGGGCCTTTGATGTGTTCCATCAATTCCGGAATTGTAATATTCGGATTGTCAATCAATGCAATTGTTCCGTCAACAACTTCACAAAGGTTGTGAGGAGGAATATTTGTTGCCATACCAACTGCAATACCTGAACAACCGTTCAGTAAAAGCATAGGGAGTCTAACAGGAAGAACTGACGGTTCTTGCAAAGAACCATCAAAGTTCGGTTCAAATTCGACAGTTTCACAATCAATATCAGCGAGCATGCTCGGAGTAATTTTATTCATTCTTGCTTCTGTATAACGCATTGCGGCTGCTCCGTCACCGTCAACTGATCCGAAATTACCATGCCCGTCTACAACAAGGTATCTTGTGTTGAAATCTTGCGCAAGTCTTACGAGCGCTTCATATACGGAACTATCGCCGTGCGGGTGGTATTTACCGAGAACTTCCCCAACGATACGGGCACATTTTTTAAATGGTTTATCCGGCGCCATTCCAAGTTCATTCATTGCGTAAAGAATACGCCTGTGAACAGGCTTTAGGCCGTCTCGAACATCCGGAAGTGCACGTCCTACAATAACGCTCATTGCATAGTCGATGTAAGAGCGTTTCATTTCTTCTCTTATATTTACAGGAACAATTTTCCCATCTTCAAACATATTTTGCTGAGCCAAAATATTCTCCTTCTCTTCCAAGTCTTAGTAATCTATGGATTCATTGTATCACAAAATTTTTAAAACTTCCAGTTTTAAAATAATCTTTACAAGGTGTAAACTATTAAATCTTGTTTTGCAAAAAAAATTTTAAACTCCGATTTTTTCGGCAAACAAGACGATATCTTTTAACGATGTAACTTTATCAGATGCTATAGTTTCAGCATTAATATTTTCGGTTAAAAGCCAATTTTTTTCGACACCGCAATTGTAAGCTGCAATAATATCTCTTTCAGAATTTCCGATTGAAAATGAATTTTTCATATCGACATTATATTTGTCACGGGCTTTCTCAAACATTCCCGAATTCGGCTTTCTGTCCGGTGAATTTAAAGAAGGACAGCAAAAAACGTCTGTAATTTCAACACCGTTTTCTCTGAATTTGGCTTTCATGTAATCATTAAAGATATTCATGTCTTCAATTGTGTAATATCCGCGCTCAACTCCGGATTGATTACTGATTACAATAATTTTATAGCCTTTATCTTGAGCTTTTTTGCAAACCTCGACAATTCCATCTACAAATTTAAAATCTTCGATTTTGTACGTATAACCTTTATCAATATTTATAACGCCGTCTCTGTCAAGAAAGAGAGCTTTAGTTTTTGGCAAAAGTTCTTTCTCTATTATTTCGCAAATCAGATGTCCGACAGCGATATGCATTTCTTGAATATTATTAGTCACGTTTGACGGAACATTTATGGTGTAATCGGCAAGTTCTTGCATTTTACTCATATTAGAGCCAGTGAAAGCTACGGTTTTTATTCCCATTTTTTTCGCAAGTTCAAAGGCAAGAACAACGTTTTTACTGTTTCCGCTGGTCGATAACCCTATCAAAATATCGCCGGAATTTCCGAGACCTTCAACCTGTCTTTCAAAAATTGTATCGTATCCGAAATCATTTCCTACTGCAGTCAAAATTGACGTATCAGTTGTAAGAGCTATGGAATTGTATGCTTTTCTGTTTAATTTATATCTTCCAACGAGTTCAGCCGCAAGGTGCTGACTGTCTGCGGCTGAACCGCCATTACCACAGAACATTATTTTGTTGCCTGATTTCAGAGCTTCAATACAAATTTGTGCTGTTTCGTTTATTACCGGCGAAAGTTTTTTCAAGTTTATAAAATTTTGAGATATATCATCAAATTTTTTCTCTATATAATTATACATGCGTAAGTTCCTTTAATTTATTTACAAAGTTTGTTGTTGAGTATCCTTCAAGTCTCGGCAGGGTAATAGCTTTACCGCCGTAGCTTACAACTAATTGAGCTTCCGGCCAGTTTTCTATTTCGTAACCTTCTTTAGCTATAACATCCGGTTTTAATTCCTGAATTAGAGGAAGTGCTGTATCATCATCAAATAATACAACATAATCAACATACATCAATGCGGCAACAAGACTGCTTCTTGTAATTTCATCCTGCAGAGGGCGTGAATCACCCTTTAATCTCTTAACTGATTTATCAGAATTTATTCCTACAATCAAGCAGTCGCAATTTTTCTTTGCTTCGGCAAAAGAATGCAAATGGCCTAAATGCATAATATCAAAGCATCCGTTAGTAAATCCGATAACTTTTCCTTTAAGCTTTAAGTCTTCTACAATATTTTTAGCGTTTTCAAGAGTAACGATTTTTGATGAATGTTCGGAATTATCGGATAAACTATTGTTTCTGATGGCTTTTTCAAGTTCAGCAAGAGAAACACAAGCCGTTCCGACTTTTCCGACAACAATACCTGCGGCAAGATTTGCCCATTTCATTGCGTCTATAGTGTCCAAGCCGAGAGCAAGAGCCAGTGTGAACACTGCAATCGTTGTATCGCCTGCACCGGATACATCAAAAACTTCTCTTGCTTCAGTAGGAAGCCAAGTTATTTTCTCCGGCTCACTTGAACTTATATAAAGTATTCCGTGCTCACTCATTGTGACCATTATATTTTCAATATTACACTCATTGAAAAGTTTCTTTGCACCCAATTTAATTTTTTCACTGAAATCTTTTTTATTAAGCGGATTAATCTCTATTCCGGTTGCTTCCTGAAATTCTTTCAAATTTGGTTTTACAAAAGTTGCACCTGAATATTTTGTGTAATCTTTTCCTTTTGGATCAACAATAACTTTTTTACCGTATTTTTTACAGGTATTTATTATAAGCTGAGTAGTCTCATTGGTAAAAAGTCCTTTATTATAATCTGAAAGCAGTACAATATCTACATTTTTAACTGCACGTTCCAGTATTCTCTGATATTGAGGCAGAAGGTTCTGCATTATCGGAAGTTTTTCTTCTTCATCGACTCTTAAAATATGGTTGTTTCCTGCAATAAATCTTGATTTAACAATAGTTGAATAATCATCAAGTTTCAAAAGATGGAAATGACAGTTTGCGGATTTCAAAAGTTTTGAAATTTTTCTTCCGTTAGCATCATTTCCAACAATCCCAATATAATCAGTCTGACATCCGAGGGAAGCAAGGTTTGCAACAACATTGCCGCAACCGCCAAGCATTTCTTTTGTATTTTTTAAGTTAAGCACCTGAACGGGAGCTTCCGGAGAAATTCTGTTAACTTTCCCATATATAAATTTATCAAGCATAATATCGCCGATACAAAGTATTTTTACATCAGAAATTTTACTCATAATACTGGAATAACTGGTCATCTGTCTTGCTCCGATTTTAAAATCACAAAAAATCAACCAGAATATTTTATCACAAACAATATTTTATTGGAAATTATATTAAATTAAATTTACAGATATTAATCACTAAATAAACTTTATTTTACTACTTTTTCAAATAATCCATGTTGCCTTTTTCTAAAATCCAATTAGTACAAGACCAACCGGCAGCATCTATTTTGCAGTCATTGTTATTAGGTCTTACTATGCTGTTTTTAGTTATTGCAAAGCTAAAAATATCCCGCCCTATCGTATTAGGGGAATTTTTGCCGTTAACGTCAACCCATATAACTCCACAAACGTTTTCTAAAGCTCCATCAGGTGATGCACAATACGCACCGTTTGAAGCTTTTAACCACATGTATGTTCCATCATTTAAAATTAATTTGTAATATGCACTAGCTGAATCATAATTCAACCAGTTATTGCCATTCAGAATCTTGATAGTTCCATTTTGTAAACATCCGCTAGAAGTGCCACAATCTTTTGCAATTTCTAAATATGGCTTGAAATAACTCATGAATTTTACAGCACTTACACTTGTCACTCCATCCGGCATATCCCATTCATCTAAATAACCATGGTCTTTGATTGCTAATAATTGCACCTGAGACATGATAGAATAGAACTTCTTAACCTTGCTAACCGTAACCCGCTCCTGATGCTTTTGAATTAAAGTTGGCATGGTGAGAGCCGCCACAATACCGATTATTCCGAGAGTAATCAAAACCTCTGCCAGAGTAAATGCGACCTTCTTGTCCTCTATATTCATACTATTATCCTCCATTTTTTCTTAAATTATCCTTTAAATTCATGCACCATAATTTATATTTTGGTGCGAATTGGCCTGAAACTCACTAAAACATACCCTTTCAAAATTCAAAAAATTATCAAAAAACAACAAAACACCACTTGAAATGTGGCGGAAAATATTGTATAATAAGGCTATAAAAAACTCGCACCAAAATATAAAATTTGGTGTATTTTTTTTACTAAATTCTTTAACTAGTACATTTGTCTAACTCCGCATTTGAAAATTAATAGACAAAT
>JAGAVG010000071.1 GCA_017942035.1 bacterium | reverse complement strand
GAAGGCTGGACATTTAACGGCTGGAGCGTAGTAAAAGGCGGAGAGAACTGTTCAACAGAAAGTGCCGACTTAAGTTCCGCGGAATTGAATATAAGTAAAGTAGAGGGGGATTGTGGCTTTAATGCAGGATATACGAAGAATGAACCTGATGTTAAGAAAATAAAAGTAACCTTTGCCGCATTTGGAGGTAAAGGAACAGTAAGCAACCCTAGTTCAGAACTAGAAATTGGTTTCACAATAGGTTCAAGAGTAACGGCTAACGATGGCTACAAGTTCAAAGCATGGCGTAAGATGTACGGTGATTGTGAATTAGTACAAGGTGCACAATTGACGAATGCAAGCATAGCGGTAAAAGCCGCAGGTACAAAAGATTGTACATATCTGGCTTACTTTGAAGAAGCTACAACATCAAAAACAACAGTAGAATTCTGGGTAACTAATTCAGTCGGTACATTGACTATTGATGGAGTTACAACAGATGGTACGACTGCACACAAATCAAAAGAAATAACAACAGGTTCTCAGGTTAATGTATCTGCCGCAGAAGCAAGCGGAGGTACATTCCAAGGAATCTCAGTAATGGAGGGTTCTTGTAGATTCGAAAATGGAGATACTGGAATCAAGACTAAAACCGGTAAATTAACAGTAACAGGTGACAAATGTCGAGTAATGGCATATATTAACCCAACAGGCGGAACAACAGGTAAAAAATTCCAAATATGTACAGAAAACGGTACTATGAATGAAACTCAGAGCGTTGAATGGAGATGGAACTCTGCTGATCCAACCAACATCTGGGCAAAAAATCCAACTATAGAACATGGCTCATTTGGAAGTTACAATGAATCAAAGGTTTGTACTTATGTAAATATTCCTGCAAGCCCTATTCAGATACAATTCCGCGACCTAACACATCACTATACAGGCACTACTGCACAATGTAGCCAATATAATACAGGAGGTTGCCCAACACCAAGCTTCTATCTCAACGGTGAACTCGGTGGACCAAATGGTAGCCAAGGCTCATTGCTTAGTGGCGGTTACTACACATTTGATCAATACGGTAGAGCAAATGAAGGCTGTAACGGACAAGTGGTGAACAGTACATGTAATGGAACAGTTTACTACATAAAAACAATAACAATTAAAAACGGCGATACGATCTACCTCAAACGATACAACCAGAATGGTAACCCGCAAAAACTACCGTAAAAAATAGAATAAATGAACCAAGGAGCCTTTAAAAAGGCTCCTTGGTTTTATTACTATATTATTTATCTAATTAACAGAAAGCACAAATGTTGGGTTTCTACCCCAACATTTTTTATAATAAAATTTAACAAAAAACGCACCAAATTTTATATTTTGGTGCCAATGGAGAAAAGAAACCAAACCAGCGTGGAAAAGATATTTTTATTTTTCTTTTATGTAATGGTGGTAGTGTTAGTATAAATCACTGTGGAAATGAACAAAAATATTTTTGTAGTTTTGTTGGCGAAACTTTTACATCCAGAACGGATCTTCTAAATGAATGTAAATCTAATTCGGCATATTGCAGCGGGTTATTAATGCATGACGGATGGGAATTCAAAGAAGATTATCCATATAAATTGTAAGTAAAAACAATTCCCAGCCATCCCATCATACGAAAGTTGATAGGATTTAACCAAAACCGGCAACACGTAAGGCCGGACTGTGTCCGGTGGGAGTTAAAAGATGATTATCCGTACAAACTGTAACATAGTTTATTTTTGACTCAACGGAACAGGCAAAAATGTTTTTCTATATAAATTTTCTTTACATTATTTAATTTATTTACACAAAGGAATTATAGTTGTATTATTATATTAGTAGGTATTAGGAAAACGTATTTTCCGGAGGAAAATTGACAGAGAAATATTATATAAAAGGCGGAACACCTTTAAAAGGTGAAGTTTCAATTGGAGGCGCTAAAAATTCAGTTTTAAAATTAATGGCCGCCGCAATTCTAGCAAAAGGCGAAACAAAAATATATAACGTACCGGATTTGACAGACGTAGAGATTATGTTGAACGTTATTGCTCAATTAGGTGCGAAAACGGAGTATAACAAGGAAGAAAAATCCGTAACGATTGATGCTGTGAATATCACAAATATTACGGCTAAATACGAACTGGTAAGCAAAATGAGAGCGTCTTTTATTGTTCTTGGAGCTCTGGTTTCAAGATGTAAAGAGGCAATCGTTGCACTGCCCGGCGGATGCGCTATCGGCGAAAGAAGAGTTGACTTTCATATAAAAGGTCTTGAGGCGCTGGGTGCTAAGATTAAAATTGAAAATGGATATGTGCATGCAAAAGTTCCGAAGTTAACCGGAGCTGAAATATATCTGGATATTCCGTCTGTCGGCGCAACAGAAAACTTGATGCTTGCTTCAGTTTTGGCACAAGGCTCATCAAGAATTCAAAATGCCGCTCAGGAACCTGAAATCGTTGACCTTGCAAACTTTTTGAACTCAATGGGTGCTGATATTATCGGTGCCGGAACATCAGAAATCGTAATCAACGGGGTTAAACCTGAAAAACTCCATGGAATTGAATATACAACCATTCCGGATAGAATTGAGGCTGGAACATTCATGAGCGCAATCATTGCAACCCGCGGAAAAGGTTTGATTAAAAACGTTTTCCCTGCTCATTTGACATTCTTTACTGATAAATTGTTAAAAATGGGTGCAAATATTAAGCTTGTTGAGCCAAATTCTTTGGAAGTAAGCTGTAAAAACAAACTCCAGTCAATAAATTTCGTAACCCAGCCGTATCCGGGATTTCCGACGGATTTGCAGTCAATGGCTATGACGCTTTTGACAACTGCGGATGGTGTCGGAATTATTACCGAAAGTCTGTATGAAAATAGATTTATGCAGGTTCCGGAACTCCGCAGAATGGGTGCTGACATTCATCAGGACAGAAATCATGCAATTATAAAAGGGGTTAAAAAGCTTACCGGCACTACTCTTGCCGCAAGCGATTTGAGAGCCGGAGCATCTTTAGTAGTTGCAGCATTGATGGCTGACGGAACTTCAACAATCGAAAACTTACATCATATAGATAGAGGATACGAAAATTTTGAAAATAAGATAAGATTGTTAGGAGGAAAGATAGAGCGCAAAAATGAACAGGAGCCTATCGACCTAACGGAGGGAATGCATAATGAGTCCTACTTATAAACGCTGGTACGATCACGACCCGCTGCTATTAGAAGTAATTGAGCTTTTGAAGAATTATCAAACTGAATTGAGAGCTCAAGCAGAGATTTTTTTACAAAAAATTGAGGAAAAAGTTTCAAAAGAAACAGTTGATAAATTTTACGCAATGGTTAAGCCGGTTAACGCAAATAACCGCTGGTACGATAAAGATCCGGTAATATCAAAAACCGTAGAAATCCTGAGAATTGTACCTCCTGAGGCTCAGAAAATATGCGCCCAGAACTTTATCAGAACACTAAAAGAAATGGGTATTGAATACGAAAGCCCAAATCAAAATAAATAAAATTTAAAATTGCCTTTACAAAAGTATAAAAAAAGGCAATTTTTTTTATTGAGAATTTTTTAAATAGAAGTAAGTAGTAAGGAGAAAAAAGATTATGATTAGACCGATATGTATGAATGGCATCGCATTTAGAGGCGTAGAACAGCAAGCACAAAATGTAGAAAATAAACCCGCAGAACCTCCTGTCGCTGAAAATCAGCCGGCTGTTCAAGAACAAAAAGGAGCAGAAGCTCTTGCAAATTATAATGCAGCTATGATACAAAAGCCTGAAACTCCGGCTCAACCGGAAGTAAAAGCCGAAGAAAAACCGGAAGAACCTAAACAACCGGCTGAAGCTAAATAAATACTATAAAAGTATATAAAATAAACCATGCTAACTGAATTTTGTCGGCATGGTTTGTTTTGTATAATATTTATAAATAATTTTGCAAACAAAAAGGCCCTTTTCGGGCCTTTTTAATATACTTTTAACTTAAAGAAATTAAGCGTTAACAGCAACTTTCATTGTGTTTGCAATAATTTCGTTAAAGCTTTCAGCTTTCAAAGATGCACCGCCTACTAAAGCGCCGTCGATGTCTGATTTAGACATTTGTTCAGCGATAGTGTTTGGTTTAACAGATCCACCGTAAAGAATTCTGATAGAATCAGCGGCTTCAGCACCTGCAACTTCTTTAACGGTGTTTCTAATCATAGCGATAACTCTGTTTGCTTCATCTGAATCACAAGTTTTACCGGTTCCGATAGCCCAGATTGGTTCGTAAGCGATAACTGATTTAGCTACATCTTCAGAAGAAATTCCTTCTAATGCAGCTTTGATTTGTCCTGAAATCCAAGAATCTGTAACACCTGATTCTCTTTGTTCAAGAGTTTCACCGCAGCAGATAATAGGGATTAAACCGCCAGCTAAAATTGCTTTTGCTTTTTTGTTAATCATTTCATCAGTTTCAGAGAAGTATTGTCTTCTTTCAGAGTGTCCGATGATAACATAATCGCATCCGGCATCTTTCAACATTTCTACAGAAATTTCACCGGTATAAGCGCCTGAGTTTTCCCAGTGGCAGTTTTGACCGGCAATAGAAATTTTCTTTCCGCCGCATCCGCAATCACATTTTACTGATTCAACTGCTGAAATAGATGTGAAAACAGGAGCTATAACTACTGTTGGCAATTCTTGAGCAGTGTAATCTTTACAAAAATCTTTAACCCCTTCAAAAACTTCTTTTGCTTGAGATTGTAATAAATTCATTTTCCAGTTTCCTGCAATAATAGGTTTTCTTGACATAATTTTTCTCCTTTTTTAGTCGCAAATTACATCTAAATTATATTTCATCAAGAATTAAAGTAAAGTATCATAGTAACTGATAATCTAATTCACCAATCGTAATTAATTTTCCAATTGTCGTGTTGAATTAGTGCACCACAAGAAAGCCCAGATCCATTTAAAGAACAGTTCTCTTTTAATCCATCTTCTGAATTACCTGCTCCATAAAGCAATAATTTTGCATAACTGGAATCGTTGGTATTATACAGTTGATAATTTAATACAAAAACATCTTTGCCGAGAGTGTTTGGTTTTTTCATTCCGTTAATGTCCAAATATACTCGAAAACCTGTAAACCACCAATCTGAAGCACAATGCCCGTCACTGCCGATAGTACAGTTTCCGGTAATAGTAAACCATACAAGAGTACCATTAGATAAAATTACAATGCGTGACATAGTATATGGTGCATTTGTAAATTTTGTTTTATTTAGGTAGTATAAATTGCCATATTTTATATTATTTAATGACTGATAACCGAAGTCTTTTGCGACTTTAACATAAGGTAAAAAATATTTATCCGCCAGCTCATTGAGATAAGCTTCACTCCCGGAAGTTTTGCCATACATATCAGAAAACCAAAACTTTGAATCTCCATAATCAGCTTCAGCTTGTTTAAAAGCCTGCGAAATGATTGAATAAGTAACCTTTAATTGAGTAGCATTGCGCAATTTCTGATACTTACCAATCAACGCCGGCAACGTCATCGCCGCCACAATGCCGATTATTCCGAGAGTGATTAGAACTTCAGCCAAAGTAAACGCCGTTTTACGACGATCAGCAAATTGGCAATCCAATTTTTCTGGTAGACTAAAGTCTACCCTACTGCTTCGCTCGCAATGACTATTTTTTATCATATTATCCTCTTTCAAATTTTTGCCTTCCATAATTTTATATTCTAGCATCCTGTCTCCTTTCCAGCCATAAACTGACGTTTAAATTTTCGCACCATAATTTATATTTTGATGCATGTGGGCCTGAAATCCACTAAAACATACCTTCTTAAAATTCAAAAAATCATCAAAAAACGACAAACAACTACTTGAAAAGTGTCTAAAAATATTGTATAATAAGGCTATAAAAAACTCGCATCAAAATATAAAATTTGGTGCGTTTTTTACCAAATTTACCAAAGCAGATTAAGGACGATTATCCTTGACAGGGTTAAAATTATTGCCTTTTATAGTAAAATAAATTTATGGTAAAAAATGTTTATATCCATATTCCTTTTTGTAAGCAGAAATGCAAGTATTGTTCTTTCGTTTCATTTCCTTGTATTGAAAAAAAATCGGGATATCTTGATGCGTTAAAAAAAGAGATTAAATCAAAATATAAAGGTGAGAAAATTGAAACTTTATATTTTGGCGGCGGAACTCCTTCATTATTGGAAATTCATGAGGTTGAGGATTTAGTAAACATTTTTAACAGAGAAGATTTTTACGAGACAACTTTTGAGCTTAATCCGGAAACTGTAGATGAAAAATATTTGAAATCATTACATAAAATTGGGATTAATCGTTTAAGTATCGGATGTCAGAGTTTTGATGATGAAATTTTAAAAAACATTGGCCGAATTCATAATTCAAAACAAGTTATAAATGTCGTAAAACTCGCAAAAAGTGCAGGATTTGAGAATATTAACCTTGATTTTATTTACGGGCTTCCAAATCAGAGCTGCGAGAGTTTTGTTAATGATTTAAAATTAGCCGCAGAACTCGATATCCAGCACATATCACTTTACGGATTAAAAATAGAAGAAGGGTGTTTTTTCTATAAAAATCCGCCTAAAAATATTGCTGACAGTGACCTTCAGGCAGACATGTATCTTGATGCAATAAAAACACTTTTTGAAAAGAATTTTGAGCATTATGAAATAAGTAATTTTTCAAAAAATGGCTGCAATTCAAAACACAACACAAACTATTGGGATAATAATTCCTACTATGGTTTCGGGCTGGCCGCACATGGATATACAGACGGATACAGATATTCAAATAGTGCCGTTCTTGAAGATTACATTCAAAATCCATGCGAACCTTTTTATTCTCATAAATTAACCAAACAAGAACAGCTTGAAGAAGAAATATTTCTCGGTTTTAGAAAAATGAAAGGGATTGATTTAATAAATATTAATTCAAAATATGATATAGATTTTGAAAAAAAATATTCAACGATACTTTCCAAATATTTAAAAAGCGGTCACATTCTAAAAGACGGAAACTTTTACAAACTGAGTATTGAAGGAGTTCTTGTAAGCAATATTATCCTTGCGGATTTTTTAGAGTAACTATTTTTACAAAAATGCATTTCTAAAATATTAATTTTTTGTTTATTTTTCTAAGAATTTAAAAAAACAGTGTTATAACAATAATATAGAAAAGTTAAGAGTAAAAAGTTATAAAGAAAGGCAAAAATTATGGCAAAAACAATTGGTATTGACTTAGGTACTACAAACTCAGTAGTTGCCGTTATGGAAGGTGGAAAACCTACCGTTATTGCCAACGCAGAAGGTTCAAGAACAACCCCTTCAATCGTTGGTTTTTCGAAGACAGGTGAAAGACTTGTCGGACAGCTTGCAAAACGTCAGGCAATTTTGAATCCTGATAAAACAATCGCATCTATTAAAAGACACATGGGTGAAGATTATAAAGTAAAAATCGAAGGCGATAAAGATTACACTCCGCAAGAAATTTCATCAATGATTTTGAGAAAACTTGCTGATGATGCTTCAAATTATCTTGGAGAAAAAGTTACATCCGCTGTAATCACAGTTCCGGCTTATTTTAACGATGCTCAAAGACAAGCAACAAAAGATGCCGGTAAAATCGCAGGTTTGGACGTTCTCCGTATCGTAAACGAACCGACTGCCGCTGCTTTAGCTTACGGTCTTGAAAAAGATAAAGCAGAAAAAGTTTTGGTATTTGACCTAGGCGGTGGTACATTCGATGTTTCAATCCTTGAAATCGGTGACGGTGTTCATGAAGTTCTTTCAACATCAGGTGATACTCACTTAGGCGGGGACGACTTCGACCAGAAAGTTATGGATTGGATTTGTGAAGAATTCAAAAAACAGGAAGGCATCGACCTTAAAGGTGACAAACAGGCTATGCAGCGTGTTAAAGAAGCCGCAGAAAAAGCAAAATGCGAACTTTCTTCTGTAATGGAAACAAATATCAACCTTCCATTCATTACAGCAGATGCAAACGGCCCTAAACACTTGGATTTGAACTTAACAAGAGCTAAATTTGAAGAATTGAGCCGTGATTTGTTAAATAGATGTAAAACTCCGGTTGAAAACGCTCTAAAAGATGCCGGAATTACTAAAAATGACATCAATGAAGTTGTATTAGTCGGTGGTTCAACTCGTATCCCTGCTGTTCAACAGCTTGTAAAAGAATACACAGGTAAAGAACCTAACCAATCAGTTAACCCTGATGAAGTTGTAGCCGTTGGTGCCGCAGTTCAGGCTGGTGTTCTGGCTGGTGAAGTTAAAGATATCGTCTTGTTAGACGTAACTCCTTTGACTTTGGGTATTGAAACTTTAGGCGGTGTTATGACTCCTTTGGTTCCTAGAAACACAACTATTCCAGTTTCTAAATCACAAGTATTTTCAACTGCCGAAAACAACCAGACAGCCGTTGATATCCACGTCCTTCAAGGTGAAAGACCAATGTCTAAAGATAACAAATCTTTAGGTATGTTCAGACTTGATGGTATTCCGCCTGCAATGAGAGGTTTGCCGCAAATTGAAGTTACATTCGATATCGACGCAAACGGTATTGTTAACGTTTCAGCAAAAGATAAGGCAACTAATAAAGAACAGAAAATTACTATCACAAACTCTTCTAACTTAACAGAAGCTGATATCGACAAAATGGTTAAAGAAGCTGAAGCCAACGCCGCTGAAGATAAAAAGAAAAAAGAAGAAGCTGAAATTAAAAACAATGCAACAAGCTTAATCGGTTCAGCAGAAAAAATCGTTAAAGATTTCGAAGGTAAAATTGATGCCGCTGACAAATCAAAATTGGATGAACAAAGAGAAGCTTTGCAAAAAGCTCTTGATGAAAACAAATCATCAGATGAATTGAAAAAATTGTCAGATGAATTGCAGCAGACAATGTTCAGCATTTCTCAAAAAGCTTATGAAGCAGTACAAAAAGAAGATGCCTCAGCTCAGAGTGCAAACTCTGAAAGCGCATCATCAGAAAATGAAAAGAAAGATGATGATGTTATTGATGCAGAATATGTTAAGGAATAATTAACAGAGAATATTTAATAAAAAAGCAGGTTTCTGAAAAATAGAAATCTGCTTTTTTATGTTATTTACATGTTGTTTTCCCATTCCATTCCAATTCATCAGCACATTTAAGATAATCCATGTTTTCTTTATAAATAACCCATGCGGCACAATACCACCCCTGCCCGGCATCTGGGTTACAATATGGCCAACCATGACTTTTTGGATCTTGCCCCATACCGGCAGCAATTGCAGTTCCATCTACTAACGGATGAAATTGAAAAATATCTCTACCTAAAGAATTTGGCCCCTTTTTCCCATTTATATCAAAGTATATAGCAACAGAAGAACGAATAAACCATTCTGTACCATCTGCAAGTCTAAATTTATAAAATATATCACTGCCAAAATCTTTAACTTTTCCCTGGGATTGTTGTGTTTTTTGATCAATATGGTAATATTCTTGAGTGTATGACTCGCATCTTTCGGTTCCGCAATCGTCAATAATTTTAAGATAAGGTTTTATTTTAGATGCAATAAGCTCTACACTTTCTTTTGTATCTGTTTCCAAGCCCCAGCCGCTGATTTCACCTTCTTCTGCTATAGCCCTCTTGAACGCCTGCGACATAATACTTTGATTGCGCTTAAGCTTGGTCACAATGACTTTTGTTTTGTAATTAAAAATAAAGTTCGGCAAAGTCATCGCCGCCACTACGCCGATTATCCCGAGAGTGATTAAAACTTCGGCCAAAGTAAACGCGTTTTTGCTTTTTACCCTCTCTCTTTGTGAGAGGGTTGAATTTGTTAGTGAGCAGTATGCGAACTTACAAATTCGGGAGAGGGTTTTATGTAATGACTTTGACCCCTCACCCTGCCCTGTCTTGAAATTGCTCCAAGCTCCACAGACTCGGGCTTTTAGTCCTTGTGGACTTATCCGCCCTCGCTGTTCCGCTATCCGGACTCGCTTTGCTTCTTGCTCGTCGGCGTTTAGCGGGTCTACGGTTGTCGCCTGCAATGGCTTTGCCATTTTGTCGACAAGCCTTCGCCCTCTGCCTCCTCGCGCTCCGTCCGTACGCAATTTCGCTCTTCCACAAGGGGTGAGGGTATTTAATGACGTTTCTTGCCTGCCTTCTTGTCCTCTAATCCTCTGTTCTTCTATCATATTAATCCTCCTTTTCAGGCTTAAACTACTCTTTAAATTCATGCACCATAATTTATATTTTGGTGCGAGTTGGCCTGAAATCCACTAAAACATACCTTCTTTAAATTCAAAAAATCATTAAAAAACGACAAAACACCACTTGAAAAGTGCTCAAAAATATTGTATAATAAGGCTATAAAAAACTCGCATCAAAATATAAAATTTGGTGTATTTTTTTGTGTTGATTTTGCCATTTTGAGAATGTGCGGGATGCTTTAGCAAGAAAGAGAATATTACTATAAAAACTTTACACAGTTTTTATTTTCTGGTAAAATATGATTGTTATATGAAACTTGAGGGCGGGAAAATTAAAAAAGAATTAATTATATTATCAATTTTGGCGTTGTCATTTTCGAATATTCCGGCTGACGCATATTCATCTGCTCAGGCAAATACGTATTATCAGCAGGCTTGTGCGGCTGAATATCAGCAAAATTTTCAGGAAGTTGTTTCAAGCATACTAAAAGCGATTGAAATTGTTGGGGATGATGCGACATTATACACAAAACTTGCAGGTGCGTACTCCGAACTCGGCGAGTATGACAAGGCTCTTGAAACATACAGCAAAGTTTCTTCTCTCAAGCCTGATGATGCATTCATTTATATTAGTATCGGAAGTATTCAGGAAACAAAGGGAGATTACGAAAATGCCCTTAAAGCATACAACAGGGCGCTTGAATTGTTTCCGGATTATAAATATAACTATCTGAATATTGCAAATGCGCAATATCAATTGAAAGATTACAAATCCGCAATTGAAAGTTATAATAAATTTTTAAGTGTATATTCAAAACATACGGAAGCGCGCGAAAGTCTTGCGGCGGCTTATTTGGGAAATAATGAACCGGCAAAAGCGATTGAGCAGTTTGATAATCTTTATAATTCAAATCCCGCAGAATTTAAAGATTATGTTAATTACGGAATTGCACTTTATCAGACCAAAAATTACGAAAAATCAGCGCAAATTCTTGAAAAAGGCATGCCTTCAAATGACGATAATATAACGGCGCATGTTACGCTGGCTCTCGATTATCAGGAATTGGAGAAAAACGAAAAAGCGTATGATGAGTATCAAACAATTTTTAAACTTCAGCCTGATTTTGACGCTATGAGATTCGATTATGGAAATCTTCTTGCTGATATGAACAAAAACAAAGAAGCGATAGAGCAGTTTGATATTTATATCCGGAAGTTTCCGCAAAATTACCTTGCGTATAAAAATCGCGGAATTGTTTATAAAAAGTTAAACAACCTTGATATGGCAATTTCAAATTTTGAAAAAGCCGTTGAAATGAATGGTAATGACATTGATTTGAAAAAAAATCTTGCGCAAAGTTATCATTTAAAGAAAGATTACGAGAATGCAATTAAGTATTATGACCAGATTCTTCTGGTAAATAAGGATGATTACAACACAAAATATAACAAGGCAATCAGTTTGCATGCTCTCAAAAAATATGATCTTGCAATAGTTTTGTATACGGAACTTTTAAAAGTAAAAAATGATATTTCTGTTAAAAATAATCTGGTTTCGGCCCTTTTATCTCAAGGCCAGATATATTTGAATGAAAAGAATTATGAAAAAGCCTTGAGTTATTTTAATCAGGCGGTTAAAAAAGGAACAAATGACAGCTACGCATATTACGGGCAGGCAAAATGTTACAGAGCAATGAAGGATTATGACAAGGCCGCTGAAAATTATGAAAAGGCTATAGCGCTTTCTCCGGAAAAAACATTATATAGCAGTGAATACGCAGAATTCATAGCCTCAACTGCGGCGGCAGGTGCAGGAGAGTTTGCGTCACTCGTTCAAACCGGAGGTGATTTGCCTTCTGTGAACCTTTCGATGGATATGTTCGGATCTTATGATAAAGCCGATAAAGAAAAAAGCGAGCAGTTAATTAAGGTTGGCGATGATAATTTTTCTAATAAAAAATATGATGATGCTATAAAAAATTATCAAGAGGCCCTAAAACTTTTCCCGAGTGATGATGTGACACTTTTGAAAATCGGAAACTCTTATAAGCTTAAAAATGATAGTGAAAACGCGATTAATTTTTATAAAAAAGCAATTTTTGTAAACCCTTCATACGCAGACGGCTGGTTTAACTTAGGGCTTGCATACGCTGATAGCAGCAATATTGCTAACGCGAAAGAAAGTTTTTACAGAGTAATAAATATTGATCCTTCTTACGCATACGCATATTATGCGCTTGCTATCGCTTATGAAAAGGACGGCAATAATGCGGAAGCGGTCAAAAATTACAAGCTTTTTGTAAATTATGCGCAAAATGCTGATGAAGAAACAATAAATTCCGCAAAAGAAAAGATTAAAATATTAGGATAAATACTTTGAAAAAATTTCTCACGGCTTTTATTTTATTATTAATTCTAAGCTTTCAAAACAGTGCATTTGCAATAGAATGGCCGTTTGTAAAACGTGAAAAACCGCTGATTTTATTCAACAAAAATCCTATAAATCCGGATAACGTCGCCGAATTTTGCGATACCTTTAACCCTCATGAGAGAATATATTATTTAATAACAATACCTGAAAAAAATCATTCTCGATTTTTTTATATCCAGATTATAAAACTCGGGAAATATGAAAGGCTGGGATATGAGCTTGTTTGGGGTGACTTGATAAGGCTTAAAGATGAACAGCAGTATTATTACACTGATTACATCGTCTTAGGAGAATCCGGAAATTACGTTATCAAAGTCTATTCAAAAGATAATCCTAAAAAAGTCTATGCAATGTCGCAATTCTGGGTAAATTAAAGAGATATTTGAGTTAGGGGCCGTTTTATTAAACAATAAAACGGCCCCTTAAATCTTTTATTATTATTTTATAATTTCAATATCATTTCCGTCCGGATCTTTTAAAAACGCAATATACGCATCAACTTCCGGCATATAATACGGTTCGTAGGTGTATTCATATCCGAACTCTTTCATTTTTGTGCTGAATTCTTCAAAAGAATCAATCCCAAACGCAAAATGTCCGAAGCAATTTCCGTTGTCATAACCCTCGTGAGGAGTTTTAAAGTTTGCGGTCAATTCAATCTGTGTCTGACCATCCTCATCACTCAAATAATACAACCGGCAGTCGCTTAAATCTACCGTATAAGTTAAATTCAAGTCCAAAAAATCTCTATAAAATCTTAAAGATTCTTCTATATCTTTAACTCTTATCATTGCGTGTAAAAATCTCATATTTTTCTCCTTTTATTTTGAAAATTTTATTTTTCTGCCGTTTTCATCGGCCGTAATCCTATCACCTTTTGAGAATTCCCCTTCAATCAATTTCATGGAAAGCGGAATTTCCAAAAATTCTCTTATCGCACGTTTTAAAGGCCTTGCACCATATAGAGGCTCATAACCTTCTTTTGCAATAAACTGTTTGGCTTTGTCTGTTAAATTCAATTCTATTTCCAAATCCTGAACACGTTTTTTCAAGTTTGCGGTTTGAATTTCGACAATCTGAACCAAATCTTCAAACGAAATCGAGTTGAATTTTATTATCTCATCAATTCTATTTAAAAATTCCGGCTTGAAATGCCCTTTTAAAGCTTTATCAAGTGCTTGAGATTTCTCTTCATCAGACAAATTCTCATCAATAATATATTCAGCACCAAGATTACTTGTCATAATTATGACGGTGTTTCTGAAATTAATAAGCCTTCCCTGACCATCTGTCAAACGGCCGTCGTCAAACATTTGCAGCATAAGGTTAAACACATCCGGATGCGCTTTTTCAACTTCATCAAAAAGAATAACCGAATACGGCTTTCTTCTGACCGCCTCCGTGAGCTGTCCGCCTTCTTCATACCCCACATAACCCGCTGTTGCACCGACAAGTCTTGATATAGAAGATTTCTCCATAAATTCACTCATATCAATTCTGATAAGTGCATCTTCATCGTTAAACAAAACTTCTGCGAGTGTTTTACCCAGTTCAGTTTTCCCAACTCCTGTCGGGCCTAAGAAGAGGAATGTTCCAATCGGACGTTTCGGGTCTTTCAAGCCAGAACGCGAAAGTCTTATCGCATTTGATAACTTTTTAACCGCCTCATCCTGTCCGACAATCCTCTTGTGCAAAATGTCTTCCATTGAAATAAGTTTTTCACTCTCTTCTTCAACAAGCTTATTGACCGGAATTCCCGTCCATTTTGCAACAATATTTGCGATATCATCTTGAGAAATCTCTTCTTTTAACAAACATTTTTTATTACCTGCGGCTTTTTTCAACTTAGTTTCCATATCCTGTAACTGCTTTAATTTCTGTTGCAAAGACGCAATCGTATCCGGGTTTTGCTTTGAAAGTTCCATTTGTTTTTTAATTTTTTCAATGTTTGTTTTTATAAAACCGAATTTATCAATTTTTTTTCTTTCTTCCTCCCATTGAGACTTCAATTTTTGGATTTTGTCGCTAATATCGGAAAGCTTTTTATCTATTTTTTCAATTTTTGATTTAAGATTTTCGCTGCCGTCACTTTCAAGAACTTTTTTGTTAATTTCCAATCTTGTTTTTTCTCTCAAAAGTATATCAATTTCTTCCGGCAAAGTTTCAATCTCAATCCTTGCCATAGATGCGGCCTCGTCAATCAAGTCAATCGCTTTATCCGGAAGGTTTCTGTCAGGAATATATCTGGCTGAAAGTTTCGCCGCGGCAACAAGTGCGCTGTCTAAAATCTTTATTTTGTGATAAGCTTCATATTTATCCTTTAAACCGCGTAAAATGCTTACTGTTGTTTCAATGGAAGGTTCATCCGCCGCAACTGTTTGAAAACGTCTTTCCAAAGCTTTATCTTTTTCAATATATTGTCTGTATTCATCAATTGTCGTGGCACCGATTACACGGACATTTCCCCTTGCAAGCATTGGTTTTATTAAATCTCCGGCACCGGATGACCCTTCCGACGCACCAGCCCCCATTATTGTATGAATCTCGTCAATAAAAAGCATCAAATCATCACTGTTTTTTTCGATACCTTTTAACACAAGTTTCAAACGCTCTTCAAACTCCCCCCGATATGACGCTCCGGCAAGCATTGCACCCATATCAAGCGCCATAATCCTATCATTTTTAAGACTGTCCGGAACATCTCCTGCCGCAATCCTTAATGCTAATCCTTCAATAATAGCCGTTTTCCCGACTCCGGGTTCTCCAATAATTACCGGATTATTTTTTGAACGTCTGTTTAAAATTTGGATTAATCGTCGAATTTCAGCATCTCTGCCAAATACAGGATCAAGTTTTGCATCTATAGCTTTAGCCGTCAAATCTGTTGTGTATTTTTCAAGTGCATCTTTTATGGCAGCATCTTCTTTATTCGGCTGTTTATTTTCAGTTCCGCTTAAAGATTTCTTAGAAGATTTCGGAAGTTCCTTATCATTTGGCTCAACCGTCAGTTCCACAGTTGTAATGTTTGCAACTTCTTTTGACATATTTTCGTAAAGTTCAATTTTATTTACGTTATATTTTTCCCATAAATAATTCAAAACCTTGTTGTTTTCTCTAAAAAGAGCAAGGAATAAATGTTCAATACTAACCTGCTCATCACCGTATTTTTCCGCCTCTTGCTCAGCAACATTAAACAAATGCGTTGTAGCCGCAGAAGCCGGTATAATCGAATATTTTCCGCGCGCAATATATGAACGTTTAGAAAGGTATGAGTTTAAACTCTCTCTAATCTCAGGATTTTCAAGTCCTACACGTTCCAAAAGAATTTTGGGCAAATCATTCCCATCAAGCATCAAAGCAAGCATTATATGTTCCGGTTCCAGTTTCGGGTAATTCCTCGCCGTAACAATTGATTTCGCCGATTTAACGATTGCTTGAACATGATCTGTTAATAACATAAATTTCTCCCATTTTCTCTAATTATAACAATTTACAAACTTTAGCAATCGTTTAAATAAGTGATAAATCAGGAATTCAATTCGACTGGTAGACTCCTACTATTATTTTAGTAATCTGGAGGACTGGAGGGTAAAGAAAGGCACTAGGACACTAAGACGATAAGACGATAAGATGTTACTTGATACAGCCATGTCATTCCGAACTTATTTCAGTAAAAGGCACTAAGATAAATCGTAGGGTAGACTTTAGTCTACCAGAAAAAATTGAATAAGTTCAGCATGACATGTCAACTTTAGCATCCGCCATTACAACAAAAATCCGCTCTGAAAAAATTCAAAGCGGATTTTTAAATTAGTATTTTTTATAAATTAATCAAATACATAGCTGATGATAGCGGCTTCTCTAGCACGTTTGATTGCTCTAACAATCATTCTCTGGTGCTTAGCGCAGTTACCGGTAATTCTGCGAGGAATAATTTTTCCTGCTTCAGTTAAGTATCTTTTCAATTTAGCAGCATCTTTGTAATCAATTGATTCGATTTTATCGCCGCAAAGACTACAATTTTTTTTCTTTTTGCTGTCTTTCATATCTTGTCTTGCCATTTTTATTTTGCCTTTCTAGCCTTAATTATTTACTACTTGATTTTTTATGTCTTGCTCGTTCGCGTTTAACGGGTCTACGGCTCTGCTCATCTTGCTCGACGCAAGCTGACACCAGCCTTCGCCCTAAGCTCACTCGCGCTAAAACGGAATTTCATCTTCTCCGATTAATTCGTTAGAAAAATCATCGGATTCAAATTTAACGATTTCTTCAGTTCCGTAGTTTGAACTTGAACTAACTTCACCTGCAGAACCTGCTCCCATTTTTTCAATAGCAGCAGCGTCGATTTCGTAAATTCTTTTTTCAGAACCGTCATCCATTTTAACTGTTGCAGTTTGAAGACGCCCTTCAACAAGGACTTTATCGCCTTTTGAAATAGTTGAAACGATATCACTCAATGCCTGTCTTTTTGACAGAACTCTAAGCAGAATTTCATCTCTTTCGCTTATATTCATTACAAAAGCTGAAACGCTTACATTATTTTGTGTAAAACGTTCTTCCGGAGCTCTGTAAACTATTCCTGTAACTACTGCCTTTGCCATTGACATGATTTAGCCTCAACTTTCTTTCAGGTTACCTATTTCACTGCTGATTTTGCAGAAACTTCCAAAAACATTGTTCTTAAAATGCTGTCAGTAAGTCTCAATTGTCTTTTGAATTCAGCAACTTTATCAGATGGAATATTCAAGTTTAATGTTACGAAAAAACCATCTCTGAAATTAGAGATTTCGTAAGCCAATTTTTTTCTTCCAATTTTGTCTGTAGATTCAACTTTTCCGCCAAATTCAACGATCGTATCGTTAAGTTTTGCAATAGCTTTATCTACTTCTTCTGCATCTAAATTAGGTTTAAATACAGCTAATAATTCATAAGTTTTCATTTATATTTCTCCTTTTAAATTTAGTGTATGAATTCATATTATCATGAACACAGCAAATTTTACAACATGTAATTTGCGTTAAATACATAATTTGCCGGTCCGATAAGGAAAATATTTTTATTTGGATTTTCCTTAGTTCCTTGCCATTCAACGGTTACAGCCCCACCCGGAAGGTTAACTTTGACTGTATTTTCTGTTAAGTTATTTAAAACACAGGCAACCAAACTTGCACAAGCTCCTGTTCCACAGGCAAGGGTTATGCCGCACCCACGCTCATAAACGCACATATCAATTTCATTTTTGGAAACAATTTTAACAAATTCGGTATTTGTTTTTTGCGGGAAGTATTCGTGTTTTTCGGTTGTAGGACCGTATTTTTTAGCCATTTCAAACGGATTTTCTTCCGTAAAGATTACACAGTGAGGGTTTCCCATAGAAACGGGAGTAATCTCAAAATCTCTATCGACAGCGAAAAGCTTTCTTTCGCCCTTGAAAGGGATTTTTTCATCTTCAAGAATTGGAATTCCCATGTTAACCCTAATATTGCCGTCAACAAGAATTTCCGGCTTGATAATTCCGGCTAAAGTTTTCACGGAAAACTGTTTTTTACTAACCAAACCTTTATCATAACAATAACGAGCAAAACATCTCATGCCATTGCCGCACATTTGGGCGGTTGATCCGTCGGAATTGTAAAAATACCAGGCAATATCAGCGTCAGAAGAACAGTTGCAAACATCGGGAATGATTAGCCCGTCAGCGCCGATACCAAAATTTCTGTCGCAGATTTTTTTCGCAAAATCGGACATTAGCATGCCGGTCTTTTCAAATTCATTGTAATCAACAATGACAAAATCGTTGCCGCAGCCTTGTATTTTTGTAACTTTTATAAAATTTTCTTTCATAATAACCTCACTTCGGAGAAATTGTAACATGAAAAATGTAGTATTGACAATAAATTTTTAGCAAATAGAATTGTAAATATCCAGTGACCAAACTTGGAGGAGTGCCAGAGCGGTTGATTGGAGCAGTCTTGAAAACTGTCGTACGTTCACGCGTACCGTGGGTTCGAATCCCACCTCCTCCTAATTTAAAAGCCACCTTGAAAGGTGGCTTTTTTAGTGAGTTTTGGACATATAAACATTTCCGTAAATATACGTCCAATATCCCTCTTGGGGACTACGTGGGGACTAAGAAATTTTCTAATAATCTTTCAAATATTAATTTTTTGTTTATTTTTTCAAATTTTACGAAGGGATACCTTATAATATAAATATAATCCAAGAGAAATTAAGAGAATGTGTAAAAAATATATATCGTAAAGGAGACATAATGACTATAATAGAATTATATGCAAAAAATAATTATCATCTTAAAGAAGAGTGGGAGTTATCAACAAATGTAGATTATAATAAAATATCTTCTATTTTGAACAGTTCTCAAAAAGAAAATTTTGTTCACAGTAATACTTTGTTTCATGAAGCTGTACGCGCTGAAGCAATATCCGAACATTCGCGATTAAAACAAATTTTAAACGATATGGAAAAAATCATAATACCAAATGTAATTTTGAGTCAAAAATCCCAAATATATAAAACTACTCATGGAAAAGATATTTATTTGCTTGATGATAATTTTGCTTATATTTTATTTTCATATGATGAAAAAACGCAGAATATAAAAGTTTTTGATATTATTACATCTATAATTTTTTCAATTAGAGATTAAATTTAATAAAGTCTAACATGATTTTTAAAAATCACATAGAGGCTAAACAATTTGAAATATCTTTAGAACAAGAAACTCGATTAATGCAACAAGCCTTTCAAAATCTTATGAGCCATTAAGATTTCTTCTTCGCTTGCGGATTCAAGCATTGAATAGATGTCTGATAATAGTTCGTCTGTTGTTTTAATGTGCGTTATATCAAGCATTTCTGTTACATCAACGCCGAAAACTTTTGCATAATTTTCAACCAGTTATGTAGGTCGGATTTAGCGGATTTGCGTACGGACGGAGTAAAACGAGTCCGGATAGCGAGCAGATTGAGCGAAACGCACAAGTGTGCGAAAAGCGAAACTCTGTGAGCGTGAAGCAAATTCAAGACATTAATCAGACAAAATTTAATTGTTGGCATAGTAATGCCAACCTACAACATCCCTGTTAAAAGTAAAATGTAATATAATAAATTTTTCTTATTTATTATATTTCTTTTGTAACTCAGTTAGAAAATGTTCAACAATGTTTCGTATATATTCCTGCTTTTCTTCATTAGTTCTAAAAGAATTTTCATAACAGTCATTTTCTATACATTTGCCTTTTCTTATAAACTTAGTTGTTATCTCCATACAATTATTACTTTCTGGGTATAGAGGATCTTCAATATTTACAACAACAATATCTTTTTTATTTCCGATTTTTGCGGCATCATGCTTATAAAGTTTAATAAAAGGTTTATCAGATTTTTTTAAATCAAAAGGAGTTTTCTTTGTAATTTTTAGTTGTGCTTGAAAAGCAATTCCTTTATTATTGTTTATGGTATTCATTATTTGTTTTCCGTCCTTTCTAAAATACTTATTACAATAACACAAAACCTCTAAAATAAATTTTTGCCAGTTTGTTAAGAAATTATTACTATAATCAAAACTCCCAGCTCAAAATAATCAAACCGACTGATTTTGTACAGTAGCAAAAAGTAAAATGTCACCCTGAATTTATTTCAGGGTCTTGTCTATGATAGCCGTATAATGCCACTATTACAAGATGCTGAAACGAGTTCAGCATGACAAAAAAGGGTAGGAAATCTCAATTCCAAATTACTCACTACAAAACTTATAGATTTACTTAATTTTATTTAAAAAATCTGAAATACTTGGTTTGTTTGATAAGTTTACGTCAATATTATTTTTGGGGTTATCTTTTTTATCAGTTTCAATTCGAGCTTTTAATATTTTATTTAAAGTTATCGGTAATCCAAAACCAAGAGTTGCCATGATTAATGCTAAGTTGAATATATATAATCCGACTGATGCCTTTTGGGTGCGCCTCATAATGTTTTCGGATATATTTTTCAAACTATCAATATTTTTGTAATTTTTTAGTTCTGATATTGTATATGGTCTATTTTTTTCTTTATTCATCAAATTTGTTTTGAATAACCTATCTGAAATCTTTGCAAATAATTTCTTTAAAACTAAATCGCCGCCCCAGAATACAAGTCCTATACTGGTGCCTCTAATAACTGTATCTTTATATTCGTATTTATCTCGGCAGGCTAGCTGGTATGGCAGATAGTCACTAGTAATCCACATTGCAAGTGCTGTTAATCTGCTCATATAAATCGCCTTCTTATAATCAAAGTTTTCGGCGTGTTTATTAAACCATTTATAAATTTTGTTTTTGCTTGCTGGACCATATAGCATACCTTTTTTAATAAGCGGCGGAAGAATTATTGATGGCAGAATTGCAAGTCCGGCAGTTGCTGCCAGTCTTATTTTTTTTGTTTTATCTCTTTCCTGAGCAGCTTTTTTTGTAAATTCTTCATCGGCAATTTTATATGCCCCTGAATAACCCGAACGTTTTGTTCTATATTGAGTTAATATATTTCCAAGCCAAGGGATAGAAGCTACCATAAGATTTGTTGTTAAAAAATCAGTAAAATGAATTGCTGTATGAGCATTTATTAAATCTTTCCGTAATTTTTCGGTATCATTTCCATATCGTTCTAAAATAGAGTTAAAACCATTTTTGTTTCCAAATAATTCTTGCGATTTTAGTTTTATACCTTCTTTTAAGTATTCACCATCTTTGGAAAGATATTTTTTAGAAACTTCTAAAATCTTTTTTTCTTCATTTTTAAAATTTTCTGTAATTTTAAAATGTTTAAGAGCTTTTTTATTGAAAAGAGGCAATAAAATTATTGGAGATGCGAATGTCATCAAAAAATATAGAGCGGATTTAAAAACTCTTTCAATAGATTCATCCTTGTTATTTGACATTATTGCTTGAGGAACTACGAAACCACCAATATCAGTGATACCTTTATTTAATAAAATGTTGGATTCAATGTTTGCAACAGTATTGAAGGCAGATATGTTTGTAAATGATACCTGTTTATTTTTAGGATTATTAGAATTTATTGTTTTAATATCAGTAAACATGATTATGTTATTCTAATCTTTTATTAATAAAAAACAATAAAAATATTTTTTGCTATTAATACTCAAATATTCTGCTCTAAATCATATATTGCAATTACAATTAAATATTTTGCGAAGTCCAATCAATAAGTTTTTTATAAAGACTTTCAATTGCAATTTTATTTGTAGAATCAATTTGTTTTTTATTTATGCAAATATCCAAAATTTCTTTATCTGTGCCATCTAAACATTCAGCTAATTCATTTTTTGTTTTTACATAAATATTATTTTCAATAAAATATTTAGCCTGCAAAATAAAAAATGTCATTTTGTATAGATTTTGCAAATCTTCTGCGTAATTAGCAGAATGCACAAAACTATGAACAGCCGCATGGTATAAGGTTTCAGAGCTTGTTTTGATTGATTTTTTGATATCTTCAATACTTGGCGGTTGGATTATATCTTCTAAGTTTCCAACTAAAGATTTTGTATCATAGAAAAATTGAAATAAATCAGCTTTAGACCAATTTTGCAGTTCCTTTTTCCCTGATATAAAACCGCAAGCAAGTTCATTGTTTGGCATTTCATTTATAATTTTTCGATACTCTTTTAAATCTTCAATACTTAATTCATCTAAAACAACAACCAAATCAATATCGCTTTCATCAGTTGCTTCACCTCTGTTATAACTTCCTTGAAGTCCAACAAAAAGTAACTTTTCTTTAAAAACTTTTTGCAGTTTTTCTATTGCTAAATTCAACCATTCATCAATATTGATTGTCATTATAAAGTACTCCATAACTTTAGAAGGTTTACGATTAAATCCGCAACCTCATTTACTTGATTTAATTCGTACATAATCCATCCTTTTGAACTGATTGTACTACAAAATTTTATTCATACAACCAGAAATGATAAGGACTTATATACAAGTTTACACCTAAAATTACCTATATATGTCACCCTGAACGTCAGATTGACCTCTGGTCTTCCAATCTTCTTAAATGCCTGCTTGCATTATTTTTAAAAATGTTGTATAATCAGGTGATTAAGAGAAAGATATCCAATAGATTTCTTTTATGAGGATACTAAAACTAGGAGACAAAAAGATGTACCAAGACGAAAAACTCATCTGTGAAGACTGTCAGGCTGAATTTATCTTTACAGCGGGTGAACAAGAATTTTATGCAGAAAAAGGACTTGTAAACAAACCTAAAAGATGTCCTGAATGTAGAAAAAAAAGAAGACAGAATAACAGAAGGCAAAGAAAAATGTATGATGCTGTCTGCTCAAAATGCGGCGCTCAAACACAAGTCCCGTTCAAGCCTATTCCTGGTAAAGAAGTTTATTGTAAAGAATGCTTTGCACATAAAGAAGAAGGCGAAGCATAATAAATTGAGTTTTATTAATGAAAAAGCCCTGAGTAATCGGGGCTTTTTTACGTAATTTAATAATTTTACACAATGCAATCTTTATGCTAGAATTCTTGTAAAGGTATTTATTATGAAGAAAATAATTTCGGCAAAAGAAGCCGCAAGTTTTATAAAAGACGGATCGAAGATTATGGTTGGGGGGTTTTTGAGTTGTGGAACACCCGAAGAAATTCTTGAAGAAATAGTTGAGCAGAACAAGCGAAACCTTACGCTAATTTGCAACGATACTTCTTATCCTGATGCTGATAAAGGTAAATTAATTGCAAATAAACAGGTTAAAAAGGTTATAACGACACACATAGGGACAAATCCTGAGACGGGCCGTCAAATGTATTCGGGAGAATTGGAAGTTGAATTTGTGCCAATGGGAACTTTTGTTGAGAAAATCAGAGCAAAAGGCGCAGGTTTGGGTGGAATTCTTACCCAAACCGGAATCGGCACTATTATTGAACGCAAAAAAGAAATCATGGAAGTTGATGGTAAAAAATTTATTTTTGAAAAACCATTAGGGGCTGATTTTGCGGTTATTTACGGAACAAAAGTTGACAAATTCGGAAACGTTTCTTTTCACGGAACAACCCGCAACGTAAATCCGGTTATGGCAACGGCGGCTGACACTGTTATTGTTCAGGCCGATGAACTTGTAGAATGTCTTGACCCGAATGAAGTGGTTATTCCGGGATTGTTTATTGACTATATTGTTGTAAAAAAGGGTTAGAGTATGGAACTGGCAAACAAAGAATTATCAAAAGATAAAATAAAAGAAATCGTTGGGAAGCGTGCGGCAAAAGAGTTCAAAAAAGGCGATGTTGTAACTCTGGGTATCGGACTTCCGACTGCGGTTGCCAATTATGTTCCTGAACAGATGCAAATAATGTTTCAGTCGGAAAACGGGTTTTTAGGGGTTTCAAAAAATGCAACGGAAGAAACTAAGGACGACAAAATCATAAATGCCGGCGGAATTTGTGTTGAGGCAAGAGAAGGCGCTTGCTTTTACGATTCACAAATGGCCTTTACAATGATGAGAGGCGGACATATCGACGCTGTAGTTTTAGGGGCGCTTCAGGTTGATGAAGAAGGAAGTATGGCAAACTGGCTTATTCCGAATAAATTTGCACCGGGTATGGGCGGAGCAATGGACTTGATTGTCGGCTCAAAAAAAGTTATTGTAGCAATGGAACACACATCAAAGGGTCAGATAAAAATTGTCAAAAAGTGCACATTACCTTTAACTGCGTATAAAGAAGTTGATTTGATTATTACCGAAAGATGCGTGTTTGAAGTTACAAACAAAGGGTTACTCTTAACCGAAATTAATCCAATGTTTACACTTGACGAGATTAAATCTTCTACCGGCGCGGATTTCTCCATAAGTCCGCATTTGAAAAACATGGAATAATATATAATAATATTGTATATTACATATAAAGAGGAAAAATGTCATGAACAAAAGGATTATGGCAAATACGGCATTACTTCTGACTGCTTTAATATGGGGAGTTTCTTTTGTTGCGCAAAAAGCCGGAATGGAACATGTCGGGCCGTTCAGCTTTAATTGTGTACGAAGTTTCTTAGGCGGAATAAGCCTTTTGCCTGTAATATATATTTCAAAATTTTTAAAAGAAGATAACCGAACGGAAAAATTAAAACATTTTCAACACGCCATTCTTGCAAAAGCTGGATTTCTTTGCGGACTGGCATTGTTTACTGCCATGTCAATCCAGCAGTACGCAATGATTAAGGCTACAGCCGGAAAAGCCGGTTTTATATCATCACTTTATATTGTGTATGTACCTTTAATTTCAATATTTTTCGGCCAAAAGCTTTCAAAAAACGTAACCGCTAGTGTAGTGCTTGCACTTGTCGGGTTGTATCTTTTATGTTTCAAAGGTGGATTGTCCGGATTTGATTTTTATGATTTGCTGCTGTTAATCGGTGCATTTTTCTATGGGGTGCATATCCTTGTCGTAAACCATTTTGCGCGTCATATTGATGCCGTAAAAATTTCCTGCGTTCAATTTTTTACCGTCGGAATTCTTTCATTCCCTTTAATGCTTTGTTTTGATAAAATCACTATTCAGGGTTTTGTTGATTGCAGAATTCCCCTTCTTTATGCGGGAATTTTAACCTGCGGAGTTGCTTATACCCTACAAATTTTCGGTCAAAAGTATACAAAACCTGTGATTGCATCACTAATTCTTTGCATGGAATCTATTTTCGCTGTAGCGGGCGGAGCAATCATTCTGGGTGAAACAATGACTGCTAGAGAAATTTTAGGCTGTATTTTCATGATATCAGCGGTAATTATTTCCCAAACTACCAGAAAAGTTGACAGATGTATAAATAATAAATAAAAAAAGGACTTTTGAATAAGTCCTTTTTATTGTAAAAATAAAATCGAATTAAATTAAACCTGATTTATATTTTTTCTAATGTTTTCTTTTTGTTTGTCGATTTTTTTAATTCTTTTTTCTGTAGTTGTTACCTGTTTTTTAAGAGCTTTTCTTTCTGCTCTGATAGTCTGATATTGAGCGTCAATATCTGAATATTGAGACTTGTAGTTCAAAAGCTCGTTTCTAACTTCAACCTGCGCATTGTCAAGTTGAAGAATGGCATTTTGCAATTGAGTGTTGCCGGCCTGAGATGTTGTTGCTGCAGCGGCAGGTTTTGAGCTGACATTTGAAGTTTCAAAATCTATAGGCGTAAAAGCATTGCCATCCGCTAAAACAGTCGAACAGCTAATTGCAAGAACTAATGTAGTTAAAGATAAAACTTTTTTCATAAATTAATCTCCTTATTTAAAGCTATAACAAACCAGTATAATAAAATTCTACCAGAGCTTGTTTCAAAAAACAAAAAACTTTATAAATATTAATATTCTGATAATTTAAGGCAAAAAAATACACCAAATTTTAGTACCCAAATGCCTTAATAAATTCTTGCAAAGATTGTCAAGTTTCGCTCGTAATGATGAAAATTAGACCTCACAAGTTTTAATTATCCTTTAATTACGCCCCAGGCTTTTAAGGTTCCGTTTTCGTAGCGGATAAGGTAATAGTCGCCTTCTTTGACATATTCAAAAGTTGCTTTCATGTACACTTCCGGAACATCCGGCGGCATGCCGGCTCTGGCTCGTTTTGCGTTAATCTTTTTGCGTTCTTCGGCCTCTTTTTTCAGTTGCTTACGGTAAGACTTATTTTTTAGTCTTTCTTCTTCCGTCATATCTTCTTCAATTTTTATCACGGGAATTACGGCTCTGAGTTCTTTTGTTTCAATGACAAGCAGAAAATTTCTATCGTCAGAAAGTGCCAATTCATAATGTCCGGGTGGGAGGACGTTTCCATGTCCGTCAAAAATCGGCTCATCTATTGTTATTGTCGGGTAATCAGAACTTTTCAAAGAATATCTGTAAATTGTATCCGTTCCTGTATAAATTCCGGAGGTTTCCTGAGGCATCACAGGGTAAGGACGGGTATCTTTTTGCATTAAGATATCATTTACAAATGTTCCTTCAAAAATCATATTATTTTAACCCGTCAATAAGTGTTTTTACACACTTTTGTATTTCTTTAAAATCTTTGCCCACAGCGTTTGAATGGCCGACGAAAATCAGGGATAAATATTCTTGAGAATTACCGGCATTTCCTGATTTCAAAAGCAGTCTGTAACTTTCTCGCATCAAGCGCTTCAGTCTGTTTCTTTTAACTGCGCGTTTGTGTGTTTTTTTACTTACGACAAATCCGACCTTTGTCGTTTTTTTATCACACTTTGCCGGTTGCTGTAAAGTAGCATCAATTTTACCTGATGGCTTTTCATCTTTTTTTATCCCCGCAAACAAAGTTACTCCACCTTTGTGGGTGGAGTTTTTAACTTTATATGTTGCATTAAATGCGGATTTACTTTTCAATCTGAATTGTTTTTTCAGCATAATTTATACCCGAAATTATCCGCTTTTCATTTGATTAACAAAACTTAAGCTCTTTTAGAACCTGTGATAGCCAATTTATGACGACCTTTAGCGCGGCGTCTGTTGATAACTTCTTGTCCGCCCGGAGTTGCCATTCTTGCTCTAAATCCGCTTACTCTTTGTCTTTTTACTTTTGTTCCTTCTAGTGTACGTCTCATTTTCTTTATTCCTTTTTGCTTTTATTTGTCGTATAATTTTTATGTTAATGTAAAAAAAATAATTAGTCAACATGAATAAGAGGGCAGGTAAATAATTATGAACAATTTTTGCGGATGTAATAAAAATTTAAAAATCGGTTTTATCGGATGCGGTAAGATGGCAAGTGCAATTATTAAAGGTGTTCTTGGAAGCGGATTTCTTTCAAAAGACAATATAACAGGGTCAGAAGTCAACTGTGAAATTGCAGAACTTGCACAATCGCGTTTGGGAATAACCGTTTTGTCAGACAACAGAGCGCTTGCAATCCAGTCTGATGTAATTTTTATTTCTACAAAACCGAATTACGCTGGACAAGTTCTGGAAGAAATAAAAAGTGAATTGACAGAAAACAAACTTGTTGTTTCAATCGCTGCCGGTGTTAAAACTTCAAAAATTGAAGCTATAATCGGCAAAAATCGTGTCGTAAGGGTTATGCCAAACACTCCGGCGCTTGTTGGCGAGGGCATGAGCGGAGTTTGCAAGGGCAAATACGCGTCTGAAGATGATGTAAAATTCGTGATGGATTTTCTTTCAAACATCGGTAAATGTGTTGAAGTTGAAGAAAGTCAGATTGACATTGTAACGGCAATTTCAGGTTCAGGACCGGCGTTTTTCTACAAAGTTATTGAGGACATGGCAAAAGCCGGAGAAAAATTAGGGCTTGATTATAAAAAATCCTTAATGCTTGCAACTCAAACCGCTTTGGGTTCTGCAAAAATGGTGTTCAACAGAGGTGAACTTTCTGTTCAGACTCTTATTGATAACGTTGCGACAAAAGGCGGCTGTACCCACGTCGGCGTTACAGTTATGAATGATGAAAACTCTGAAAAACTTTTCTATGACGTAATTGAGCAAACAACAAAAAAAGCCTCTGAACTTGGAGGAAAGTAACTTGTTTGGTTTTTTGAATGTCTATAAGCCGGAGGGGATAACCTCTCATGACGTTGTTTCCCGATTGCGAAAAGTTCTTAAGATAAAACAAATCGGCCACACCGGAACTCTGGATCCTTTTGCAAAAGGTGTTCTTCCAGTCTGTATCGGTAAGGCAACGCGTTTGATTGAATATTTAAATGATGAAAAAGCTTACCTTGCAACCCTAAAATTCGGATTTTCAACGACAACTTACGACATAGAAGGTGAAGTTTTAAAAACTTATGACAAAAAGATTACGGAAGCTGAACTTTTAGACGCTTTGAAAGATTTTGAAGGCGAGATTTCTCAAATGCCTCCGATATATTCAGCGATAAAGGTTAAGGGTAAAAAACTTTATGAATACGCGCGTTCAGGGCAAGATGTCGAGATTAAACCGCGAAATGTTACAATTGAAAAAATTGAACTGAAATCTTTTGATTACGAAAAACAGGTTGCAGAAATTTATATAAAATGTTCAAAAGGCACATATATCCGCTCAATCGCTTACGATATAGGTGAGAAATTGCTTTGCGGCGGACATCTTGTCGGATTAGAGAGGGTTCAGGCCGGAAAATTTTCCGTTGAAAATTCTGTCAAACTTGAAGATTTAACGGATGTCTCAATTGTTCAGGAAAATTTAATCAATCCGCTTAAAATGCTTGATTTACCGATATTTACAGTAGATGATAAAGGATTTGACAAAATAAAATTTGGGCAGATGTTAACTTTTGATAACGTTTTTGAAGATAAAATCGGGGTTGAAAATGGCAGTTTTGTGATTTTGATTTATAATAAGGACGTTGAAAATATTTGTGCGATTGCGCAGATTGAAGAAGAGAAAATAAAAGTTAAGAAAGTGTTCATATAATGAAAAAGGTTTTATTGGTTTTAGGTTTGCTTGCATTTATGAATATTCCGGCATTAGGAAGTGATTGTGCTGCGGATTTATGCGCAGAACCTTACGATTTGTCAAACGGAGTTTCAAGATTTTTCTCGACAGTTTCGGGTAGTAATTTTGCTTCTCAAAAAGTTGCCCAAACAATTGTAAAAAAAGAAATTAAGAAAAATTCAGAAACATCAGATTTAAAAGTTAAAGTTAAATCCTTCAGCGGCAAAGACTTGAAAGAGGGTAGATTTAAATCAATGAGCGTATCCGGCAAAGATGTAAGTATCGGAGACGTTTATATTTCGGAACTTAATGCCCATACCATTTGTGATTTTAACTATATTGCACCAAACCCTAAAAATTCAAAAGAAGTTATTTTTAAAGAAAATTTTCCTGTTGATTTCACCGCGAAATTTAGTCAGGATGACATAAATAAAATGATTTCGTCAAAAGATTACCAAAAAGTAGTTGCGGATTTAAATGCGATAGGAAAAGATTCTGGACTTTTTAGAATTTCTTCAACTTACGTAAGAATTAAAAATAACAGATTTTTATACGTTATAAAATTTTCAATTCCTTTTGTAAAAAAATATCAGGAAGTTGTAATTTCTTCTGATTTGAAAGTTAAAAACGGCGAAATTGCCTTTACAGACACAAAAATTTTAAACTCTAATTTCAATATGGATGTAAGTAAAATGGCAAAAATTTTAAATTATATAAACCCGCTTGACTATTCTTTGGATATAATAGACAATAAAGATACAAAATTGAACATTCAAAATGTTTCAATAGAAAACGATATGGTAGTTTTGAAAGGCCGTGTAACGGTTTTGAAAGATACTATAAGATAAGGAAAATAATTATGCGTAAAAATCAAAGAAATTTTTTGGCTCTCGTAGGTGTAGTAATGTTTATGATATGCTGTCTCACGGCGCTGAAGTTATTTTATTTGGATAAAATTACGGATACACACGGAGAGATTATTCAAGGTCAAGAAGAACCGGCAAAATTACCGGAAGATGAAAACCCTGACATTGAAAAACCAGCTCAAAAAGTTTACGTAAATGTTTTCTTTATCGGCCAGAACGCAAACAAAGAAGAATTATACAGAGCCGTAAAACGCCAGTATGATGAAGAGGTAGATGGCAGCAAGATTAAATTTGCAATTAAATCACTCGTGGCAGGCCCTGTTACAACGGAGAGAAACCGCGGAGTATACTCTGAAATTCCATCAGGAACCGAAGTTATTTATGTTCAAGACCAGCCCGATAAAGTTATCATCAACCTCAATTCCCGTTTTGAAACCGGAGGAGGCGCTGACAGCCTTTATAAAAGAGTTTATCAGCTTATAAAAACAGCAAGAAACAACACAACAAAACCTGTATATTTATATATAGAAGGCCGAAAGGTAGATGTTTTGGGCGGTGAAGGGTTGATGCTTACTCAGCCTCTAAATGAAAATTCGCTGGACGGTTAATTTTTAAGGTTTGTAGCTTATGTCAGAAAATAAGAAAGATTTAGATTACTATTTAAATTTAAATTGGACTCTGATTGAGGGAACAGATTTGGATTTTGAGGGGAATCCATATTGTTATATTGATATTAAAGAAATTCCGAGTTTTACTTTCTGCGCAAAAACGATAGAAAAAGCCCGTGCGCATTATAAAGAACAATTAAAACTTACCCTGACAGTTATGCTGGAAACAGATGAGAAAATAATTGAACCGGATGAATATGAAGAGGAACCGGACTGGGAAAATCTTTGCCCTTAGTTTTTATGTTGGGCAATGAGATTCCGGAACATGTCCAAGATGACCTATTGAGATTTGTAGGCTGGACATGCTTGCCTAACATTTTTTGATGTAATTTTATGCAAAAAACGCACCAAATTTTATATTTTGATGCGAGTTTTTTATAGCCCTATTATACAATATTTTCCACCAATTTTCAAGTGGTCATTTGTCGTTTTTTGTGAAATTTTTGAATTTTGAGAAGGTATGTTTTAGTGAGTTTCAGGCCTATTCGCACCAAAATATAAATTATGGTGCATGAATTTAAAGAGTAGTTTAAGCCTGAAAAGGAGGATTAATATGATAGAAGAACAGATGTCAAGAGGTCAGGAAGGCAAGCCGGTATCGTCATTACATACCCTCGCCCCTTGTGGGAGAGGGCAGGGTGAGGGGTCAAAATCGTTACATAAAACCCTCTCCCGAATTTGTAAGTTCGCATACTGCTCACTAACAAATTCAACCCTCTCACAAAGAGAGAGGGTAAAAAGCAAAAACGCGTTCACTTTGGCCGAAGTTTTAATCACTCTCGGAATAATTGGAATTGTGGCGGCGATGACGCTGCCGGCAGTCATTACTAATCATCAAAGTTCCGTTTTAAGAGAAAGTTTTAAAAAAAGTTACTCTGTTATGGCTCAAGTAACGCAAAGAGTCTTTTTTGAAGATTTTGGCGGATCATATCCAGATGTAATTGATTTTACCAAAGTTTGCAATAAATACATAATTAAATCTTCGATATGTATACAATACATGTCAACAAGTTGTGATAAAACAATTTTCCCCATTGATAGTTTCCCTAATGCTGGTGTATTACAAGGTTTTATCTCTAAGACATATACTAATTATGGAAGCAATTTGTTGATTAACGATGGGATGTTTGCATTGAATGATGGAACTTTTGTTTATTTTGATTATGGTGACGGGTATGGTAAAATTCTTGTTACTATAGATATTAACGGATGGAAGAAGAAGCCGAACAAGGGCGGTGTTGACCTTTTTATGTTTGAAATTTTGCCGTCAGGAACTTTAGCACCTGTCGGTGATGAACTTCCATATATCGGTAATAGAAATACAAATTGTCTATCAAATCCTGATGTCACTTGTACTTATGAGGCGTTGAGCAATCCCGATTATTTCAAAAAAGTTAAGAAATAATTTTTCAACAAAAATTTTATTGGTTCAATTTCTCAACCCCGCCATTTTTAAAATTTACAAATCATTCCAAAGCTTTCACGGTTAAATGGCGGCGGTAAGGGGAATTTGCTTAGCCGTTTGCGAGCATGTGTAATGCGAGCTTACGGATAAGTATGCCTATGGCTAACCCAATAAAATTTTCAACAAAAATTTTATTGGTTCAATTTCTCAACCCCGTCATTTTTAAAATTAGCAAATCATTCCAAAGCTTTCACGATTAAATGGCGGCGGTAAGGGGAATTTGCTTAGCCGTTTGCGAGCATGTGTAATGCGAGCTTACGGATAAGTATGCCTATGGCTAACCCAATAAAATTTTCAACAAAAATTTTATTGGTTCAATTTCTCAACCCCG
>JAGAVG010000070.1 GCA_017942035.1 bacterium | reverse complement strand
GACTAAAGTCTACCCTACTACTATTTTTTATCATATTATCCTCTTTCAAATTTTTGACTTTCATAATTCTATATTTTAGCATCCTGTCTCCTTTCCAGCCATAAACTGACGTTTAAATTTTCGCACCATTTTTTATATTTTGGTGCATGTGGGCCTGAAACTCACTAAAAAATACCTTCTTAAAATTCAAAAAATCCCCTAAAAAATCAAAAAGACCACTTGAAAATTGGTGGAAAATATTGTATAATAAGGCTATAAAAAACTCGCACCAAAATATAAAATTTGGTGTATGTTTTTACATGCGCACAAACATATTGAACATCACTTTTACATCAAATTAATCTTCCAGGGAGTTTCTTATAATATATGTTCTTACAGATTTGATTTTATCTTTCAAAAATGGATTTTGTTCAACTTTTTCAAGCATATTCAGTACTTCCATTTTATCAGAGAAAGAATATTCTTTTTCTTTTACAAATTTGATTTTATGCAGTAATCTGTCATTAATTGTGTAGTTATTTTTGTCTATTAACTTTTTGGCTGCCGGTATAATTTTATCTTTTGGCAGCAGGTGAATATAGCTTGCAAGATGATTTTCAGCCTCTGGAAGCACATATTTTTCTGCGATTCTATAGAATTTTTCCAATCGCTCAGCATCAATTTCACCTTTTGGAACATCTAAATCATCAATTTTTAGTTTGTCCAGTCTTTCTCTTGCTAAAAGCGGAATTTCATTGAGAAGCACTGTTTGTGTATCCGGATGACTTCTTTTCATAAGTATTTCAAAATATTTTTCAGCTGAACTTTTTGAAAGATACTTTAGTGCATAACTTATTCCCATATCCGGTAATGAATTATTGAATTTTAAACATTCTTCAACAAAGTGATCTTTATTCGGAAGTTCTTTTATACAAATAGCCAAACCTGCTTCTTTTTGAGCTTTATCACCATAATTTTCAAGCTCTTTAATTTTATACCATTCCTGTTGTCTATATTGGTAAGGCGTATTTTTTATATCTTTAAGAATTTTTTTTGCGATTTTGCTGCCGTTTTTAATTCTGTTGACAACACGAACTCCGCCCGGATCAATGCTATAGCCATATAGCTTGTTGTGCCCTACATCACCCTGAACCTCATCAGTAAGTTTCAGGCCTTCGTTATATTCATTGACTATAACTTTAGGCTGCTTTATACCTTTATCAACAAATTTATCAACAAAGTATCCGTGATTTATATCGCCCCAGTAAAATTTTCCGCGCTGGGTTTCCATTCCTTTTTGTTTTTTCCAATAAATGGAGGTATTTATTTCTGCATAGTTACCGTGAGTTTTATATTTGTGCCATTCCGGAGTTTTATCTACAAGGTGAAAAACTTTTAAACAAAGTTCTTCTCCAGTCGCCTTATCTTTAACACCTTCCAGCTTAAACGCTTTTTTATATTCTCCGGCACCAAGGTATTTGATATCAAAATTATCCGGTTCTTTAAGAATTCCATATTTTACAAATACATTTTTAAGTTTTTCAACAGCGGCTTGAGGCCGATGATTTACATATTCATCTCTGGGACCGGTAATACTTGCTTTAAAATTTCGTATCATATCGGCAGTTTCATCAAGAATACTATAAACTTCTCTTATGCTTTCAGGACGTTTTTCGGCAGGCAGGTCATAAAAAATTACAGGCGGAAGCTCTCCTGCGTAGGTGTTTTTAGGGTTCGTTTTGTCTAAAAGTGCGCATATATCTTTTTTACCATCTACAAAAATATTTTTGCTTAATTTTTTTGTAATTCCTGTAAAATATGGCCTTTGTTGAACATTATCCACCTGCATTTTACACATCCTTTCTAATAATTGTTATATATTTTTATTAACACACCTGAATATATTTTTTGCTAATATGACAAATTTTGATTAAGAAATCATTACAATTTAGTGATATTTTATAATATTGCCTAAATCGATAAGTTTAAGTATTAATTTACCGTTTTTATCCTTTGTAATAAGTACGTTTTCATCATGCAAATCGCAATGGAAAAATCCTTTTTTAATCAATAGTGATTGTATATCAGTTTTATCACCGGCAATTTTTTGTAAAGTTTTAAAATATTTCGTTCTGCTAGACAGGTCAAATGCTTCTTCGCTTTTCAATTTGCTTGGAATTTTTATATTTTGCGGTGTAACTTCATATTTACTAACCATATATTTAGATTTAATGTCTCCAAAATACGGTTTTATAATATGTTCACTATGGAATAATCTATCCAAATGTAATCCGAGAGTTAACTCTGCCAATATTCCGTTATTATTTGCAAGATGCTTATTTGAACGGTTAATGAATTGTTTTACAAACAACGGCTCAAGGGTTTTGTTTTCTCCGCGTTCTTGAATAACCATTGCGCCTCGCAGCATTCCGCCCGTAAGGTTTCGTTTCTTTATAACAATCTGATTTTTTTCCGGAATAACATTTAATGTTCTCAAAACTTTCGTAAAATGTTCCGAAAGTTCCATTACTTCCTTATCTACCAAACCAAATGACTCAGAAAAGAGTTTGTACAAAATTTTTATTTTCTCTCCTCTTTCTTCTTTAGGAAGATGAATAATATTTTGAAGCCAGCTATGCGGTAAAGAACCTATAATGCCGTTAGTTTTCGGATACTTTTCGAATACATCAAGTATTTCTTTATTAGTTTCAAAATAATTGCGTCTAAATGTTCTTGTTGCACCAGTAAATTTAACATTTTGGGTATTATTTAGGTTAAAATTAATTTCCATAAAAAGTTTAAAACCGATAAATTTTATTTTTTGCTAGCTGGCTAAAAAAAATTTAATATAAGTTTAAGGAGAAACTCCAAACATTTTTTATATAGTAAACTAAATTTTCTAACAAAAAACTAACAAGTTTTAGCTATCCTTAAACATATAAGATGTTTAAGGATAGTTTTTTATGAAAAAAAGATATATAACAACATTATATTGCCTATTAGCGTTTGTTTTTATTTGCGGATTTTTGTGCTGTATCGGATCATACCCCCTTTTAGATGTTGATGAAACGCGTTATGTAAATATGGCGCGCGATATGTTTAACACAAAAGATTACTTGACGCTTTTTTTGAACGGAGATTATTTCTTTGAAAAACCGCCTTTATTCTTTTGGATTGAATGTATTTCTTTCAAATTAACAGGAGTTATTTCAGAATTAACTGCAAGACTGCCGATAATTTTATTATCGCTTCTGCCTGTCGGATTGCTTTTCTTTTTATGTAAAAAGATTAAAGGCGAAAGATTTGCAATAATATCGGTTATGGTGTTATTAACAAGTTTGGAATACGTGATTTTAACAAAAATTGCGATGCTGGACAGTGTCCTTGCTAGTTTTGCCGTAAGCTCGGTGTTATGCTATTTTTACACGTTTTACGTTGAAGAAAAACATAAAAAATATTTCTGGATATTGACTTATGTTTTTTCGGCTCTTGCTGTTCTTGCAAAAGGAATTCCGGGGGCAGCCATACCGGCTTTTGTCATAGCGGTTTCGACTGTCGTATTTAAAACTTATAAAGAAACCCTTAAATATTCATGGGGATTTTTGATATTCTTATTAATAACTCTGCCTTGGCATTTGGTTATGCTGAAAATATACGGCTCATTATTTTTTGATGAATATATAATGAAACATCATATTTTGAGATTTTTGGGTTCTGATGTAATCCATAGATCACAACCATGGTATTTTTATATTTTGACCTTGTTGTGGGGATTATTTCCGCATGTGTTTGTTTTGCTTGGAAAGTTCAAATATATAAATTTGAAAGACAAATTTTTAACTCTTAATTTTATTGCGGCAATTTCAATTTTGGTATTTTTTAGTTTGTCAAAAGCAAAGCTTATCACTTATATTTTGCCGATATATCCATTCCTTGCGGTTTTAATCGGTGCAATTTGGATAAAAATGCACAAATTAAAATTGTTTTTGTCCGTTGTAATTTCAATGTCGCTATTGTCGGGATTTTTGAGTCCTTATATATATAAATTCAATTATTCTTTCGGACAAGATGATTTGATGAAGTTTGCAAATTTTGCGAAGGAAAATAATTACACAATTTCAACATATATGACAGGGCGAAAATACAGTCTTTTGTATTATGGCAATCAGTCAAAGATTGAGTTTCACAATGAGGAGGATTTGAATTGGCTGAAGGAAGAATTAAAAAAAGAAAATCATATTGTAATAACAAGAAACAAAGAGATTGAAAATTTGCCGATTAAGGTAAAGGAAAAAGGCGTTAAGTATTCAATAATAGAAAGGTTTGACAATGAAAAACAATAAACTTGTAATAATTACCCCGTGCTATAACGAAGAGGAAATTATTGAATATTCTATTGAACAACTGTTGTTAGTGTTAAATATAATGATTGATGATGAATTGATTTCTCACAACAGTAAAATTTGTTTTGTTAATGACGGAAGTTCGGATAAAACAAAAAAAATTGTTGAAAAATATTGTAAAAACAGTAAAATCGCGCTTATTGATTTGAGTAGAAATTATGGCCAGCAGTGTGCGATTTTAGCGGGTGTCAACTCAGTTGATGCGGATATTTACGTAACAATAGACGCGGATTTGCAGGATGATCCGATGCTGATAATTGATATGGTTAAAAAATATCTTGAGGGTTATGATATTGTATACGGCTGCCGAAAAAAAAGAGATACGGATTCTTTTTTCAAAAAAAATACCGCATTGTTATTTTATAAATTTATGAATTTAATCGGAATTAACATAAGGCAAAACCATTCTGAATTCAGATTAATGAATAGATTAGCCGTTGAAAAATTAAAGGAATACAAGGAAAAAACCATATTTTTAAGAGGAATTGTGCAAAATCTGGGACTAAAATCTTGTAACTTATATTATGACGGACTGGAAAGATTTGCGGGAAAAACAAAGTATTCAGGTTTTAAATTACTTGAACTTGCCTGGTCTGCAATCACAAGTTTTTCACTTCTGCCGTTGAGGCTAATTACTGTTATCGGGCTTTTTACCTCATTTATAAGTCTAATTGTGATGGTTTATGCGATTGTAAGCTATATAAAACATTATTCAATACCGGGCTGGACCTCAATTATTATGGCGGTCGCTTTTTTCAGCGGGATCATAATAATGTCATTGGGTATCATTGGTGAATATTTGAGCAAGGTGTTGATTGAAGTAAAAAACAGACCCTTATATCAAATTAAACAAACTGTTAATTTAGGTGAAAGAGTATGAAGAAATTTATTTTAAACGCGGATGATTTTGGGTTAAGTGAGTATCATAACCGCGCGGTGCTATATGGATACGAATCCGGTATCTTGAAAAGCGCAAGTCTTATGGTTAATACCAGCTCGTTTTCGGAGGCTGTAAGCTCTGTAATTCCAAATTGTCCGGATTTAAACATTGGAATACATCTTAATATTATGGAAGGGAAAGCTTTAACGGATTGCCCTTTACTTACCGATAAAAACGGCAATTTCAACAAAAGTTATCTGTACTTAATCTTAAAACAGTATGATAAAAATTTTAAAAAACAGGTTGAGGCGGAATTCAGGGCGCAAATTGAAAAAGCTTTGCAAAACGGAGTTGAGATAAAACATCTGGATTCTCATGTGCATACGCATGCTGTTCCGGAATTGTTCAAAATAGCTTGTGAACTTGCAAAAACACATAATATTCCATATATAAGAACCCAGATGGAGAAACCCTATCTAGTTTTTCCAAGGTGTTTTAGTATCAAGTTTTTAATAAATCTTGTAAAAGTTGCCCTTTTGAACTTTTTCAGCTCAATAAATAAAAAAATTCTTATCAAATACAACCTAAAAACTAACGATAACATAATCGGTGTTTGTTATACCGGCATGATGAATTCAAAAACCGTTTCTTCCGCACTCAAACAATATGAAAATAAACTTGTGGAAATTATTATCCATCCGTGTTTTTACGAAGATGGCAGAATAAATTCACATTCAAAAGAGTTTTTAATTACTCAGGATGAAACTTTAAAAGCAAATTTTTTAAATAATACATAAGTGAAAACAGCAACGCTGAAAGTTGATAGGATTTGTGCGGCAAAAACATTCATCCCTAATACTTTAACACTTATTTCTAAAAATAATGCGTTGAGTACATAGCTTAAACTCCATGTAAGGCAGCATCTTAAATATTCTTTATACCAATTTCCCTCGCTTTGGAAAACAAGATATTTTTGAGTGGTAAAAGAAATAATCGAAGAAAAAATCCATGATAAAACCAAAGCTGCTTGATAATTTGAATTGCCAAGGATTAAACAAAATAAAACATAAAATCCGTAGGAAACTCCGGCATTAAAACCGCCGATAATAAAAAATCTTACTTTATTTGACAAATTAAACCATATTTTTTTTACATTTTGCATATAAAGCTTGTTCCTTTGCCAATTTCACTTTCAACTGTTATGGTACCGTTATGCAGTTCAATAATATTTTTTACGATAGAAAGTCCCAAACCTGTTCCGCCGAGTTTCCGGCTTCTTGTCTTATCAACTCTGTAAAATCTTTCAAAAATATGATTTAAGCATTCGTGTTCAATTCCGATTCCATAATCTTTTACGACAAGTTCAACCGCGCCATTCTGTTCTCTTAAAATAACATCTATTTTTTCTGTTTCCGAGTATTTTACAGCATTAGTCAAAAGATTTGAAACTGCTGTGGATAATAGATTTTTATCCCCGTTGAACATTATATTTTCACTCTGAATAAAATTTATTTTCACATCTGTATAACCAAATTCACTAATAACATTTTCTATCAAAGAATTCAGATTAAACATTTCAAAATGCTTATCCTCATCAGTTTTAGCAACTTCCGTTTCCGAAAGACAAAGAATATCGTTTACCAATTTGTCGATAGATTTTGTTTGAAACTGAATAATCTCAAAGCATTCTCTATCAATTTCATTTATGGAATTTCTTGATTCAATAAGTTCAATCGCAGAATTTATGGCGGTAATCGGAGTTTTGATTTCGTGAGTAATATTTTGCAAAAATTCACTCTTGTATTGCTCTAACTGTTTCAATCTTGCGATTTGAATTTTTAATCTTTTTACCATTTTTTTTATTGAAAGAGTTAATTCCTTTAATAAATCTATTTTCGGAATTCCTATTTCCGAATCCAAATTCCCGTTTGCAACTTCAATTACGCTGTCTTCAAGTTTGTTAAATGCATTTCTCAATGTCGAGAAAATTTGAATTATGCCGATAATAAATAAAACTATACACACTATAAAAAATGTGACAGCACTTTTCTGTGCTCCGATAATTGATTTCATAACATCAGCCTGAGACACAGTAAGTTCAAGATAATACTTATGATTATCAATAAAAATTTCTTCCCTTACTCCAATTTTTTTATCTCTTGTTGAATATTTATAAAGCTCGAATTTTCCATATTTATTATTTAATATTTTACTGTTTTTATCAATTAAAGGGCTTTTATTTTTAGGATTTGATGTTGCAAGTAAATTTTTATTTTCATCAAAAATACGAAATTCCACATCTTCATATTCAAATTCATCACAATATTTTTGTAATAATTCATTATCATTTTTCTGTAAAATCGGTTTTATAGCCCACTCTATCTGCATTTTAAAAATCTGTAATTCTTCACGTTCTTCCTGCATATAGCTGGCGTTAAACTGTAAAATATTAAGGATGGATATAATCCCGAAAAACACTGTAATTATTAAAAATGCAAGTATTTGCTTTACCCAATATAAGTCCCTTTGTTTCATTATAATACCTCTTTTAGTCTGTATCCTATTCCTCTGACAGTTTCTATACAGGAACTAAGCTCTCCTAACTTTCGTCTTAAATTAACTATTTGAACATCAACAGCACGTTCGGAAACTTCAAAACCGCCATCCCCTCTTAAATATGTTAACAACTGAGAACGGGAAAAAACAGTTCCGATATTTGACATAAAAGTTTCCAAAATAATAAATTCAAATTTTGTCAATTCAATTTGTTTATCATTAATTTTTACGGATTTTTTGTTATTATCCAGTACAATGTCTCTATATATTTTTTCAGAATTACTAAAATTTGAATTAATTAAATGAGCCTTTATTCTTGCAAGTAAAATCTTGTTGCTGAAAGGTTTTGGAATATAATCTACTGCACCGTTTTCAAACCCTTTAAGGATATCTTCCTCCATTTTTTTGGCAGCAAGCATGATAATTTGGATTGAATTCAACTTTATATCTTCTTTAATCATTTTACAAAGACTAAATCCATCAAGTTTCGGCAGCATAACATCCATTAAAATTAAATCAGGCTTATCTTCATTTATCATATTCAAAGCCTCTTCCCCGTCAAAAGCTTTTCTTATCTTGTAAAACCCATCAGATTGCAGAACAAGTTCTATCAGTCTGTTTATCTGATGTTCATCTTCCACTATCAAAATCTTTGCATCCGTAATTTTCTTTTTCATTTCCCTATTATACCTGCTAATTTATATTATTATATTTTTTTATAATAAATAAAAATTGTTAGTTTAGTGTTAATTCATATAATTCTAATATTTCGTTATCAGCAAACCGAATTCGCAAAATAACAAGCCTGCTGTTTGAGAAAAATATTACTTTTTATGATACAATCGTTATATGAATATTATACAGGAATTTGATACAATAACAGCAATTGCAACTCCGATAGGTACAGGCGGAGTAGGAGTTATTAGAATTTCAGGGGATAAAAGTTTTGAAATTATATCAAAAATTTTTTCAAAACAAAATCCTGAACCGGGGAAAATTGCTCACGGTTGGATTTTTGATGTCGATAAAAAACTCGACGAGGTAGTTGTTTTACCTTTTAAAAAACCAAATTCTTACACGGGCGAAGATGTTATTGAAATTCAATGCCATGGCGGGATAAATGTTGTAAAAAACATTCTTGATGTAGTTCTGAAACAAGGTGCAAGAATGGCTGAGCGCGGAGAGTTTACAAAAAGAGCTTTCCTCAACGGTAAAATGGATTTGTCTCAGGCCGAGGCTGTTGCAGATTTAATACATGCTAAAACCAGAAATTTTGCAAAGCAGTCTGCTAAAAATTTATCGGGTGTTTTGAGTGAAAAAATAAAACAAATCAGGGCAGAAATTTTCGAAGTTTTATCAAAAATCATTGCAGGAATTGACTTTCCGGAAGATGTTAAAGAGCCGGAATACAGTTATTTAATCGAAAAATTTAACGGAATAATTTCTCAAATTGAAGAGATTTTAAAAAGTGCAAAATCCTCAGATATTCTTCGTCAAGGAATAAAAATTGCAATAGTCGGCCGGCCTAATGTAGGGAAATCTTCTCTTTTTAACACGCTTTTAGACATAGAAAGGGCTATTGTTACTGATATTGCAGGCACAACAAGAGATGTTCTAAAAGAAAATTTAGACTGGGATGTTCCGATAACTCTAATTGATACTGCCGGAATAAGAGAAGGTGAAGAAGTAGGGAAAGTTGAAGAAATCGGGATTGAATATTCAAGACAAGCTGCAGAAGAGGCTGATTTAGTTCTGTTTTTATATGATGTAAGTTCCGGACTAACGGAAGATGACAAAATTATTTACGACTTGATTAAAGACAAAAAACACATTGTGATTGCAAACAAAGTCGATATTTCACCTGAAAAATCAGGTAAAGATAACGAAATCATGCTCTCAACCCTTACAAAGTTTGGAATTGAAGAGCTTAAACAAAAGATTAAAGATTTTGCTTATAATTTTTCTGTTGAAGATACCGAGTTTATTACAAACAGCCGTCAGCAAAATTGTCTGCGTCAATGCCTAAACAGCATGAAGCAATCTCTTGAGGCTGCTGAAATAAATGAACTTCAAGACCTTATTTCCATTGATTTAAAATCCGCACTTTTAGCTCTTGATGAAATTACCGGAGAGGTTATCACAGACGAAATTCTGGAAAATATTTTCTCTCATTTTTGTATAGGTAAATAAAGTTTTCAGATATTTTTATTTTTAAAAGCTTTTGTTTTTCTATATTTATATACTTTTGTAACATTATTCACAAGAATTAGTTCTCTAGTATTACATTTTTTATACGGGTGTGGTATATAAAAAGTATACAGAAATGGGTTATAGTACATAATAATCCTTTGAATAAGAGATGGAGGCAAATATGTCAACAGGACAATTCGTATTTATGTTACACAGTCACCTTCCTTACTATAGGAAAGCCGGAATGTGGCCTTTCGGGGAAGAAAATCTTTATGAATGTATGGCTGAAACTTACGTTCCGCTATTAAACGCAATTTCAGAATTATATTACGATGAAGGTATCAAGGCAAAGTTAACAGTCGGAATTACTCCGATTTTGGCAGAACAGTTAAATGACGAACATTTGAAACACGGATTCGTTAAATATTTGGACTCCAGAATAGAAAAAGTTTCAAAAGATTTGGAAAGATATCCGGATGAAAAAGTTCCACACTCACAGCATCTGAAATATCTTGCTAAATATTATTTTGATTGGTTCAATCATATTAAAGATTCTTTCATTAATAAATATGGAATGGATTTAATTTCAGCATTCAAAAAATTTCAGGATTTGGGTTGTATAGAAATAACCACATCCGGCGCAACACACGGATTTTCACCGTTGTTAGCTACTGATGCAAACTTGAATGCACAGTTTAAAGTTGGTTCTGATACAACGAAACGTTTGTTTGGTAAAAAAGCATGCGGATGCTGGCTTCCTGAATGTGCGTACCGTCAGGGTTACGAATATGTAGGAAAAGACGGTCAGAAACACTGGAGACCGGCAATTGAAGTAACTCTTCAAAACAATGATATTGAATACTTCTTTACAGAATCGCATGTAATTGAGGGAGGAAATTCAATCGGAAACAGACGTGTAATCGGTGTTTACGGCAATATTGAATACATTCCGCTTCCTGACAGACCGGCAACAGGTTATGATACATATTCTGCATATTGGCTTCCGGATGCTCAGGTTGCAGTTATGGGACGTAACGAAAGAGCCGGATATCAAGTTTGGTCAGCGGCAGATGGTTATCCGGGGGACGGCTGCTTTAGAGAATTTCACAGAAAAGATGCAAATTCCGGAATGCATTATTGGAGAATTACATCTCCAAAATGTGATTTAGGAGACAAAATGCTTTATGATCCGGTGCTTGCACTTAATAAAGTTAATGAAAATTCAGATCACTACACTTCACTTATTTACCACATGTTAAATGATTATAAGAATGCAAAAGGTGAAGAAGGTCTTGTAATGGTATCATTCGACACCGAATTGTTTGGCCACTGGTGGTTTGAAGGTGTTGAATTTATTAAACAAGTTGTAAGAAAATTCAATAATTACCTTCCGCAGGTTGAAAGAATGACAGCAGGCGAATATGTTCATTCTCACCCGCCGAAAGAAGCAATTCAAATCCCTGAAAGTTCTTGGGGACAAGGCGGACACTTCTATGTATGGAACAACCATTTGACAGAATGGATGTGGCCTATAATCCATGCCTGCGAAAAAAGAGCAAGTGCAATTGCCGATAAATACCCTGAAATTCCGTCAAATAACAAGCTTTTGCATAGAGCATTAAATCAGATGGCAAGAGAAAACTTGTTATTGCAAAGTTCGGATTGGCCGTTCTTGATTACAACATGGCAGGCAAAAGATTATGCAACTGATAGATTTAGAGAACATGTGGATAGATTTGAACAAATCTGTGACATGATTGAGAGCGGAAATATTGATGAAAATGCCTTATCAAAAATTGAAAGCATAGATAATTGTTTCCCTGTAATAGATTACCGGGTTTACCAATCAATTGAAGAAGGTGTGATTCCTCAGCAATCAGCGAAGCTCGCGCCTTTGTACAGTGATTAGTTTATGTTTTAAATTCAATAACTTATTTAACAAGCCCTTATTATACACGGGGCTTGTTTTATTTTTGGCTTCATGCATAAATTTATTTTCCTCAGGAAACATAAATTGCGGATATTTCTTTTTGAGTTTTTTAATTTTACGTGAAGATAACTTAAAATTGTCAAATCTTTCAAACATAATTTTATCATCTTGCGAAATATCAAAATAATTGTTAAACATATTTTTATAATAAGTTCCCATATTATGAGCGTAATCAGCTTTAGAAGCCCAATTATCAATCACAATAGTTGAATTATTTATTTTGCCATTGAAAGGTGTGCCGTCTTTGTTGAATAAACAAACAATATGATCAATATATTTTTTTGAAGAGGTATGTAAAATTGCGGTGCAAGCATTGCGTATACCATTTAAAGAAAGGATTAATTCAGCCATTTTTGCATCTTCATAACAATTGCCTATTTTAAATTTATCCAGTTGATATGTGATACTCGCTACTGTTTTAAGACCATATTTATGCTCTGCAAGTATTCGAGCTTGTGCCATTTTTTCAATCAAATCTTTTGAATAATTAAGCAAGTCAAAATTTTTTCTAATATAAGGCGATTTAAGTTGAGCTTTGCTAAGCGGTCTTTTGGTAAGCATCGTAATTACATCCAACAAAGTTTGTAGCGAATTAGGCATAGGGGTATTCTTATCAAAATTGGGATTAGTAAAAAGCATTTTATCAGTGATAAGTTCTTTGTATGCCGGAATAAATCTTGAAGAAGAACAGTGGGGCAATTCAGAATTAATTTTGTGACAAACCCAATGAGCATCTCTTATACAAGAATTTCTGGAAGTAAATGATGGGGAGTTATTTATAGTCAAATTGTTCATTGCATATATAAGAATAAATGAAAATAAAAAATATTGCTATGACGAACGTAAATTTTACACTTTTTTACAAGAAATATAAAAAAGTACTTGCAAAAAAAAAATCAGCAAATACAATAGAGACATAGCCAAAAGAAATGGGAGCGTAGCTCAGTTTGGTTAGAGCGCATGCCTGTCACGCATGAGGTCGCGAGTTCGAGCCTCGTCGTTCCCGCCATTTTTAAAATTAGCACCTTCGGGTGCTTTTTTTATGCGTTTCTGTTGCGTTTCAGGCGGTTCGATAGTTTTGTAGGTCGGATTTACTAATCCGACAAAACCTACTTACTTTCAAATTTTTAATGTTTATTATATACTTTCTTATATAAAGAAAAATAATTTAGGGTTGGATTTAATGTTTATTGAAAAATATAAAGTCAAAAATATAAAAAAAGGAGTTTTTATATTTTTATTGTCTATAATTTTATCTTTGATTATTTATTTTAATTCAAATGTTTTTGAAAATAGAATAATATTTTTATTCGTTTTGGGCAGTATAAGTATAATAATATTTTTAGTTATATTATACTTAAACTTTTTATTACAAAAACAAATTGGTAAATATGTAGAATTGACAAATGCCGATTATCCTGATGAAAGAATACTATTTTCCGGTAAAATAGTTGATATTATGTTCTATAAACCCTATAATCGGGTTTGTACGATAGTTGATACTAAAGGGTTTATAAATACCTACTCGACACAAGATAGAGGAGATATTTTGGTATTGTTTAATAGGTATCAGGGTGATTCTTTAACAAATGCGCGCATTGTAAATACTTTTGTGCCCTCAAATAACATCGCCATTACGAGTGAAGAACCTTGTTTGGAATATTCTGATTTTATGCTGTTTTGTGACTTAAAATATAAAAAATTCCATAAGGGTTAGTCGGTTGAGCATAGCGGATTTCCGTACGGACGGAGTGAAACGATTCCGGATAGCGAGGGAATTGAGCGGACTGAGCCATTAGGCTCATTAGCGAAACTTTGTGAGCGTGAAGGAAATCCAAGACACCTGCCCAACTACACAAAATTACAGTTACGTAGGTCGGATTTACCAATCCGACAAATTTTGCTTCTATTTAATATAACAACTTCAAAGTTATATGCCATTTATATTAATACATTCAAGCTTTTTAAGATTTTCTTCAAATAGTTTGGAAGCTTTATGCAGAGATGATGCCGCCCAAGTAAGCGGATGAGCCCCCGGAATGTATTTAATATGTCCGTTATTTAAAGTTACAGCTTCATAGGCTTCCGGAACTTTATATCCAATACTTTGGTATCCGTTTGATTTAACCATATTTTTTCCAGCTATCCTTGCATAAGCACGATTTATATATTCTGTCTGACCATTCAAGGCAATATCTAACAACTTTTTATCCAGAGAAGTTATTTGTTTTGTTTTTTCAATATTAGATAGCAAATCTTTTAAAATATTCCCATAAGCGCTGGAGATTTCTGAAACAAGAAACCATTCAGCCTCATTTTTGTGCTTATTATCTGTCCATTTGTTATTAATTTTATGATAATCCAAATTTAAGTATTCATCATTTTTATACCTAATCATTCCATTATCGCGAACTAATTCACGGCCCAATTGTTTTAATATCGAAAGCCTTTTAACGGCATCTTTTTGAATGTTTGCGGGGTCTAACTTCTCAGTTTGCAGCATAAAACTCATTGCAGCGTCAAAATCTCTTGAGAGACATTTTTCTTCCCAAGGGTTAACTTTTTTACTGTAAAATCCTCGTGAGGTTTCAATATCGGGCTGGGTAATTATTCTTTCTTCTCCTGATTTTAATAATTCAAAAAGTTCTTTTTTATTGTTAAAGACATCACCGTGTTTTGATGCCAGCATTCTATTCCTAAAATTTAATATATTTTTATTTTCAGATGGAGAATACATAAGCTCTAAAACCTGACGCATTCCCTGATTAATAATTCCAGTGTCACTGGTTAAAGAATTAACAAAAGTTTGCTCTTCCCAGGCTCCACACGAACGAGCTTGAGGATAATTAATAGATTTTAGATATTTTACAATATTTGAAATTGAATTAATAACTTTATCGGGAATTTCTTCAGCAGTTTTATAACCATATTTTGCACCGGCAAACCCATTTTTAATCATATCGGCAGCAGTCTGAAGATAAAGTCCGGTAGACTCAAGTCTTGTATTGGCAAACCATATATGAGGTTTTTTAGTTTTTGGAACAAAACAATGACCTACACCATATTTTGTTTCCTGAGGCCAAAAACCATTCTTTTTATACATAGAAGGGTTTGAGATTGTTTCGTCAAACTTATGCTGCTGCGCAGCATAAAAATCGGTCATTTTATTAAAAACTTCAACACTTTTCTCAGGTTGATAATGTTTTACTAATTCTAAATTGTGACAAGTATCAGTAATCCAGATTAAGTCAGACATTAGCGGATTTTCTTTTCTGTTAATAAAAGAAGTTTTCACAAATCCTGTTTTATCATCTAATATATAATCAAATGTTCCTTTTTTTCGAGCAAAATTAAACAGTTCACTAAAAGATTCACTTGTATAATTGGCTTTCAAATGTTGAGCGATACCCTCATTATGAACCGGAATTGCATATTTCCCAAAATTATACCTGCGAGGATTATATTTAAGCATATCTTTGTATGCAAAAGAAGATTTAATATGCCTTGGCTTCTTTAAACCGTTTGGAAATCTTGCTTCGAAAGCAGGATTTCGAGAATAATTTGCTTGATTAAATCCGGATTGCCTAGTATAAAAGTTTTGTGCCGGGAAAATTCTCGGTGTAATCATATTTTCTCCATTAAATTAAGTTAATAAAAAAATTGTACCATAATAATAATTAAAAGCTCTAAAAATATTTTTTGCTATTCACAACAGTAATCCTCGAGCATAATAGAGTTAATGAGCGGCTATGGTTTGCACTTAAGCTTAGGAAAAGATGCCGGAATAAAGAGTGCAAAATTTACATACAGCTATGCCGAGGATTGTACCCCCCACTCAAGTAGTGATAATAAAATAACACTG
>JAGAVG010000069.1 GCA_017942035.1 bacterium | reverse complement strand
TTCATCAACTTCACCGGTATTTGTTACTGTAAGCCCCCATTCGTCAGGAGTGCCATAATCGTTAACCGCCATTAAAAATGCCTGATTAAGAACGGAATAAGCTTTTTTAAGCTGAGTTACCCTCTGCTTTTCTTTGTATTTTTGAACTAAAGAAGGTATGGTCATCGCCGCCACAATACCGATTATTCCGAGAGTAATTAAACCTCAGCCAGGGTGAATGCGGTTTTACGACAACCAGCAAAGTGACAATCCAATTTTTCTGGTAGACTAAAGTCTACCCTACTACTGTCTCCTTTCCAGTCATAAACTGCCGTTTAAATTTTCGCACCATTTTTTATATTTTACAGCAAAATATAAAGTTTAATATGAAAATTTATTTTAAAATAAAAATCTTTAGATTATAATTAAATAAAGTTGTAGAGATTATAGTTTTGAGGTTTTTATGGTTAAATATATAACTCCAATTATATTGCTTACGATATCAAATATATTTATGACTTTTGCCTGGTACGGGCATCTTAAGCATAAAACAACTGCGCTTTGGATTGTAATTCTTATCAGCTGGGGAATTGCGTTTTTCGAATATTGTTTTCAGGTTCCGGCAAACAGAATAGGACACGGGGTATATAATGCGGCTCAATTAAAAACCATTCAGGAAGTTATCACGCTTTTAGTATTTAGTTTCTTTTCTGTTTTTTATCTAAAGGAACAGTTCAGGTGGAATTATCTTGTAGGTTTTATTTTTATACTTTTAGCGGTATTTTTTATTTTCAAAAAATGGTAAACATCAATTAATTCAGCCGGCAAACTTCTAATATTACAACTCAAATATTGCCTACTTGCATTTTATTATAAATAATATTATAATTACATACAGTAATGTATTATTCATATAAGGAATTTTAATTTTAGAGATGAGTGACTCTGCGCAGGTAGTTTTTAATTTATTTGTAATTATTTTTCTATTACTTTCAAATGGTTTTTTTGTTGCTTCAGAATTTGCAATGGTAAAAGTTCGGAAAACAAGAATTGAGCAGCTTGTTAACGAAGGGGATGCAAATGCTCCTATTGCAATGGAAGCGCTTTCCGATTTGGATAAATTTATTGCCGCAGTCCAACTCGGTGTAACTATTTCCAGTATCGGTTTAGGATGGGTTGGGGAATCTACACTGGCCAGAATCATTGAGCCTTTGTTCACTTTTCTTCCGGGAATAAACCAGACAATTGCAACCCACAGTTTGTCTGTTTCAATTGCTTTTGCGCTCATAACATTTTTACATGTTGTAATCGGAGAACTTGTTCCAAAATCTATAGCACTTGAATATACCGAAAAAACAGCACTTATTGTCGCAAAACCTATGCAGGGAATAACTTTTGTTTTTAATCCTTTTATTTATCTGTTGAACGGGTTTGGAAATTTTTTATTAAAAATTATGCATATACCGCATTCTCATAAAGGTGCTCTTGTTCACTCTACAGAAGAACTTGATATGCTCGTTGATGCAAGTTATGATGGCGGAGTTTTGAATGAAACCGAAAAGGATTTGCTCCACAATGTATTTAAATTTTCTGATTTGACTGCAAAACAAGTTATGATACCGCGTACGGATATGATTTGTGTTCCTATTGATATGTCTTTTGATGAATTAAATAAAGTTGCGGCAGAAAATCAGTTCACTAGATATCCAGTTTATAATGAAGATATTGACGATATTACAGGATTTATTCATGTAAAAGATTTATATTTATTGTCATTGAAAGACGAACAGAAACCGATTGAAAAAATTCAAAGGCCGGTTTTTCTTGTTCCGGAAACAATGACAATGGACAATCTTGTTTTGGAATTCAAAAAAAGAAATTGCCAGATGGCTGTTGTCATTGACGAATTCGGCGGAACTTCCGGACTTATAACATTGGAAGATGTAATTGAAGAAATCGTCGGCGATGTTCAGGATGAATTTGACGAAGAGGAAGAAGTTGATATTAAAGAAATTGCACCTGATACGTATATCGCAAATGCAATGTTAAGACTGGATGAGATGGCAGAATTCTTTGATATTAATGAAGAAAGTGTTGATGATGATGATATAGATACAATTGGCGGTCTTGTTGTAAAACTTTTGGGACGTATTGCTCAGGTGGGAGACAGCGTTAATTTTCTCAATTTTACATTCAACGTAAAATCTGTTGACGGCGCAAGAATTACACAGCTTGAAATTAAAAAAGAAGAAATTAAACCCGCTGAAGTTTCTGATAATACTAAAAATTAGAATGGGGTAGAAATCTTTTAACCGCGTTAAATTCAGGCGTATTTTTTAAAATATCAGCCATTATAGTAAAAAAATCTTTGCGCTGAGACAAATCCGCACCCTCTTCAAGTGTATATTGACCAATTTTTGTAAAGTCTGATTTTAATATATCAAAAGGATAAACATATTCTATTGAATTTTTTCTCTGTTTATAAATTTTTGCTTTTCTAGCATCGTCACCATTAATATAGTGAGCCAATTTATTTTTTATGGATTTTGGAAATTTTTCAACACTCCCGTATTTTTTGACTTTATCTTTAAGATAATTTAGGTTTTCAGGTTTAAATAAATAATCCTGACTTCTAATTTTCAAAGAATTTTTACTAAGATTCTGAGTGTCTATTCGAAGGAGAACAATACTTTTATCTCGCTTAAAGAACCTATTCAAAAGCCCTTCTTTAAGAGGCATTTTATATTTTTGAGTATAAAAATTCCAAAATTTCAGCATATTTTCCAAATCAAAAAGAAAAATACTTTCATCCATAAGGCCTTCTTTTTGTGAAACAATCACACCCTCATTTTTAATTTTTTGATAACAGTCCCCGGAGGTAAAATGATACAAATAACGAGGAATATAACGTTTAGACAAGTGAGTCTCGTTAATTGGCAATTTTCGGGAAGATTTATTTGAAAAAATATTACAGGAAAATTTTTGAATATTCATATAATATATAAAACAAGACAAAAATTTTTTTGCACTAAAATTTACACTTTTTAAATGATTACTTTATTTTTATATTGAGTAGAATAGAATTGTGGTTTTATTAATAAACCGGTGTTAAATAAGAATTGGGCAGGTTAATGAGCGAAGGCTTAGATTTTACATCATATAATAATATCAAAAGACTTTCACAGGAAGAATTAGTCGGACTTTGGAATGAATATTTTAATGACAAGTCAAATAAGGCTGTTCGTGACACGTTAATTGTTCAATATATATATCTAATAAGGTATGTGGTAGGACGCGTTAAGGTTACTCTTCCGGCCACAATATCCATAGAAGATATAACCGGTTACGGGGTTGAGGGTTTAATCAATGCGATTGAGAGATATTCTTTACAGAAGAATACGAGATTTGAAACGTATGCCTTGATAAGAATCAGAGGAACAATTATTGATAAAATCAGGTCTCAAGACTTTCTGCCGCGCAGTTTGAGAGCAAAAATTAAAACTGTCAAAAATGCGCAGGAAACCCTCAAACAAGATTTAGGACGCATGCCTACAACTCTTGAAGTTGCTCAGTATCTTGATATTGAACCCGAAAAAGTTACTAAAATTTTGTCAGAGGACATGACAGTAACTTCAATTTACGACAAAAAAGGGTCGTCTGAGGATGGTTTAGAACTTATTGACACAATTCAAGATACAAACAAACTTAATCCTCAAGAACAAATGGAAGAAAAGAATGTAAAAGAAGATTTGGAGAGAGCGTTGAAAAGATTACCTGAAAGAGAAAGAGTTATAATGGTTCTGTACTATCAGGAAAACATGACCTTGAAAGAAATCGGCGAAACAATCGGAATGTCCGAATCGCGTGTGTGCCAGCTGCATGCACAATCAATTATGAAGCTTAAAAATATTCTTAGCGAAACAAGAGCTTCAAGATTACAAAAAAGTATTATCGCGTAGCGTCGTATTGAATTATGACAAAATTAATTCTATTATCAAGTTTTTTACCCTGATAAGATTTTACCTCGCTTGAAAACGGAACAGCATTTCCAAATCCGACAGAAAAAATTCTGTCATGAAGTTTCGGGGTTTTTCTCAATATATAATCTGCAACCAAATCAGCTTTTATTATTGATAAATCTAAATTTTCCTGCGCTGATAAAATTCTGTCTGAGTAACCTTCAATTGTGCAATCGTTAGTTATTTTCATCAAAATTTCGGATATTTTATCAAGTATTGTGTAAGCCTGCGGGTTTAGCGTAAGTTCGTCGCTTTCATTATTTTTAAATAAAATATCGTCTGAAACGCTTAACACAATTCCTCTTGGAACTTCATGATAAAAAAAATCATCGCTCGTATTTATAGAATTAAATTCGGATTTTACATCTTTGTGAACTTTTACATCAAAAACCTCGGCAGCTTTTGCGTTAAAAATAAAAGAAATAAAAATAATTACAGTTATTAATATTTTTTTCATCACAAATCCTCAATCATATTATTTTATACAATTGAGAATAGCGCTATTATCCGATAGATTAAGGTCTTAATATTGATGTTACGTATACATCGGTAAAATATTTATTCGCGCAGTCTTTTATCTCTTTAACCGTAACCTGTTTAACTTTTTCGAAAAATTCATCCTTAAAATCAAATCCTAAGCCGTTTATAGCATAATTAGAGAATGAATAAGCTTGTCTGAGGTTAGTTTCCAGAGAAAAAGCAAATTTGCCCAAAAGATTATTTTTAGCATTTTCAAGTTCTTCTTCGCTTATTTCGATATCTTTAATTTTCCGGATTTCTTCTTCAAATCCTTTCAATGAAATTTCAATGTTTTTAGGTTCAGTTGCTATGTAAATAAAGAAATTTCCGCAAAGAGAGAAGGATTCATAACCACTGCGAACTACATAAGCCAATCCTTTTTTCTCACGGAGTTCAAGGAACAATCTTGAAGAAAGACCACTTCCACCTAAGATAATGTTAAGCAGCATCAGCGCCGCATAATCATCACTTCTGTAATTAGGAGTAATCCAGCCTCTTAATATATGAGCTTGATTAAGTCCGTTTTTCACCTCTTCAATTGTTTCAGCACCGCTTAATATTGGAGTATTTATTGAATAATCAAATTTATCTTTGTTTGAAAGTTCACCAAAACGAGTTTCCAGTTTGTTTTTTACGAAATCGAAATCCATATCTCCGACAAATGCACAAACTTTTTTACTGTCTTTTAAAAGTTTATTATATGTTTCAACAACATCCTGTTTTGAGATTTTTTCCAAATTCTCAAGGATAAGCGAGGAGGTATTTCCGTAAAAATGTGATTTATAAATAGTTTTGTAAAAATTATCAATTGCTTTTGTGCGGGCATCATCCAATTTCGCAGTAAGCTCGCCCTTTATCTTTGTAACTTCTTTTTCAAATTCTTCAAACGTTGAATTTTTAATGACATCATCCATTATTTCAAGCGCTTTTTCAAAATCTTCGTTAAGAGCAGTAATGGAAAACCTTAAATAATCCTGTTTTAAATCAACACACAAATCAATTGCATATTTATCAAGTTCCTGAGCAAGCTGTTCGGAGTTCAAATTTTTAGTCCCCTGTTTTAACAATCGTGCAATCAGCAGATAAACCCCCGGCAATTTTTCGGATGAATCAAATGCAAAATTCAAACACAATGTAAAACGCGGAGTGTTCAGATTTTTTTCATAACCAAAATCAATACCGTTTGATAAATTTGTAAAATTTTTCTCCATAAATATCTCCTCAGGATTATATATTAACATAATTTTCAATAAAATACAAATAGTTGAATAATATTTATATTTTACATATAATTGAAGTATGAGTAATGTTGAAAAAATTAAACTGGGAAATTTTGAAATCGGCGGGGATAAACTAACAATTCTAGCAGGCCCGTGCGCAATAGAATCGGCAGAAATTTTGGATGAAACTGCCGCAAGATTGAAAGAAATTACACAAAAACTTAATATAAATTTTGTGTTTAAATCTTCTTTTGATAAGGCTAATCGTTCATCTATAACTTCATTTAGAGGGCCGGGAATGGAAAAAGGGCTTGAAATGCTTGCTCAAATCAAGTCAAAATATGACCTTCCGATAGTCACGGATATACACACACCGGATCAGGCTGAACCGGTTAGTAAAGTTGCCGATATTTTGCAAATCCCGGCGTTTTTATGCCGCCAGACCGATTTATTAGTTGCGGCCGCAAAAACCGGAAAAATTGTCAATATTAAAAAAGGCCAGTTCCTTGCCCCTGAACAGATGGCACCTTTGGTCAAAAAAGTTGAACAAAGCGGAAATAAAAATATTCTTTTAACTGATAGAGGAACTTCTTTCGGATATAATAACCTTGTCGTTGATTTCAGAGGAATTCCGATAATGCAGAAATGCGGATATCCTGTTGTATTTGATGCAACACACAGCGTTCAATTGCCGGGGGCGAACGGATGTTCATCAGGCGGAGACAGAAGATTTGTTCCGCTGCTTGCAAAATCAGCTATGGCCGCAGGAGCTGATGTATTGTTCTTTGAAATTCACCCGACCCCTGAAAAAGCTTTGTGTGACGGTGATAACATGGTTCCGCTTTCTCAGGCGGAAGAGTTGTTTACTATTTGCAAAAAAATATTTGAACTGGTAAGGGAATAGGTTATGATAGTAAAACAATTTTTTGCCGGCCCGATAAATGCAAATAATTACCTTCTTGTTGACGAAACGACAAAAGATGCCGTTTTGATTGATTGTTCAGAAGTAAAAGAAGAAATTCTTGAAACAATAAAAGAACTCGGCGCAAAAGTTAAATACATACTCCTTACACACGGACATTTTGACCATGTAATGGGTGTAAACGAAATGAAAAAACATCTTAATTGTGAGGTGTTAATCCATGAAAAAGATGTGGAATGGCTTTCTCATATAAATGAGGCACTTCCTATGTTTGGACTGCCGCCGGCTGAGATTCCGCAGTATGACAAGAATTTTTCTGACGGTGAAGTTATAACGTTTGGAAATAAAAACATTAAAGTTATTCATACCCCCGGTCATACTCAAGGATCAGTATGTTTTATGATTGACGGCAAATTATTTTCCGGCGATACACTTTTTAAAGAGGCTGTCGGAAGGGTTGATTTACCGGGCGGAAGCTGGAATGACATCCAAAACAGTATCGTAAATATTTTATTTAAGCTTGATAACGATACAATTGTATATCCTGGTCACGGCGATGCAACTTCGATAAGATACGAAAAAGAATTTAACAGAGAAATTTAAATAAGGATAGAAAATTATGAAAGAACAGTTAGAAAAGATATATGAGTGCGCAAATTCAGAAATTGAAAAAGCACAATCAATCGCAGAACTTGAAGAAGTTAAAGGCAAGTATTTAAGCCGCAAAGGTGAATTTAATGAAATAAAAAAGAATTTGAAAAATTTGCCGGATGACGAAAAAAGAGTTGTGGGCTCGCTTGCAAATGAGATTACGCAAAAACTCGAAAGCTCAATAAAAACTCGTTTTGAAGCTTTTTATCAAAAAGAGTTGAACGAAAAATTGATGAAAGATAAAATTGACATCACTCTTCCGGGAAAATTCATTCCACAAGGACATGTTCACCCTCTCACATCAACAACAAACGAGATAGTTTCGATTTTGCAAAGCTTAGGATTTTCTGTTGTTCCGTCAGAGTTTTCGCCGGAAGTTGAGACTGAATATTACAACTTTGACATGCTGAATGTTCCTAAAGACCATCCGGCACGTGATGTTCAAGATACATTCTATACAACAATTGCAAAAAATGTTGTGTTGAGAAGCCAGACTTCAGGCGCCCAAATCCATGCTATGGAAGGTCAAAAACCTCCGATTAGAGTAATCGCACCGGGAAGAGTTTACAGAAACGAAAATATAAACGCCAGAAAAAACAACTTTTTCCACCAGATTGAAGGCCTCTATGTTGATAAAGACATAACCTTCGGCGATTTGAAAGGTGTGTTGAACGAATTTATCAGAATATATTTTGGCGCAAGCAGACCGACAAGATTCAGAAGCAGTTTCTTCCCGTTCACAGAACCATCTGCTGAAATTGACGTTCAGTGTATTATGTGCGAGGGCAAGGGCTGTAAAATCTGTTCAGGCACGGGCTGGTTAGAAATTTTAGGCGCCGGCATGGTTGACCCTAACGTGTTAAAAGGCGTTGGAATAGACCCCGATGTATACACCGGATTTGCCTTCGGTATGGGTGTTGAAAGACTTGCAATGCTGAAATATGCAATCGACGACATCAGATTATTTTTCAATAACGACGAGAGATTTTTGAACCAGTTTTAGTACAATTTAAGGTTGATTATTATTCTCACTATGGAAAAAGAAGATAAAGTAGTACTGATGTTATTCGCAAAGCGTTTAAAAATGTTAAGAGAGAAAAAGTTTGAATCTCTTAATCAGTTCGCATTCAATAACAGCGAATTAACCTCTGCTACTATCAGCAGGATTGAGAATGCAAATGTTGATTTTAAATTTACAACATTAATAAAAATTTCAAATGCACTGGGCATTACACCTGATGAACTTTTAAAAGATATTGACTTTAAATATAGCGGTTACAATTATTAAATTTTAAGTATTTCAATATTAATATTTATGTCATTAACAATTCTCTACATATATTGCCGTGTTTATATTTTTAAGCTAAAATATTAAAAAACGGATTTAGAAGGGAAAGTTATGAAAATAGAAGCTAAAAACCTTATCAAAATATACGGTGATAGAAGCGTTGTAAATGACGTCAGTTTTGAAATAAACAAAGGGGAAGTTGTCTGTCTCTTAGGCCCGAACGGAGCCGGAAAAACCACAACATTTTACATGGTCGTCGGGTTGGTCAAACCAAATAAAGGTTCAATTTACCTTGATGGCAAAGATATTTCAAATGCGCCGATGAACTTGAGGGCAAAAGCCGGTATCGGCTACCTTCCGCAGGAAGCCTCTATTTTTAGAAAACTTTCCGTTGAAGATAACATCAAATTAGTTCTTGAGATGAATGAAAAATTAACCGAGGACGAAAAGAAAAGAAAACTGGAAGAACTTCTCTCTGAATTCGGAATTCTCAGACTGCGTTCGTACGCGGCAGTCTCCTTATCCGGAGGCGAAAGAAGAAGGGTAGAAATTGCAAGAGCACTTGCCGCAAGCCCTGATTTTATGCTTTTAGACGAACCTTTTGCCGGTATTGACCCTATTGCAATCGGTGAAATTAAAGATAACATAAGAAAAATTTCCGAAGATAAAGGTTTGGGCGTCCTGATTACCGACCACAACCCGAAGGCCACCCTTTCTATTACAGACAGAGCTTATGTAATCTTTGACGGAAAAATTAAAATTCAAGGCCGAAGTGAAGACGTTGCCGTCGATCCGGTTGCAAAAGAATTTTACCTCGGAAAGGATTTTGCTCTGTAATGTTAAAATTTCCCAAAATAACAATTTATGACAAATATATTTTCAATCAGGTTTTCATGACGACATTCGTTGCAATCCTTTTGTTTACGGTAATATGGATTGCGCCTGAAATGCTTTTGAACACAATCAAAGCCGTTTTAGCAGGTGAAATGAGTGCTAAAACCGGAGTTTTAATATTGTTTTACGAACTCCCGAAAATTTTAGGAAATGCCTTTCCTGCCGGACTTTTGCTGGGCTCAATATTTACATTCGATAAATTAAGCAAAGATTCAGAACTTACAATCTTTAGAGCTGTCGGAATGTCTTTCAAAAGGATTATTGCGCCGGTTATTGTGCTAAGTCTTATCGTGACGGCCTGCTGTTTCGTTACTTTTGACAAACTTATTCCATATTCAGTGAATAAAATTAACAAAATCAGAAATCGTTCAAATCTTACACAATATATTTACACTCAAAAAGATGAAAATAACGTTCCGGTAGAGGCCGTTATAGTTTCAAGATTTCAGCAGGATAAGATGCAAAATGTTATTGTTTTAAAGTTTTCGAATGAAGATTACACCGATGTACACCAGCTTTCGGATATCTATGCAGCTAAAACAGGGGTAACAAAACCTGATAAATGGGTTCTTGATGATATTACAAGGTACAAAATATCTTCTGACGGTATTTTTACAAAACCCGAACATATTGAACAAATGGATATTCTGGAAGGTCAATCGGCCCGCAACGCTTATACTCTTATGACATACGCAACCAAAAAAGAGCGCGAAATTACTAACAAAGATTTGCATAATTATGTAAAACTCCTGAAAGCAGAAGATATGGAGGAAGAATACAGATACATGCTTAACAAATATCTTCAAAGATTTTTCCATCCGTTTGTCTGTATGCTCCTTGCCATAATGGGGGCGCTTTTAGGGTTTAGTAAACCGCGTGAACAAAGAATGGTCGGGTTCGCAATTGCTATAGGCGCTATTTTTGCTTACTATATAACACTTCCTTTCTTTGATGTATTAGCAGAAAAAGGTGTTGTGCATCCGTTTATTACGGCTATTTTCCCTCCGTTAGCTTTTGTTTGCGCAATATTAGCCTTTTACAAGTCAAAGGATTTATAATATGAAAAAACTTTTATCAGCGATTTTTATTTTAATTTTATCGGCCTTGAACAGCAATTGTTTTGCCGCACCTATTGATATTGACTATAATAACGGGATTTATCACATTGTTTTGACGGGTGAAAAGATAAAAAAGAAGATAAAATTTGTGGCCTCAGAAACCCTTATCACAAACAAAGAAGCACACAGAAAATACGACAGTATTCTAACCGTGAATACCGGATTTTTTGATCCTGTCAACCAGAAAACGATTTCTTATATCGTGACTGACAGACAAACCGCGGCCGATCCGATTTTCAACGAAAATTTAAACGCCAACCCGTTATTAAGACAAAATTTAAACAAAATATTAAATCGCTCGGAATTCAGAATAATTGAATGTTTTGAGGGTAAAACTACATACAGATATGAAATCATGCCTCACAATGCACCGGTTGATTTTGCCTGCACAATCGTAACCTCTGCTCAAGGAGGCCCACTTGTTTATCCTGAACTAAAACTTGAAGAAGAATTTTTTGTTCTTAAAGATGAAAATGGAAAAGTTATAAGAGAATCGGCATCCGTTTTGCATAAAACTTCCAGAACAATTATCGGAGTAAAAGACGGAAATGCACATATTCTGGTGATTACAGATGAAAACCCGATGGATTTATATGAAGTGCATGAGTTGTGTAAAAAATTAGGCTTTGACCGAGCAATGGCATTTGACGGCGGAAGTTCGACATCTATGAATTATTTGAATAAATATGATGTAACTTCTCTCAAAGGTGATGGCGCCGGCAGAAGCCTTAAATCCTTTATGGTTATTCCGCGTAAGAAAACTCGAAATTAAAGTCGTATTTAAATAAAAATAAAAACCGGTTATTAAGCCGGCTTAAAATTTAAATTGGTAGGAAAAAGTAGAAAATAGAAAATTTAAAGACTCATTAAGAGTTACACATCCCTAAACTAACAGCTAATTATACAGCCTGTCAGTTTCGTCAATCTTTTTCATAAGTTCGTCAATCTGTTCTCTTATATATTCCAGAAACAAACTAATTTCTTGTTTGAAATCGTATGCTCCGGGCCAACACCAACAATTATACATATTAATTATTCTCCTTTTTGAGTTTGTTTTACTAACCTTACAAAAATATATTCGGCAGGTTCGGAAAAAAACTTTAGTGTTTTAAGGAATTTGTTAATTTTTTGTTACATTTTATCTATAATTCTTGCGGCAGAGGCTATATAATCTTCACAAGGTCTTGTTTGGTAATATTTTTCGTCTCTTTTTTGCGGAACGTATCCGTCAGAATCTTCCCCTAACAATTCGCGGCAAATGATTGAACCGTTTTCGGCTTTGAATTTTTGTGCAAGTTCTTGAATTAACTTGTAATGATTTGTTTTTTCATCCAAATCGTCTTTTGAAATATATCCGTATTTGAGTCCGGCAATCATAAACATTGCAGAGACAGCGCCGCAAACTTCTCTTAATTTTCCCATTCCGCCTCCAAAAGAGGAGGATAGTTTTAATCCGGTTTCAAAATCTATTCCGTAATCTTCACAAAACGCACAGAAAACTGCCTGCGCGCAATTTCTTCCCTCTCTGAATAATTCTCTTGCTCTTAATTCTTTTTCTTGCATAATTCCCTCTTTTTATAATAAAATTATACTACAATATAAATTAGGAGAAAATATGACTGAAATGAATTTGATTATTGATAAGGAAAAATGTGTAAAATGCGGGTTGTGTATAAAAGATTGCAGCGCAAAATCTATTGAGTTTGGAGAAGATGGATTTCCTGTAGTTGCTCAAAACGGAGAAAAAAGATGTTTTAAATGCCAGCATTGCCTTTCTATTTGCCCAACCGGTGCACTTTCAATTTTTGGCAAAAATCCGGAGAATTCTAATTCGATTGAAAATTCAATAAATCCTGATGATTTGTTAAGTTTAATTCAGTCAAGAAGGAGCGTAAGACATTACAAACACGAAAACATTGCACCTGAAAAAATGGAAAAATTAAAAAATATGCTCAAATATGTTCCGACAGGATGCAATAATCACGGGCTGCATTTTTCTGTGATTGATGATGTTGAGGTAATGGACAAATTCAGAGAAAAAATAAACAAAAGAGTCATTAATGTAATTTCTAATAATACGGTAAAACTCGTTACGAAAAAATTCGGGCATTATATAGATGCAATGAAAAACGGCGAAGACATACTTTTTAGAACAGCGCCTCACATGGTTGTTGTTTCAGTGGAGAAAAATGCACCGTGCAAAGATATTGATCCAACAATTGCGTTGAGTTATTTTGAATTATACGCTCAATCCATGGAAATTGGAACTTGCTGGTGCGGTCTTGTTTACTGGCTTTTGACAATGATGCCGGAGCTTCAAGGGTTGTTGGAAATCCCTGAAACTCACAAAATCGGCTACGTTATGCTTTTTGGAAATCCTGAAAATAAATACACAAGAACCCCTCAGCCAAAGGATGTTCCGATTGTTTCAGTAAAAAAAGAAGGGAAAGAATTAAATCTTACATTTATTCAAAAAGTAAAAAGAATTTTTGGAAAATAAACATAAATTTTATTACTTTTTGTTAAATAGTGTTGTTTTAAACGTGTTTTTGCTAAAATTATAAGAAGAAATAAAAATAAAAAAATAATGTAAATAAGGAGTATAGAAAATGAGAACTTTTACAGTAGAAGAAATTTCACATATAGTGGATGGTATGCTTACAAAATGCAGTGATGTAAATATTACGCATATTGCACCGCCGCTATTGAGTGACGAAAATACTTTGGCGCTTGCTCTCGGTGAAGATGAGATTATGAATATGGCGCAATCAAAGGCAAAAGCTGCATTAGTTCCATTGGGAGTTCAGCTTGACGGAATTACAACAATAGAGGTTGAAAGACCGCGTCTTGCAATGATGAAATTATTGAATATGTTTTATGTTGAGCCAAAAGTAAATTGCGGAAATTCAAATATTCACCCGTCAGCTGTTATTCATGAAACAGCACAGATTGGCGAAAATGTTCAAATCGGCCCGAACGTTGTAATTTCAGAACACGCTCAAATCGGTGATAACACAAAGATTATTGCAAATTCTTACATCGGCGGAGGCGTAAAAATAGGTAAAAATTGTTTCTTCCATCCGGGTGTAAACATTGGTGACAGATGTCAGCTGGGTGACAAAGTTATTTTGCATCACGGAGTTTCAATCGGTGCTGACGGTTTCAGCTTTGTAACTGAAAACCCTGACAACATTGAACAGGCCAAAAAAGATGGCGAAATTAAAGATAACAAACCGGCAGAACATGTAATCTTCAAAATCCCTTCAATCGGTGCGGTTGTAATTGGAAATAACGTCGAAATCGGTGCAAATACAACAATCGACAGAGGAACAATTGAAAATACAACAATCGGCGACAATACAAAGATTGACGATTTGGTAATGATTGGCCACAATTGTAAAGTTGGAAAAGGCTGCTTAATAGTTTCTCAAGTTGGTATTGCGGGAAGCTGCGTAATCGGCGACAGAGTGGTTATTGCAGGTCAAGCAGGTTTGGCAGACCACTTAAATATCGGTTCAGACACAATTATTACAGCAAAAGCCGGTGTTACGAAATCTTTCCCTGAAAAATCAATTATCGTGGGAATTCCGGCAGTTCCGAGAAAAGAATTTATCAAACAGCTTAAAACAATGAAAGATGCACAGGAAATCTTTGCAAAATTCAGAAAATTCGAACCGGTTCTTGATACTTTCATGGAAGAGCATCAATAGTTATGACAACAACATTATTAAAAGAAACACAAATAACCGGAAACGGATTAATGAAAAACAAACCCTGCACTGCGCGGTTTGTTCCGACCAAAACCGGAAAAATCCGTTACTTTGTTAAAGAAGAAAAACCTTTTGAGGGTATTGTCGACAACGTTATTGACACAAACCACTGTGTCGTAATCGGAGACAAAAACAATAAAAAATCTCACCTGATGTTGACCGAACATTTGACCGCGGCGCTTGCTTTCTGCGGAATTGATTCTCTTGATATCTACATGAGCGAAAACGAAGTTCCGATACTTGACGGCAGTTCAAAACAATGGGTGGAACTTTTTCACAAAGCCGGTGTAGAAAAACATATTTTCACAAAGCCGGATTTTTATACAGTATCCGAACCCGTCTATTATCTGAACGGAAAAACAAGCCTTGTAATCTTGCCGGACAAAGAGCTTTTTATGTCTTATGCAGTGAATTATGACCATCCGGAATTGAAAAACTGCTGGATAAATTACAACCCTAAAAATAAAGAAGAAATAATTGAGGCTCGAACTTTTGGTTTTTATAAAGATTTGAAAAAATACCAGATGTTAGGCTACGCCCATGGTGTAACAGAAGAAAATACCGTCGGAATGCTTGATGAAGGCTTCACAACAACTTTGCGCTCAGATAAAGAGCCTGTTAAACATAAAATGCTTGATTTGATAGGAGATTTGAGATTAACCGGAATTAACCCTCTTAACATCAAAGCCCAAATTCTTGCAAAAGAAGCCGGACACGCAGTTCACGTGAAAGTTGCAAAAATATTGAAAGACAAATTAATAAAAATATAAGGAGAGTTTTATGTCAGAAGAAATTAAAACAGATGAAAAATTAAGTTTTGATACCATGCAAATAATGGAAATGTTACCGCACAGATACCCATTTTTGCTCGTTGATAGAATTACGGAATGTGTACCGGGCAAATATGCAAAGGGTTACAAAAATTTGACAATGAATGAAGCATTCTTTCAAGGTCATTTCCCTAACAATCCTATAATGCCGGGGGTTTTGCAATTGGAAGCAATGGCTCAGTGTTCAGCGCCGATATTGTTAACCATGCCGGAATTTGAAGGCAAATTAACGCTTTATGCCGGAGTTGATAACGTAAGATTTAAAAACATTGTAAGACCGGGCGACAGATTTGATATGGAATTGGAACTTGTTAAGGTAAAAGGGCCAATCTGCAAAGCTCACGGTAAAGGCTCAGTCGACGGCAAACTTTGCGTTGAAGCCGATATGACTTTCGCTTTAAAATAATTTATGAAAATAATTGTAAAAACATGAGAAAAATATTTTTCTCATGTTTTTTGTATGCAAATTTTAGCCGGTAATGATTTCCAAAATAAAATCAAGAACACCTTCTGTAAACATAAATTTCATATTTTTTCTTGAAATAAGAGAAGAATATTCAAATTTTTTAACATGAATATTGCCTTTATATGCAATCGCCGAGAACATTAATCCGACAGGCTTTCCACCATCTGAATTAGGGCCTGCAATACCGGTTGTAGCAACCGCAATATCTGCATGAGTTTTTTCTGATAACCCTTTAGCCATTTCATACGCACACTGTTCGCTTACTGCTCCGTAATTGTCAAGAGTTTCTTGACTTACCCCTAAAATAACTTTTTTAGCATCATAAGAATATGTTACAAAATTTGCTTTTATGTAATTTGAACTTCCGCTCACATCTGTTAATCTTGAACTCAAAAGTCCGCCCGTGCAAGATTCTGTAGTAGATATTGTGTATGCATTACGGATTAAATATTTCCCTAATATTTCTTCTTTTTTAGATGTTAGTTTAAGCCAAAAAGGTTTTATATTTGCAAAAAATTTTTTCATAATATTAACTTTATGATACCAAAATTTATTTGTCAATATTTTTCATGGTATCATGCAATAAAAAGGAAATATAAAGCATGCCTCCAGTTAAAGAAAAAAAACAAACACAAACAGATATCGGAAATCTGCCAAAAGATATTGAAGCAGAAGAAGCCGTTTTAGGTGCAATTTTAGTAAGCGCGGAAGTTCTGGTTAAAGTTGTTGAAATTTTAAAACCTGAATATTTCTTCAAAATGGCTCACCGATATATTTATGAGGCAATGCTTGAACTTTTTAACTCTAATGAAAAAATAGATATAGTTTCAGTTTCTGATGTTTTGAATACAAATATGAAATTAGAAACTGTTGGCGGACGTGCATTTATAAATGATTTGTGCTATAAAACGGTTACAACATCAAACGTTGCATATTACGCCAAAATTATTCAGGAAAAAGCAATAAAACGTTCCCTGATAAATGCCGGTTCAGAAATTGTATCTTATGGTTATGATGTTTGTCCGGTCGGTGAATCATTAGATATGGCTCAAAAGGTAATCTATGACGTTGCTTCTCAAAAAACCACAAGCGACCTTGTTCCGGTCAAAAAACTGGTTTACGATACATATAACAAAATTGAATACCGTTATGAGCATAAAGATGAACTTTTAGGAATTCGAACACATTTTTATGATTTGGACGCAATGATGAACGGATTGCAAAAATCGGACTTACTGATTATTGCAGCTCGTCCTGCTATGGGAAAAACAACATTTGTATTAAATATAGCTCAGAATGTGGCTATAAAAGAAAAAGTTCCGGTTGCCATATTTTCACTTGAAATGTCAAAAGACCAGCTTATGCAGAGAATGTTATGCTCTGAAGCTGAAATAGATACACAGAGATTGAATACCGGCAACATGCAGCAAAAAGATTGGGAAAAACTTGCCTCTGCAATGAATTCTTTTGCAGAAGCTCCTATATATATTGATGATACGTCTGGTTGTACATTAACCGATATAAGAGCAAAATGCCGTAAATTAAAAATGGCTGAACAAGGTTTGGGCCTGATAGTAATCGATTATTTGCAGTTGATGGAAGGTTCAGGACGAGAAGATCGTATGCAGCAAATTTCAGCAATATCAAGAGGATTAAAAACTCTTGCAAGAGAACTTGATGTTCCTGTTATAGCACTTTCCCAGTTGTCTCGTCAGGTAGAAAGCCGAACCGATAAGCGCCCGATGCTTTCAGATTTGAGAGAATCCGGTGCAATCGAACAGGACGCCGATATCGTAATATTTATCTATCGTGACGAATATTACCGAAAAGCTGATGACGAGGAAGAAGAAGCAATAAAAGCATCTTCAAAAGGTGAATCAGAAATTATTATTGCAAAACACAGAAACGGCCCCGTTGGAACGGTTAAATTGCTGTTTCAGGGTAATATTACAAAGTTCAAAAACCCTATAAAAACTGATGCTTTTTAAATTATCTAAATAGTATTTTTATATTTTTTCAGGTAATTTCTGACTTAAGTCATTTATTTTTTTTATATCAATAAAATCTTGCAAATCTTTTTTTGTTATTCCGCCATCTTTTTTGTGAATATCTAATGTAATATTACTATTGTAAGTTTTACTATTCTTGGGAATTATATATTTATTGTTATAATTTCCCGGAGCAAGAATAAGCGCATATAATTCTCCGCCGGATAATTTCTTATTTTTCGGTTTTACATAAGTCTCTTTAACATTTAATAAGAATGCTTTTATGTATGGAAGCTGTTCTTCTCTTGATTTTTTACAAAAACTATTAAAATCTGTTAAATCACCCATTTCTTTAAATTTATCAGGATTTTCTTTAATATATTCTTTTGCCAGACTAAATGCGGTTTTGTTCATTTGCATAAGACCATGATATAAACTTTTTTTTGCTGCCGGATTAAATTTAGACTCTATATAAAGAATTGTAGTTAAATCTTCGGGTTTGCAATTTATATCTTTTGCACATTTAATTACTCCGGATACAAATTCTGGTGATACATCCGGAATTTTTGTTTGAATCATTTCACGTATTCTTTTTTGCACCGGTGAAGGTTTTATTTTGTAATCAACCGGCTTTTTTGGCCCTATTGTAAATAAAAAATCTTTGGCTGCAACCCTTGTTTTATCATTTTTCTCTGTATGTATCCAGTTATCATTTGAATTGTTATTAATTGGTGAAAGCGGCATTGTTAGACGTCCTTTCTATATAATTATATAACGTATTTTATTATCAAAAATTTTTTTATTTTATCAATATTGTAATATAACTTTACCTATATTTTTAACTGTTTCAATATCATCTTGAGGGTTTTTACCTACTGTTGTAAGATAATTTCCGATTAAAATACCTTCAACACAAGTTTTTAGGGCTTTTCTTTGATTTTCTTCCGATAGTTTCATTCTGCCGCCGCAAAAACGTAAGACAGCGTTTGGATTGGTAATTTTGAAGATTGCAAGAGTTCTCAAAACATTTTCTTCATCTATTTTATCAAAATAATTTTCAAACGGAGTTTCTTTGATTGGCATTAAAATATTTATCGGAATACTATCCGGCTGAATTTCTGCAAGTTCAAGAGCCATTTCAATTCTCTGTTCAATTGTTTCACCCATTCCCAGAATAACTCCGCAACATAATTCCATACCGTATTTTTTCACAAGCTTACAAGTGTTTATTCTATCTTCATAACTATGGGTTGTGCAAACCTCTGGATAATATGAACGGCAGGTATTAATATTATGGTGAAATCTTTTCAAACCGGCATCTGCCAGAGCTTTTGCCTGTTCTTCGGTTAAGATTCCGATTGAAGCGCAAGATTTCAGACCGTCAATTTTATTAATTTCTCTTATCATATCAAGTTCTATATTAAAATCCCGGCCTTCATCAGGAGTTTTCCCGCTGGTAACAATAGCAAAACGCGATGCATGATTAGATTTTGCCTCTTTTGCCATCTCTACAACATCTTTGATTTCGACAAGAGGAAAGCTTTCTATATTGGTACAATAGTGAGAACTTTGAGCACAGTATTTACAATTCTGGGAACATTTTCCGTTGCGTGCATTTATGAGCGAACAAAATTCAACCTCATTTTTCACATACTGACTTGAAATATTGAGTAAATCTTCCAAATCCATGTTGTACATATTCAATAATTCAGCTTTTTTATAAATCATTTCTAAATCCTCCGGTTATATGTTATTTTGAAAAGGTTTCCAGATGAGAAGCGCGATAACCGGCCGCCCTCATTCCGCTCGGCAAAACTTCTGTTTTGTCAAATTCGCTCTTGATAACTCTCAGGGCGAATTTCCATACTGATGATATTGAGTCTTTTATTATTTCTTGTTTTGAAATTGTTCCTTCTTTTTTTCTCTGCTTAATTTCATTAAGTGATGAAGTCAGAAATTTTGTTGCACGTTCAAATCCGGAAGGACATTTCGCATCTGCCGGATATTTATTGACAATTTTTTCATTCTGATTGTTTATTACAACAAATGCATATTGATTGTTTTTATCTTTAGTATATGCAATGTCATAATTAGTTTCTTTTATATGTTTCTTTATAAATTTATCGAGACCTTTTTCTGCTTTATATGCATCTTTTGCCGTGTTATTAAGCAATACTGCAAAAGACTTTGTAGCTTTTGCTTCGACCGGTCTGAGTCTGCCAAAAGCAATCGGGGTAGTTCTTTTTACTTCCATAAAATTTCCTTTCGTAATGTATATTTACTACATTTAATATATCACTAAAAAAAATAATATGACAAAAAAGGGCAAATATTTGCCCTTTTTTGTAAAGACCTGCAACAATAGTAATATTTCGTGCGAATATTACCCCGCTGCCGGTATATTCAAACTCTGCTGTCTTAAAAGATTGGCGGTCTGCAGTTCCTGAAACTACACAGGATGCCTAAGGGGACAGTTACCCTCATTTCAACCTATCCAACATTTGCCGTCTGATATATGCACGCTTCCGTAAAATCCGGGAGATGACTACGGCTTTAGAGTTTGAAAACCTGTATTATTTTCCTTTTATTTCTAGAACTCTTGCTTTATTATGTTCTATTTTTTGTTTAGGTATTGTAATAGTTAAAACTCCGTCTTTATATGCAGCTTCTGCCTCGTCGCATTTTATCGGCTGGTCAAAAGACAATGTTCTCATATATTTTCCATATCTGAATTCTGAAGTGTGGTATCTTTCATTTTTAGATTCTTCATCTTTTTGTTCTTTTTCTTCCTGAATTTCAGCAGAAATAGTCATAAAATCGTTATCTAGTTCAACATGGATATCATCTTGTTTTACACCCGGCAGTTGAACTTTTATTTTATAATTCTTGTCATTCTGTTTAACTTCCACAGCCGGCCGCCAAGTGGCCATTTTCTTTATGTTCAGCGGGTTTGCAATCGCCTGTGTCAGAAATGTATCTCTCAAAAAATTATTTAATTCCTGATGTATACTGTCGAAATATAATTCCGGTTCTTTAAGCATTAAATCATATGACATTTTTTGTTATTCCTTTCTGTTCGTAAACTTATGGTAAATTTATTTTTAATTACTTTCATTAGACTTAGGGACGATTTTAATATTGTCTTTTACGGCAATATAAATTTTACTGGCTTGAATAATAATAATTAAAAACCAGGAGGATTTTATGGCTATAAAAATGTTAGTATATGATTTTAGACCGGCAGAAGAAGCTTTTTTCAAGAATAACAATCTGGAAAATTTTGATATTGAATTTTTCAGAGAAAGTTTAACTCCCGAAACCGTCAAAAATTTAACTCAAGAAGAAAAAGACAGTGTTAGCGTAATAAGTGTTTTTATAGATTCAGTTGTGGATGAAGATGTCATATCACAGTTTAAGAATTTACGTATTATTTCTACACGTTCAACCGGTACCGATCATATTTGCACAGAAAGCTGCGGTAAAAAGAATATTGCACTTGTTAATGTTGTTAATTATGGCGCTAAAAGTGTTGCACAATATATAACAGGCTTAATGATTGCACTTGTAAGAAATATAATTCCTGCATCGGAACATGTTAGGCATTCCACCTTCAAAAGTTGCGCAGATTATATAGGAAGAGAACTTTCGCCCCTAACTATCGGTATTGTCGGAACCGGAGCAATCGGAGCGGCGGTTTGTAAAGCTGCATCAGCTTTTGATATGAAAATTTTGGCCTATGATATATACCCTAAAAAGGAACTCGAAAGGTTATATAATTTACAATATGTAGAATTTGAGGAACTTTTAAAATCTTCGGATGTAATTTCTTTACATATACCATTTACCGGCGAAAATGCCGAAATGTTTTCCAAAAAAGAATTTGAAATGATGAAACAGGGTGCATATTTTATAAATGCAGCACGTGGTGAACTTGTTAATATAGAAGCGCTTCTTGAAGCATTAAAATCCGGTAAACTTGCCGGTGCGGCTCTGGATGTTGTTATGTGTGAAGTCTCAACATTTAGATGTGACAGCAGTATTGATATTTCAAAGCTTGATGAAACCTGCGCAAAAGAACTTATTAACATAAAAGAACTTGTTCAGATGGAAAACGTTATAATAACCCCTCATGTCGCCTACGAAACGCAAGAAGCAATTGACTATATCCTTAAAGTAACTTTTGAAGGCATTATGGACTGCATCAAAGGCGGAACTAAGTACCGTATTTAACTTCATAACTAAATATTTTTCTTTTCCAAAAATATGACGCATCTTTTGTTTTATTAGATGCGTCCTTTATTATTACCTGTTTGTAAAGTTTTCTTAACATTTAAAACCTCAAAAAGGCAATTTTTTTATTGGTAAATACTTTATATATATGTAAGATATAAGAAAAGAGAGAAAAAGAAAATGTTAGCAACAACAGCGGAATCAAATAATAATACAAGCGGCAACGGACAGTTCGGTTCATTGACACGCCGCAGAAGAAACAAAAAACAAGGTGAAAATTTTGTAACATCAGCAAACCTTGAAGATTATACATTTATCGGAAAAAACGACAGAAGAATGCGTTTTAACAATTCAAAAGACCCGATTTATTATGTATTTGATGTCATTGAAAACAGACCGGTACATAAATTGGCAAAAGAATTTGTAAAAGACATTTTTAAAGATACTTGTAATTTCGTATCAGGAATTGTCGTTGGATAATAAGGAAAAAGGAAAACATAGTCGTTGAAAATCAATAGGAAATAGGAAAGACAAATTTAGGAAAATTAGGAATAGGATAATTTAAAGACTCAAACTTTATTGAGTCTTTTTTATTTTATGTCATGCTGAACTCGTTTCAGCATCTCATAATGCTGAGATCCCGAAACAAGTTCGGGATGACATGACTACATTATATAAATTCTTAGTCCCCTTATACCTTTTATGATATCAGTTTGCCTTCCTGACCTCTTGACACATCTATCTTTATATAAAAGGGCAGTACTTGCTTCATCCTCAACAGTTATGCTTTTTATTTTTAAATAGATAAGTAATAATCTTTTATTAGTTTTGTATCGTCTTCAATATTTGGGCTTTCGCAGGTCAGTGCGCCTTTGACATTAAATTCTTTCATTGCTTTTAGCAAATCTTTATAATTCATATCAGACTCTTGCAAATTCAGGTGATGTTTTTCTCCCTTATCGGAATATGCAATTCCCGCAAGATGCCCGTGAAAATTATCCAGCGCATATTGTCCTATTTCATTACCTATTTTATCTAAAATATTACAAAAATCATCATAAGTATTAAATCCACCGCCGCTTCTTGCATGAACATGTGAAAAATCAACACAAGGAAGGACATATTCAAAATCTTTTGACAATTTTACTATTTCATCAACATCTCCCCATTGAGTTGATTTACCGGTAGTTTCCGGTCTTATCCATACATTAAAATTCTCTTTTTCAGCAACTTTGTGAATTTTTTCGATTTGTTTATGGACTTTATCGTAAACAATTTCCTTATCTTGTCCAAGATAAAATGCAGCATGAAAAGTTATGCTATAAGCTCCCGTATCTTTTGCAGCCTGCGCGGTTTCCAGAATTCTTTCCACGCTTGCATCAACTTTTTCTTCTTCTTTTGAATTAAGATTTATATAAAACGGAGCATGAGCAGTCAAAATAAAATTATTCTCGCGGGCTTTTTTTTCAACAAGAACACGAGTTTCTGGACTCATCCTGACCCCATGGACAAATTCTAATTCCATCCCGTCAAGTTCCATTTCTTTTAAAACATCGAAAGCTTTATCATAACTGCCTTTACCGGTTCTCAACGGCATTCCGGCTGTCAAAAAATTCAATTTATCCATTTTTTTCATATTCATATTAAACCTTTACCCCTGCAAGTTCTTCTAAAATTTCTGCACTATCAGATACCATTTTACAGCAATGTTCTTTTCTTTGCATTCCCTCTAATTTGGCAGTTAACACTTTACAGCAAGTAACTTTGTTTCTTTCTTTAAATTTTTCAACAAGTTCCTTTGCTTTTTGTCTTGCACAAACCTCATTGGAAAATTTATTATCTCTTCCATAAATATATCCTAAAACTATTTGTGCACCGGCAACAGCTCCGCAAACACAGCCCGAACTCATTCCCGCAGAAAACGATGTCGCACATGGCAGCAATTCTTGCGGGAATAAACCTTTATCTATTGCATATTTCACTATACTTTCAGAGCAAGAATATCCGTTCATATAATATTTTATTACATCTTCCTTCATATTTTTTATTTTCCTTTCGTTCTAAAGGGTTGAAATTTTCAAATAGTGAGTTATAATATAAATAAGGGGGATAACCCTGAGGAGTGCAAGTCCTCAAAGTTATCACTTCGGCCCCTTAGATTACTAATAAGATTAATTTAATCAAAAGCTCTAGGACTGCTAGAGCTTTTTTAATTAACTCTACTTTCATCATATCACCTCCTTTCGACCGATTTCTTCGTCAACCGTGTGTGTCGAGGAGGTTTGGGCTTACCCTTTTTATTAAATTGTCAATTATCTAATCTGAACCGGCATAATCAGACAAACAAAATCTTCTTCGTTATTTGGTTTAAATATTGTAGCTGAAAGCGGATTGTTTAAACCTATAATAACTTCGTCAGCCTCAATATTTTTTAGCGCTTCTAAAACAAATTTATAATTAAAAGCAATTGTCATTTCTTCGAAAGAATAATCAATATCAAGGTTTTCTTCGGATTTACCGGCTTCCGGAGTATCAGCCGTAAGTTTCAGATTATTGTTAGAAAATTCTAATTTAACAATACTTGTTTTTTCGTTAACCATAATCGCAACACGTTCAAGCGCTGAAGTAAATTGAGAAACATTAACAACAGCTTTTTTAGGACTATCTTGAGGAATTAATTGATTATATTTTGGGAACTGACCATCCAGCAATCTTGATATAGTCATTGTTTTTTCTGATTTAAAAACTATTTTCGTTTTTTCTGTATAAATTTTTATTGTTTCATCATCAATAAATCCTGACATTTTTATAAATTCATTCATAGTTTTTGAAGGAATAATAAGCTGGTTTGATTTATTATCTACATTTGAAATTTTCTCCCTTACACGGGCAAGCCTGTTACCGTCTGTTGATGCAATTTCCAAAGTTTCTCCAGAAATATCGCAGACAATACCAGATAAAAGACTGCTTACTTCATAGCCTGCAGCGGCAAAACCTGCTTGACGCACAGCTTTCACAAAAGGTTTCACTTCAATTTCGAAACCGTTTTCTTCATTTAATTCCAAATCTTGCTGGATCTGCGGAAATTCGTTAGCTGAAATTCCGATAAGATTAAATTTAGAATTTTGACAGGTTATTTTAATATTAGCCTCTTCTTCTTCAGAATTTTCGATTGTGATTAATTTATTTCCTAACTTGGAAACTATCTCATTGAGAGTTTTTGAAGGTAATGTTATTTTACCTTCAACTTCCACTTGTGCATCAACTTCTGCAATAACCGTAAAATCCAAATCGGTAGCAACAAGTCTGATTGCACCTTGAGAAATTGTTTCGATTAAAATGTTCAAAAGCACTGGCTGCAAAGCTTTCAGTGAAGTTGCTCTTTCTACAATTTTAATACCGTTATACAAATCTTCTTTTTTTACAACAAATTTCATATCCCTGCTCCTTTTTTTATTTGATTATAACATAATTAAAAAAAGTCTGAAAGTATATTTATGTTTTCATTAAGAAGATTTTACCAGTTAAAAAAACGGTGGAAAATATTCATTTCAAAGTTTTCTACAAAAATTAATTACTATATTATATATAATATATA
>JAGAVG010000068.1 GCA_017942035.1 bacterium | reverse complement strand
GCGAATAGGCCTGAAATCCACTAAAATATACCCTTTTAAAATTCAAAATTTCACCTAAAAAATCAAAAACACCACTTGAAAAGTGTCTGAAAATATTGTATAATAAGGCTATAAAAAACTCGCACCAAAATATAAAATTTGGTGCGTTTTTCTTTTACTTCATTTAGTTGATGTTTATATTTTCTTAATATTGCATAATATAAAAGTTATCCGATTTTATAGGTTGAGTTAAATGAATTTACATGAAGAATGTCTTTTGAAATATTTGCAAAATCCTGATGAACTCTCATATTCTACAGAAGTTTTAAAACTAAATAATTATATTCTTGAAAAACAGTTTATATTAAAAAATATTATTGCCAAAACCGCAAATTTCCACTATACTTTAAAATAACAGTATTGTTTTAAAAAGTTGGGAAAGTTTATGTTCAAAAAAATTTCATACTTGGCTGGTATAATTTTATTTTCTGTTCTGTCATTTCTGATATTAAAAAACGCAAACTTAAATAGTTTCGTTGATATGGTTGAAAACAGAACTTTTGACCTTCGCCAAAATATTATGGTGAATTTAGGTATGCGCCATGTAAATGAAAATATTGTTATTGCCGCAATTGATGATGCAAGTTATGAATATATTCTGACCCATTACGGTGAATGGCCTCTGCCTCGGGATGTTTATGCTGATGTTACAAATTATTTGGAAAAGCAAAACCCTGATATTATCGCATTTGATTTAATGTTTGTAAATTCAATGAAAAGCAATCCGAAAGCTGATTTGGCACTGGAAAACGCGATAACAAAAAATGACAACGTTTTTACTGCAATGAATTTTGATGTTCAGCCTTCCGAACTTAGAACCCCGCCGATATTACCTGATAAATTGGCTTTAAAAGTTAAAAACAATTCAAAAATAGATTTCAGCGAGCACACCTATACAAATTGCCGCACAATTTTGAAAGGAATTCTCAATGGAACAAGCAATATAGGAATTATAAATGTTTCGAGAGCAGATGACGGAATCTTAAGAAAAATGCCTTTATTTGTAATTTATAACGGTAAATTCTATCCGCAATTAGCTTTGAAAATCGGAAATAAACATTTTGAAAAAACAGAAAATATTTTACCGCAGCAGCAATATACAATTCAATCAAACGGCCGCGTATCCGTAAATGGAAGGAATATTTATCTTGATAAAGACGGAAGTGTAATTCTGAACTGGTACGGACCTGCCGGATCTTACGAATATATACCGATGTATAAATTAATTAAGGCGGCAAAGGGCGAAAAGACAGATATCAGCAATTATAATTTTAAAAATAAAATTATCTATTTTGGTACAACGGCCGCAAGTTTATACGATATCAAAACAGTTCCGGCCGGAAAGCTTTACCCCGGAGTAGAGGTTCAAGCAACCTACATAAATAATCTGATTAATGATGATTTTATTCGTAAAATCGATAGAAAAGCAACCATTGTTATCAGCGCACTTCTTGCACTATCAGTAATTATGTGTGCCGTAAAAATTCCGTCCGCAATTCTTGCAACAATTACATCTCTTTCTATTTATTTTGTTTATCTCATAATTTCGTATTATGCAATGTGTTTTGGTAATCTCTGGATTGAAATTATTTACCCGATAATTTTCGGTGTTTTAGCCTTCACCTGCACGTTTATTGTAAAATATTTGATTAAATCACGTGATTTTGACCAGCAGTACAAACTTGCAACTACAGACGGGTTGACGGAACTTTTTAACCATAGATATTTTCAAGACCAGATGAAAATGCAAGTTGAACAGTCAAAACGTTACGGCACAAAGTTTTCACTTATAATAATCGACATAGATTTCTTTAAAAAATTCAACGACACATACGGACATCAAGTTGGAGATGCCGTACTTAAACTTGTTGCTTCGACTTTAAAACGTAATGTTCGTGCAACTGATGTTGTATGCCGCTACGGGGGAGAAGAAATGGGAATAATTCTTCCGAATACAGATAAAGATGAAGCAGTTTCTACTGCAAAAAAATTGTGTCAAAAAGTAGCAGAAAATAAACTGAAAATAAGTGGTAAAGAAATTGGAGTAACGATAAGTTTGGGAGTTGGAACTTTTCCTGAAAACGGCCAGAATTCATCAGAAATCATTGAATTTGCTGACAGCAAACTTTATCAGGCAAAAAATAACGGACGTAATAGAGTCGGAGAGTAAGAATTTGGATTGAGTCTGTAAAAAACTCGCATCAAATTTTATATTTTGGTGCGAGTTTTTTATAGCCTTATTATACAATATTTTCAGACACTTTTCAAGTGGTGTTTTTGATTTTTTAGGTGAAATTTTGAATTTTAAAAGGGTATATTTTAGTGGATTTCAGGCCTATTCGC
>JAGAVG010000007.1 GCA_017942035.1 bacterium | reverse complement strand
TTCAATTTCTTTTAGCTTGCGACCATTTTCATGTTCACCTCCAATCCTTAATCTTTTTGTTTCACATGCTCCATCATCTACAGTAATTTCTGCAGTAAGATATGGTGTGAAGTTGCAGAGCTTTTGGTCATACGGGCCCTGCTTGTTTGTCTTCTCCACATACAAGCAATTATTCTTTACTTTATATGGTGGAGGATAAACTGCCGATTTTTCAGCAGTTTCTTCCGCAGTTACGGAAGGCTTTGTGTTTTCTCTCATTGAAAAAACACCTCCTTAAAATAAAGTAAGAGAAAAATCGGAAATTCTTTATTCCCAATTTTCCTCTTCTACTTGTATTGTGTATAAATTTGTGATAAAATTAAAATTGTCTGGGACATATTAAAACTATTTCAGGACAAATTATTTGCAAGGAGGTGCCTATATGTTTCAATCTCTATCCTTCTGTATTGGAAATAAAACTTTGGTAATCAACGACAAGGTTTTATCATTAGGTGAGCTTACCACACAATTTCTAAATATAACAGCTGAAGATTTTTCAACAATGCATAATCTTGTGATGGAAGCCAGAAATTCTGAGCGTCTCTATGCCCATACGAAAAAATTGTCCGATTGGTTTGATACCAACGAACTATATATTAAGCTTGATAAAATGATGTGCAAGTATCCTTGCCTTGCTCTTTTAAAGGGTGACGACTCTATTTTACGGGAAACCAAACAATTAACCGGACAAATTTCTTTATTTGAAGATGATAGATTTGAGCCTTCGGCATACGACTATAAAATCCAAAAGCAAATTGAAAAATATGAGCATTATTTGAAAAATCCTGAAATGTACAATGAGGAAAATATTCCTCTAGTTCCGCCGGAAAAGACGCCTGCTCTTCTCATTTGCTGCGGTAATATAAAATCAAAGTGGAACCATTATAAAAGTTATTGCCACAAATATACACAGATTTTAAGAGAATTAAAATCTTTTAATAATACAATTTATAATTTCATTGAGTATAAGCTTTCTCATCTCAAAAGGCTCAATGCAGAAAATTATGCTATGGCATTATATGACTTTTTTACTGCCGATAATTCAATAAAATTAGTTGCTAACCCAATCGCTGGCACCGGCATATTCAGCCCAACTGATTTTATTAAAATGCACCAATTTACAAGAGAGACAACTCCCGGCTCAGGCACCTTTGCTTTTTATGATTACTATGAAACCGAGACTCTGCAAACACTTTTAAAAGCGGATTTTTATCATGCATTAAGGAATGGATATATCATCAGAAGATGTTTATACTGCAAAAAATATTTTCTGCTTAAAAAAGCCTATCACACAAAATACTGTGATAGTCCATTGCCGGACAATCCAAATAAAACCTGTGCAAATCGAGGATACAGTTTATACCGAATTAACGAATCAAAAAGAAGTGACCCGAGAGCACATGCAGTTAATCGTTGTCTTGACCGCATACGAAAGGATTATCAAAGAGATATTATTGAATATGATGATATGCAAAAGTTATATGATGAAGTTGATAATTTATATCATGAACATAATATGTATGGATTGTCATCGTATGAAGAATTTGACAAACTTTTACAAAGCAAAAATCTCTATCCCATGTTTAATGTTGTAAGAAAGACAAGACCCGTAGGCAGACCGAAAAAGGATATTGCAAAGGAGGATAGCAAATGACAAATGAAGAAATGGTATTGGAATACTACAATGGTGATAATGATGCATTAGAAGCGCTATATCATTCTATGCATAATTATATTAAAAATTTAGCTACAAAGTGTGCCAAAGCATTTAATTGCTATAAATATAAATCCGGTTCCAGAGAAATTTCAGATTACACATTTTATATAATTGAAGAATTAATGAGTGCCGGAAATCTTGCACTAATATGTTTATTGGACAAAAAAGATTATAACCCCGAGCAAGCCAAGCTTACTACCTATGCTGAGAAATTTATTAAAAGTGCTATGTGTAGATTTTTGGAGCAAAACATTGGAGCATATTCTTTAACAAAAGAGGAAATGCTCCTGATACGGAAATCGCAAAAATTGCATAGCGAAGGCAAAACCGAAGAGGAAATTGCACAGATACTTAATATAAAGAATTCAAGCTCCGTTGCAAAATACATAAACTATAATACTCATTTTCTTTCCATCCACGACCTTGTCCCCGAGGATAATGATGATGACCCTAATGATTTTATGTTTATGGAGGATTTGTCTGCCTCTGTCGACAGCATTGTTTATAGAAAAATTTGTGTTGAACTATTCGAGGAACTTTTTAATAAGCTATCTAATAAAGACAAATACATTCTCGGACATTCGGAAGGAGTTTTTGGAAGAGAAGAAAAAAGTTTTGCTGAAGTAGCCGAGGATGAACGTATGACCGATGCAGGAGTGAGAAAAGCTGCAGAAAAAGCAAAAGAAAAATTAAGAAATATGTATGAAGGAAGTAAATTGCAAAAATGGCGAATCGTCCATCGTGTTGTTATGGATGAGGCCCTGCATGGACCGCAATAAACAGTTATACCCCATTATACCTTTGCAGAAGGTATAATGGGGTTAATAATTTATTTACGCAAAATCTGTTTTTAATTTTAATATTTTGCATATAATATAACATAATTTATATATTAAAAACGACTTTTTCGTTTTTAATCTTGACTTTTGATATAATATCTGCTATAATCTAATCAGTTAGAATGTGTTTTTAACTATTATGGAGGATGATTTTATGAAAATTCTAAAAATGGTAGTTTCAGGATTACCTTTATTTCAAGAAAAATGTGAAATTGACTTTTTAGCTCTGCAGCGTGTTACTTCTGACAACGCTGAAAAAATGAGTTGTGCTTTTTCGAATGGGGCAAAAGGATTCTATCAGAATAATGTTATTTCTTTTATAGGTATAAATGCTTCAGGTAAAACAACTATACTAAAGTTAATTACCTTTGTTTGCAGACTTCTTAATAATGAACCGATTAACAGTATTGATTGTGCTGAAATTCTTGACGATTTAACCAGCAATAACCAAGTTGTATTCGACACCTATTTCTATGCAGATAATGAAACTGTTAACCTTTTGCATACAGTTATAGTTCGTGATAATGAAAAACTAATCATTACTAACGAAACATTAAAATCAAAACCCCTTTCAAAGGTTCAAACACGAAAAACTCTCTTTGATTTTACCGGAGTGGAAATCTGCTTATCAAGAAGTATTAATGCAGACTTTCTTCTTGATGATGTAAGTATAATGGTTGCATTCAACAAAAAGAATAACAAACAAATTAATTTTACCGACATGCTCCGTTATACTAATATAAATCAATTAAGCATTTCCGAAGATTGCCCGCTTGAGCTTATCACTTTCTTCGATCCAAGCGTTGAACATTTAAAGGTAAGTAAAAATAGCAAAGACACAGATATATGTTTAAAATTCAAGGGAAAGAATGAGATTGTTCTAAATCAATTCTCGGAACTTAACCGTTACCTTTCTTCCGGTACAATTAAGGGTATTAACACATTTCTTAATGCTATAAAAACATTCCAGAATGGCGGATACTTAATTGTTGACGAATTAGAGAACCATTTCAACCAGGAGATTGTATCAACCTTAATGCGGTTTTATATGGATAAAAAAGTTAATCCAAATGGCGCTGTTTTGATATTCTCTACTCATTATTCCGAGTTGCTTGATGAATTTGAACGCAATGATAATGTGTATATTGTTCGAAACAGAAATGGAATATCTGCAGAAAATCTTTCTACTATCCTGAAACGAAACGATATTAAAAAGAGCGAGGCATATCAGAGTGGTTTCTTGGAGGGAACTGTTCCCATGTATGATGCATATATGGACTTAAAGGAAAGTCTTATTGGAACTCACAAGGAGGAAAAATAATGGAACTTTCGAAATATAACGCCTGTATATGTGAAGGCACAGCAGAACAAATTATTATCGACTTGCTGCTCGATAATGACAAATTGATTTTTTCACGCGAAGAATTACTGGAACACGAAGTATTAAGATGCAGAAGCGGAAAGAAATTTGAAGAACAGTATTTAAGAAAAGGTTTTACAGAGCAAATAACAGTTTTCAGGATATTGGACTCAAGAAGAGAAAATTTCAAAATAAGCAAAGCATACATGCCAAAGGTAAAGGTCATAAATGTTATTACTGCACCAGAAATTGAAATGCTGGTAATTTTCAATGAAGGAAAATATACTGATTACAAAAAATCCGGCAAAAAGCCAAGTGAGTTTTGTAAAGCTGATTTGAAATTCAGTGATGTTAAAAACTCCGATTTTGTAAAAAAGTATTTTGCTGATGTTGATGTGCTAATAAAAGCAATTCACGAATATAAGCGTGTTTCTGATGTAAAAATAAATGAAACCACCTTGGCAGATATTCTCAAATAAAAATATAAAACTTCGGCTATTTTATGGTATTAACCAATTTTAGCCGAAGTTATTTCTTTGTTATAAAAATACTTTCACTGAAAAGTTTTGTCCATATGGGTTGTAATTGTCAGTGAAATAAAAAGTTTGCATCCCCTCTACCGCACTGTCAAGCGATATGATTTTTAGTTATGTCCGCAGTAACCGGAGCCTCAAAAAATGCACTGCCAACGCTCCGTCAGAGGGGCAAAAAACAAGCCATTTCTAATGAGTTTTCTAATAAAAATCTTAGAAAAATATTAGAAATGGCAATTTCGTCCGACTTGACTCT
>JAGAVG010000067.1 GCA_017942035.1 bacterium | reverse complement strand
TTGGTGCATGTAGGCCTGAAATCCACTAAAACATACCTTCTTAAAATTCGAAAAATCATCAAAAAACGACAAAAGACCACTTGAAAAGTGTTCGAAAATATTATATAATAAGGCTATAAAAAACTCGCATCAAAATATAAAATTTGGTGCGAGTTTATGTTAAATTTCACTATTAAATTTATCATCCTTCCGTATTTTTTACTTTCATAAAAAATGCTATTGGAATAAGGATAAATGCTAATGCCGCGACAATAGCAAAGGTATCGACATAGGCAAATAAATTGGATTGTACAATCAACTGTTTATATGCGTAAGCATTAGATTTATTTATAGCAAATGTACTGGAGGCTCCATTAATAAATGTATGAGTCCAACCTGCCATTTTACTTTGAAACACCAGATTAAAATTAGAAAGATTTTCAACTAGATAGTTCTGGTGCATTTGTGAGTGCCTGGCAACAAGTGTCGATGACATTGAGACAACAATTGCTACACCTACGGTTTTACAAAAATTATGTAAGCTTGCACCATTTGCAAGCTTTTCTTTAGGCAGTGTTCCCAGTGCAAGTGCAGAAATTGGGATGAATGTTAAAATTACCCCTACACCTAATAATATGTTAGGAATTGATACGAATAAAAATGATACAGCCAAGTTAACCTGAGTATACATAAATGTCGCCAAGCCTAAAAAGAAAAATCCGATTGAAATTAATAATCTGCTGTCATAAAGTTTCATTAAATGAGGTATTAATGCCAGCATAACCATACAGGAAATTACCCTCGGAGCCATAGTAAGTCCGCTTAACAACGCTGTATAACCCAATATGTTTTGTATAAATTGTGGCGCAAGATACATTGTTGTAAATACAACCATACTCACTGCCGTTGAAATGATTGTTCCGATTAGAAAGTTTTTGTCTTTAAATAATCTTAATTTCATAAAAGAATTTTTATTTTCTAATTCCCAAACGATTAAAAAGGACAATACAACAAGAGAAAAACCAGCTAGCCAGCAAATCCAGCCGCAATCAAACCAATTATACTGCTGGCCTTTATCCAAAACTATTTGCATTGAAATAAGCCATAAAATAAGTGCAATCATCCCTACAATATCCATGTGGTGTTTACCTTGTTCAGGCTGTGTATCTGCAATATTACGACAAATTAGCATATATGAAACAATTCCTATCGGAATATTAACTGAATATATGTAATGCCAATTTAAGTTATCAACTAGAAATCCGCCAAATGACGGGCCTAAAATTGCACAAACCATAACCGCAAAACCAAATAATGACATTGCAAAGCCTTTTTTATCAGGTGGAAAGGCTGATAAAAGGACTGTCTGAGCCATAGGTGTCATCGGCCCTCCGCCGACTCCCTGAATTAAACGGCCTAATACCATCATATTTAAAGATGATGCGATTGTACAAATAAAGGCTCCAAGTGTAAAAATTATAACACAAATTTTCATAAATTGTTTTCTGCCGAAAAGTTGCTCAAGCCAGCCTGAAAGCATAATCATACAAGCATTTGCTACCATATAAGATGTTACAATCCATTTCGCTTCATCTGCCGTTGCTGCAAAATATCCTGAAATATGCGGTATTGCTACATTTGTTGCTGTCGTCGCAAGTGCTGAAAATGATGTCGGCAGCAATATTGATGCAGCTAAAAGCCATATTGGAACTTTTCGTTTTTCTCCCAATGTCACAGTTGTCATAATTATCCCTGCTATTGACCTCTAACTTTTACAGTTGGAACTGCAGACATGCCTGGAATTATATTATATTTTGAAATGTCATCAGTAAAAATTATTTTTACAGGAATTCTCTGTACTATTTTTACATAACTACCAACAGCATTCTCAGGAGGAAATAAGCTGGCCTTAGCACCTGATGCCATTTGAAGGCTGTCAACCTTACCATTAAACTTCTTATGTCCGTAAGCATCAATTTTTATTTTTACCAGCTGTCCTTTTTTCATATTTGCAACTTGTGTTTCTTTAAAATTTGCCACAACCCATACATCATCTTGTGTTATTGCAAACAAGGGCTGGGCAACCTGAACGTAATTTCCTTCCTCTACAGTTCTATGAGTAATTTTACCGTCCTGTGCGGCATAAATTTTTGTGTATGATAGGTTCAATTCGTTTTCTTTAATCTCTGCTTCTAGACGTTTTATTGCTGCTTGAAGTTCATTATAGTTTGCTCTAGCTGATTTATTTTCTGATTCAAATGTTGAAAGCTTCGTCTTTGCGGAATCATAGTCCTGCGTAGATGCAATTCCTTTTTCATACATTTTAGAATATCTGGCATAATCATTTTTTGCAAAATCAAGTTCCGAAAAACTTTTTTCAACTTTATTGCCCGCACTGACTAAAGCAGCTTGCGCTTCTTCCAATTTCGCTTTTGATTGCTTTAATTTCGTTTCATAATCAACAGGATCAATTTCAAGTAATAAATCTCCTTTTTTAACTTCTTGATTATCTTCAATATTTAATTTTATTACCGGCCCCGAAACTCTCGGAGCTACTGTTATAATGTGACCTTCTACAAATGCATCATCAGTTGATTTATAAAATAATGAATTAATTGAAACTATTAGCCCTAGAATTAAAAGTGCAAGGGCTGTTAGTGAAGGTACTATTACTCTTTTTTTCTCATAAAAATGTCTGGGGTCTTTATTTGCTATTTCTTCGGCTTTTTTATCGTCCAATTTTAATCTCCTTTTAAATCTGTAGTTTAATATTATTTATTACGTTTGCTTTAATTTTATTCAATGTTTTTCTGGTAATTTCCAATTCCTCCAGAGTGACATCTCTTGTTATAAAATTTCGCAATTCTTCATCTTGAGGTTCTATTTTTTTTATTAATTCTTTTCCTTTTTCTGTCGCATTTATCTTATAAATACGTCTTCCATTTGAATTAGGAACTTTTTCAATTAATTCCTTTTGAAGTAAAATTTCTATAAGTCTTGCAACATTTGCTCTATCCTTTAAGGTTATTTCACATATCTGTCTCTGATATACACCTTCATTTTCTACTATTAAAAGAAGAATTAAGTACTGTTCGGGAGTTATTCCATATTCCATCTCGCTGAACTTTTGAGAAGATAAACTCCTCACTAGCGTGCCAACTACATATATAACAGAACCTATTCTGTCTTCAATAATATCTTTTAACATTTTTACTTCCTTGAGTAGAATTAATATTTTCTTGTGCTATAATTATATCACAAGAAAAATTTTAGGGAATACTGATTATGAAAAAAATTTTTATACTAACCGTATTAATAGCATTATCAATCTTGCCATCGTTAGCGAAAACAGTGCAGGAGCCTGAAAAAATAAAAACAATTGAGTATTTGAATATTGAATGGTGGAAAAGATTTAATGATGATAATCTTACAAATAATCTTTTAACTGTTTATAATAACAATTATGATTTAAAGAATGCGGCATTAAAAGTTCAAGAAAATGAAAAACTTGTTAAAATGCAGTTTGCATCAGAGCTTCCGTCTTTAAGCTTTAATGGAGATTTAAGCAGGGATTTTAGAGCTCCTATGCAGCAGTTTGGCTCAATGAGAATTCCAAATTATTCTCAATACAATTATTACTTGCCGTTGACAATGGGATATGAAATTGATATATGGGGCACAAACCATCTAAAAACAAAAAGCATGAAAGAGCAATTAGAGATAGTTAAGCAGGCTCAGAGAGCAACATATATTACTTTAACTTCTGACTTTGCTGCAGATTATTTTAATCTGATTAAAGCTGACAAACTTCTTGAAGTTCAAGATGAACTTGTTGCGACACAAGAAAAAATAGTGTCTTTAGTAATGGAAAAATATCAAGCAGGATTGAGTAATATTAATGAATTATTAACTGAAGAAAAATTTTTGACAGTATTGAAAGAAGAAAGAAACAAACATAAATTAACCAAAGAGGTTTTAGAAGAAAGTTTAAAAGTTTACCTCACATTAGGTGATGGGAACAGTGTTGTTCGCAGTAATTATGAGAATATAGTTTTGTTGGATAAAATTCCGGAAGAATATAGTTCTTTAATAATAGAAAACAGACCGGATTTTAAACAGCAAGAAGCAAATATTAGAAGAATAGGTTTTGATGTTCAGGTTGCAAAGAGAGAATTTCTGCCAAAATTTACAATTGTCGGTCAGTTAGGTTTGAATGCATATAGTTTAAGCAAACTATTTAATTCACCTTCTCAATTTTTAAATTTAGGAGTACTGCCTTCTATGGATTTGTTTTCCGGCGGAAGAAAAGCTGCATTTCTAAAATATAAAAAATATCAGTATGAAGAAGCATTAAATGATTATCAAAAAACTATTTTAGAAGGAATAAAGGAAGTAAATTCAGGGATAAAAGAGTATAAAACCGCCGGCGAAAACTATAAAGAAAGTGTAAATAAACTTAAGACTCAAGCAAAAATTTATAGTTTGGCAAAAGATAAAAATAAAATAGGAACATCCGGAAATATTGATGTTTTATATGTAAAAGAGGCTTATTTGATGAGTGAGAAAGAAGAAATTTCTAACAAAATAAATGCAATAATTTCAACAATAGGTTTGTACAAAGCTGCCGGAGGCATCGATTTATATAAATTAAACAATATAGGGAAAAATCTATTATAGGATACTTTTTAAAAGCTATTTTTTTGGAATCTTAAATTTGATTCTGGGTTGCATAATACGGTTGTATATGGAGGAATATCATGTATCACAAAAGTATTTGCACCTATCTTAGAATGGTCTCCGATATAATATAACAAAATATTTTTTGCTACTTTATTAAATTTTTGTAATATTCGAAATAAAAAATGCTTCAAAAGCAACTAGAGTAAGTAGGTTGGGCATACCTGCCCAACAAATTTAAAATACTCAAATTAGTTTTATAGGTCGGTTTTACTAAACCGACAATTTTAAAGTAACCAAACTACTCAAAAAAGTACATGAGCATTTAAAAAATTAAGGCGACACCCGCAAAAAAATAAAAGGCTCGAAAGCCTTTTAAAAACGGAGCAGCAGGGATTTGAACCCTGGATGCAGGTTATACCCACATAACACCTTAGCAGGGTGCCGCCTTCAGCCACTCGGCCACTACTCCGCGACATTGGTCATGTTCTTACACAACCTTTATATATCTACTATAACATAAATTTTTTTTTTGTAAATTAGTTTTAATTTTTTTTTGTTAACGCTATAATCTTATTAGTTTATATTGAAAATGAAAGGTTATTTATATGATTGAAATGAAAGTTATGGGTATTGCGCTTGATACCAGAACAGGTTCTCCTATTGTTGTTCTTCATGATAAAGACAACCGAAAAGCTCTTCCTATATGGATTGGTTCGGCAGAAGCCAGCGCTATTATTCGTAAAATCGAAAATTTATCTGTTTCCAGACCAATGACCCATGATTTAATTATTAATATTATTCAAAAAACCGGTTATACTCTGGAAAAAATAGAGATTAATGATGTTGAAAAAGAAACTTATTACGCAACTTTATATCTTAATAATCCCGAAACCGGTGACAGCCTTCAAATAGATTCTCGACCATCAGATGCAATTGCTGTAGCAATAAGGGTTGATGCTCCTATTTTTGTCACTGCAAATGTTATATCTAATGGTTCAGTTTCGACTGATAGTGCTAAAGATGAAGAAGAAGCTCAGGAATTTAAAAAGTTTGTTCAAAGTATTAAGCCTTCTGATTTTGCAAAACTTATGAAAGACAATGATCATCATGAAAGTGATCAGTAGCTGACTTTTTAGAATGCTGCCTGAGAAACAGCCTTAAGCTTAAGCAGTATTTACAAAAAAAATAAGAAAAACACGCACCAAATTTTATATTTTGGTGCGTGTTTATTATTATAAAAAATAAAACCGGAAATAACTTCCGGTTTTATTTATAGCCCTATACAGATGTGATTTTGTTACCTGCGTGTTCTCGCAGGTGGGTGATCGCCCCGAACTATCCGTTTCCCGCTGGCGATTTAAAAATCGGCGGGTATACTTCACGTCCGTAAGAGTCTTATCTCCCGTTATAATAAATGTAGGAACAAAATAAGCATCCATACAGGACTATATTTATTATATCATATTTTTTGAAACTTTCAACTACTTCATGGCTAATGTCTGCATTGCCATACGTTCAGCAATATCTGCTCTTTGCATAGCACTGTCTGCAGCTGATGTATCAATTGAATTATTTATTGACGCCGGCATTGGTGATGGCACATAGCTTCTTTCCGGTTCAAGAATTTTTACCGGTTCCGGAGATGGAATATATGTTCTTATCGGTTCACCAGGTTTATTAATATGCGTTGGATCGGCATTTTGAGGCTGTAAATTTTTGTATTTACTCAACATATTTTGCGGATCGTTCATTGGCACCTCGGCAGAGTTTGGCTGCTGTGGTGTTTGTTGCTGAGCCTGAGGCTGTTGATTTTGGATTTGCGGTTCAAGTTCAGCTTTGGCCTGTTTTATCATCATTTCTAACTGTTGAATTTGCGCTTCTTGTTCAGGAGTTAGTTTTTGTCCGCTTGCTCTAACCTGCTGGATTGCCTGTTCAAGCTGGTTAATCTGAGCAAGCTGTTCTGCCGGTGTCGGAGCTTTTTCTTCGGCTTTTTTATCTTCTTTTCCTTCATCAAGTACAGAATTTTTTGGCTTACCAAAGATTAAATGCGAACCTTTGACAAAGAATTTACTGATGAATGGCAATATCATTAACATACCGGCCGCAATTCTTACAGGATAACCTGCTCCCTGTTTAAACCAGTATTTAGGATTTCTGAAAATATCCTTTATACGGCCTTTCCATCCGGATTCAACGGCATGTTTTGTGTATGGTCTTATTTGTTCCAGGCCTACTGTTACGACACGGCCTACTCGTTTTGCAAGTCTTGCAAAGATATTGTGTTTTCCTGCTTTTAATCTTGATTCAAGAGCTCTTCTTTCTGCTTTATAAAGTTCTTTATCTTTAAGCAGTCCGTCTTTAACTTTCTGGTTGAACACTGCCAAATCTTTTCTGTAACTTGCAATCTGTTCGGCTGTCATGCCTGCATATTGCATACCGCCGATATGGTGCATCAATTTTAAAGCAAGAGGCATAGCAGCAAAGAATGCAACCAATTCGGTAAGTCTTTCCATAAATGTAGAAATCTTATCGCCTTTTTCTGCCTGAGATGTTCTTATAATTGCTTCTGCTAAGAACCATGCTTGAATCAATGCCGCAAGTTTTCCGCCTGCAACTCTGTTCGTCGCACCTTCTGTTATCATATTTCCGTATTTACCAAAGAAACGTCCGAGTCCGCTTTTTGGTAAGTTTTTATCCAAGCCGGTACGCTGCAGCATACTTTCAAGCTCACTTCCAGGCGGAACAGTTCCTAATTCTGCAAGAAGTTTATTTTGAAATTCACTTGCGTAAACTTTTCTTCCGAACAAGTGGCCTTGAACTTTTCCAAATGTGTTATTATCATGTGTCCAAATCTTTGAATACATGTTTTTATCAGCTTTATGTGTTGCTTCAATTACATCTGCAATTCGGCCTTGAATATTTTCTTTTACTGCATTCCAGTGTGCAAAATTGCGATAACCCTGAGCTTGCGCTTTCAGGTCATCCATAACCATTTTGCGCCCCTGTTCATTTAGAGCTTTAAAATTACTCAATGAAAGTCCGGAATTTTTACCCAAGAGTTCAAATTCGGCTTCTTGAATAATTTTCTTTTTATCAGCTTTTTTACTTACGCCTTTTAAATCAGCTTTAACTTTATCAATAAATGTTTTATCTGCACCATAACAATCTAAATCTTCTGCATATTTTACCTGCTTGAAGAAGTGTTCGGTAACAGTCTGGTAATCCCCGAGCTGAATTCCGTACATACCGTTTGCCTGTGCTTTTACTATACCCAATTCAGGTTTTGAAGGGGTATCAAACAGTGCTCGTAAGACTGCCGATTTATCTATTATTTTTGTTCTGAATGCACTTTTCCAATCGCTAAGTTTTGAGCTTGCGGTTTTTACAGCCTCAGATTTGCCGATTGAACTATTTTGGAAAGTATCAGTAATTACATCACCGGCATTTGTCATTTTATATTGAATTGTATCTTCATAGTTTCCGCGGCATTTCTTTGCAAATTTATCCATCAGTTGCGCAAGGCCATACCATACAGGAATAGAAATTAATCCCTGTTGTATCGGATTAATTTCAGACATCTGCCCTACTCTGTTTGCGACATAGCTATCCTGCGTCTGTTCACGCAATTTATCAGATGTAACGCCCTGCATGCTTTGCTGGGGTTGCATAGAATTCTGCGGAACTCCTGCCGTAGAAATTCCCTGCATATTAGGCTGATATTTTTGGTAAACATTTTGCATGAATATACTAATCCTTTTTCCCTATAATTATATAAAAACATTTGCGTTTGAAAAATTGACTTTTTTATGGGAACAATGTGTAAAGTTTTGTAACAAATAAACTGTATTCTGAAATTTTTAAATTTGTATATACTTTATATATACATAAGAAACAAATAAGAGAAGAGAGGTTCAAAAATGGCGGTTGCAAATTTAAAAAAGATTGATGACAAACTGAAAAACATTTATGAAAATCAGGTTACAGTCGCAAATAATGAGCCATTTGTAGACAGATCGGAAGTTCTCTTTGCGCAAATGAATTTTATTGCAATGGCAAACCGTGAAGCATTGCATTTAATATAAAAGATTTTTTTTAACTCCAATTAATTTTTCCCCTACAATTTTTTACCTGACCCGTTACGGCGTCAGGTTTTTATTATATAATAAAGCTATGAAATTGTGTGTGTTTCAAGGTACTTTTAATCCTATTCACAGAGCGCATTTAAAAATGGCTAGATATGCTGCGGAGAATTTTGGTTTTGATAAAATTCTTTTTATTCCTGCATACAAACCGCCGCACAAAGATTATGATAACAATATGTGTACACATAGATTAAATATGGTAAAGCTTGCTGTCTCAGAATATCCTGAATTTGATGTTTCTGATATTGAATATAAAAGAGGGGGTAAATCTTATACTTACCTTACAATTCTAGATTTGTATAAATTATACAATATAGAGGGAAAAATTAATTTTATTATTGGCACAGATGCCTTTCAATATATTGAAAGCTGGTATGAAAGTGACAAATTAAAAGAATTAGTTGATTTTATTGTGTTTAAAAGAGATGATAATTTTGACGAAAGCAGTTTTGATTATTTGAGAGATAAAGGATACAAATTTTCTTTTACTGATATGAAATTTTTTGATATTTCATCAACAGAATTAAGAGAAAGAATATTGAATAATCAGGATTTTTCAGATATGGTAACAAAAAATGTAGAGGAATATATTAAAGAAAATGGATTATACAAAAATTAGCAACGATGAAATTTTAAAATGGCTTAAAGAACATTTAAACGAGGAAAGATACATTCATACTCTCGGAACGGCTGACAAGGCAAAAGATTTAGCCCTGCAATACAATTTAAATCCCGAAAAGGCCTATATTGCCGGACTATTGCATGATTGCGCAAAATGTTTTGATAATGACAAACTTCTTAAAATAATAAAAGAGCACCTTGAAGTTGAAGAGTGTGAAATGTTGAATTATAAGACGCTTCATGCGCCTGTGAGTGCTTATATTGCACAAAAAGAATTCGGGGTTGAGGATAGTGAAATTTTATCTGCTATAAGATGGCATACGCTTGGCAAATTAGAAATGAGCGATTTTGAAAAAATTATTTTTCTTGCTGATAAAATTGAGCCCAACACAAGGGATAAAGATTACCGTGAAAAGATTAAGGGCTTTTTAAAAGAAGAAAACGGCTTAAATAAAGCTATTTTGAAATGTTACAAGGAAACCATAAAAAGTCTTGTAAAAAGGGATCTTAAGATTTGTCTTTTGACAATTGAGATATATAACAAACTTCAAGATTTAGTCAACTAAAAAGTGTATGGAAAAAATATTCATTTTTATGCTAAAATATGAAAAAATAATATGAGGATTTGTAATGAAATTATTGGAAGTCAAGAATAATCTGGTAAAGATAGAGTTTGAAGATGCTAATAATCTTGTGTTGAGTGGTTTTGTAGTAATTACAGATAGTACAACACCTTATGTGGCACAAATTATGAGCTTAAAAAGCGACGAAACCGGAAATTTTGCAATTGCTAAACTTCTTTTTACCTTTGATAATGAAGGAATTGTTAAAAATTACAACGGTTCTGTTCCTTCTTTGAGTTCTGAAATTTCTGTATTAAATCCAAAGGAGCTTATAGATATTCTTCCTGTCAATATTCCTATAAAATTGGGACAATTAGCACAGCAGCCTTTTGATATTGAAGTTGACAAGGAAATTTTCGGGCATAATCTTCTTGTTTGCTCCAATAATCAATATAATACGAATGTTTTATTGTCTAATATAACTCGTCAATTCGAAATTAAAGGCATTAAGAGTGTGATTTTAGATTTAGACGGAAAATATAATTACGAAAATAAAATTAAGTTTCCTTCAGATTTTAAAATACCCCTTAATTATGCCGCGATAAATTATATTTATGAAAATGATTTGAATGATATTGACCCGACAAGTAAAGCTATCATTCAAGATATATTCTTAGAACTTCAAGAATATGTTAAAACTCTTGAAGATGGATTTATTCCGTTTGATGCTTTTATAAATGTTGTAGATGCGCAGTATCGTGAAACTAAAATGAGTCAGCTAATTCTCTTGAAGAATAAACTTTTAAAATACAAAGAAAATAATGTTTTTGCTCAAGATCAAAAAGAAGCAGATAGTTTCAAGCAGATTGCAGAATGCGGAAGAAACATCGTTATTGATTTGTCTGATATATCAAGCGAAAATCTTCAGATGCATATTATAAATTATATTTATAAAACATTTAATTCTCTTGAAATTCCGGTTTATTCTTTTGTTGCTCTTGATAATTCTTACGCTAACAAGCATTATTTAAAACTGTTAACCACAAAAAATTGTGTATCAACAACAATAATCATAGGTCATGATTTTAAATATATAAAAGAACTAAAATCTATATCTAATAATATGATTTTATTTGCACCGATAACTATTGAACACGATTTTGCATCTTATAACACATTTTTAAACAAGTTAAATCCTGATGAATTTATCATTGTTGGTGATTTAACACAATATATTCCGTTTATAGTTCAGCTTGAAACTCTTGAAATTGCAGAGGAGTCCGAAGATGAAGATGTTTCAGTTCAGGATACTGAAAAAGAAGTCGATGAAGTTTCGGAATTTGACGAAGAATCATCTTCACTTGAAGAAGAAATGAATACGCCTGACAGTCTTGTTCCTGATGAACAATTAGAAAGAGAACTCAATTCTTCTAATATAGAACTTAATATTGATACGCCTCAGGATATTACAGAACCGGAAGATACAAACATTGAACCTGATTTTTCTCAGGATATGGCGGAGCCTGAAATTACTATCAATGAAGATGAAGTGATTGAAATTAACGAGGACGATGATGCCGCATCCTCAATAGAATTTGAACAAGATGATACAAACACTATTTCCGGTGATGATGTTGAATTTGTAATACAGGAAGAACCTGTTGAAGATAATAGTGAGATAGCAGACAATTTTGAAGAGCCGGAAATTACAGATTTTAACGAAATTGATAATGAGCTTGATATTCAAGAACCTATTATTGAAGAAGAGGCAGCCCCGGAAGAAACAGAGATTATATCCGAGCCTGAGCTTGAAATTAATGAGGAAAATTTGGGATTAGATGATAACGTCCTGGATTTTATTGGAGAAAATATTCCTCCGGAAGAAGAAAATAGCGATGAAGATTTAATTGTTGAAGATAATGATAATCAGCAGGTTATTCCTGTTTATCAGGCAGAAGAGTTATCTCAAAGTTCCGCTGTTACTTTCAATGCAGGTGATCACGTTTCACACCCGAAATACGGTGAAGGTGTAGTTGAAAAAATGGTTAATTATGGAACTAAAAAACTTTGTTCAATAATGTTTACCGGTAACAGAAGAAGACTCCTTGATCCGGCTATTTCAGAAATAACAAAAATTTAGTTTTATCTAAGAGTTGATGCGCCTTTTAGATATACAAATTTAGGCTCAAAATCCTCGTCACAGTTTAGTACAACTAAAATTCTGAGGCATTTTTTGAGCGAATTATCTACGTCTAATTCGTTATAACACATCATTGCAAGCTTATCCAGATTAAGTTCTTCTCGTAGAAATTTTGCCGGAAATGCCGCATTTAAATCTTTAGTCAACGTAAAAATAACGTGCGAAATTTTTGAAACATCTTCTATATCATTTTCAAGAAGCAGAGTTCCAAAAAGCTCAAGAGTTCCTAATTTTATAGACTCTTCAGTGTTTGCATCAATAGTAATCGCGCCTCTTATCCCTTTAGTTGTCATTTTATTCTTTACCCCCGTAAGCCATTGTACCAGTCTTTTGCAGCCATTTCGCCTTTACCCTCCGGCTTAACGCGTTCCAGCAAAAGAATTCCTCTCGCACATTTTATTTCAACCCCATCTTTAGTTGCTTTTAAAATGTCTCCGCAATCGTCATTTTCGCACTGGCAATCAATAACTTTTGTTTTCATAACTTTCACGATTTTACCATTATGCATAAAATAAGCAGATGGCATGCAATAAATTCCGCGCACAAGATTGTGAATATCAGAGGCAGATTTTTCCCAGTCAATAAGGGCCTCTTCCTTTGTCATTTTAGGAGCCATACAAAGTCCGTCTTCACATTGTTTTACCGGAATTATAGTTTTATCAACCAGTCCGGTAAGCGTCTTTTCTAAAAGCTCCGGCGAACATTCGGAAATAATTTCAAATAAATCAACGCATGTCATATCATCCGGAATATTAATCGGCAATTTTAAACATACATCACCGCAATCAAGTCCTACTTCCGTAATCATTGTGCAAATTCCGGTTTCTTTATCACCATTAATAATTGCTCGCTGAATAGGGTTTGCCCCTCTATATTTAGGCAAAAGAGATGCATGAAGGTTTATTGTTTCATATTTTGGAATATCTAAAACTTCTTTTGAAAGAATCTGTCCGAATGCAAAAGTTACAAAAAAGTCCGGCTCAAGTGCTTTTAATTTTTCTTGGATATCAAGCTCTTTACGGATAGATTTCGGCTGAAAAACAGGAATATTATGTTCAATCCCGTATTGTTTCAGCGGCGGAAACTGAACTTTATGGCCTCTTCCAACGGGTTTATCAGGCTGAGTAACAATACCTACAACGCTGATTTTATCCGAATTATTCAAATATTCCAGCGATTTCAAAGCTATTTTGGGAGTTCCAAAGAACACGACTCTAATCATTATTTAATTCATTCTCCAATTCTGTCTCTTCTAATAATTTATCCTCTTCAACCGGAGGAAGATTAAATTTTGCAAGTTCATTGTTTGCATCAAAACGATTTATGCAGTGATCAATGAATAAAATGCCATCAAGGTGGTCATTTTCATGCTGAATAGCGCGGGCTTGCAGGGTGCCGTCTTTTGCTTCAATTGTGAACGGACGACCGTTTATATCAAGTGCTTTTACTGTAACATTTTTGTATCTTCTTACATTCGTGTAAGCCTCAGGAAAACTCAAACAGCCTTCCTGACTTTTGCAGGCGCCTGATTTCTTTACAATTTTAGGATTTATAAACACAATAGGGTTTAACGGCTCCTCATTTGTAGATGTATCAATAACAAAAACCCTGTAATTTACTCCAATCTGCGGTGCGGCAAGACCTACACCGTTACTTGCATACATTGTATCTAATAAATCCTGTACAAGTTCATGAATTTTTTTTGAAACTTTATGAACCTCTTTTGAAGGTTCTCTTAAGGATTTTTCCCCATATCTTAAAATCTTTTTTACTGCCATATTAATACCTCTTTAGAAAAATTGTACAATAAAATTAACAAAATGTAAAATTCAGGCAATTTTCGAGAACTAAAATACTTTATTAATATATGAGGATATCAGCAGAAAATTTATCGTATTATGCTCCAAATAGCAAATATGCCGCCAATTTTAAGAAAGCTGGCGAGATGCCCTCCATTTGGGGTGCTCCAAAATTTTCAGCAATGCAAAATTTAAATGGAGAAATCGAGACCGAAAAAGTTAATGAAAAACAGCCTGTTGTTATCAATGAAAAAAATCAAAAACGTATTGATAATATTAAAACCAAAACGACAAACGCTCTGGATAAACTCAAAAATACCGGTGAAATTGTAGATAAACTTAATAAATCAAAAATTATGCAAATTCATCCGTTTGCCAGATTATTTAAAGATTTGATGAAAACTTTGAGTGACAAACTTACCGGCGTTCTGGAAAATTTAGTACTTTCACAAAGCGAACAGATGAGCGATAAAAAACTTGAAGATAAACTTTCTCAGATAGCGTCAGAAGCAAATTCTGCAGCTGCAAAAATTATCAATTTAGATGTTAAATCTAAAAAAATAAGCAAGCTTGACGACAAACTTGTAGCCTATGAAACTAAAGGCGGAAAAGTTGAAGATATTAAGCTTGATGAAATTTATGAAAAATTAAGTAAAGATTTGAATAACGACGATGTTGACAGTTCCGACGATGAAATCTCGGAAGAGAACTCTTCTTCAAGTGCGGATGCTAATCAAGAAATTGATGATATGGAAAATGAATTCGGTGACGATGAATTCAGCAAAAAACTTGAAAAAGCAATGAAATTTCTTGATGGTGAAAAAGTCGGAAATGGCGATACTGATTTCATTGACGAAAAAGCGCTTGCTCAAAATAACAAAGAGAAAGAAAATGCCCCTAAAATGTTATTCAACCCCTATAAATTTATGAACCTGCGGAATAACCCTAACTTTCGGGTATAATGACAAAAATTTATCATAAATTTCCATGATAAATTTTGAGGAAACACTCATTTTATCATTTTTCATAACAGGTTGAAGAATCAACTCGATATCATATTTTTTGCCGAGATTTGCGCAAATCTCAATTTCTTCATTTGTAATATTTTCATCAAACACAATTTTGGCAAATGTTTCCACACCTTTGCATTTTTCAAAAAATTTGTCATGAAACTTGTAAGTATCTTTAATTCCTGTAGCGCTTTCAAGCTTGATATCAGCACAAATATAATCAATAAACGGCTTTATTTCCAACAATTTATCGGCTAAAGTTGCATTTGTCTCTAAATATTTTTTAGCCGGTACAAGCGGAAGAAATTCCCTCAAAAAAGCTGTAGAAAGTAAAGGTTCACCTCCGGTCAGAGATATTGAATGAACTTTTTTCATATCATAATTTTTATTTATATAATCCGCAAGTTCATTTGGACAAAATTCCATCACATTTTCGTTAGATGAAAATTTCGTGTCACAAAAATTACACTTCAAATTACAGTTGCAAAATCTTATAAATAGCTGATTATATCCTATATAAGGGCCTTCCCCTTGAATTGATGTAAAAATTTCTTTTATTTTAATTTTATTCATAAAGTATATTTTCTCTTAAATTTTGTCTATCAAGCTTTTTTAATTTTTCATAAAGCCTGATTTCATCTTCCGACAAAGTTTTAGAAATTTCAATATCTAATACGATAATTATATCACCGCACACCCCATTTTTTTCAAGCCCGAGTCCTGAAAGCCTGAATTTTTGTCCCTGAGAGCTTGCCGGCGGAAGTTTTAAAAGCACATTACCTTCAAATGTCGGCACATGAATATCAGCACCCAAAACAGCCTCATAAGGAGCAACAGGAAGCCTGTAGATTATGTCACGGCCTTCATACGTAATTCGCGAGTTGCCCTTAACATTCACCATTACGTACAAATCACCGTTTTTGCCTCCGTTAAATCCGGAGTTGCCCTCACCCTTCAGGCGGAGTTTTGTTTTATTTTTTATTCCTTTCGGAATTGTTACCGTAATCTTTTTGAAATCGGAAATTTCGCCTTTGCCGCTGCAATTTGTACATTTTGCGCCATTTATAAACTTATGTCCGCTGCATTTCGGGCAAGTTTCACTATGCAGAACATTTATTGTTCTTTTGCAGCCTTTAGCGACGTCTGAGAGCGAAATTTCAACATCAACAGTTATATCTGAACCGTTTTTCGGCTCAATTTTTTTTGATTTATATTTAGCTCTTGAGTTACGGCTAAATTCATCAAATAAATCATTAATTGTTTCTTTTAAGTTAGGTTTTTCTGTATTTTTCGTTTCTTTTTTGTGCAAACTTTCATTATTTACAGAAGAATTAAATTCTGACGTGAATTTTGTCTTAAAAATTCCGTTAATAATGTCATATTGCGAGCGTTTTTGCGGATCAGAAAGAGTTTTGTATGCCTCAGATATCAGCTTAAAATTTTTAGCAGCGTTAATTGCATCATCTTTGTTTAAATCAGGATGATATTTTCTTGCGAGCCTTCTGTAAGCGCTTTTTATAGCACTAATATCGCTCTCCGGAGTAACTCCGAGTATTTCATAATAATTAACCTTAACTGCCATGGTTTTATTTTAATGACGGTTAAAAAAAAATCAACATTATTTCAGGTATTATTCAGCACAAATATCAGATCTGAAAATTTTAGACTTGTATCTTACCTGCTCAATATCATCATAAAGGTTGTTTCGGGCGCGAGTAAGCGTATTTGCACATGACGTCAGAACAAGTTTTTGATTTTTAGATGTATAAAATTTATCATCTTTCAACTTTAAATTTGAATAACTTATTGAAGAGTGTTCAATATCTTCAAGCCCCAAAATAGGTTCATTATCATATCTTGAAAGTAAAGTTGCAGAAACACAGGATTTTTCAGAAATATTCAAACAGTCGTATTCATCTGCAAAAATTCCGTTAACACAAGCCTCAAAAATATCTAAAATATTGTTATTGATAAGTTTTAAGACCCCATCGCAATCATGATCCTTAAAAAACGGACTAAACCCGAGTACACTCAATCGGCCTTCCCTTGTTAAGACACAATCAACACCTAAAATTCCTACATAAGGCGATTTTTTTCTCTGACAGTATAGAATAACATCAGAAATTATGCTCATCAATTCATTTTCAATTTCATCCGGTACCTTGTAATCATGGCAATAACAGCCGATACCATCTGTCAAAAGCCCGCCTTCCCCTTCTTTTAAGAATTTATAATTAGCAACTGAGGTTATCGGCAAAACTTCATATCCGTCAGTTATCGTGTAGAAAGTAAATTCATGCCCGTAAACATACTCTTCGATTACGATTTTAGGCTCATTTCTGTAAAACAAATCTCCAACAAAAGTTTTTGCAATATGTTCTGTCGGACATGCGAACCTATCAATGCCTTTTTCGCTATTTTGTGCGCAGGAAATTATTACCGGATAATTCGTATTTTTTAAATAATCTAGGGCTAACTGTTCTTTCTCGTATATTGCAAACCTCGGGGTCGGAATATTCATTTTATACAAAAACTTTTTAGCTAAAGATTTATCCAGAGCAAAATCGCATGCATTAAGCTCCGGAGCAAATATTGCCTGCCCGTTATCGGTAAAATAAGACACAATATCAGAATTCAAAGCTTTATAAGATGTTGCAATTGTAAGTGCAATCTCATTTTTCACAGCAAATTCTAAAAGTTCGGATGGGTTATCCTCCCTGATATCAACAAAATTTACGCTGTCATTATTCATAAACCGGCTTTGTGATGTTGCATAAATTTTCAATTGCGAATTATCACTTAGAAGCTTTTCTATAAGCGCTACATCTTTTACGCTGTTTCCTATCACTAAAATCTTTTTTTCTGTAGTTTCCATACAAAAATTATACTACATAAAAAGTATGATTTTATTAAGATTTATTAAAATTTATTTAAAATTTGTGGTACAATTTTGAACATAAAGAAATTGTCATTAAATATAAAAATGAAGAGAGGTAGTAAATTAGAATGGCAAGTTTATTAAGCGTATTATCAAATGCATTTGTACCGCAGACAACGCAGGTTACTGCACCTGTTCAGCGTCAAAGTTCAAATCCTTTCAGCAACAATCCTTTTGTTAGCTACAAAGGAAACACTTTGAATAATTACGGCAAAAACGCACCGGTTAGAGGGGGATATTTTGCCGGATACTATAACGGGAAACAAAATATCGTTGGTCAGCGTTTGTTTATTGAAGTTTAATTTTGGTAATATTTTGTATTATAGCAGTTGACGCTATCTGAAACACGCGTTATAATAAGGATAAGGGACGGTTATTTTTATGAATAAGAATATAAAAAAAACTGGTTTCACTCTTGCTGAATTATTAGTTGTTGTATCAATTCTGGGAATAATTGCAGTACTTGTAATCCCGGGATTAGTCAGAAAATATAATAAAGCCGGATTTGAAAAACAGTTAGGAAGTTTTTACAATGATTTATCTCAAGCAATGACTATTGCTCAGGCTGAAACAACAAGATTTCTGTCTGCGAGTGCGCTTGCAACCAGTACAACCGGGGGTATCTTAAAGAATTTCATGCAGATTAAAAAAGAACCTTTTTGCGGAGCACAGAGAACTCCGTGTTTTGCTGACAGCTATAAAAGTATAGATGCTTCAGCGACGGTTGCCTCTTCTACTTTCTGCAATAACGGAACTTCAATGATGCTATTGAGTGGTGCTGCCGTATGTATCACCCCGATGACAACAAATGAAACATATAAAAAAGATAACAGCGCAGATATATTTGTTGATTTAAACGGCCCTGAACCGCCGAATGTCGGGGGAAAAGATTTGTTTAGAATGAATTTATATTCAGATGCCACAATTGATGAGCAGGTTAAACCTTCGGTACGTCAAGGTGCTAATAGGGAAAACATTATAAAAAAATGTACTAAATCTGCTACCGGAGAAGGCTGCTTTACTCAATTTATGCAAGATGGCATGAAGTTCAATTATTACGATTAAACTGAAAGGATTTAGATTATGAATAAAAAGTTTGCGTTCACATTAGCCGAAGTTTTTTCATCACACTTTGACAGTCGTAGAAAGCACGCGTTTACCTTGGCTGAAGTTTTAGTTGCATTAACAGTTGTGGGAATTATTTCCGCTATAACTGTACCGACTTTGATGAATAAATCAACGAAAAAATCTCAAGCCGCACTGATACACAAAGCTTATGTTGAACTTTCTGATGCTGTTGAATTATATATGAATGATGAGGACAGCCAAAAAGTTAGCGGTCCATTTGCCGACTTGGATAAAGTTGAATATTTCTTAACTCATTACTACCGTGTAAATAAAAATTGTAAATCAGATCCGGTTGGCGGTGGTTGTTTGTCTGCAACATTCAGTACTATTTCAGGCTCTACCGGTCAAAAGCACTCAAATGGGCCTTACGCTTCCCCTACAAATTTTAAATGTATTCAAGATAAAGCCGGAATAACGGTTTGTATGTGTAAAAATAAAGGTGTTCATAATGCTACACAAGCCACAGACGATTATCATTCAGCTGATTTAATAGATGTTTGGTTTGATACAAATGGAGCCGAACTTCCGAATATAAAAGGAAGAGATATTTTCAGAATATACATAAATTCAGAAGGAGACCTTGTAACCTGGGATGAAACTGAGTCAAAATATGACCAACGCGAGACTCAGTTTAATAACGGTTGCATATCCTCATCTGATCCAGATGGATGTATAGGTAAACTATTGAATGACAACTGGGAAATGAATTATTAAAAAGAAAAAATCGCGTGAAAAGCGCGATTTTTTTTAAAGTTGGGAAATAAGGAAATGAAAGAAATAAAAAACGTTTTAATATGTGGAATTGGTGCTATCGGCTCTATTTACGCTGATAAAATTCATAAAAAATTCCCAAAAAATTTGAAAATTCTTGTTGATAAAAAAAGATTTGACAGATATCAAAATTCACCTGTAATTTTTAACGGAGAAGCTCTTAAACTAAATTATACACTTCCAGAAAATAAAGATTTTAAGGCCGATTTGATAATTATTGCAACAAAATTTGACGGATTGGAAGATGCAATAAAAAATATCAAAAACTTTGTAGATGAAGATACAGTCATTCTTTCACTTTTAAATGGAATAACAAGTGAAGAAATTATTGCAAAAAACTATGGCGCCGAAAAAATCCTTTACTCTTATTATATAGGAAATAGCGCAATAAGGAAAGGAAATATAATTACCCATGATGGCGTATGTACAATTGTTTTCGGAGCAAAAGAAGAGAACAAAAACGTAAAAAGAGTTCAGAAATTTTTTGAAAAAGCCGGAATTAATTACGAAATTCCGGAAGACATAATTCATTCTTTATGGAAAAAATATTTGTTAAACGTAAGTACAAACCAGCCTTCTGCGATATTGAGAATGACATTTGGTCAAATGCAAAAGAATTCAAAATTCCGCGTATTTATGGAAAATATTATGCTGGAAGTGATAGAACTTGCAAAAGCCAGCGGAGTTAAAAATGCGGACACACTTCTAGACGAAGCACTTGAAAATTTCAATCTGATGTCTCCGGAGGGTAAGACATCCATGCTTCAAGATGTTGAGAGCGGAAGAAAAACAGAAGTAAAAATGTTCGCACAAACGATTGTAGAACTCGGACAAAAGTATAATATTCAAACTCCTTATAATATGGTCTTGCTCCAAATGCTGGAAATTATTCAAGAAAATATTGAGCTGACAACCAATGAAATGAACAAGGCAATCTTGTAAAAAGCATGTAATTCTGAACGTAGGATTGACCTCCGTGTTTCAGAATCTCATAATATTAACGCAAAACACGCACCAAATTTTATATTTTGGTGCGAGTTTTTTATAGCCTTATTATACAATATTTTCCACTACTTTTCAAGTGGTCTTTTGTCGTTTTTTGATGATTTTTCGAATTTTAAGAAGGTATGTTTTAGTGGATTTCAGGCCTACATGCACCAAAATATAAATTATGGTGCAAAAATTTAAACGTCAGTTTATGACTGGAAAGGAGGCTGGATGCTAAAATATAGAATTATGAAAGGAAGAAATTTGAAAGAGGATAATATGATAAAAAATAGTAGTAGGGTAGACTTTAGTCTACCGGAAACAAATGGATTGTCGCGCTCACTACGTTCGCTCGCAATGACGAAACCCGCGTTTACTTTGGCGGAGGTTTTAATCACTCTCGGGATAATCGGTATTGTTGCGGCGATGACACTGCCGGCGTTGATTACTAAGTATGAGAAAAAAGTTGCAACCGTACGGCTCAAGAAGTTTTATTCATCATTTTCTCAAGCGGTAATGCAATCCAAAAATGAATATTCAACTCTTGATGATACTTCAATTCTTACTAATGCAAAAGATCCTGACCAAATGTTAGAATGGTATGAAAAATATTATGCGCCTTATTTTAAAACGATTAAGGTTGAAAAAACTCAGGTTGGTATTGATGCTGAATTTGCTGATGGCAGCGGAATGTTGATTTCAAAATCGGGTACTCCTACCGGTACTGTAAATACTCATGTTTTGTTTTGTGTAAATATCGGCTGGTGCAAAAAGAAAAATTATCAAAATCGGTTAGATTTGTATGATTTGGGTGATAGGAAACACGCTTTCCTTTTTTACACAGCTTCTGTTCCGTCTGAGATTTATAAGATTGACCCTGATACTGGAAAATATACAAGTGCTTCTCAATATTCCAGAGAGGATGCGCTAAAGGCATGCAAAATTATTTCCCGCAACTGTACGAGATTACTTTTGATGGACAACTGGGAAATCAAAGATGATTATCCTTGGTAAAAATTTAATGACAATTTCCCAGTTGTCTCATTAAACGAAAGTTGATAAGATTAAACGAAAATCGGTAACACGTAAGGCCGGACTGTGTCCGGTGGGAAATTAAGGATAATTATCCTTGGTATAATAACTAGCTAAAATTTTTGTTTGCGGTATAATAATTTTGAACAATGGAAGTGTATAACTAAAAAACGGGTAAATGTTTCTAAATCCCGTGAGAAAGGAAAATTATGATACCAGAAACAAAACAAATGCAATTGGAAATCGGCGGTAAAATAGTTACCGTTGAAACCGGGAAGTATGCAAATTCCACAAATGGATCTGTTACCGTAAGATGCGGTGATACTATGCTTTTTGTTCACGCTGTTGTTTCAAAAGAACCGCGTGTCGGAATAGACTTTTTCCCATTATTAATTGATTATGAAGAAAGAATGTCATCAATCGGTAGAATTCCGGGCGGTTACAACCGTTCAGAAGGTAAAGCTAGCGACAAGGCTATCCTTGTTTCAAGATTGATAGATAGACCAATCAGACCTTTGTTCCCGAAAGGTTATAGAAACGATATTCAAATCGTAGCTCAATTATTCAGCTATGATCAGCAAAACCAGCCTGATACTCTTGCAATGCTGGGTGCATCTTGCGCTTTGATGCTATCCGGTGCACCTTTTGAAGGCCCTATCGGTGCCGTTAGAGTTGCTAAAGTTGACGGTGAATTAATTGCAAACCCAACACATCAGCAGGCTGCAAAATCAGCTTTGGATATAGTTGTTGCCGGAACTCATGACAGTGTAATTATGGTTGAAGCCGGATGTAAATTTGTTACAGAAGATGACATTATGGAAGCTGTTGAATTTGCACAGGAAGAAATCAGAAAACAATGTGCTACTCAGATTGAATTTGCAAAAATGTGCGGCGTTGAAAGGGAAGAGTTTGTCAACCCTTACGACACAACAGAAATTACAAAAATTATTGAAGAAACAGCTCATGATATGATTGTTGATGCTTACCACAATTTTGACAGAACTTACCGTCAAGAAAAATTGGAAGAAGCTAAAAAATTAGTTAAAGAAAAAATCGACGCTTTGCCTGAAGATCATCCGATTAGAACAATGATTGAAGAAACCGGCGTTGACTTTGTAGCAGAAGAATTCAAAGCTGCAGAAAAACATGTTATGCGTGCAATGATTTTGGATGAAGGCGTTCGTGCTGACGGTAGAAAACCTACAGAAGTCCGTCCTATCTGGTGTGAAGTTGGAGTTCTTCCGCGTGCTCATGGTTCTGCTGTATTTACAAGAGGTCAAACTCAGGTGCTTTCGGTTGCAACTCTTGCAGGCCCTGGTATGAAACAGGAACTTGACGGTGTTGATCCGGAAACAGAAAAAACTTACATGCATAAATATATCTTCCCTGGATTCTCAGTAGGCGAAGTAAAACCTCTAAGAGGCCCGGGAAGAAGAGAAGTTGGCCATGGTCATCTTGCAGAAAGAGCAAATATTCCGGCTCTTCCGTCTCAAGAAGAATTTGGCTATACAATCCGTGTAACTTCCGATGTTTTGGAATCAAACGGATCAACTTCTATGGCATCTACCTGCGGAAGCTCAATGGCTTTGATGAATGCCGGTGTTCCTGTAAAATGCATGATTGGTGGCGTTGCAATGGGTATGATTAAAGAAGAAGGCTACGAACCTGTTGTATTGACTGATATTCAGGGAATTGAAGACTTCTTGGGCGACATGGACTTTAAAGTTACAGGTAATGATACAGGAATTACAGCCCTTCAAATGGATATGAAAGCAAAAGGTATTCCGAATGAAACTTTAAGAAAAGCTTTGTTCCAAGCAAAAGAAGGAAGATTGCACATATTGGGCGAAATGAGAAAAGCTATCACAGAACCAGCCAAATCACTTTCACCTTATGCTCCGCAAATTTGCACAATGACAATTCCGGTTGAAGATATCGGAACAGTTATCGGACCTGGCGGAAAACAAATCCGTGCAATTATTGATGCTTCAGGCGCTGAAATTGATATTCAAGACAGCGGCGTTGTAACTATCACTTCAAACGATCAGGAAGGTGCTGATATTGCCAAGAAAATGATAAAAGACTTGACTTTCAAAGCTCAGGAAGGAATGATTTTGAAAGGAAAAGTTGTTAGAATAATTCCTATCGGTGCGTTTGTAGAACTTGCTCCTGGTAAAGACGGAATGGTTCATATTTCGCAAGTTTGTCAGGAAAGAATTGACACAATCGAGCCGCATTTGAATGTAGGTGATGAAGTCATTGTTAAGGTTATCAAAATCGACGACAAAGGCAGAGTTAACCTTACTATCAAAGGTGTAACAGAGGAAGAAAAAGCTCAGTTGAATTAATCTGAGGTTGTTAATATTTAAAAAGGACGGACTTTTTCAAAAGTCCGCCCTTAATTTTTCTTAATTACGCATACCATGAATGAACCTGACTCATCATACTGTCAACTGCGGCTTTAGCTTGACTCTCTGTCATATTACCGCCGGAGAGAATTCCTTCTTGGTCACAGAAATAATTTTCAGCCTGATGAAAATGGAGTTCGGCAACTCTTGCTTGTTCTTTGTTTCCAGTTGCTTTTATTGCATTATAATTCATTTTAGCAGTTTTAAGATTGTTAAAAGCCGTGATAAACGCCGGATTAACACGCGAACCGTTTGACCCCATAACATAACTCCTTTGTGTTGTGTATATTAATAATAAAAAAATTTTCGTTATAAAATTTGCTCAATTGTAACCAAATATTTACAATTAAATTTCGTTAAATTCCTTGATAATTCCTTTACTGTTTACATGTACAGGCGGTTGTGTTACTATAAAAACACACGGAGGGAACGATATATGAATGATGTAATAACAATTGGCAGTGCGACAATGGATGTTTTTGTTGAATGTGATGATGCAAAAATCGTTTCAGTCTGCTCAAAGGATAAACGTTCAGAATTTATGAGTTATCCTTACGGATCGAAAATTGATATTACGGATTTCGATTCAAACGTCGGCGGCGGCGGAGTTAACACCGCAATGAGTTTTGCAAAATTAGGACTTAAAACAGGTGCAATTTTTAAAATGGGGTGTGATATCTATTCAGAAGGTATTATGTCTGCATTCAAAGATGCCGGTGTTGATTTAAAAAGTATTATTGTTGATAAAAATATTTCAACAGGATTTTCAATTATACTTACGAGTTTTGAAGGTGACAGAACGGTTTTAGCACACCGCGGTGCAAACTCTTGTATAAGACATCAGGAGATTGATTTTAATGCAATAAAGGAAGCAAAACTTCTGTATATTGCACCTTTGAATGGCGAAAGTAACATGGTTCTGGATGAAATTGTTAAATTTGCAAGCGAAAACAATGTTTTTGTTTGTTTTAACGCCGGAACAACAAGCTTAAAACGCGGATATAACTATATTAAAGGAATTCTCGAAAATGCTCAAATCGTTGTAATGAATAAAGAAGAAGCCTCTATGGCAACTCAAATTATGGTTAGGCCGGATACAAAAGATGAAAAATTTTCTCAGGAAATTATTCATCCTGACCTTATCAAAATGTTTGAAAAATTAAAAGTTAAAGATTATCAAGTAATTGTAATAACTGACGGCGGTCGCGGCGCTTATGCTTATGACGGAAAGAATTTTTACTTCTGTCCGGTGTTTGACAGCCCTGTTGTTTCAACTCTCGGTGCCGGAGACGCTTTTGCATCAACTTTTTGTGCGGCATTGAAGAAAACAAATGCAGATATAGGAAAATCTTTAATGATGGCATCTGTGAATTCTGCCGGTGTCGTGTCTGAATTTTCAGCAACAAAAGGACTTTTGACATTTGATGAAATCGAAGCTAAACTTAATGAAAATCAAGACTATACATATATTATATGTAAATAATTTTTTTGTAGTATAATACTGATAGCAGTATAAACAGGAGAAAAGAAATGGGATATAAAATATTATCAAAAAAAGAAATTTGTCCAAATCAATTTGAAGTAACAATTGATGCACCTTATGTTGTAAGAAATGCGCAGGCAGGGCAGTTTATAATCTTTAGAGCAGAAGAAAACGGCGAAAGAGTTCCTCTTACAATTGCTGATGTTGATAAAGAAAAAGGCATTTTGACGTTAGTATTTATGGCTGTCGGCTATTCTACAAAAAAATTAGCAGCGCTAAATGTTGGAGATGAACTTGTTGATATCGTCGGCCCTCTTGGTCAACCTACACATATTAAAAAATACGGAACTGTTGTTTGTTTGGCCGGCGGTTATGGTGCAGCTCCTTGTTATCTTATTGCAAAAGCTTTCAAAGAAGCCGGTAATAAGGTTTACATGATTATGGGCGCAAGAACAAAAGACTTGATTTTCTGGCAGGATAAAATGAAAGATGCATGTACAGAATTATTCATAACAACTGATGACGGAACATTGGGCGAAAAAGGTTTCGTAACTCAGGTTCTTGAAAGAATTATGAATAGCGAAAAAGTTGATTATGCAATCGCTGTCGGTCCTATGCCAATGATGAGAGCTGTCGCAAATCTTACCAGAGACAAGGGAATTTATACGGAAGCCAGCATGAACCCTATAATGGTTGATGGTACCGGAATGTGCGGAGCTTGTCGTGTTACTGTCGGCGGAAAAGTTAAATTTGCGTGTGTTGACGGCCCTGATTTCAATGCTCACGAAATTGATTTCGATGAAGTTATAAACAGAACAAAAATTTACAAAGATCAAGAAAGAAAACGTGACGAAAATTGTAACTTATTAAAACAAGCAGTGAAAAGTTAAGAGGTGATAAAAATGGCGGGAAAAGAAATTCCGTTTTGCCCGATAATGAGCATAGGCTCAAATATAGATATGGTTTGCACGCAAGAAAGATGCGCCTGGTATGTTCCCAGTGTAAAAAAATGCTCCATGTATCTACTTGCATATAATGCTTTGCTTGATGCAAACTCAAAACAAAAGGGTTCTAAATAGTTTTTAGGGATATTACATGATGAAAATTCTTGTTTGTGTAAAACAAGTTCCGGATACAACAAATATCAAATGGACTGAAAATAATACTATTCAACGCGAAGGCTTGGAAAGTGTTATGAATCCGTTTGATATTTTTGCTGTAGAAGAAGCGTTAAAAATTAAAAATAAAAGACATAACGTATCAATAACAACACTGACAATGGGACCAAATCAAGCTATTGATATGCTAAAAAAAACTATTGCACGCGGATGTGATAGCGCCTGTTTACTTACTGATAGAAAGTTTGCGGGAGCTGATACCTATGCAACCTCAAAAACTATAGCATCAGCGATTAGAACAAAGTATGCTGATTTTAATTTGATTATTTGCGGACAATTCGCTGTTGATGGTGACACTGCCCAAACCGGCCCTGCTATTGCCAATAATCTTAAAATCCCGCAAGTTACTTATGTGAAAGAAATTGTGGACGCTAATGAATTCCACGTTACAGTCAGAAGAGAGCTTGAAGAAGGCATTGAAACTGTTCAGGTAAAACTTCCGGCATTGATTTGTGTTCTTCAAGGTGACTATGAACCTTCTCCGGTTACAATTAACGGAGTGAAAAAAGCTTTAAAAACAGAGATTGATATATATTCAGCCGACAATATTGATATTGCGGCGGAAGATGCAGGACTTAAAGGATCGCCGACTTATGTAAGCAAGGCATTCAGACCTGTCAAAAAGCATGAATGCGTTTTTGTTGAAAATAGTTCTGATTTTTGTAATGAATTGAAGGAGTGCCTGCAAGATGAGTAGAGGAATTTTATTATATGCTCAAATAACAAAATCAGGCTATGTTCATCCTGTATTTTTTGAACTTGCATCCAAAGCGCAGGAACTTTCAAAAAAGCTGAATAATGAGCCTATTATTGCACTTATTATGACAACTAAAGGTAATACAGAAAAGTTTAAAGAAGGTTTTCAAAAATTTGGAATTGATAAGGTTTACGCTCTTGAAAATGAGCGGTTTGAAAACTATATTTCAGATTATTATATAACCTCGGCAGTGAATGTAATCAAACAAATTGACCCGTCGGTGATTTTAATTGGTGCAACTTGCGAAGGGCGCGATTTTGCTCCCGGAATTTCTACTGCACTCCATACCGGTTTGACGGCTGATTGTATTGAATTGGATATTAATGAAAAAGGTCAGCTAGCTGCAACTCGTCCAACTTTCGGCGGTCAATTGATGGCAACAATTTTATCTAAAAAGACTCCTCAAATGGCAACAGTTAGACCAAATGTGTTTAAACCGTTGGAGGAGGATGTTGTTAAGGATACCGAATTCGTTTATCCGGAGGTTAATTTAGACGGTATAGAAGAGCGGGTTAAAATCTTGAACTTTATAAAAGGGATAGAAAACGAACGCAATAAGCTTTTAGATGCTAAAATAATTATCGCTGGCGGCATGGGGATGAAGAATGCTAAAGGTTTTGAAATGCTGGAAGATGCCGCGAAAGTAATCGGAGCTGAGGTTGGCGCCACAAGGGCAGCAGTAGAAGCCGGAATTGCCAAAAGGAATATGCAAATCGGACAAACCGGGGTTACTGTTACTCCGAAAATTTATATTGCCTGTGGAATTTCCGGTGCTATTCAGCATATTGTCGGGATGGAGAATTCCGATAAAATCTTTGCAGTTAACATAGATAAGAATGCCCCGATTTTTGAACATTGTGACTGCGGAATTGTCGGCGATGTTTTTGAAGTTTTGCCGGAAATGGTTGAATTCTTAAAAAAAATAAACGAAAATATATAATCTAACCTGATACAATATTTAATAAAATTAGATAAAAACACGCACCAAATTTTATATTTTGGTGCGAGTTTTTTATAGCCTTATTATACAATATTTTCCGCCACATTTCAAGTGGTCTATTGTCGTTTTTGGTGAAATTTTTGAATTTTGAAAAGGTATGTTTTAGTGAGTTTCAGGTCGACTCGCACCAAAATATAAATTATGGTGCATGAATTTAAAGAATAGTTTAAGTCTGAAAAGGAGGCTGAAAGTATGAATATATTAGAAGAACAGAGGGTAAGTAGTAGGGTAGACTTTAGTCTACCGGAAAAACCGGATTGCCGCACTCACTCTGTTCCGTTCGCAATGACGAAAGTTGCCTTTACTTTGGCTGAGGTTCTAATCACCCTCGGAATAATCGGGGTTGTTGCGGCGATAACCATGCCGGCATTGATTGCTAAATACCAGAAAAAAGTTTTTGCAAATCGTGCTAAGCAGGCATATTCAATACTTGCTCAGGCTATAAAACTTTCTGAGGTTCAAAATGGCGAAGCTAAAGATTGGGTTTTAGGGAATAACACTGCACTTGAAAATACTGAACGGTTTCTTAATCAATACATCTTACCATATTTGAACAGTCCGAAGCTTTGCGGTATTGGCGGTGGAGAAGCTGTTCTTAAAAAGTGCGGTATGCCCGTTAGTGCTAATGGTATCTCATACTTTCTCACTAATGGTTCAACCGTTTCAATTGTTGTGCATCAAATAAGTACTACTATAGGTGCAATTTCGTTTATGATTGTTGACGTTAATGGTAAAGCGGGGCCTAATATTCAAGGTAAAGATGCATTTTATTTTGTTTTGACAACCGAAAATGGTCTTGTTCCGTATGGAGCTTGGACTCAACCTACAAGAGAACAAGTTTTGGATGGTATAAATTTTACAGTAAATCCAGGTAGACCAGAATTAATTTCTTGTAAAAAATCAAAGAATGAAGAAAATGAAAATGAGTTATACAGACATGGATGCACCTTGCTTTTAATGATGGACGGCTGGGAAATCAAAGATGATTATCCTTGGTAAATTGGATTAGTCCTAGCCTGAATGTAAATTTTTTTCAATATTTAAAGATTTTTAGCCCCGTTTTAAGTATTATTGAAAAGTAATAATCGGTGAATGTATGAAGGGATGGAAACCTTATTTATGGATAGATTTTTCGGAATTTTCGGGATAATTTTAATTTTTGGCTTATGTTATTTAATGTCGAATAATAGGAAAGCTATCAATTACAAAACTGTTGGAATGGGATTTTTATTACAAATTCTTCTTGCCGTTTTTGTTTTTAAAGTTCCGCTCGGACGAGCATTATTTCTTAATATCGGGCTATTTATCCAAAAAATTCTTGAATTTGCAAAAGAAGGCGGAGCCTTCGTTTTCGGGCCATTGATTGATAATTTAAAATTGGAAAATGCTTTCGGCACCGGAAGTTCAATTTTTGCGCTTCAATTGATGTCATCATTAATATTTATGATGATTTTGGTGAATATTTTATATCATTATGGCATAATGCAAAGAGTTGTTGCCGTTTTAGGCAAAGCCATGAACAAGATTATGGCCGTATCCGGAGCAGAAGCCCTTTCAAACGTTGCCAGTGCTTTCGTTGGACAAATTGTTGCTCAGATTATGATAAAACCTTACCTTGCAAAACTTACGCGTTCTGAACTCCTCGCATCAATGGCCGGAAGTATGGCTTGTATTTCCGGAGCAACAATGCCGATTTATATAGGACTCGGAATTCCGGCACAATATCTGCTTGCCGCATCAATTATGGCTGCGCCTGGCGCGCTTGTTATTTCAAAGATTATCTATCCGGAAACCGGTACTCCGGAAACTTCCGAGGATTTCAAAATAACTTTTTCAAAAAGAAAAAGGACGTATTCGACGGTTTTTGAGGCAATCTCAGCGGGCGCATCAGAGGGCATGAAAGTTGCTATTAATGTTGTTGCAATGATTCTGGCGCTTATTGCTCTTGTTGCAATGATAGATTGGATTTTAGGCGGATTTGGAACATTTTTGGTAAAATATCTCCACCTTGCTCCAAACTTTTTAGGATTTGATTGGGCAAACCTTTCATTGAACATGATTTTGGGTAAAATTTTTGCTGTATTTGCGTTCTTTATGGGGGTTCCGCTCCATGAAGCTACAACCGTAGGCGGTTTGATGGGAACAAAGCTTGTTTTAAATGAAATGGTTGCTTATGTTGATTTGACAAAACTTCCGACAGCACTTTCTGCCAAAAGTTATTTAATCGCATGTTTTGCACTATGCAGTTTTGGAAACATCGGCTCTATCGCAATCCAGCTTGGAGGTATTGGTGAACTCGCACCGAACCAGCGCAAGAACCTTGCAAGATTAGGTGTAAGAGCTTTGATTTGCGGGACCTTAACATGCTATATGTCAGCTGCAATTGTTGGAATATTGTTTAATTAATTAACTTTTGGGTAAATATTCAGCCCAATGTTCGTCTAAATCTCTTATAAAGCGGTGTGCGTCAATTACATCGTCATAACTTATCGGATCCGGCCCTTGCTGAACTTCAAACGCTAAGTCGTCTTCATTTTTTACTTCAATATTTGAAAAACCTAAAAATGCCATGCCGAATTTTTTGCCGCATTTTTGACATTCTAGGTGCACGACGCTCAACCCTTCTTCTTCACGTTTTATTTGAATAGAATCTTCATCAAAGTCCGATTTGCAAACCGAACAGCATAGATTTTTAAACAGTGTTTTAATTTTCTTTTTCATTTTTTCCTCTACTTCTATTATATAAAAAATTTTTAAATTTTTGCTTAATTTTTGTTAATATTTTAATGAACATGGGAATAATATAAGTGTGCAATAGTTGTTATTTAATATAGGAGAGTCTATATGGAAGCTATCAACTTAATCTTATTCGGATTCATTGTTTACACTGCGTTAATCGTAGTTCCTAGTATCTGGGAAGAATTAACTACAGAAGGTTAGAATGTTATTCTAAGTCATTAGACGATGTCCGTAAAAATCTGTTCCTGAATTTTTGGACAAATAGTGTTTATTAAGTGTTAGAAAGTGTAAAAAGTACGTTAAATTTATTTGACGTTAATTTTGTGTTGTATTTTTTAACCTTTAAATAATTATAATATATGATGTTTAATGCAAAAAGATATGATATTGTAAGTGTTAAGGTTAAAATATATGGCAAAATACAAGTATAACGCATATCGAGAAAAAGAAAACACCTTTGTAAACGGAGAAATTGAAGCCTCATCTTTGCGTGAAGCAAGAGAGAAAATTTTACAGCTGGGATTTCTTCCAACGAAGGTATACACTGAAACAAGTTCGGAAGAGAATCATTTAAAAAGCAATCATGAAATAACTGATGATATTTATGTAAAAAGTTTGAGTCTGGAGGAAAAAATTCTTTTCAGTTCTGAACTTGAAGTTCTTTTGTCATCTCAAATTCCTATTATTGAAGCTTTAGATATGATATCTAATACGGCGTCAAAAGAGAAAATTCGTCGGGTTGCAAAAGGGCTTGGAAAATTTATAAAAAACGGACTGACGTTAAAAGAGTCACTTGAAAAATATGAAAAAGTATTTGATCCGGTTTTTATCGGGTTAATTTCTGCCGGAGAAACCACAGGTGATATTTTTGCAGCATTTTCAAGACTTTTGGGACTTTTGAGAAAACAAAAAGCTACAAAAGAAAAAATCATATCAGCCTCAATTTATCCGTCAATTCTAATCTTATTAATCATAGGAGTTTTGGCATTATTCGGCGGATTTATCCTGCCGAGGTTTTGCGCTATGTATTCGGATTTGGGTATTGGGGTATCAGGTTTAACCGCTGCGGTATGGAGCTTTACCAAATTTATGTCTGCATACGGAATTTTTGTATTTGCCGGATTATTCGGATTTTTCTATGGAATCTACAGGGTTATAAAATCCGGAGTTTTTAAAAATTCCATTGATAATTTTTTATTGAAATTGCCGTTTATAAATAATTTTGTTAAAACAATAAATCTTTCAAATTTCATTGCAGTGCTAGGAATTGCTTATGATGCCGGAATTCCGATATCAAGCAGTGTAAACATTGCTTCCGCCTCAATAAAAAATAATGTTATTAAAGATCAGGCAGAAGTTGTTGAAAAGTGTTTAAATAAAGGCGAAACTTTATCCACCGCATTTATCAAATCAAATATTCTTGATGTATCTTTCATGAGCCTTATAAAAAGCGGTGAAAAATCCGGTGAAATAGGAAAAATGCTTGAACAGATTGCAAATATTTTAGACAGACGTGTCGAAATGGTTGTAGATACGCTTGCAAAATCATTTGAACCGGCATTAATAATTATTATAGGCATAATTGTCGGAGTTATTCTGCTTGCGTTTTATCCGGTAATTTTAGGCGGAATTCCGGTGTAGCCTATCAACAAATTTCCGGCTAACGATTTTATCCTTTATTGAACAATTTCACTATAAATCCAATAAAACCTTCATCGGATTCCATTGTTGTAAGCTCAAGATTTGCAAGCATTTGTTCAACTTTTGCATAATCATCGGATACAGGTGCAATAGAAAGATATTTTTTATAATATTCAACTGCGGCCGGTTTGTTTTTAAGCTTTTCGTAAAGCTTCGCAATTTTTAAAGTTAACATAAAATCACGCGGCGAAATTTGCAAAAGCTTTTCCAGATATTCAGCCTGCATTCTATAATCGCCGATACTTTCTCTGAATTCAGCAAGTTTTTTAAGTGCAGTTTTGTCAGTTTCATCAAGTTTTGAAAGCTTTTCATAAAATTCCATCGCATGCGTTTTATCACCGTTTTCTTCCAATAATGACGCAAGTGAAGAAACAAGCGCTTTATCCTCACTGTTTATCTGATAAGCAGTCAAATACTCATTAATCGCAACATCACGGTTTCCGCGAACAATATTATATTTAGCCCAGTTTATATGAGCATTAAATTCATCATTTTTATTTTCATAAATCAATGCCCTCATCTGGTATGTCAACGGCGAATTCTTTTGAACTTCATCATATTTATTGACATATTCAAGTGCTTCGTCATACTGCTCTTTTGTAAAATAATATTCAGCCATAAGTGATAAGTAAGCTGGCTGGTTTGAATTCTCAGGTGACAACTTATCAAGTTTCTCCTTCGCTTCGTCGCATCTTTCCAAACCTAAAAGTGCTTTTATTTGAGTAAATTCAATAGGCGAAACCTCAAGCGCTTTTTCATTATCTCCTTCTTTTAAGTATAACTGAGCAAGATTTTCCTTAACTAAATCACTATTATAACCGTGTTCAACGGCTCTTTCAAGAATTCCGATTGCGCTGAGCGGAGCATTCTCTTTTATATAAAGTTTTGCAAGTTTTAAATACACAACTTCATTAGTCTTTTCAAAATTGACAATTTTTAAATATTCATCAATCGCCTTCATTGAGTTGTCGGTCTGCTCATAAAGGTTCGCAAGAACAAAATGAACTTTCACCATATCTTCTTCATCCTGAGTATTTTGAAGTGCTTTTTTGAAGTCAGAAATGGCATGCTCAAGCTGATGTTCTACAGAATGAAGGTTGCCGCGAGAAACATAATATTTATACTTATCTGTTGAAATATAAATATCCATAAGCATTTCATACGCCATAGTATTTGTTGCATCAAGCTGTAAAATCTCGTTGTAGAACCTTTCGGCCTCTTCCTTTTTATTCAAAAGAAGTGCATTGTGGCCTAATCGTTCCAATACATTCAAATCCTTAGGATTTGTCTCGTATGCTTGCATATATTCACTGTACGCTTCCTCATATTGTTCGTTTTCTTCAAATTGTTCTGCTTGTGCTACGCTCATTTTATGCTCCTTAACTCATTCTATTATTAATTAAACTTGTTTTGTGCTTTTTGAATTCCGTTTTCAAAATAAAATTCAACGGCATCTTTTGAAGTTGTAACAACTTCTTTGACGGTTGTCAATTGCTCTTGTGTAAAATTCTGCAAAACAAAATGTTCCGCAGGAATCGGCGGCTGAGGCCCGATACCGAGCTTAAGACGTGCAAAATCTTTTCCGCAATGCTGAATTATTGATTTAATTCCGTTATGTCCGCCATCAGAGCCGTTTGGTCTAAATCTCATTTTGCCAAGCGGCAAAGATAAATCGTCATAAATCACCAGAATATCTTCAAGTTTTATTTTGTAATAATCCATAACCGCTCTCACAGCTTCGCCCGACAAATTCATAAAAGTAGTCGGCTTTATAAGAATGACATCTTCCCCGTTGATTTTGAACTTCGTCAAAAGCGATTTCAGACGTTTTTCTACACTGAAAGTTTGATTGCTATCAAGCGCAATCTTATCGACCGCCATAAATCCTATATTGTGCCGGGTAAAAACATATTTATCCCCGATATTTCCTAATCCGATAAGTAATTTCATTTTTATAACCTTTTACATTTATTATTTTAACGTAAATAAATATTACCATGTTGAATAAGATAGTTTTCGCTTAACAAAAAGATAAGAAAGTTTTAACTTGAAACTGCAAATACCAAATGAGGATAAAAATATGAACAAAACAAAGCCGATATTAAAAGAAAAAAGTTCAGAAAAAGTAGGGAAATTTTTAACAAAAAATAACCTTCATAAAAAAGATTTTGCCGAGATGATTGGGGTAACTCTTTCATACGTTTACAACCTTATTGATGAAACCATACCGTTTTCGACTAGGGGAACCACTCTGGAACGTATAGCAACCGTTATGGAAATCGAACCGGAAGAGTTCGAAGAATACAAAATTCCCCAAGAGCCGGTTTTGATTGATGAAAATATAGAGTATATAAAAGATGTTTTAAAAGAAAAGAAAATGAGCATAGTAAATTTTCTGAAATCTTTTCCTCGAAAAAAACGTATAGATTTGGTGGACATGCTAAGAGGAACTTTGCCCGTGCCTATTGATTATAAAGAACTTGAAATGATAGGTCAGGTTCTGGAACTCAATAAAGAAGAAGTTTATAATATCTGGGAAAAGCGTCTGAGACAGGTTTTGGAAACAAACGGAATGAACATATACGCAAATGCCGCGCTTGTAAATTCAATGTTTGAATGCGCTAAAAAATCACTTCACATATAACGAAACGGGCATAAGCCCGTTTTTGTTTTAATAACCAATTAGAAATAAAAAAGTCAGGAAGGCAAGCTATTTATTTAATTAGCCTGCCTTCTATTAATTTGCTTGCCTTCATTATTTTGAAATATTAACTTTTGTAACAAAATAATAAAGATATAGCAATTATATACTAAAAAAATACTTTATATAAATGTAAGCAATAAACAATAAACAAGAATTTAAAAAGATTTAAATAAACACGAGATATACAAACACAACAAACTACTTACTACCTACTACACACTAACCTTCTACACACGAGGAATTACTAAAAAGAATTCCAAACCTTATCTTCAAGATAAGGTTTTTTTTTGATTTGAGTAGAAAAGTTATGCTAAAACAGTATCTTTATACAATCTTAATGTAAATATACTTGACGAATTAAAAAAAAAGTATTCTAATAGTTCAATAAAGTTTAAAAATGAAACCGTTAAGCAAAGAAAAGAGGAAGACTATGACAGATTTTAAACACAACCCTTTGAACAAAAAAAACTACACCAGAGCCGACATTAAAAGTTTGATTGAGGAGCACAATATTAAATTTATCAAATTGCAGTTCGTCGACATAAACGGTCAGGTAAAAAATATGACCATACCGTCTGCTCATATTGATAAAGTTTTGGATAATGAAATAATGCTTGACGGTTCATCAATAAAAGGTTTCAGAAGCATTGAAACCTCTGATATGTATTTTTACCCTGATATTAATACGTTTCAAATTCTGCCTTGGAGAGAACGCGACGGAGTTAATTCAGCAAGATTAATTTGCGATATATACAATTCGGATGGAACTCCGTTTGAAGGCTGTCCGCGCTGTAACCTAAAAAGGGTTATGAAAGAAGCTGAAAAAATGGGATTTTCAATGAATATGGGACCGGAAGCTGAGTTTTTCCTTTTTGCAAAAGATAAAGACGGAAAAGTTACTACGACAACTCAAGATAGAGCAGGTTATTACGATGTAGGGCCGGAAGATTTAGGAGAAGATGTTCGTTCTGATATTGTTTTAACCCTTCAAAAAATGGGATTTGACATTGAAGCTTCACACCACGAAGTTGCAGACGGACAGCATGAAGTTGATTTTAAATACGCTGATCTTTTGACCACTGCAGATAATGTTGCAACTTTTAAAATAGCAGTTAAAGCGATTGCATCACACCACAATTTACATGCAACATTTATGCCAAAACCGATTTTTGGAATTAACGGTTCCGGTATGCACTGTAACGTGTCACTGTTTAAAGATGGCAAAAATGCATTTTATGATGAAAACGCGGAATATCAGCTCTCTGATGTCGCAAAATATTCAATTGGCGGAATGTTAAAACATGTAAAATCTATTACAGCAATATTAAACCCTACGGTTAACAGTTTTAAACGTTTGGTTCCGGGATATGAAGCTCCGGTTTACCTTGCCTGGTCACTTGCAAACAGAAGTGCGCTCTTGAGGGTTCCGGCAAAACGCGGAAACGCCACAAGAGTTGAATTGCGTTCTCCGGATCCGGCTTGTAACCCTTACCTTGCATTTGCTGCAATTTTAGAAGCTTGCCTTGACGGTGTAAGAAATAAAATTGACCCGCCGGCACCAGTAGAAAGTAATATTTATAAATTGACAACAAAAGAACGCAAAAAACAGAGAATTGAATCCCTTCCTGGTGACTTATCCGATGCACTGGACTGCTTTGATAAGTCTTTAGTAGCAAGAGCTGCACTTGGAGATCATATATTCAACGAATTTATGTCCGCAAAGAAAAAAGAATGGGATTCCTTTAGAACGTATGTTTCTCAATGGGAAATTGACCGCTATCTTGAAAGATACTAATATTATAAATTATTTACAAAAGAAGGCGTACGGTATACACCACGCGCCTTCTTTTATAATATTATTTACCGTAGAAAGTTTGAACTTATGTAATTCAGAAAAGTGGATGGGTGAAATAATTGACATTTCACCCATCAAAAATATCCTTACTAAAAATGTCAAAAGACAACGCATTTATGCAAGAGCAGAGGAAGAAAAAAACAAGAGCATCATCTCCTAACTTCCTTCGTAGTGAGTAGGGTGCAATGTATTGCACCAAATTAAAAATGCCCCAATTACTCTATAAAACACAACAGTAAGGTAGGTCGGATTAATAAATCCGACCTACCTTACTATTTTATTTAATAATTTGGGATAGAAAATTTAAGTATAGCTAATCAACTTTACACATAGCCATATATGACATAGATCTTGTTGTTTGAGTTTTAGCGGTCGGAAGTTGTTTAATTATGGAATTATCAAACTAATCTTTCTTGCACTTTATCTGCATTTTAACTGCTCGCACTTTCACTTTATTTTCAATGCTTTTCGGTAGTTTGATATTTTACGATTAGTTTGATATTTTACGGTCATCTGAAAATTTTGTTAACACATTTTGACACAATGGTCGGAAGTCGTGTTCCAATTTTTTATATTCAGAGGTAATGTTGTTGTGCCATGAATAATATATATATAAATATAAAAGATGTAGCAGAAGCAAAGGGATTAAAAAGCACCCGTTCACTTCGTTTGGAACTGAATAAAAATGAAAGTAAATATATTTCAAGAGAGATTAAAGTCAATGGCGGCACTTCTTATGAAATATTGTTTTCAAGTTTAGAACCTGAACTTCAGGATAAATTAAGAAAAAATGAAAATAAAAAAACAGCACTTGTTCCTTTGAATTATCAACCACCGCTGTTTGTTTCTGATCAAGCAAAAATGACTGCTAATTTTAGATTAAACATTGTATTGGCATCAATTAAATTCAGAAAAAAATACTCGATAAAAAAACAGGCTGATTCAGATTTTTTGGATTTATATAATTCAGGATTATATCTTCCTAAAGCATACAAATTTATCGGTTCAATATCGCTTGGAACTTTGCATCGTTGGTTGCGAAAATATGAAAAACACGAGAGTGCAGAGTGCTTACAACCTAATTATAAATACTCTAAACAGGGAGAATATAATTCGATTCTAAATGATGAAATGAAACAAATATTATTAACTTTATTACTTCATCCAAGTAGATATAATTACGGAAAAGCAATTAAATTAACAAAAGAGATATTAAAAAAACGAGGTTATGAACAACTTCCCTGCGATTTATCATTTAAAAGATATGCCGAGAATTTTAGAAAAAATAACTACGCTGAATGGGTTTTACGCAGAGAGGGAATGAAAGCATATCACGATAAAGTCGAACCATATATTGAAAGAGATATTTCTAAAATTGAGGTTGGGGATGTAATTGTAGCAGATGGACATGTTCTAAACTTCCAAGTAATAAATCCATTTACCGGCAGACCGACAAGAGCAACTCTTGTTGGTTTTTTAGATTGGAAATCAACCGCACTTGTAGGATATGAAATTATGATGACTGAAAGCACTCAATGTATAGCTTCTGCATTAAGGAATGCAATTATAAATTTAGGGTTGATTCCAAAAGTTGTATATCAGGATAACGGAAAAGCATTTAAATCTCGATTCTTTCAAAATGTAGATTTTGAAGAAGATTTGTTTAACGGAGTTTATGCAAACTTAAATATACATTCAGTTTTTGCGAAACCTTACAATGCAAGAGCCAAAGTAATCGAAAGATTTTTCAGAGAATTTCAGGAAGAACTTGAAAAAGGAATGCCAAGTTACATTGGAACATCAATTGAAGATACATTTAATTCAATTGAGAATCATCTTTTACAAGAACCAAAGACAATTATAATTGATGAAATAGATTATTTAATCGAAAAAAATACGGTTGAAACTTTAAGAGATATTCACGATAGAACGGGTTGCCCGATGGTGCTTGTCGGTATGGCAAATGCGGACAGGAAACTTGCAAAATATCCTCATTTGGTAGACAGAATTTATAAAACATTTAAATTTGAAAAATACACAACTGAAGATATTAAATTGATTTTACAGGATTTGACTGACATAGAAATCACAGAAGATGGACTGAATTATTTAACAACAAGAGCTGATCAGTTTCGTCAAATTGTTAAATTAATAAATAAAATAGAGAAAAAAGCACTCATAAATCAAATTGAAGTTTTAGATGAAATAACATTAAAGGAGTTATTAAATGAAAGACAAAGTATTGCGACTGTGTAAAAGACTCGATGGAAAGGGCATGAAGTTCTGATAGCCACGCATATAGACAAGGGGCATATACACACGCACTTTATTGTCAATTCCGTAAATTATGAGAACGGTCATAAGCTCCAATGGATGTAGGACGGATTTTGCGGACATTCAAAATAAAAAAGAATGTGGAGGTAACAGACAATGGCAAAATCATTATTTGAGGAACTGGGCGGCAAATACGAAAGGCAAGGGGATTATTTGATACCGTGCTTAACTGTA
>JAGAVG010000066.1 GCA_017942035.1 bacterium | reverse complement strand
GGGTATGTTTTAGTGAGTTTCAGGCCCACATGCACCAAAATATAAATTATGGTGCGAAAATTTAAACGTCAGTTTATGACTGGAAAGGAGACAGGATGCTAAAATATAGAATTATGAAAGGAAGAAATTTGAAAGAGGATATTATGATAAAAAATAGTAGTAGGGTAGACTTTAGTCTACCAGAAAAGCTGGATTGCCACGCTTCGCTCGCAATGACAAAGGCTTTTACTTTGGCTGAGGTTCTAATCACTCTCGGAATAATCGGGGTTGTTGCGGCGGTGATCATGCCGGCATTGATTACAAAACACGAAAAAAAGGTTTTTGCAGTTAGGGCAAAGCAAACTTACTCACAACTAGCACAAGCAATAAATATTTCTACTGTTCAAAACGGTGACCCAAAAGATTGGGATACCGACGGTGGAGGTTGGACATTTGAAAACACAGAACGATTTTTAAATAAATACTTACTTCCATATTTAAACAGTCCAAAATTCTGTGCTAACGGCATGAGTGACGAAGCTAAGGCTAAGTGCGGTCTCGCATCATTTACTGTATCTCAAACTTACATTCTTTCTAATGGAGCTGCAATATCTGCAATTCCAATCAACAGCAACATTGTTATGAATGTTGAAATTGATGTAAATGGCCCCAAACGGCCAAATCGTACAGGTTACGATCAATTTCAATTTTATCTATTGGGAGAAAGTGGTAAGCTTTCATTTATAAGTGAAGTTGAAGGTTTTACAAGGGAAGATATATTAGCAGGGAAACAAACAACTACTGGTATTCATTCTCCTAAATCTGTATATATGGCTTGTAAAAAATCTAAAACTGATGAAAATGACATTTATTATAGAAGTGGTTGTACAGCATTACTTATGATGGACGGATGGGAATTCAAAGATGATTATCCATGGTAAATTAGTCATTGCGAGGCGAAATTGCGGACGGACGGAGCGTGAGGAGGCAGAGGGCGAAGGCTTGTGACAAAATGGCAAAGCCATTGCAGACGACAACCGTAGACCCGCTAAACACCGACGAGCAAGAAGCAAAGCGAGTCCGGATAGCGGAACAGCGAGGGCGGATAAGTCCGCAAGGACTAAAAGCCCGAGCCTGTGGAGCTTGGAACAAATTCAAGAGCGAACAGAGTGAGCGCGGCAATCTTGCTAAAGTAAATAAGTTAGTAGGTAAGAGTAAGATTTACATGCTGATAATAGCTTGCCTTCTTGCCCTCCTGCCCTCTGACCTTCTGTTAAATGGATTGCCAAATCACTTGCGTGCTACCTTTAATTTATTAGTATTTTTTACCGATTTGAAAATAAACCTTTCTCTGTTATTATATTTCTATGAAAAATCTGATAGACAAAGCCATACAAACTCACAATCTTTCAAAAAAAGAGTTAACAGAGATTTTAAAGGAAGATTCCATTAACGAGTACCTTTTTTCTGCGGCGAATGAAGTTCGGGAAAAATTCGTCGGGAATGAAGTTCACCTGAGAGCTTTGATAGAGTTTTCGAATATATGTAAAAGGAACTGTTTTTACTGTGGTTTGCGGGCAGAAAACAAAAACTGCGAGCGCTACAGACTTTCAAAAGCTGAAATAATAAACTTTTCTCAACACGCCGTTGATTTAGGTTATAAAACTATCGTTATGCAATCCGGCGAAGATGATTATTTCAAAACGGATTATCTTGCGGAAATCATTCAGGAAGTGAAGAAAACCGATGTCGCGCTGACCCTTAGTATCGGAGAAAGAACTTTTGAAGAATACAAAACCCTAAAAGCTGTCGGCGCTGACAGGTTTTTGCTGAGAATAGAAACGACAGATGAAGAACTTTACAGGAAAATGCACCCGAAAATGAGCCTTGAAAAACGCAAACAATGTCTTTATAACCTCAAAAAACTCGGGTTTGAAACGGGTTCCGGCTGTCTTGTCGGGCTTCCGGGGCAAACCTTAGACTCACTGGCTGATGATATTTTGTTTTTCAAAGAATTAGATGCGGATATGATAGGAATAGGCCCGCTGATTGTGCACAAAGACACTCCGCTAAAAGGTAATGAGAACGGAAGTTTTACGCTCGCGCTGAAAGTTATGGCACTGACAAGACTTCTGCTTCCTGATATAAACATTCCGGCAACAACAGCGATGGAAACATTAAATCCGAACGGCCGTATTATCGCACTTCAAAGCGGTGCAAATGTCGTTATGCCAAACGTTACCCAGGGGGATTACAGACAAAAATACGAAATTTACCCAGGTAAAATATGTGTAAACGACACTCCGGACAAATGTCGGGGCTGTATCGGCGAGAAAATTTTATCAATTGGACGAACAATCGGACAGAATTACGGATTTCGCCCCAAAAACAGAAAGGAAATCAAATGAACATAAAAAATAATTTGCTTGACGCAATCGGAAACACTCCGCTGGTAAAGATTAACAAAATCAACGAAGGCGGCGCAAATATTTACATAAAGCTTGAAAGCCGCAACCCCGGAGGTTCCGTTAAGGATAGACCGGCACTGAACATGATAGAAACGGCCGAAAGAGAAGGTTTGATAAACAAAGATACCGTAATTATTGAACCGACAAGCGGAAACACTGGAATAGGGCTTGCAATGGTGTGCGCGGTAAAGGGTTACAGAATAATTTTAACCATGCCGGAAACCATGAGTTTAGAAAGAAGAATGCTCCTTAAAGCTTACGGCGCGGAACTTATTTTGACAGAAGGTGCAAAAGGTATGCAAGGTGCAGTTGATAAGGCCGAAGAGCTTCATAAAGAAATACAAAATTCATTTATCCCACAGCAGTTTGCAAACCCTGCAAACCCTGCCATTCACTTTCAAACAACTGCCGATGAAATCTGGAACGATACAGATGGAAAAATTGATATTATTGTTGCCGGAGTCGGAACTGGCGGAACGATTTCGGGCCTCTCCGGAAGTTTAAAAATTAAAAATCCAAACATAAAAGCCGTTGCAGTTGAACCGGAAAGCTCCAGAGTTTTAGCTGGTCAACCGGCCGGCCCGCACAAAATTCAAGGTATCGGCGCAAATTTTGTTCCTGAAAATTTTGACTCTTCCGTAGTCGATGAAATCATACCGGTTACGAATGAAAAGGCGATAGAAACCGCGCGGGATTTGGCGGCTAAAGAAGGTATTTTGTCCGGAATTTCCTCAGGTGCGGCGCTAAGTGCAGCGCTTGAGCTTTCAAAACGAGAAGAAAACAAGGGCAAAACAATCGTTGTAATCCTTCCGGACAGCGGAGAAAGATATCTTTCCAGCGGATTGTTTGAATAAATAAAAGGCGCTTAGATACTGAGACGCTAAGGCGATAAGATGTTACGTAATAACCTGCCTTTCGTCCCTCTATTCTGACCCCTCACCCGAATTTGTAAGTTTGCATACTGCTCACTAACAAATTCACCCTCTCACCACTCCGCTTCGCTGCGGGAAGCAGGGTCACAAGGCTCACTACGTTGCGCCTGTTCCCTTTGCTCCACAAGGGGCGAGGGTAAGATGCATGTCATTGCGAGGACGAACGGAGTGAGGACGCGGCAATTCAATTTTCCTGGTAGACTAAAGTCTACCCTACAATTGTTTTTCGTACTCTGGAGGGCAAGCTATTATCAGGATGTAAATTCTTTCTCACTTCCTTACCTACTCACTTATTTACAATTAAATTGTAAATATTCGTAAAAATTGTATATACTTCATGTTGAATTATTTTTTTAGCTGGTTTTAAATAAACAACGGAAGGAAAAAAGATGACAATTGATTTAATGCAAAGTTGTTATATGCATAAAAAAAGGCCATACGCCGATTTGTCCCCTAATTTAGCCCCTTCTTCCGATAAGATAATTGATAAAAAACTTAATAAGGATATTAACGAGAGACCTTTTAAATACAATTCAGATGAATTATCATTTAAAGGTCTCTCTTTTTGTGGAGATAATGAAAAAAACAAAAATAATGAAACTTCACGTAAAACAAGCTTTTTTGACTTAAAGAAAAATCCGAGCCTTGCAATGCTGGGCTTTGTTATGGCCGCAGGACTTGGGATGAGAATGATGCCGAAATTCAAAGATGCCGGCACTTACAGCATTTCACAGTTTAATGATTTTACCCAAAAACATATAGGTTCAATCGGTACAGACTTACTGGAACACTTAAAAAAGAATGAACTTGCCAAAGAAATGATTTCTATTGACGGCGACAAGATTTCTTTCAAAAAGAAAACCGTTGCCCGTTTGGTTTGGGACGGAATGAAATACCCGTTCACAATCCTTCCGGCTGATATGTTAAACGGCTCAATCGCGCTTTTGAGAAAATTCAAACCTACAAAAAAATGGGCCGAACAAAAATACGAAACAAAATTTTTCAAAAATATCAGACAAAAATCAAAAATAGATGCAAAAGTAAATGCCCTCAGAGGTCTGTTTGAAAAACAGAAAAAACTACTTGAAGATATTCCGGCCACAGCTGAAACCGCAGCAAGAAAAAGAACTGACAAAGAGCTTTCTGATGAAATGTACAGAGCATCAATGAAGATGTTCAACTCCAGAACCGGAAACTACGATACAAAACATGAAAGAGCGTTGAATAGATTAGTAACAGGACTTCCACCTGCAATTTTCCTTGCAAATGACGCTTACAACCTTTCCCGCTTGATGGATGATGACAAAAAAATGGCGGAAAAAGAACAGAAAACAAGGTTTAGTCAGGAAACAGCCCGAATTTTATCCAGCGGCTATTTGACATTGATTACTTTCGGTGCACTTTCGAAATTTATCAATAATTCAAAATTCGGAATTATGCTCATGACCGGCTCAACCGTGCTGGTTACGGAAATGTTCTCACGTCTTGCAAACGGAAAACATATTACACGACTGACACCGGAAGCCGCTCGACAAGAAAATATTAAAAATCACGCCGAAGAAGCTAAAATAAAGCCGGTTGAATTTAGCTCCTCCGAAGATAAAAAACTTGAAAAGAAAAAAGAAGAAGAAAAACGTCAAAAACCGCTCCTATCCTTCTCAACAGTAATGAAAGCCTCCGCAGTTGTGATAGCCGCCGGATTCGGCCTAAAAGGATTGCGCAAAATTCAAGCAGTAGATGACCTGTTTGTAAAAGCTAAAAAGCCTTTCAAACAGCAATACGCAAAGCTTACTCAAATTGAAGATTACAAAATAAGCAAAGATAAGTTCGACGAAATTATCAAAGTTCTTAATGAAAACGGATTCACCGAACTCGCAGAAAAATATAAAGAAACAGCTAAAAGTATCACTAAAGACGGAATGGTAAACCTTGGCAAAAAAGACAAAAAAGTCAAACCGTTTGTCGATTTTGTAATCGCTCCGTTTAAATTTGCCTGGAACGCAGTCACGATGCCTTTCTGGATATTAGATGAAAAACTTTTCCCTGCGATATTTAAGGGTTACGTCAAAAAGAAACCTTCAAACATTGATAAAAACGTCGAAGCGCTTTCCAGAAGTATTAACTACATCGGAAAAGAAGCTTTGAATAAAAAATTGACGCCGAAACAGTTTAAGGACTATGTAAGAGACAATATATTGAAAGGCTTTAACGAAGAAAACATTTCGAATGTTTCTAATAGCGAGCTGTCAAACCTTGCAAAATTCGCATCAACTGCCGCAACCCTATGGTTCTTAATGACAGACAACTACAATATGGTAATGCTGAAATCAAACGGTAACGATGTTGACGGTGCAAATACAAAATTTAAAGAAAGATTTGTTCAGGAAGGTTCAAGACTGTTCTACCAAACACTTCTAATCGATTTGTTCAACAACACATTCCGCAGTCAGTATAACAAATCTCTGTTTGGAATGAGCTGGATAAGCTTGACAAACACAACTCTCGGCGAAATCCTCACAAGAAAATCCGTCGGAACTCCGGTTATGGCGCACACAAGAGCCGAACTTGAAGCGATAGAAACAGAACAAAATAATGCAACCGGCTTGAAAAAAGGTTATTATACGTTTATGAAACGCTTGACCGGAAAACGTCCGATCCAATCTTATAACGTTGCTAATAAAGAAAAACCTTCTCAGGTACAGCAACAGCCGGCAGCAGTAGATTTTACAAAGGCAAGCTCGCTTAGAAAAATGATAAATGCTTAATATCTTTGTAATAAAAGGCGCTAGGATACTAAGACGCTAAGACATTAAGGAGTTACGAAAGATACCCTCGAGCTTCGCTCGCAATGACAGATAACCGTTAAAATCTATTTCCTATTTTTTTGAATTGCCTGAATTATATCTTTTATCAAATGAAGTTCCGACACGGAGCAAATATTTATCAAATCGTAAATCTCTGTTCTGAGTTCATCACTATTTTTTGCGCTCAAATTGAAAAAATTATTGATATCTATTTCCAGTATTTTGGAAATCTTTACAAAAGTTTCTATTGATGGGTATGAATTTCCGCTTTCAATCATACACATCTGGCGCGGGGAAATGTCAATTTCTTCAGAAAGTCTTTCTTGTGAAAAACCTTTCTCTCTACGGATTTGCCTTATCTTCTTGCCAATAATTTCTTTATCTAAACTCATTTTTACCTCTGGTTAAAGTATATAAATAAGTTTAAGATGTTTTAATGAAATATATATCGTACATCTTGACAAATTGATACTTATATCATATAATATAAATGTATATAGTTTTACGCAAGAAGAAAGAAAGGCGGATAGTTTTTATGAAATTGACAAGTTTTTCGACACACTCTGACGGTGGACGCAGAAACGCGTTTACATTGGCTGAAGTTTTAATTACTTTAGGTATTATCGGTGTAGTAGCCGCAATGACAATGCCAACATTGATGAACCAAACAAACGGTGCACAGTACAGAACTGCGTACAAAAAAGCATTATCAGCAATCTCTCAGGCTGTAACATTGAACGTAGCGTTGGATGAATGGAACTTTGCAGATGCAACAGCAACATCCACAGGTGCAGATGATACATCAATTTATTCAATGTTGAATAAGAGAATGAATGTAGTAAGAAAAGAGACAGCAGCAGTTACAGGTTACACTGTTTCAAAGAGTGCAGGTGGTAATACACACAGTGGAACTCTTACTATAGATGGCAACTATACATTGTTCTTTAATGATGGAATAATGTTCACATTCCCTCAAAACTCCTCAGCTTGTTCAAATGATTCAACAAGAACAATTAAACTTTGTAAAGGTTTTATTGACGTAAACGGAATTAAACCTCCGAACAAAGAAGTAAAATGTGACAGCGGTTCCGGATCAACTTGTGAAGTTAAGAATCCGACTGACGTATATCCTGTAGTTTTCTACGATCAAACAATCGTTCCAAACTCAGCACCTGCTAGAGCAGTGTTATACAGCAAATAATTTTCTGAAAAGGAAATAAAAAAGTTCGAATCTTTTTGTGGGGTGGTTCACCGCCCCTCTTTTTTTTGTGTATTTCATGTCATCCCGAACTTGTTTCGGAAAAGGCGCTAGGATACTAAGACACTAAGGATTTACATAATCATGTCATGCTGAACTTGTTTCAGCATCTCATGATACAGAGACCCTGAAACGAGTTCAGGGTGACATGTTACAATTTCAAGACAGGGTTAGGGCGAGGGTAAGAAATAAAAAGACCGGGAATTATCCGGTCTTTTTTTGTTTTAAAACTTTATACTCAAAACTATTTAAGTCTAACGTTTACAGAAGTTCCTTTTTTAGAAATTTCTACTTTGTCTTCTCTAGCTAACCAGCCAAGACCTAAATCAGCAAAGTTGCCTTTCAAGTCTAATTCTTTTTTCATTTTTGAGAATGTAGCTTGTCCGTTGTTGCTGCTTAAGTAATCATAAATTTGTCCGGCTGAAAATCCGATTTGTTCTTGTAATTCTTGCATTTTTACCTCCATTAATAATCTATAAATTGTATATACTTGTCTCTATACCTTTACAGTAGACCAATTGAGAAAAAAAAGCAATAGTATTTTGGGATGATTTTTAAAAATTTTTATTATTATAACTATTTTTTTAATTTGTCCGGTTCAGGAAACTTGTATCAAAATTTATTCATGGTAAAATTTTTGTTATGAAGGGGATTTTGTTTTGCTTATAAATGCTGATGTATCAACCGATAAGACAGATTTTCTGGTAAATAAGTATGCGGAACTTTTAAATAATAAAATTGATGCATCTTCAATTCTTGTTCTGGTTTTGAATTCAAATTTGAAAAACAAATTTATTGAAAAAACACTCCCGCTTCTGAATATAAATTCATTTGAAAAATTGCAGGTACACTCGTTTAATTCTCTTGTTTTTAACACTATAGTTGATAACTGGGCGGCAATTGAGCAATCCAACCCGTTTACGAATTCAAAAATACTCCCGAACCTCGCCGGTTTAGAGGTTTCTCAATTTATTCTGAAAGATATTATTAAAGATGTTCAATTCAAAGGGTACAATTCGAAAAAATCACTTCTTCATCAAATTTTCAGAAGATATTCTCTAATTGTTCAAAATAATCTTTCGGACAAAGATGTCGATGAGCGTTCAAAAATTCTTAAAGAAAGTTTCGGGGATGATGTTAAAACCGCGTTGAAAAAATTCCTCTCGAAAACTTTGCAGCTGCGGGATTTAGATTATTTAAGACAAATTCTTGTTTTCAATTACATTTATAAAAACACCGGATATTTTAATAAGATAAAATATTTAATACTTGATGACGGAGACGAAATAACGCCAGTTTGTTTTGATTTCGTCAAACATCTTGCTCCTCAGCTGGAAGATGTTTTTGTCGCATTTGACAAATCCGGAGGAAGCAGATGCGGATATTTGAGTGCCGATAGGACGGCAGTGTGGGAATTTGAGACCTTATTCAATTCCAAAGCCATTGATTTTAAACAGGTTGAACAAAATTCCGACAGCGAAATTTTATTCGATAATGTTATGAATGATAAACGCGAAATTTTGAAGAATTTCAAATACCTTTCATTATCAAAACGCGCATCCATGATTGATACCGCAATTAAAGAAATCAACGAACTTTTAAAGCATAATGTCAAACCTTCCCAGATTGCTATAGTAACTCCGGTTATTGACGATATGCTCAAATTTACTCTAAAAGAAAATTTATACAAAGGCGCGAATGTAAAATTCTTATGCGGGAGTGAGAAGTTAATCCAAAACCGATTGGTTTTATCGGCAATAAATATTTTGAAATTAAATACAGATTTAAAATCGAAACTTACAGAATTTTCAATAAGAAGTATTTTGACCGGATTTTTAGGAATTCCTTTGAAATATTGCAGGGAAATCCTTATTAATTTTGATAAAAATAAAACTTTTGTTAATGCCGATTTTCCGCTGGAAGAATATCGGATAAAATACAACGAATTTCTAAAAGTTGTTTCGGAACTGCAAACCGGAAATGAAAAATTATCCTCTCAGGTGGTGAAAATATTCAATCGGCTCGCCGATTTTGCGCTAATTAAAACCGATGAACTTGTAAAATTTAATTTTTTCATCAAGCAGCTTCAAGATTTTGAGGATATTTTCGCAGATGAATTTGACCAAAGAAAATCAGAAATTTTAACACAGATTGAAAACTCGATTATTGCCGAAAATCCGTCAACAACAATTGAAATCAACGAAAACGATTTAGTTGTGGGAACAATGCAAAAAATTATTGACAACCAGATTAATGTAAAATATCAATTCTGGCTTGATGTTTCGAGTTCTGACTGGATAAAAACCGACACAGGGCCTTTATATAACGCTTGGGTATTTCAAAAAGGCTGGGAGAAAGAAGATTTCACAGTTGAAGATAACATTTTGTTATCAAAAGAAAAAACAGCAAAAATTCTTAGAAAACTTACACTGCTGTCAAAAGAAAAGGTTTATGCCTTCTCCAGTCTGTTTGATGGCAGCGGAGTAGAGAATTTCGGCGGAATTGAGGAATATTTATGCGTTTCAAACCTTGATGATGGTAAAAAAAATGAAACGAAAAGCAATATTCGCCCGATTATACCGCGTGACGATCAGAAACCGGTATTGGAATATAAAAAAGGTAAAATGGCTATTTCTGCCGTTCCGGGAGCCGGAAAAACAACAATTTTGCTTGCGCTTATCCTGAAACTTCTTGAGAACGGAACCCCGCCGGAAAATATTTTTGTCATGACTTATATGGAATCAGCCGCCAGAAATTTCAGAGAACGTATTAAAAATATTCGTCCTGAATCGTCACAATTACCTAATATCAGTACAATTCACGGACTTGCGCTAAGAATTTTAAAAGAAAACGGGAACTTCGAACGGCTTAATCTCTCTTCTGATTTTGAGATTTGCGACGACACTCAAAAAACAAGGATTGTAAAAGAAGCGGCAGCAGAATTGGGATGTAAAGTCAGAGAAACCGAGGAATTTATGGGATGTTTATCCGTTTTCAAATTTGCACGGGCAAATTTTAACGGGCCGATAGCTGATAAAAAAATTCTAAGATTCAAAGATTTTTATAACAGTTATCAAGCAAAACTTGCGGAAAACAACCTTATAGATTACGACGACATCCTCATATCCTCCGTAAAATTACTGGAAGAAAATCCGGACATATTAGAATATTATCAGAACATCTGCCATTACATTATTGAGGACGAAGCTCAGGATTCATCAGGAATTCAGCAAAGGTTAATAAACCTTCTGAGCGGAAAGCATAAAAATCTTATAAGATGCGGCGATATAAATCAGGCGATTACAACAACCTTTTCTAACGCTGATGTCGAAGGTTTCAGAAAGTTCATAAAAGAAAGCAACCCTGTGAGTATGGATTGTTCTCAACGCTGCTGTGAGGGCGTTTGGTCGCTTGCAAACAAACTTGTCGACTGGGCAGAGACCCGCGAAAATTACAAAAATTCTTTCTATAACATGATGATGAAACCGGTTGAAGGAAAAAATCCGGTTTCCGAAAACTCCGTTCAGGCAAGAATATTTAAAACCTCAAACGCTGAAAGAAATTACGTCTTAAAAGAAATTAAAAAAGCTCTGAAACAAAATCCTCAGGCAACTTTCGGAATTTTATTAAGGGCAAATTATCAGGTTGCATCTTGGCAGAATTTTATCAATGACAGCGGTTTAAAAGCGATAACCCGAAGCGAATCTTTAGAGCAAAAGATTATTTTCCGCGTCATTTTGGCAGTATTAAAACTTATTCAAAACCCTTTTGACAATGAAAATGTTGCCGTTCAATATGAAACCTTATCAGAGGCAGGATTATACAAACCCAGACTTGCATCGGATATAAGAAGTTATGAAAATCCTTTTGTGACAATTAACAGCGATTACATTGAAAATGTTTATCTCGATCAGTTTTACTGGGATTTGAATTACTGGCTCTCATTCGGACATCTGAGCGTTGATGAGCTTGCCGTAAAAATCGGAATGTATTATTTTTCAGGTGACATTGAAAAATCAAACATTTATCTAATCGGAACTTTGATAAAACGGCTTACGATGACGAACAGCGATTTTAATTATGCAATAACAAGATTGGAAGAACTTGCAAAAAGAAAAAGTTTGAGCGGATTTAAATTTTTCTCGGAGGAAGATGAGGCAGACAAGAAAGTTCTTGAAGGCAAAATTCAGATTATGACAATGCACAAATCAAAAGGGGACGAATTTGACTATGTATTTATTCCTGAATTGCTTGAAAAAAGTCTGAATATATCATTTAACGGGTTTGAATTGAAAGGAAGTTCACTTCCTGAGCAGTTGAGAGAACTAAAGCCCGATTATTCTAAAAAGACTGAATTTCAATTAAAAAAAGAACAAATATCCGAAAATTTGCGGCTTTTATACGTTGCAATAACGAGAGCTAAAAAATATTTGTATATAACAACCAGCACAAACGTAAAATCGTTTGGAAAAGTTAAAGAGGAAGAACCTAACTGCATCTTCAACGAAATTTTAGACAATGTGGAGGTAATTGATGACTAATATCGAAATGTATTATCCGAATATGCCTAAAACATACTCTAACTGTCCTTTTATGTACAAATTAAAATACATAGATAAAATTACCATGCCGCAGTTATCTTCCTGGTTTGAAAAAGGTAAAAAAATTCATGCCCTTGCAAATTTTTATCTTAAAGGACAAGATATCACAAAACTTGAGCAAAATTTAACTTATGAAGAAAAAGAAATTTTTGAAAAATTAAAAAACAATGTTTATTTTCAAAAAGAATACGTAAATTCTGAATATAATCTTTCTGCAAAGCTCGGGAATTACTGGCTGGGCGGAAGATTTGACGCTCTTATGAAAGATGAAAATGATTACTACATCCTTGATTACAAAACGGGTTCAGCCCCCAAAAATCCCGAATATGACTTTCAGACAATGTTTTATCTGACAATTTTAAATATTTTTTTAGGTGACAAAATTGTGCCCGAAAATCTGAATTTTGTCTACATTGATCTTAAAAATAATCAGAACATTGTGATTAACTTTAACAGTTCTTTAAAAGAAGAATACGTTCAAAGAATCTCAAACGTATGCAAAAAAATTAAAGAAGACACAATTTTTAGTGCAAAACAGGATGAACGCTGTGCATTTTGCGAATATTCAAAAATCTGCCGGGGATAAATGGATAAAGCAAGCAACAAAAAGCCACAACAGAGAAAAAATAGTATTTATTAGCGCCGTAACGTAACAATTCCTGAAGTTACATTTTTCCCGTAATCAAGATACTCATCTTCCACTCTTTTAAACGGAGATGCTTTATATACGGCTTTTACTGCTAATTCATCGTTATATAAATCCCCGGAAGATTTAACGACCTCACAACTTTCTACAAATCCCCCTTTTGAAACAATAATTTTCAATGAAATCTCATTTCTTTCATTTTCATCTTTATTTATTTTAGGCCGCCATCTTCTCTCTATCTGGCCTATAATTGCTTCATCAAAATAATTATGAACATCCGGAGTATTATCCGGATTAAAAGTAAATGTAAATTTTATCGGAACTTTTTCGCTAACGGTTTTCGGCATTGGTTTATACGGCTGGCCTGACATAAGAGTTTTTACAGCATATTTATCAAATCCGGAACTTCCTGATGATTTAGTAATTTTACAATGCTCAACTTCACCTTTATCCGATATAAAAAACGAAACAGTTGTTTTATATGCTTTTTTTGTAGATGAAGTTTTTGTTGGGTGCCAATTTGCCTGAACTTGATGCTGAAAATCCTTCCACCAGTCTTTATATACCGTGTTTTCATCAATCTGGTTATAGTCATTAAATTTGAAAGTGAAAGATATTAAAACCTTTTCTTCCTTCTGCGGCAGTTTTGTATAAGGCTGAGATGAAATTAGTACATCTTTTGCGTAATTATCATATCGAGAATTTCCGGAAGATTGTTTAATTTTAGGGGCTTCAATCTTTCCGTCTTTTGTCACATAAAATTCAATAACCGTATTTAAATTGCCATCAATATTCTTATCAGGTTTCCAGTTCGTTTTTATCTGTTTTCTAAAATCACTGAGCCAGTCGTCCATATTTTGAGGAGACTGTGCAGCATTTTCTATCGCTATTGAAGGCGACATTATTAACATAACCATTCCTATAAAAATAATAGGCTTTGCAAAAATTTTCATATCAACATTATAGCATAAACACAAGCCTTTGCAAATTTATCTGACATATAATTTTGGGGCTGAAGTCAATATGACTTCAGCCCCAAAATTCCGAAATTATATAGAATTTATTTTATCCGATGACCGGCTGAACAAATGTCCTTGCAGCTAAATCTTTATCAAGTAAAAGAAGTGCGTTTGCATCATCTTTTATAAGTTTCAATGTAGCAAGAACTCCGCCTACATTACTTTCTTCTTCAACCTGTTCTTTCAAATACCAGTCTAAGAATGATAATGCTGCTCTGTCTCTTTCATTTTCAGCAACATCCATCAGCGCATTTATCTTTGAAGTTACAAGCTGTTCATGTTCAAGTACGTGTTCAAAACAAGCGAGCGGAGATTCCCAGTCAGTTTGAGGCGCATCTATAGCCATAAGTCTAACGTCTCCTCCTCTTTCATGAACATAATCAAACATACCCATTGCATGCGCATGTTCTTCCTGAACCTGTACAGTAAACCAGTTTACAAATCCTTGAAGATTTAATCTTGAAAAATAAGCCTGCATTGATAAATACAAATATTCAGAGTATAATTCTGCATTAATTTGATCGTTAAATGCTTTTTCCATTTCTTTAGAAATCATTTTGTCACTTCCTTTCTTAATTTCTATTTGCGAACAAATTCTAACACAAAATTTTATATATTTAAAGTAAAATTTATTATTTTGGGACTTATATACAAGTTTATACTAAAATTACCTCTATATGTCACCCTGAACTTGTTTCAGGGTCTCAAAGCCATGAGATGCTGAAACGAGTTCAGCATGACAGATTTGGACTATTCTTATGTAAACTTGTATATAAGTCCCTATATTTTTCTATTGCATTTTTATTTTTTTTAGGATAATATATTCAAGCGCGTAAATTTTATATGCGCAGAGGAGATTCATAAATTTGCTGATTTTACTTTTTATATAGTAAAAAGGTTTACAGTCGAAGTATGAAATAGATAAAAATGCTAAAGAACATGTGCATAGAAATATGTACAGCATTTACCTCGGTAGTATACATTTAACCTATTATCACACTTAAATATTAATTTACCCCATGATTTACCGCGTTCTTTAGCGCAAAAAAGCCCCCCGAGAATATTCAACGGGGGTTTATAATATAAAATTTCTTGTGATATACTTGTTTTATGGATATTTTAAAAAAGACCAAAACATTTTCCGGAAACGAAATAATTTTAACGGGAGCTTATAATAACACTCCCAGCGCACTTGTGATAGGCGTTTTTCATGGCGATGAACCACAAGGGAAATTTTTAATCGAAAAGTATTTAGAAAATAATGACAGCCCAAATATTTTATTTATACCTTGTTTAAATCCCGACGGAATGGCACTAAACAGACGGACAAATGCAAATAACGTTGATTTAAACAGAAATTTTCCGACCATAAACTGGGGCCAGAATAAAGGAGAAAATGCGACCTGCGATGATGAAAAATCTGCCTACTTCGGCGGAAAAAGTCCCGCCAGCGAAATTGAAACCCGTTTTGTTATTGATGTTATTGAAGAATACAAACCTTCGGCAATTTTAACCCTGCACGCGCCTTATAAGGTTGTAAATTACGACGGCCCTGCAAACGATTTAGCGGAAAACATCTCAAAAATTATCGGCTATCCGGCAGAAGGCTCTATCGGCTACCCGACTCCGGGAAGCTTCGGGACGTATGCAGGTGTCGAGAGAAATATTCCGACAATAACATTAGAACTGGACGAAAAAATACCGGTGCAAAAACTTGAGCAACCGGTATTTGAAATATTTAATTTATTAAATACTATTTCCCATTATAAAATATAGATATTCGATGTTCATTTCCTTGACCGTAAATGGTTACATATTCACCACGAGTATTTATATCTGCATTTTTAATATATCCGGCACCAGTACCGGAACGTGTTCTGGTATGCATTAGTAAATCATCAACCATATTGCTGTTGTTTTCAGCTTTGATATTATTCCAGTCATTTTTATCAAGCTGATATTTTGAGGCATCACCTTTTTTGTTTGCCCCACTTGCACCTAATAATATATACGCCTCACTTTTAGTCAAATTGAGTACAGCATTTTTATTATTTGCAGAAACCGTATGTTTCTTGCCGGATTCACCAAATTCAAAAGTATAGCCCGGAGCTACCTGCATTGTTCTTTTTTGAATTTGCCCGCCTTCTTTCCAGGTAACTGTAACCGGAACTGTTCCATTAACTTTAGCCATGATGACTCCTCCTTTTCTCGTATATGTTTATATAAAGTATATACGAGTTAAATAATTGCGTTATTAAACTTGTTTTATTAAGTTTTTGTTACATTTTCCTAGTTAAAACGGCTAATGTTAAGCCTTCAAATAGTTTGTAAAATGGGATTATGAACCTGCAATGGTATAATACATTAAATAAACCATTTCTTACTCCGCCGGCAAAAATTTTCATGCCCGCATGGATGGTTTTGTATATTTTAATCTTTACATCCTTACTGCTTTATATGAATGCAAAAACAACAGAGAATAAAACTCTTGGATATATAGCATTTATTATTCAATTAATATTAAACTTTAGTTGGAGTCCTGTATTTTTTCAATTTCAGAACATCGGACTAAGTTTTATAATAATCCTATTACTTACAATATCAATAATCGTAACAATAATATATTTTTCCCGCGTATCGAAAATTTCCGCAATCCTTTTGATTCCGTATCTTTTGTGGGCAATATTCGCCATGTACTTAAACTACGGCATTATGAAATTAAACTAGATTTGTTTTCGACAATAGCATCTTTTAGAAGATTTCCAAGTCTTTTTATGCCTTCATCAATTGTTTCGCAGTCTGCATTGGTATAATTCAAACGCATCGAGTTTGCATCTTTTACGTTGATATAGAAAGGATCTCCCGGAACATAAACGACTCTTTTTTCTAACGCTTTCGGGAATAACTTCATAGCACTAATACCTTCTGGTAATGTAGCCCACAAGAACATTCCGCCTTGAGGTTTTGTGTATGTAACTTCTTCCGGAAAATATTTCGCCATAGCTTCCAACATTGCCTGAGCCTGTTTTTTGTATAAAGCCTTAATTTTCGAAATATGAGTTTCAATATCGTTATGGGTCAAATAATCCCATATAAGGTATTGTGCATAAATATTACTGTGAAGATCACTTGCTTCTTTTGCAACTGAAATATTTCTAAGCAGTTCTTTGTTTTCCGAGATTACAAATCCGGTACGCATGCCCGGAGTTACAGTTTTTGAAACAGTGCCTAACACAATGCTGTTTTCAAGCTTTCCGGCTCCGATATACGGAAGCTGTTCCCCTTCAAAACGCAGCTCACCATAAGGGTCATCCTCAATAAGGGCAATATTTTTACTTTTAAGAATATCACATACATCTTTCCTATTCTGAGCCGAATAACTAAGCCCTGTCGGGTTTTGAAAATTTGGAATAGCATAAATAAATTTGATGTTATCATTATTTTCAAGAGTTTGCTCTAACTGCTGCGTATTCAAACCGTTTTCTGTCAATTCAACCTGATAAAACTTAGGACTGTATTGAGAAAACGCCTGAATTGCACCAAGATAACTCGGTTTTTCCAGAATAACACCGTCGTTTTCATTAATAAAAATTTTACCGATTAAATCGAGTGCCTGCTGAGAACCTGTTGTAATCAATACATTTTCATAAGTAAGAGAAAGGTTAAATCTTTTATTATATCTTTCTGCAACATATTGACGAAACTCAGGCAACCCAGCAGTAATAGAATATTGAAAACACTTACTGCCATAGGTTTTAACAATTCTCTGCATAGATTCCAATAATTCTTCCTGCGGGAAGGAAATAGGGTTCGGCAACCCTCCGGCAAAGGATATTATTTGCGGATCGACTGCAGTTTTCAAAATACTTCTTATAAATGACGGGGGTGTCTTTTTAATTCTGTCTGATAATAAATTTTCCATGCTTATTCCTCTTCAATATAATTTAATTATAGCATTAAAATTAAACAGCAGACATTTTTTGTTGAAGAATGTGAGCGGACTCCTCATAGCCGGCACGTCCCATCAAAGCGTAGGTGTAATTCTTTGCCTGCTCAACACCGGGTTGATTAAACGCGTTAATGCCATATAATTCCCCGGCGATTGCCGTCTGAACTTCGAACATATACAACAATTGCCCGATATTATAAGCATCAACTTTTTCAATAGAAATTGTTATATTAGGTCTCTTATAATCCGTAAGGGCAACTTTTGTGGAATCTGCTTCCGCATTCATCAAATCATTAATCGTTTTGCCGCCGAGATATCCAATGCCGGTATATTCAAAAATTTTCGGAATTTCCAGCACTGTATCAAAGTTTTCAACTCTTATAAAATTAATAACCTTGTTATTTGGGCCTTCATTGAAAAGCTGGATTTGAGAATGCTGATCCGTTGCACCTAGAGCTTTCAGAGGGGTCGGCCCTATATTAACTGTTTCACCTGAATTATTAACTTCCTTACTCAAAGATTCAGCCCAAAGCTGTATATACCAATCGGAAACATACTTTAAACGGCTTGAATACGGCATCATAACTGAAATATTTTTACCCTTTTGGGTATCTAAAAGATAATGTATCAGTGCATTCTGCGCCGCAATATTTTGGTAAATATCAGTGTTTTTCAATGCCAAATCCATATCCTTGACGCCGTTCATCATTGAATCAATATCAATCCCCAACAGCGCAAACGGTAAAAGCCCAACGGCTGAAAACACCGAAAATCTTCCGCCGACATCGTCCGGAATAATAAACGTTTTATAACCCTCCTGCTGGGATATCTGGCATAAAATTCCTGTCTGCTTGTCCGTTGCGGCAACAATATTATATCTGTAATTCGACCCTAATTCTTCTTCCAGACGTTTTTTCACAATCATAAACTGAGACATTGTTTCCGCTGTTGAACCGGATTTTGTAATAACATTTACAAGTGTCTTTTTTAAATCGAGAATATCAAGAAGTCCATTTATTGTGTCCGGATCAATATTATCGAGGAAAAATATTCTTGGAAGACCATTCCTCTGCTCTTCAGATAACAAATTCCAATAAGGTTTTAAAAGAGCTTCTGTCACAGCCATTGCGCCTAAAGCCGAACCGCCTATACCGAGTACTAAAATATTTTCAAAACGCCCCTGAACCATTGAGGCGTACTCTTTTACATACCAGATAGTTTCTTCACTATAGCCTAAATTCATCCACTGAAGCCATTGCCCCGGCTTATCTTTACGCTGATTTAAGCTTGTAATAATTTGTGCAATTTTTTCTCTATAGTCATCAAAAGCATTTTGAATATTCAAACCGTTTTCTTCGCCCACAACGATAGCATCCGCATTCCGGAAGTTAAGTTTTATCATGTTTCTCCTCTAATAACCTCGATAATTACACTTTATACACTTATTATATCAGCTAAAGGTTATGAAACAAGAGTTAAACGGGCAATTTATTAACATTTATTTACTACCGTACACAGTCTGGTCTTACGTGTTGTTGTTTTTTGTTTAATCTTAACGATTTTCGTTTTATGGAACGGCTGGAAAATTTGTCATTAAATTTTTACCAAGGATAATCGTCTTTGATTTCCCAGCCGTCATACATAATAAGTCCGGCACATAAATATTTTTTGCCATTTCTATTGCATCCGTAGGAAGTATTGTCTTTCCAAAAGGCTCTTGTGTTCGTATCAATTCCAGTTGCTGAATAAGAATATGGCCATACTCCGGATTTGTTTAATACTAAATGACGATTATTTAAACCCTTTTGAATTAAAAATACAAAAGTGTTTCTTTCTTGATTTTTAGGACTTAATTGCACAAACACATGAATATTAGTTTCAGAATTTGCCTTAAATGTAAAAGTAGTACCATTTGCAATTTTTATTGTTGTTTTTTCAGAATCAGAATTTGAAATCTCGGTATATTTCATATATGGACACATATATTGCTTAAGCCAAATTTCCAAAGCTTCGCTGTTAAGATATGCCGCAGACCAATCCCAATCATCTATTGAGCCGTTGCTAACTTCTGATAATTTAACAGCTTGAGATAAAACGCTATAAGCATGCTTCAAACGGTTAACAGTAACCTGCTTTTGATACTTGGTTATTAGTGCCGGCAAGGTCATAGCTGCCACAATACCGATTATCCCGAGGGTGATAAGAACTTCAGCCAAAGTAAAAGCCTTTGTCATTGCGAGCGAACGGAGTGAGCGCGACAATCCATTTGTTTCCGGTAGACTAAAGTCTACCCTACTACTTACCCTATTTTTAAACATATTATCCTCTTTCAAATTTCTTCCTTTCATAATTCTATATTTTAGCATCCTGTCTCCTTTCCAGTCATAAACTGACGTTTAAATTTTCGCACCATAATTTATATTTTGGTGCATGTGGGCCTGAAACTCACTAAAACATACCC
>JAGAVG010000065.1 GCA_017942035.1 bacterium | reverse complement strand
TTTTAGTGGATTTCAGGCCCACATGCATCAAAATATAAATTATGGTGCGAAAATTTAAACGTCAGTTTATGGCTGGAAAGGAGACAGGATGCTAGAATATAAAATTATGGAAGGCAAAAATTTGCAAGAGGATAATATGATAAAAAATAGTAGTAGTAGGGTAGACTTTAGTCTACCAGAAAAACTGGATTGCCACGTTCACTCCGTTCAGCTCGCAATGACAAAGGCTTTTACGTTGGCCGAAGTTCTTATCACTCTCGGGATAATCGGTATTGTTGCGGCGATGACTATGCCAGCATTGATTACTAAGCATCAGAAACAAGTGACCGTTACAAGATTAAAAAAAGCTTATTCACAATTGGTAGAAGCTACTAAAATGGCTGAAATTGAAAATGGACCAACTAGCGATTGGAACATGGATTTGCCAGCTGAAACTTTTATGAAAACTTATGTTGATCCTTATGTAAAATTTGTTAACAAAGATTTTGGACATACTGTTAATCAGAGGATTAGCTACAAACATTCAAATGGACAACCAGTTACAGAATGGATTCTAAATGGTAGCACAACAGAAGTTAGACAGTTTGCTGATGGAACAATATTTTTTCTTGATGCTTGGAGTTCCGGAAATAATATTTCAAGAGGTGTCGCTATAGATATAAATGGATATAAAGGACCTAATATATTGGGGAAAGATGTTTTTAGTTTTAGTTATAACAAAGAGACCGGTTTTGGTCATACTAAGGCAACATTTGATAGTGATAGGGATGTTCTTTTAGGTAAGTCATTACACCAGTGCAATAAAGAAGCTCCCAATGGAGGACACGCTTGTTCAGCTGTGATTATACGTGACGGTTGGGAGATTAAGGATGATTATCCATGGTAAATTAGCAAAGTGACATAATAGCAGAACAAGAAAGAGTTAACAATTATAAAAGAATTGATACTCTCTTAACTCAAATTGAAAATAGTTAAAAGCCCTATTAAAGGGCTTTTTGCTATAAAAATATTGTTTAAATTACAATTCGCATTAATTGCATTTACCAGTAATAAATTCTTTAGAGGGAGTTTTGCTGCTGTTGATTTAATTAAAATTTCTGATTTTCTGAAATGTAATTTAAGTTTTGTTATAAGCGAGCATCAAAACATTACGCTTGATATGAGCGATGTAGAAATAATTCAAAAATGAGTTTATCCTTATATTACAACTAAATTGTTCAAAATATTTTATACATAATTTACCTGCAAATAAGTTTTTTCAATTCTTCTAAAAGTGCCATTTCTTGCTCCTTTGCGTTATGTACTTCATTTTTTGTAATATCAGGGTTGAAATCTTCTTGAATATCGGTTATAATGATATTAGCCTCACTATTCAGAAGCGAGCTGTTGTCATTATTGACATCTTTGGCGATTGCTGAATTGGTGAGGTTATTTATTTCTGTGGCTACAGGTCTTAAAAAATAATATTTTTTACCTGTATCATCTTCTGCAATTTTGATTTGTAGAAGTTTTGTTTTGTTACCTGTTCGTGCTTTTGCATAAAGTATATGAAATTTTACAATTTTATCATTTCTTTCATGTTTCGTAGCCGGTTCTTCTCTATCATAATGTGCTGCTTTAACTAATTCAGGGGCTTTAGTTATAAGATAGAAATTTTTAGGTCGATTTATATTTTTACTTTCGCCTAATCCATCATCATCAAAATATACTTCACCTAATCTTTTATCAGAATGCGTTATGCTTGTACCTTTTATATGTTTCTGATAATATTCCTGAACGCTACCGTGAACTTTAAAACGTTGAATATCCTCTTGAGTAAAATCTACAGGTTTTAATTTTGTTATATCAACATTTTGTGGTTGATTATTTCCTGTTGAAGAACTCCCCCCAACTTCTCCTGGTCTGCCTGCGTGGTCAAAATTTCCTGAACCTTCGCCGCCATTTTCTACCGTCTTAGAATTAAACACGATATTAGCACGCTCGTAGCGGGGGTTATCAACTAATGCAAGATGGACAAAGTTCAGTTTTGTAAATTCTCTGTCATAAGGGATATTGTTTTCACTTCCGCCCTCGTTATTTTCTTCAAGAAAATCATAAGAACAAGATACAGACCATTTTTTATCTGTAATCAGATTTTGTGCTGTCTCATTCCATATAACCCCTTCGCACCAGTACCAGCCGTCTTTTTCGTTATAATAAGCGTTAGATATTACACCAACTCTTAAATCGTCTGCGTTCTCTTCTGTTACATCTGTATGATTGATTATTACAGGTGCGCCGATAATCTTTTTAAAATTACTTTCTCGTGTACCTTTATTTGTACCTTTGGGGTTAAAATGGGGTAAAATTTTGCATTAAAAAAGAGGGTTAAAACCCTCTTATAGATTAATCTGGGCTCAGTGGGACTCGAACCCACGACCAATTGATTAAGAGTCAACTGCTCTACCAACTGAGCTATAAGCCCTTCTTTCTAACTCATTATATATCTTCAAAAAAATATTACAATACTTTTTTATTAATATGTAATAAATTTGCTATTATTAAATTATTATGGAATAATATACCTATTATGATTAACCATACTGGAAAAGTTAAAGCTATGATTATGGCCGCCGGTGTCGGTTCCCGATTAGATCCGCTGACCAAAGAGTTACCCAAGCCACTCATTCCTATTTTTAACGTTCCGGTTATGGATATATTAATGAAAAAGCTTGCAGATAACAACATTCAGGATGTTGTTGCAAATACTTATTATCTTAGCGATAAAATTTTTTCACATTATAAAAATAATCAATTCAATATAAATTTAGAATTGATAAAAGAAGAAAATTTATCAGGAACTGCCGGCGGTTTGAAAAAATGTCAGTTTTTCTTCGCTCCTGAAGATACTATAATCGTTCTTTCCGGAGATGGTATTTCAAATGTTGACATCCAAAAAGCACTAAATGCACATTTTAAATCTAATGCTATTGCGACAATAGGAATCAAGGAAATTGAAAAAAATGAAGTTTCAAAGTTTGGAGTTGTTGTAACTGATGAGGATGGTTTTATCATAGAGTTTCAAGAAAAACCGGCAATTCAAGACGCAAAAAGTTCGTGTATTAATACCGGAATTTACGTTTTTAACTATAAAATTTTTGATTATATTCCGGAAAATACCTTTTTTGACTTTGCCAAAGATGTTTTTCCAAAACTGCTTATGGAACGCCAGCTCGCAACTTTTAAAATTAATGAATACTGGAGCGATATAGGGACTTTAGAGCAGTACAAACAAACGGTAAAAGATATTATTGATGGAACATGTGAGTTTGAATTTGCTCAAAAGAACGATTTTAAATTTTTATCAGACACAAAGAATGTCAAGCGATGTATAAATTCAACAATCGGCACAGATTGCAATTTCGGAGAAAATGTTGAGATTAAAAACAGTATATTGTGGGATAATGTCAAAGTTTTTGCTGATGTTAGAATTGAAAATTCTGTAATCGGTTCAAATTCTGTTATTAAAAGAGATGTTATAAACGAGATTGTAGGTTCAAACGAGATTTTAGAAAATAATAGCGTAAAACTTTGCACTTGATTTTTAAGAGCTTTGATGATAGATTAAAGAAGTGGTGAAGTTAGCATGGTTTAATGTTGATATGGCCACATAAAATTAAATAAAAGTTGTACCAGCAACTTAAAAAAATCTGGGCCTGTGGCACTCTGCCGACGAGAAATTGACTAAATGTCAATTTTGAGGAGAGGGAAGGTAGCGCACCGAACGTAGTGAGGTCAAGCTAGCGCAAGCCACACAAAATTAAATAAGGGTTGTACCAGCAACTTAAAAAATCTGGGCCTGTGGCGCAGCGGTAGCGCAGAGGACTCATAATCCTTTGGTCGTGGGTTCGAATCCCTCCGGGCCCATTTTTTGTTAGGGAATTGAGTATTAGTGAGTATTAGAAGGTGTTACTATATGAATAATGGAGAAACTGGCATGAAAAAGATATTGTTTGTATTTTTACTTCTGTGTATTTCGACAACTGCATTTGCAAAAGATGAGATTTATACTGTTGCAAATGGTACGAAATTGAAATGTACCGGAGAGATGGTAAATGGTTCTATTGACGATTACAAAAATGTTGTAGACTATTATACAATAGAAAACAATAAAATTTATAGCAGAAACCTTATTGAATTATATGGTAATATTAATAAAGATCCGAAAAAAGTTTTAAAACTGAAAATTACTGATGATAAAATTACATTTAAAGATAAATATACTGAAGTTTGGGCCATTAATTACAAATGGGTTAGAATTGACAGACATACTGGCGAATATACATTTAGTGCCAAAAGAGATCTGGGTACTTGGTACAGAAAAGCAAACGTAAGGGGTAAATGCAGTATCATTGAATAATTTTTGGTAGTTTGAGTATTTTGAATTCGTTGGGCAGGTATGTCCAACCGACAAACCTTGAGTTTTTTGAAATCGGTACAAATATTGCTTTCTAATAAAAACTAGTTGCCAAATAATTTTTTCCAAAAAGATTGTTTTGGTTTAATATTTTCTTTTTGATTTTCTAGAGAGTTGTTAAATTCATCAACACATTTTAAGATGTTTTGTTTTTTTATAACATCATTTTCTCTTTCTGAATTCTTAATTAGATACTTGTTAAAAACTTTTTCAGCAAATCCATTTTTCAAATTCTCAATTTGTTGAATAATAGGTTTACTATTAAGTTCCTTAGTTTCACTAAATAATACAACACTATCCAACATATCATCTGGTATAAAATGTAATGAATCTATAGTATTACCAGAATCCCAAGGAATATGATAAGAAACTTCTATATCTTTATTTATTCCATGAAACATTTTTACTAGTTTTTTCAATTCTTCATTTTTTACTACAGCTTGTAAAATATCAAAAGGAATATCTTCGTCTACTATTAATTTCCCAAATGTAGGATTTTTCTGGCTCTGATTTGTTTTCCCCGAGTAATTATTAGTAGAATAACTTATATTTTGAATCTTCATTTATCGTAATCCTCATTAAAATTGTATTATTATATGTTTATAAAATTTCTAAAAATAATTTTTGTTAGTTTGTTAAAAATTTGTTACACTGTTTTGCTCGAAAGCGTGTAGGGGCTTACTAATCCGACAAAATTTAATTGTTGGCATAGTAATACCAACCCACATTTTTTAATACTTAAACCCTCTGCTCAAAATCATCAAACCAACTGTCTTCTTACACTTGATAAGGTTTGAATAATCTAAATTGTTAAAAGTGCAATTTATTGCACCTAGTTTGCTTGTAATTAATTATCGAAGCAGCATTCTAGTAACTTTTTCATTTATGCGATGCGGTAAATCTATGATTTACCGCATCGCACAGACTTTTCTTATTTAAAATTTGTAAGTTTGCAAAAGTCAACTTCAAGAGCATCCGCAATTGCAAACAGTTTTTTAAGACTAATATTTTTTTGTCCGCGTTCAACACGTGTAATATATTCTCTAGACAAATCAACAAGTTCGGCAAGTTTTTCCTGTGAAATTTTTTTTGCCTGACGATATTTTGTAATATTTTGTCCTAGAATCTTAAGTCTTGACATGTGACCTATTTTGCCTTAAAATTATCAATAAGTCAGTGACCTATTTGTCCGGAGGTAAAAATATGAATAATGGATATACATTAGCAGAAGTTTTAATAACTTTAGGCGTAATTGGTATTGTTTCTGCCATCACATTGCCTAATCTAATTTTTTTCTATCAAAACAAAGTACTTGAATCAAATTTTAAAAAATCATATTCAAATTTGCTGCAGGCTTTAATTTATATTGAACCTTCATCTTTGACTTTGATAGGTAATAATCCGCAAGCAGGTTCAAATGATTCAGAGTTTTATACTAAGCTTTTTACTCAATATAATATCTTAGATGACATGAATAAAAAAAATATTTTTGGAACTGTAAATACATATAAAAAAGTTAAATCATACGCTAAAATTACTGTAGATATACCTGCTTGTATGCATGTTCCCCAAAAGATTGCAGTTAACGGGAGTGCCATAGGCGGGATGTATAACTGTTTTGCTAATTGGATATCTATAGATACTAACGGACCTAGAAAAGGGCCAAATGCTCTAGGACATGATCTGTTTTATTTTGGCATAACTTCAGAAGGTAAATTAATTCCACTGGGTGAAGGAATAGTTTATTCATTTTGGAATTTTAGCAACATTAAATATTGTTCAAAAAATTCTACAGATATATTAAACGGTATAGGATGTACTAAATATGCTATAGCGAATAAGTGCCCCGATGATAATACTAAGACATATTGGGAATGTTTGCCGCATTGATATTCATTCCACAGTTTTACAATTAAATTCAAGTGGGTATATTGCCCTTTTCAACAACTAAAAAAGTCCTTGAGAGTTTGTGAGTGAGTACACTTATTGCCCCTTAAAAACTTAAGAATATAGAAGAACATTACTAAAGTGTAATTCTTTTACAAGCGAAAGTATTTTTCTGACAAAAACTTTGTAGGCTTTTCTATCGGCTTCACCTGAAAGTATAATATCTGCTTTCATTGCTGTTGGGTGGATGTAAATTTTAGCTTTATTTGAGGCGTTTTCGTAAACCTCATCAACGGAATCTCCCAGGTCTCTTTCTGCGGCTCTTATATAAAATCTTTCTTTCTGAGCGTTTCTTGATACGTCAACATATATTTTAAAATCGAATGCATCAACTACATCATCTGTTAATGTAAAAAGTCCTTCTGAAATTATAACCTTTGAAGGCTCAGCTTTTTGAACGTTATCAATTCTTATTGCAGTTCCGGACATATCATATTTTGGAAGATAGACGGTTTTCCCTTCAAGTATTTGATGGATATGTTCTTTCATAAGACTTAATTCCAATGCTTCGGGAACATCCAGATCGTAATGTTTTGCAAATTCCGAAAAACTTCCGGCTTTTTTAACCATTTCTGAACGGTCATAGTAATAATCATCTGTATTTATTCTGGTAATCGGTTTTTCTATTCCGTATTCAAGTGCAAATTCTTCGATTGTATCTATTATATCCATTGTAATCGTTGATTTGCCGCTGGCGGTTTCTCCGGCTATTCCGAGGGCGCAGGTTCTTTGTTTTTGGCCGGATATAAATAATGCCAGATTATGAATAACATTATCTGACACTTTTAAAAATATTGAATTTGATGAATTTAATTCATCCATGAAAATTTTTTTTAATTTTCTTTCTACCATTTGAAGAAAGATTTCATCGCTACTTTTCGTTTTATGAAAAGTATTTTTTTCGTACTTTATACCGCTATTTAAAATTGTATTTTGCAATTTTTTAATCCTTATTAAATGAATAAACAAGTTGCTTTTATAATAATAAAGCACAAATATAAAAAAATTTGTCAATATTGTTAAGAAATATTGTTTATTCTTTACACTATCTTAATATTAAAATTATGAAGATGTATAATTTAAGTATGACAGAAGAAATTAAAAATATAGAAAAAGAACTTGAAGCCTTAAAACTGGAGTGTAAGCAGTGCAGGGCTTGTGCATTATGTGAAAGCAGAACTAATACGGTATTTTCTGATGGCGCATTAAATTCGAAAATAATGCTTATTGGTGAAGCTCCGGGGTATTGGGAAGATCAGAAAGGTAAGCCTTTTGTTGGAAAAGCCGGACAGCTTTTGGACAGAATTTTTGCGTCTGTCGGATTTTCCAGAGAAAAAGACATTTACATTTGCAATACAATTAAATGTCGTCCGCCTGAGAATAGAAATCCGCTTCCGGAAGAAAAGAGTGCGTGTGAACATTTTTTAAAGGCACAAATCGAACTTTTAAAGCCGAAAATTATTCTTGTATGCGGAAATATTGCCTTAAATACCATGCTTCCGCAGGAGCGTGGGATTACGAAAGCCCGCGGTAAATGGTTCGACGGGCCTTATGGTGCGAAAATGATGCCGATATTTCACCCTTCATATCTTTTAAGAAATGATTCGCGTGAAAAGGGTTCGCCGAAATGGCTTATGTGGCAGGATATTCAGGAAATAAGAAAAGCTTATGATAACTTGTAACAGAACATCTGATGATGAAAAATATATAAAATCACTTGCCGATGCAATTGGTGCCCCTATTGAAAATTTGAATTCCATAGTTGGACTTGATGAATTAAAAAGCATATTAAAAGAGGCTTCTTTTGAGAATTTTAACCCTAACTGTGATGAGTATTGCATAAATCTTCATACGCATTCAAAATTTTCAGATGGTGCCGCTGAAGTTGATGAAATTCTTGACGAGGCGCAAGCACGTGCGAAAAATTCAAAGAAAACGTTTTTAATCGGAATTACCGATCATGATTGCCTTGACGGTGCTCGTTATCTTATCAAAACAATTGCATCTAATCCTGAAAAATATGATAATATAAGGGTTATGGCCGGTGTCGAACCATGTTTTAAATATGAAAATCCTAAAATTTTTAAAATGCCGATTCCGTTTGATGCGATTATTTATTGCGTAAATCCGTTTGAGAAAAATACAATTGAACTTTTTAAAACTTATACCGACAAAAACAAAGATTATTCAAGATTAATTATGCACAAAGTTAACCAGCGGTGGAATTTGAATGCGAATTACGAGGACTCCTGCAAGTTTCATTGTTTGTTAAAAACTGGTGGAAGTTCGGGATTTTTCAAGTTCACAAGAAAATATGTCGAACATCTTTTAGACGAGGCCGGAATTGTTTATTCTCCAGTGGAAGTTCTGGAAATATTCAAGCCTTTTTATGCAAACCAGAATGGCCGCGCAACACTTGCTACTGTGAATATAAATGATGCAGTTAAAAAACTTTCAGCCGGCGGATTTGGACAGATTGGAATTGCTCATCCGGCACTTTTAGAGTTGAATCCGAAGTTTGAAGATGGATGGGATTTTGAAAGTGAAGATAACATTTTAGACGGGATAACTTATGAGGAGGCTTTGGTTAAGTTTTTAAAATCTTGCAATCTTTCTTTTGTGGAAACAAATTATGTTTATCCCGAAAAGTATTATGCAAAATATCCGCAATTAAAGCATCTTACAGAAGTTGTCAAAACAGTATGTGACGAATTACATGTAATCCATTCAGGCGGAACAGACTCTCACGGAAACACTTCCGGTAAAATTCTAAGCGGCCGCTATTAAAAATGCAAAGCAGGATTAGTATTTCATTTCCCAGCCATCACTGAGAATTTTTCCAAAACAACCCCAAGCATTTGTGTTGGCTGCGTTACATTGGTTGGTAAAAAGTGCGGCTCTATCAGAATTTGAAAGTGGTGCATTTTTAGCAGTATTATAATAATCATCAATTACGCCATTATTATATATACCAATAAAAAATACATCCCTGCCAAGAGTATTTGGAGCTTTTTTACCGTTTGTATCAACTAGAATATTAAATCTCTTGTATCCTTCATTGGCTAAAAGCGGTCTTATAACAGCCCCGCTTGAGAGTCCAAAATAATTATGACCGGTTCTTGATGTCATAAAACTGTTTGTATCATTGAGTTTTCTATATTGATTGTTTGGTGCCATGCATTTAGTTGAGTCACCCTGACAATTGTGAGAAACTCTAAAATAATCCATTACCCAGCTATTAAGTGCTGCTTGAGTTGTTAGGCCGGCTTCTTCAACAGTTTCTGCATTTTTATCTGTCATAACCTGTTCCAGCGCTTGAGATATTTCATTATATACTTTATGAAGGCTTGTTACATAGGTTTTTTTCTGGTAATTTCCCATAACAGCAGGCATTGATAATGCTGCTACTATTCCTATTATTCCTAAAGTAATCAGCACTTCTGCAAGTGTAAAAGCGTTTTTTGTCATATAAAAGCCCTCATATAATTTTGTTATTTTGTTTTGCCGGTACGTTTGTAGAAATCTTCTATGAAACCGGTATTAAATTCTCCGCTTATGAATACATCATCTTCGATTATGGCTTGATGGAATGGAATAGTTGTCTCAATACCTGTTACAACATATTCTTTTAATGCGCGGTACATTCTTCTTCTGGCTTCATTTCTTGTTCTTCCCCAGCAAATGAGTTTGCCAATCATAGAATCGTAATAAGGCGGAATTGAGTAATCCTGATAAACATGAGAATCTACTCTTACTCCGAAACCGCCGGGAGTTACATATCCTGTGATTTTACCAGGATTCGGCATAAAATCTTTGGCCGGATTTTCTGCGTTAATACGACATTCTATTGCGTGGCCTCTTAAAATAATATCATCTTGAGTAAAATCAAGTTTTTCGCCTGATGCTATCATAATTTGTTCTCTAACCAAATCAACATTAGATATCATTTCAGTTACGCAGTGTTCAACCTGAATACGTGTATTCATTTCCATAAAGTACCATTTGCCATCATGGTCAAGCAAAAATTCGCAGGTTCCTGCCCCTTCATAATTGATAGCTTTAGCGGCTCTAACAGCTGCGGCACCCATTTCTTTTCTTGTTTCTTCGTTAATGGCAGGAGATGGAGCTTCTTCCAAAAGTTTCTGGTGGCGTCTTTGGATTGAACAATCCCTTTCGCCCAAGTGAACAACGTTACCGTATCTGTCTCCTAAAATCTGAACTTCGATGTGACGCGGATTTTCAAGATATTTTTCAGCATATATATCAGGATTTCCAAAGAAATTCTGAGCTTCCTGACGGCACAAATTCATGTTTGATTCTACTTCATCATCACTGCGGACGATTCTCATGCCTTTTCCGCCGCCGCCGGCTGTTGCTTTAAGAATGATAGGATATCCGGCTTTTTTAGCGAAAGTTTTAATTTCTTCGGCACTTTTTAAAATTCCGGTTCCCGGAGTTACCGGAACGTCGTTTTCAATCATTGTTTTACGAGCTGTAGCCTTGTCGCCCATTTTGCGCATAGCTTCCGCAGTAGGCCCGATAAACTTTATACCGTGCTGTTCGCAAATTTCGGCGAAATCAGCTCTTTCAGACATAAAACCGTATCCCGGATGGATTGCATCTGCACCTGAAACGAGTGCGGCTGAAATGATTGCCGGAATGCTTAAGTAGCTTTCCGAACTTTTAGCCGGCCCGATACAGTAAGCTTCGGTTGCCAATCTGACGTGCAATGAATTTGCATCTGCCTGAGAATAAATTGCAACTGTCGGAATTCCTATTTCTCTGCAAGCTCTTATTATTCTAACCGCAATTTCGCCACGGTTTGCAATCAATACTTTTTTAAACATCTTTTTATCCTAACAGTAATGAAAAATGAAATCCTTCATTCAATTTTCATTACTCACTATTCCCTGTTATTCTACATACATTAATACTTGTCCGAATTCAACCGGCTGACCGTCTGCAACGCAGATTTCAGTAATTTTTCCGGCAAATTCAGATTCGATTTCGTTCATAAGTTTCATTGCTTCAATGATACAAACTTTAGTTCCTTTGCTAATATCCTGACCAACTTTTACAAACGGTTCAGCATCAGGCGAAGGAGCGCTGTAGAAAGTTCCAACCATTGGAGAAGTGATAGCGTTGCCTTTGTGGGTTTCAGCCGGAGCTTGAGCCGGTGCGGCCGGACTAGCCTGAACTGCTGCCGGAGCTGAAACTACCGGTGCTGCAGCTACTGCTGATACTGGCGGCAAATCCTTTCTCAATGTAATTGCCTGATCGCCGTCTTCGATAGAAATTTCTGTCAAAGATGCATCAGTTATAATTTTTGCTAATTTTTCAATATATTCAACATCAAAATTCATGTTTTTACCTTTCATTTTTGTTTAATAGGTTTTTAGTTGACGCCTGCCGGTTTGCGCTTCTTGCTCACCGGCGTTAAACGGGTCTACAGTTGCCGTCTGCAATGGCTTTGCCATTTTGCCGTCAAGCTTTCGCCCTCTGCCGGTTCGCGCTACGCTCTATCGAGATACTCGTTAGTTCTTGTGTCAACTCTAATTTTATCTCCGTTAGATACAAAGAACGGAACGTTTACAACCGCGCCGGTTTCAAGAGTTGCCGGTTTTGTACCGCCCTGTGCAGTGTTACCCTTTTCAGCCGGAGGAGTGTCGGTAACTTCCAAGATAACGTGAGCCGGAAGGTCTACACCGATAATTCTGCCGTTGTGCATAAGGATTTGAACAACCATATTTTCTTTCAAGTATTTTATACCGTCACCGATTTGATCAGCAGTAACTTGAAGCTGTTCGTAAGTTTCGTTGTCCATCATTACGTATTCAGCGCCTTCTTGATACAAGTATTGCATTTCACGTCTGTCAAGCATTGCTTTGCCTACTTTTTCACCTGCTCTGAATGTTTTTTCTACAACCTGACCGGTTACAACGTTTTTAAGTTTTGATCTTACAAATGCGGCACCTTTGCCGGGTTTTACATGTAAAAATTCAACAACAGACCATAAACCGTTGTCCAATTCAAGCGTTAAGCCTGTTTTTAAATCGTTTACTGAAATCATATTTTTCCCCTTTATTAAAGTGTATAATATCTTATTTTAGAATTATGCTATCATAAACATGCCATTTTTTCAAAGATGTTTAAAAGTATTAAGTTAATACAGCGTTAAAAATTCTTCTATTCCTTTGATAATGCCGTCAACGAGTTTGTTTTGGAAATCTTCCTGTTCAAGCATCCAGTTGTCGTTCGGGTTAATCAGATAACCGGTTTCGATTAGAATGCTCAAGGCGTTTGTGTTACGTACAACCGCGAAACTTTGCCAGCGAACTTTATCATCATTTGTTCCGGATGATAGTATCATATTATTTAAAATGCTGTCAGCAAGCGGTTTTGCCTGATTGTAATAGTAATAAATACTTGTGCCTGAATGTTCCATAGGGTTCAGATTGTCTGGAAGTGCGTTTCCGTGAATGCTTATAAAAATCATTGCATCATTTTCGTTTGCAATTTTAATCCTGTCTGACAAGCTTACAAAACTGTCATCATTCCTGATTTTAATAACTTTAGCCCCTTTGTTTGCAAGTTTTTGTGAAAGTTTATTTGAAATTTTTAAGTTTAAATCTTTTTCTAAAATTCCCGAGCAGCACCGCGCGCCTGATTCTTTTCCGCCGTGACCGGCATCTATTGCGATTTTTATGTTTTTAAGCGGGTGATTTTTGTTAATATTTGGAACTTTTCGGACTTTCAGGACAAATTTATTTCCTTCAAATCCTGTACTGTAACCAAATTGTCTGTGGTTGTAAAACGGACTGAATTTAAAAAATCCGTCATTGTTATTCAGGTTGTAAAGCGTTATAGTGAAAGGGTTTTCGAGTAACGTGTAGGGAACTTTTCCGGAGAGTTCAAATTCGTAGATTTCGTATTCCGGAGTTTCGCTTGATGAAAAGTTCAAAATTTTTGCCGGTGAAAATTGTTCGTCAGAAATTTTCACCTGATTTTTCAAAATCCAAGCGTATGTTTCGGGCGAAAGTTCAATTTTATAAAACCCGTTGTATTCGCCTAAAATGTTGACAGGTGTACCTTCGTTAAGGTGTGAAAGCCTGTTTATGCCAAAATTTTCGGCACTGCTTCTTAAAGGTGTGTTTTCAGAAGTTACGATTGCTGATTTTTTCTCATCGTATGGAACAAATTGGGCGGATTTCACGGGTGAACACTTTGTTGCGGCGGGCCTTATTATTTCGTAAACTTTAGTTTCATCGCCGGATTTTATTGTAAAAGTGTTTTTTCCTTCCTCAAGATTGACTACGTAAGCAAAATTCCCGCTTTTGTGGACATTTACGGTTGAATTATTGATCGTCAGGGGCTTTGACGTATCAGTGTTTCCGATAAAAAACGTTGATTTTGAGTTGATTATAGGGGTTGTTGAGGCAGGGTATGAGATTTCTAGCGCAAATGCCGGATATGATAACGCTAAAATTGATAATGCTAATAACAACTTCTTCATAATTTTATTATAATTGTATGTTTTTTAGAAGGCAAGGGGGGAAAAGAAGACGCTAAGATGATAAGACGCTAAGAAGTTACGTAATAATGCCCTCTCTCTTTGTGAGAGGGCATTATTTGTTAGTGAGCAGAATGCGAACTTACAAATTCGGGAGAGGGTTTTATGTAATGATTTTGACCCCTCACCCCAACCCTGTCTTGAAATTGCTCCAAGCTCACAGAGTTTCGCATTTGGAGCTTTGCTCCAGTATGCTCAATCTGTTCGCTATCCGGACTCGTTTCACTCCGTCCGTCCGCAATTTCGCTCTCCCACAAGGGGCGAGGGAGATCTGTTTGTCCTCGCTCGCAATGACGTAAACACCTACTAACCTACTAACCTACTAACTTCCTCACATATTAAGAAATGTAAAAATAAATTTACAAAGGCGGAAAACCTTGACAGACTTGCTCTATGCTATGCTGTGCGGTGGATTGTGCCATAAAGAAATTGTCCATAAAATCCGACAAAAGAAACAGAAAGGAAAAAATCGGAACACTTATGGGTATGTCAGCATCACAAGCAAGATTATTGAGTATAACGGCTCGTTTGACCAACAACGAGTTGAGCTCTCAATTGTTGACAAACAGTAAAGTCCGCCTTGCGTCCAAATCCGAGGAGGCAAGTGATGAGTACATGAATGCCTTGAGTGCTACAAAATTGACTTATCAATATTATAACGACAACGGTGACGCAATGAATTACAACCTGACGCCGTCTGTAATATATTCTTATGAACCGTTAAAAAGCCAGTATTCAATTGTGGATAACAACGGTGTCAACCTTGTTTCTGCTCAAGATGCGAAGAATTTTGAAGAAACAAATACTTTGCTTGATTTTTTAGGCAGATATGTAAATGTTGAAAAGATAGATGATCCGGACACAGTTAAGGCGCATGATGACTGGGATGCAGAGTGTAAACGTCTAGAAAAAGAACATGAAATTGCCTATAAAAAATGGGAGGATAATCCATATAAAGTAAATGAAGATGATACTTTATATCAATTAGTTGTAGCTTCTGTTGGTACAAGTCAAAATCCTATAGCTTGTTATAGATCGGCTTTAAGTGGTTATGCTGGATGTTATATACATTTTTTAAACCATCTTTTGGACTTTAATGGAGCGGAAAGTTGGGGTGATGATGAATATCGAGATTGGCCTAATACTTACACAACAAGTACTGGAGTTGAATATTCTCCTGCGACAAAGGAGGGACATGATGATCCACAAGAATGGTGGGGAGGAATGGGTGCTGTAAATGAATTAAAGGCTGTTTCGGATGGTATTAATGAAACAGATGAAAATGGAGAATATGTCAGAAAATGTGATGGGGATGATAAATTTGTTCCTGCATACGATAATGGCGGTAAAAAAGATACTGACAAGTATAATTTGCTTCAAGCCGCAATAGCTGAAGGACGAGTTCCAACAGATGTTGAAATATTGCGAAGTGATTATATTTATGATGCTGAAACAAATACTGCAACAGAAGTTAAATCTATAAAACAAAAACTTATTGATTTATATTATTTGGTAATGAAAAGTTTAATAACTGATAAAACTGCATTAAGAGATACATTAATAAATTTTACTGATGGTGATTTGTTAAATATGTCCCTTGAACCTATCGACCCTCCTGTTTTGACGCTTCCTAAAGAGCCTAAAATAACAACAATTACCCAAATAGACGACAAGGACAAAGCCCAGTGGTATACAAATTTGTGGTACATGATGAACGGTTCGGAGAGTGCAAACGTTGTTACTGACGACAAAGACGAAACTACTAACGGAAAGTTTGTAGTAAACGGCGCTGAGAAAAAGAACCCGAAAACTGCTAATTACAAGGTTATAGACGATATTACCGCAAAAGATGCAAGCTGGCTTCAATACGCGTTAGAAAACGGTATTGTTTCACTACGTCAGGCAAAATATTTTAATCCGTCAGAAGATTCCGGAAAAGTTCCTGAATTGGAATCAACGGGTTACATGTGGAAATCTGTCGGCTTCAAAAACGCGATTGATATAAAAACCGTTGAGGATACCGAAAAAATTACGCGTGCACAGGCAAAGTACGAAAAAGCAACACGCGAAATTGAGGCCAAAGATAATGAATATGATATTCAATTGAAAAATTTGGACACCATTCATAATGCTCTGCAAACAGAATACGAATCCGTAAAAAACGTAATATCCAAAAACGTTGAAAGAAGCTTTAAAGCGTTTAGTTAAGAAAGGGCACTAAGATACTAAGACGTTAAGACGATAAGAAGTTTCGTAATAATGCCCTCTCTCTTTGTGAGAGGGCAGAATTTCAACATAAGGCGAAAGCCGAATGTTAGAAATTCGGGAGAGGGTTAAGAGGTCCCGAAACACGGAGGTCAATCCGACGTTCGGAATGACATGTTAATTTTTTGTCATTGCGAGGAGCGTAAGCGACGTGGCAATCCAGTTTCTTTGGTAGACTAAAGTCTACCCTACAAACTGTCAACTTTATTATGAGATCCTGAAACGAGTTCAGGATGACATGTTTCTTCCCCTCGCTCTCAATGACGTAAATTCTTAACGTCCCAGCGTCTTATCGTCTTAGTATCTTAGTGCCTTTCAATTTACCTAATGCTGGTTTCTGAATTTCCAAGACTGAGTTTTTGTTTTTTCAGCTTCTCTAATCTGGGTATAGCAGGCTTTCAAATCCTTGCCCTTATAAGGCTTACACTGATTTAATGACTGCTCAAATTTAGCTTTTCTCTGAGTCCAGTAGGCGTCATTTGCGTTAACTCCGGCAGGTGTAAACTCGCTCCACTGCGGAATATCATCAGCAAGAATTGCATTCATTGATAATAATAAAACTGTAAGTATTGACAAAATCTTTTTCATAATTTAACCCTCATTTGATAACACATTCTACAATAAAATTTATTCCCCGTCAAATCTTTTTCTATTCATTTGCCGGCAAAAATTTAACAAAAAAAATCGCGGATATAATTCCGCGATTTAATAATTTAAAGTTTTAAACTTAAGTTTAGTGCAAATATCTCAAATAGAGATAAACTGAACTCATTGTTAATGAAATGAACACAGCTAAAACACCATATTTCATAAATCTCATGAATGAAATCGGATGACCTTTAGCAGCCGCAGTTTCAGAAACAAGAACATTTGCCGCAGCCCCTATGATTGTAAGGTTTCCACCTAAGCATGCTCCGAGTGACAATGCCCACCATAATGCGTGAACAGATCCTGTTATTGCGTTAGGATTTGCCGGATTGATAAGTTCCGAAATCAAAGGCGCCATTGTTGCTGTATACGGAATATTATCAATAATACCTGATAGAATTCCTGATGCCCATAAAATTATCATTGTTGCGGCATTTAAACTTCCATGTGTCAATACAATTAACTGATCTGCAAGGAATTTTATTCCGCCATTTGCCTCAAATCCGCCGATTATTATGAATAAGCCGACAAAGAAAAATATAGTTAACCATTCAACATCTCTGTAAATTTCTTTCGGTTTTTCAAATAATAACAGGAATGATGCACCCGCAACTGCAAACACGAATGCTGAAATATGAGTTATATCATGGGTTACAAATCCTAAAATGACAAGTCCAAGTGTAATCATTGATCTTATCATTAAATTTTTATCAGTGATTGTTTTTGAGTTATCAAGATTTGCAATATGAGCCATTTTTTCCGGAGTTGCTTTCAAACCTTTTCTGAATAAGAAAATTAAAATCGAAACAACTACAAGGAATATTAATATTATAATTCCGCTTAATTCATTAACGAAATCCATAAACGTTAAGCCGGCTCTTGTTCCGATAATGATGTTTGGCGGATCTCCGATTAATGTCGCTGTTCCGCCAATATTTGATGCCAAAACTTCGGTAATCAAAAACGGAATAGGATCAGTTTCGAATTCTTTAGCAATAATAAATGTAATAGGCATCATTAAAACAACTGTTGTTACGTTGTCCAAAAATGCTGATGCAATTGCGGTAAATGCAGCTAATGCAAATAAAACGGTTTTCGGATGTCCTTTTGTTGCTTTTAACAAATTAATTGCCATCCATTTGAATACCCCGCTGCGGCTTGCAATACTAACGATAATCATCATACCGATAAGTAAAAAGATTACCTGAAAATCAATGTATTCAAAAACCCCTTTTACATAATCTGCTTTTTCAGGATCCATGTGTCCCGCAAGCGGTATCAGTCCCAAGAGCATCGTCAATGACGCTCCGGCAAGGGCAACAACGGATTTTTGAATTTTTTCACTTGCAATGAAAATATAGGCAATTACAAGAATTGCTCCTGATATTATCATCTCGTGTCCTTGAATTAAATGTGATAACATTTCTTCTCCCTCTTTTATCTAATCGGGCTTATACTACCATAAACAAACTTTTTTTGTTATTAAAATTTATTTTTCAATGAAATTTTGTAAACTTTTTCCCTATAATACTTGCAAAATATAAAAAAATAATTTATACTACCCATGTAGTAAAGTGTGAAGAATTTAACTTTGGGCAAAATTAACAATAAGCCCTCTGTATAGCGTATTGCAAAATTTATCTAATAAGATAAAATTATCTTAAGTAATGTTAATTTAAACAGACAAAGTAACAATAAAATTAATTTACGTGTTTTAATCATAAATATAGCAGGTAGAAAATTTTGAACGAAAGTAGTGTAGAAAATAAAGAAATAAAGGCTGAAAAATCTGAAACTGTGTCGACATCTGCATCAGTTGAGGTTGTGAGCGCGCAAAAAACGGTAAAGAAACCCAAAACAAAAAAATCCGGCTCCAAATCCGGTGTAATTAAAATGATTTCGACACCGGTAAAACCTTCATTGCCTCCAACATTAAATATGTCAGCACCGGCAGTTCAAAATACGGACGATATCGTAAATAAAATAAATAATTTTAACACTACAAAAACTTCAAACAGACTTTATGCAGGCTATATAAATAATACGATAAATTCAACAAAAGTTATTGATTATGCCGATTTAATCAATCAATTAAACAATGGATTAAGGCAGAAATCAAATGTTCAGGATTTATTCAATACTGTATACAGTATTTTGAGCGACAGAACAAATTGTTTGTTTTTAGCGTTCGGTTTGTTTCATGAAAAATCAAAATGCATAAATCTGAAACTTTTAGGTAATATCGGAAGCACATATTCTTCAAAAGTGTTTTTGTCGGATACGGAAAACCCGATTATAGAATGTTTTAGCCGTACTGAGGTAATAAATAAAGATTCAAATGACTTTTTAAATATCCCATATTTGAGAAAATCACCGGTAATAATCCTTCCGATGATATCTTTAAATAAGTGTGTGGGTGTTATGCTTATCGGTAAAGAAAATACGCATAGTGATATCGGATTATATTCGTTTATCGCAAATTATTGCGCACTGTTTGTCCATAATGCTGAACTTGTAAATCAAACAAGTTTGTACGCAAACACAGATACTCTTACTTCATTATATAACCACCGCGGATTTCAGGAAAGACTTTCGGGCGAACTTGAAAAAGCAAAGGTTAATAATACAAAACTTTCGATTGTAATGCTCGATGTTAATAATATTTCAAAGATAAATCGAGAATTGGGCCACGCAAAAGGTGATGAGGTAATCAAACTTGTTGCGGATAAAATTAAGCAGAATATGCGCAGTAACGATATAGCAGGAAGATATGGCGGAGATGAAATTGCGATAATTCTTCCTGAAACAGATACAACAGATGCAAAATATTTGGCTGAATATTTTACATACACACTTTCCTGCTGTTTTGTAGATGATGTTGGGCCGGTTAAGGTTTCGGTAGGTATCGCAACCTATCCGGAATGCTCGACCGATCAGGAGAAACTCCTTATTCTTGCTGAACAGGCAATGTATATATCTCAGGCAAAAGGTTATAAAGAAGGTATGTCAGCTATAATAAGTTCCGCAGATTTTAACTTCTGGGCGGATGAGGCATTGGAATCGTTTGCCGCTATTATTGCAAAACGTCATTCTCAACTGGGCGTAAACTTTGAAGAAGAACTTGTCCATAAATTTAATAATGAACAAATCATATCTCAAAACCACCTTATGGAAATGGCAACATCACTTGCAGGTGCAATTGATGCTAAAGATCCGTATACAAAAGACCATTCAACGAGTGTTTCAAGATACTCTGAAGCACTGGCGCGTGCCTTGAACCTTCCGGAAAGCGAGGTTCAGCGCATAACCCTTGGTGCGCTGCTGCATGATGTCGGCAAAATCGGGATTCCTGAAAATGTTCTCAAAAAACCGGGCAAACTTGATGATAACGAATGGGAAATCATGAAACAACACCCATCAATCGGTGCTGAAAAAGTTTTGGCTCCAAATGAAGCTTTGAGGGATTTGATACCGATAGTAAAATACCACCACGAAAGAGTAGACGGTAACGGTTATCCGGAAAAACTTAAAGGTGATGAAATCCCGCTTGCGGCCAGAATTGTAGCAGTCGCAGATGCTTACCATGCCTTGATTAGCGACAGACCGTACAGAAAAGGAATGGCAATACAAAAAGCCTGCGAAATTCTGCAGGAAGGTGCCGGAAAGATTTGGGATACTGAACTTGTAAGACATTTTATCTCAATTGCACCATCACTTGCCGCAAGTATTTAATAATTTTTAGAATATAAATCTACCTTGCCGTTTTTTTGATAAAAAACTTGTATTAATTTTTCTTGACTTTCTTGAAGTAATCGGGATTGCTTAAAGCCTCGTAAGTGCAGGTGACATCAGGATTTGACAGACAATTCGTATTTCTTTGTAATGGTTGTCCGCCATTTGTAGGTGTAACTTCTTCAACCGGAACTAAGGCACCGTTAGATTTTAATTCAAACATAAAAAGGTCAACCCCGCCTTTGTTCGGTTTCTTTCGCCATCCATTTGTATCAATTGTTATTGGACATTTTCCACTTCCATCTCCATAATCAAAAAAGACAAAAGTACCGTCATTAAGAGCAAGTATTCCATCATTCATTAAGTTTGCATACTAAGTTATACCGTAATTGGAGACTAAAAAATTTCCTATATTAGCCGGGTGCTCATAATTTTTAAAAGGAAAAATTGTAGTATCGCAATTATTTTGTCCATACAGACAAACCGATGATTTAATAATACGTTCATTACATGCATTTATTAAAGCATGAAGGCTTGGGGTTAAGATATTCCCGCCATAATCTTCAAACGCAACCCTTTGAAACACCTGAGCCATAGAAGAGTAAGCCTTTTTAAACCGTTGTTGTAATACGGAACTTTGATGATTTTCAATCAACGCGGGCATAGTCATCGCCGCAACAATACCGATTATCCCGAGAGTGATTAAAACCTCTGCCAGAGTAAACGCAGGTTTCGTCATTGCGAGGCGAATTTGCGGACGGACGGAGCATAAGCGAGTCCGGATAGCGAAACAGCGAGGGCAGATAAGTCCACTAGGACTAAAAGCCCGAGTCTGTGGAGCTTGGAGCAAATTCAAGACCGAACGGAGTGAGCGCGACAATCCATTTGTTTCCGGTAGACTAAAGTCTACCCTACTACTATTTTTTATCATATTATCCTCTTTCAAATTT
>JAGAVG010000064.1 GCA_017942035.1 bacterium | reverse complement strand
TACGTCATTAAATACCCTCGCCCCTTGTGGGAGAGGGCAGGGTGAGGGGTCAAAATCATTACATAAAACCCTCTCCCGAATTTGTAAGTTCGCATACTGCTCACTAACAAATTCAACCCTCTCACAAAGAGAGAGGGTAAGGAGTAGGGTAGACTTTAGTCTACCAGAAAAGCGGGATTGCCACGTTCACTCCGTTCAGCTCGTAATGACAAAGGCTTTTACCCTCGCAGAGGTTCTTATTACCCTCGGTATCATCGGCATTGTGGCTGCAATGACCATGCCTGCACTGTTTAGCAAACAACAGGAGAAACATCTTGTCTCCGGAGTATTAAAATTTTATTCTACCTTAAGTCAAGCTGTTGATTTATTAATCGCAAGGAATGATGGTGCTGATATTTCAACTATTATATATGATTTTTTAGATTCAGATGCAACAGCATTTGATAATATTGCAAAAGAAATGAAAATTATTGATAAATGCACACGAGCAAAGTGTTACTCTGTACAATGGCTACCGGATTATGCTCTAACATACTCAGGAGAAAATAAAGGGAATCAATATGGAATTTCTAAGCAAGTATCTGGTGATGTTTGTTACCTATTAGCTGATGGAACAACTTTTTGTTTAGATATAACCCCTGGCTTATATTGTGTTACTGTAGATGTAAACGGCAAGAAAAAGCCAAATCGTGTTGGGCGCGACATTTTTAGCTTTTCAGTTGGATATCGAGGTAAAAAGGTAACTCCTGATGAAGCACATGTTAATCACGGTAATGTATTGACAAGTATTGATACAAGTTATAATTGCAGTAACCCATTAAATCTTGACCCTGAAAAAGGCGGTGTATGTCCGACTTCTTATGTGCTTTTAACCAAAAAGCTTCCGCCGGAATATAATAAAAAGAAATAAATTTAGTTATTTTAAAATAAAAAAGTACTTGAAATTTAAAATTTTTATGAGAAGATTGAGAGGTAAGCCAATTGAAAATAGAAGCCAAGGTAGCTCAGTTGGTGAGAGCGCACGGCTCATACCCGTGAGGTCGAGAGTTCGAATCTCTCCCTTGGTAAATTAAAAAAGAGTTTCATTAGTTTGAAACTCTTTTTTAATACTTTTATTTTTTTTGATGTATTTTTTGAAGCATTTCGATAATGACCGTTTTGAATTATAATATCAATAATGTTCCATCTAACATGTTCATGATAGTATTATTATGTGGAAGTATTAAATAGGGGCTTTTTTTGTCAACATCAAATTTTGATTTCCTTAAAACTGAATATCCGGAACTTGCAAAACTTGGAAGTTTGGCAGAAGAATTAATTGATACTGATGCAGCGTCTTGTCTATCAAAATTGCGTCTTATTGCAGAATTTATAGCAAAAGACATTTATTATAAATATTTCAATGAAAAACCAAAATTAACTCAATACGAATTACTAAGAGAACTCGAGCCATATATTAATCAAAAATATATGGATGTATTTCATATTATCAGAAAATATGGAAACAATGCTGTCCATGAAAATGTTGCACCTGGAGAAAAAGCTCATACAATATTAAAATACACTTGGGGATTATGCGTTTGGCATTATATTTCAAATTGTTGCGGTGACAGTTCTTTAATTCCGGCATACAAAAAACCGGTTAGTAGAAAACTTCTTTTAGAAAAAGAATTAGAAGAAGCTAAAAAGCGAAGTGCTGAATTAGAAGCCCAATTAAAAATAAAAGAAGAAGCTCTAAAACAAACAACTATTAATAAGACCGAAGAACTTGTTCATAAGCAACAAGATACCGAAGAAATTACCGATAGGCTTAGCGATTTATCCGAAGCACAAACTCGCCACTTTATAATTGATAATATGCTTCTTGATGCAGGTTGGAATATTAAAAAGGTCGAAGATTTTTCATCAGATATCAAAGAATCTAATACTTCAGAGGTGAAACGAGAAATTCCTGTTGATGGCTTGACTAATACACCATCCGGCAAAGGTTTTGTGGATTATGCATTATATGATGACAATGGTAAAATAATAGCAATTATCGAGGCTAAAAAATCAAGACGTGATGTTAAAGAAGGCAAAGAGCAGGCAAGACAATATGCTAATGCCATCGAAAAAAATACAGGTTTTAGACCGCTAATTTTTTATACAAATGGTTTTGAAACTTACGTTTGGGATGATGTTAACTATCCTGAACGCAGAATTTACGGAATGTTTTCAAAAGAAGATGTCTTAACAAGGTTATTCCAAAGAGAAAACAGAAAACCTCTTGCTGATATAGAAATAGATACAAATATTACCAATCGTGATTACCAATTTATGGCAATTCGCAAAACCTATGAAGCATTTACTTCCGGTCAAAGAAAAGCATTGCTTGTTATGGCGACAGGAACTGGTAAAACAAGAACTGCAATGTCTATTATTAATGGGCTCATCCAAGCGAATTGGGTTAAAAGAGTTTTATTTTTGGTTGATAGAGATGAATTAAGAAAACAAGCTGATAGTGCATTTAAGAAACATTTGGACCGTCTATCTAGAATTTTTGTGAATGCTGAAACCAAAGGAGACAAGAATAAAAAAGTTTATATTGCAACATATCCAGCTATGCAACAAGCATATCAGCTTTATACTCCCGGATTTTTTGACCTAATAATTGCTGATGAATCACATCGTTCTATATACAATGTGTATGGCGAGATTTTCAAATACTTTGATGCTTTTCAAATAGGTCTGACGGCAACACCGGTTGATTATATTTCCAGAAACACCTATAAAATGTTTAATACGGATGACAAAACTCCAACATACAGTTATGAACTTGATGATGCCATTTCGGAAAAATATCTTGTTCCGTACAAAGTTCAAAAAGTACAAACCGGTTTCTTAGATAGAGGAATTAAATTTGCAGAACTTTCTGAAATGCAGAAACAAGAATTGTCAGAACAAGTTGAAGATCCAGAAAGTTTTGAATTTGAAAGTCAAGAACTAGAAGCTAAAATTACTAATATTGAAACGAATAAAAAAATAATCCGAACTCTAATGGACGACGGATTAAAAGATGCAAATGGAAAACTTGGTAAATCAATCATATTTGCCAGAAGTCATAAACATGGTGAAATGTTAGAGAATTTATTTAATGAAATGTATCCTGAATATAAAGGGAAATATGCAAGATTAATCGATTCTCACGATCCAAATGCTTCAATCCTGTTAGATGATTTCAAAGGTGATGCACAAGAAAATAATATTAATATTGCAATATCTGTTTCAATGCTGGATACTGGTGTCGATGTTCCTGAAATTTTAAACCTTGTATTTGCCAAACCAATATATTCCAAAGTAAAATTCTGGCAAATGATAGGACGAGGTACAAGACTATGCGAAAATCTTTTTGCCAATGGTAAAAATAAAGAGCATTTTGTAATATTTGACCATTATTCAAATTTTGAATTTTTTGGAGAAAATCCGGAAGGTTATATTCCAAAGGAACAACTTTCATTGTATGAAAGATTATTTCAAGCGAGAATTGAACTTGCACTTTCTGCCAAAGCTATTGAAAACACAGAAGTTTATAATAATACAATAGAACTCTTGAAAAACGATATTAAAACTTTACCAAAGAAATCTGTTGATGTTCAAGAACATGCAATGACTCTTGATAATATTTTAAAAACAGAGCTTTACTGGCAAAATTTTGATGAAACTTTTATTGAACTTCTTGATAAAGAAATTAGACCACTAATGAAAAGACATCAAACAACTTTTGCACAAGATAAAGCAATGCAATTTGAAATTATTGCAACCCAATACGAAACAGCAGAACTTGATAAACAATTACAAGAAAAAAATAACGTTGATACAAAAACTCAAGAGAAAAAAATTGAATTTCTCAAAAATAAAATAAGAAAGTCTATTTTTGAACTTAGAACAACGATTTATAAAGTTAAAGAAAAATCTGATTTAATTGAAAAAGTAAAATCATCAGATTTCTCAAAAGAATTTAACTACAAAGAAATAGAAGAAGTAAGAAATGAATTAAGTCCTCTTATGCAGTATCGCCAAAGGGATATTATTAATGACGATATTATAACAATTGATATAACAGACGAAATTGTTATAAATGAAGAATTGCAGCTTAATTTGTTCACTACTTTTGGAGAAGGCTTTAAACATGACTTAGAAGAATTCTTAAGAAAAATTGCCTCAGAAAATCTCGTTTTACAAAAAATCAAAAGAGGTAAAACTATTTCAGAAATGGAAATCCAGTCTTTGGTATCAATAATCTTGGAACAAAACCCACATTTTACATTAAAACAACTGGAAAAACTTTATCCTGATAAGGCAAACGATATTGCATTATTAATCAGAAGTATTATTGGTATTGATGAAGAAGAAGTTAAAACAAGAATAAATAAATTTCAACGAAAGCATTCTACATTGAATACCAGACAAATCCAGTGTTTGAAGCTTGTTGAAAACCAATTAAAAGTAAATAATTACCTGAAAGAAACTTCTTTATATGACAGACCTTTTACAGGTTTAGGCGATATTTCGGATATTTTTACAGAAGAAGAACTGGAAGAATTATATAAATTATTAGATGGATATATGATAAAAGAGAGAGTAGTTGGATAATGACTGATAGAGAGTTTAAGGCAATAGTAGACGAATTATGGAATTCTTTTTGGTCTTCAGGGATAAGCAATCCCATTTCTGTTGTTGAGCAGATGACATATTTGATATTTTTTAAAATGTTTGAAGAAAAAGAAAATCTAGAACAAAGAAGAGCAGAGAAAAGTGGTAAAAAAAGAGAAAGTTTTTTTGCAAATAGAGATGAATTAAGATGGAGCAACTTTAAACATTTAGCACCAGAAGAGATGTTAAAAACATATCGTGAAAAAGTGTTTTCCATATTAGAAGAAATAAATCCCGCTCTAAAAGATTCAACTTGCTTAATTTCAAAAGCATCATTACTTGATACGGCCGTTCAAACTCTCGACAAAATGGATTTTTCTGACGGCAATGACAGAAAAGGTGATATTTATGAATATATGCTTTCGAAATTAGCAGTATCGGGACAAAATGGTCAGTTCAGAACTCCTCGCCATATTATTGACATGATGACAAAACTAGTTGATCCAAGGGTTGATGATAAAATTTGCGATCCTGCTTGTGGTAGTGGAGGCTTTTTATGTGGAGCTTATAGATATATTTTGGAAAGCAATACCTCTGATGATTTTAAGGAAATATCACCTGTTTTTGGGGATTTATTAAAGGACGAACACAGATTAAATCTTGATAATAATGTCATTTTTGGCTCAGAATTTGACCCAACAATGTATAAAATAGGTTTAATGAATTTAATTTTACATAATATACAACCTAAAAACATTAAACTAAGAGATTCCTTATCAAAAGACGCACAAGAAGAAAATACGTATACACTTGTTCTTGCTAACCCTCCGTTTACAGGTAGTCTTGATGAATCAGACGTTGATACTCATTTGACAGGTATGGTTAAAACCAAGAAAACAGAACTTCTCTTTATGGCAAAGTTTATAAAAATGTTAGCAATTGGTGGTCGTGCCGCTGTAATTATTCCGACAGGAGTTTTATCAACAGAATCAAAAGCACATAAAACATTAAGACAAAAGCTTATTGAAGAAAATCAGCTTGAAGCAGTTATTTCAATGCCTTCTGGAGTTTTTAGACCTTATGCCGGAGTTGCCACTGCAGTTCTGGTATTCACAAAAGGCGGTGGAACTAAAAAAACCTGGTTTTATGAAATGGAGAACGATGGATTTACACTTGATGATAAGCGTTCACCACTAGAAGAAAATGATATTCCTGATATTATTGAAAAGTTTAAAACCAGAGAAGAAAGTTCAAAATCTTTCAATGTAACATTAGAAGAGTTGAAAGAAAATGAATATAATCTGCTCCCATCACGTTATAAAAAAATAGAATATATAGCACCAACATTTGAACATACACCGCAGGAATATGTTCAATTAATGATAGAAGCTGAGAAAAAATCTCTTGCGCTGTTAGAAAAATTACAAAAACAGTTAGGAGGGGATTAAGATGTATCAAAAATTAAAAGGAAACTTGGAATATATAAAAGGTAAAAAACCAATATTAATAGAATATGAGGATGAAAATAGCTTACCTTATTTATCAGCTGAGTATTTGCGGAATAATAAAATCGAGAAATATGTTGGTAAAAACACAATTTCTATCAAATACTATTGTAATAATGATGATTTATTAATAATATGGGATGGCTCTAATTCTGGCGAAGTTTTTATGGGAAAAACCGGAATTTTATCATCAACAATGGCTAAGTTAAAAATAAAAGATAATAAATATCTTAATAAATATGTTTATTATTTTTTAAAACAAAATTTTGGCATTTTAAATGAAAAAGTAACTGGAGCTACAATTCCACATCTAAATAGATCCGTATTAGAAAATCTTTCAATTTATTCCGCAGATAAATCTGAACAAAAAGGAATTGTTCAAGTTTTAGACACAATGAGTGAGATTATTCGCTTGCGTGAAGAATGTATTAAACATGCTCAAGACCTAATCCCTGCTTTATTCCAAGAAATGTTTGGTGATTCAAATAATAATGTATCAAATTCTAAAATTGTTCGATTTGGAGAATGTATTGAGTTAAATCCTGCGAAACCTAATTTAGCAAATGATTTTAATGTTACATTTTTAGGAATGAAAGATGTTAGTGAAAATGGTCAAGTAGATTTATCTACAACAAGAACTTACGAAGAAGTAAAAAAAGGGTTTACAAATTTCGAAAATGATGATGTTTTGCTTGCCAAAATAACACCTTGTTTTGAAAATGGTAAAGCTGCAATTGTTAGGAATTTAACAAATGGATACGGTTTTGGAAGTACGGAATTCTATGTTTTAAGGGCCAATCAAAATATAATTTTACCAGAATATGTATATTCTATAATCAAATCATTTACATTTGCTATATCTGGTAGACAAAAAATGACAGGCGCAGCTGGACAAAAGAGATTGCCCAAAAGTTATATCTTAAATTATAAAATACCATTACCAAATTTGGAATTACAAATACAGTATGCAGAAAAGTTAAATGAAATAAACTCATACATCCAAGAACAGCAAGAAGAACTTAAATACGCAAACCAAATGTTCCAATCTCTCCTCCACCATGCATTCACAGGCGAGCTCACAAGGAGGGCTTATGGCAAAGACTAAAGCCCTAGAAATAATATATGAAATTTCAGAAATTTTATATCGTAATGGTAAATATGGAATGGAGCGAATTGCAATAATTTGTGAAATTATAGGTAAACTAATGCTATCTATTGGTTGGGATCCTAATTTAAAATTTAACAATGATTATTTTGAAAAAGTGCTTGATAAAATCAAGTATGAACTCAATATAAATTCATATTTGCAAGATAAAGATGAAAAACAATTATTAGAGCTTTTTACATATTTAATTAAAGAGAATAAGCTAGATATTGCAAATTCTATAAAACAATTAGTAGAAAATGATAAGAAAACAAGTGGACTTATTCCTACTGATGATTTTTCTGTTAAAGTTATGCAAGCATTTGCAAAGAAAATATACAAAGGTGGAATTTATGTTGATCCTTGTATCGGAACGGGTAGATTACTAGCAGGGTTAGGTGCAGATAACTATTATGGTTTTGATATTGATAGAAATGCAATGAAGATATCTGAAACATACCTAAACTTAATTGAAAATAGTCCTAATAGAACACGGTTAAATATTAAATTATCTACTGAAAATTTTCTATATAGAAGTTTTGGTTTAATGGATAATATCTATAATCCTACATATATTTTTGATCCACCATTAAATAATCTTATAGAAATGAATCCGACGCTACAAGAACATTTATATAAGAATGGAATCTATTCTAATGGAAATAAGATACCTTCTGAATATGCCTTTTTAACTCAAGTTTTATTCGGAACACATATTTATGAATGTTCTTATATTTGTATTTTTACAAATAATTTCTTATTTGCTCAGGATAAATTTAAAACCTCATTTAGAAAATATTTATTTGAAAATTCTCTAATAGCAGTAATTCAATCTAATTTTTCTGAGACAACAGGTATTCAAAAGTTAATTCTGGTAGGTAAAAGTAAGCTGGAAAATTCTCAAAACAATCTTAGATATTTTATAACATTTAAAGATAAAGATGTCTCAGAACAAAACATTTCAAAAATTGCTCAAAAATGTTTGAATAATGAAATCTTTGATGAAAAAGAATTTTATGATATAGCAAAAGTTCAAGCTTATACATTAGAAGAAATAAAAGAAAATGATTACCAAATTTCAATGCCTCAATATTATGATAATGAAGTAAATCCAAATGAAATAAAATCATTAGATGTAATAGCAAACAAATTAAAAGAAATTAATGCTAAATTAATTTCGACGGCTGAAAATCTTGAAATTTTACTTGAAAATTTACAGAATGGAGAACAAAACATAAAAAAAGATATACCTGAATCAGAAAATCATTGTAAAACCGAAGAACATTCTGATGCTTGGTTTGACAAAACTTATTCGGATTTAAATAACGCAATAGGAATATTTACCAAAGGAAAAGAAGTCGAATGGACTCAAATAGATTTTGTAAATGATAACAACATATATATTGATTCCATTTCATCTTGTTTAAATGACTTAAAATTATTATATAATGCTAATAGATTAAGATATAATCAAGGGTTTCTAGAAATATATTCAAAAAAACAATTTGATAATTATAAAGAAACAAAAAAATTCTCAGAATACATTATCCAAGACAATCAAAATTGCGAACATATCATAAAAATGTTTAAAAATTTATCACAAAAACAGATTGATATTTTTAATGCATTTATTAAATTACAATTTGATGATGAAAATGTCTTTTCAAGTTTTACGGTGTCAGAAATTCATTCAGCTATCGCCACATTTAAAATTCTGGGGTTATTGTACACTTTACCGGATATTGACGATGAATTTGAAAAATACTTTCCTTATACACCAATATTAAATATTAAGGAGGACTATTAATGCAAAAAATCTCCGAAATATTTATAAAAAATTATAAATGTCTAAATGCTTTTAGTTTGAATTTGAATATAAAACCAGAAAATGAAACTCTTAATTTAAATTTGTTAGTTGGGAAAAATGGAGCGGGTAAAAGTACATTTTTAGATGCTTTGTATGAAATAGGAAAACATACTGATGACCCTGATTCTGTGTTTCAGTATTATTTAAAAGATAATTTAGGAGAAATAATTTGTGGCAACTGTTCTCCAAAAAATTATGAAAAAATAGATCCAATTTCAAAAGAACATTTTTGGAAAAAGGTTATAAAGTTCTATACAGGGAACTCAAACAGAAATATAGAATATCCAAATAATTTTACGGAAAATTTTATGTCTTTTGAACGAGATAATACGAAATACATATTGAGTGCTTTATTTCTTTCAGGTGCTTGGACAAATAAAGAAAATAAGGTAATAATAGATAAGTTTAAAAAAATAATTTTTAGAGGAGAAGCAACTTTTGAACCAATCCAAGTTTGGATAGATGTCGTAAACTATGATAAAGATATATTTGAGTTAAAAGAATTAGCATTTACAGAAAAAATTATTGAAGGCAAACATCGATTATATATAGACATATCGGATGTATCAAATACAATGTCTTCTTTTTCTATCCTTAATTCACTATTAAAAAATTTTAATGCAGAAATCGATAATAAAAATATTATTAAAATGCCTAATATCATAATAAATACTGGTTTTCTTTACAAAAAAATAATTAGTGAAGATAATAAGAAAGATCTGTACATAGACGAAACTTTATCCGATGGAGAACTTGGCTTTATTCGTAGGTTCGCATTAATAATGCTCATGAGAGAATTAAAAGGAAAAGAAAACCGTTCATTGTTATTATTAGATGAACCAGAAACACATTTTAACGAAAATTGGAAACGGCATTTTATTTATTTAGTTGAGGAAGCTTTAAAAGACACCTATCATGATGTTTTTATAGCAACGCACTCAGCAATGTTAATTACCGATGTAAAACGAGATGAATTATATCATTTTGAATTAGTAAACGATAAAATTAAAACATATCCTATACGTTTAAATACTTATGCAACAAATATTGTTGATATTGGAAGAGCATTTTTTGATTTAGAAGCTGATATTGGAGAACGCTCAAAAACAGAACTAGAAAACCTAATTATTGGTGTAGAGAAGGAATCTAATCAACCATTTACAAATATCGCAAAATATAAGAAGGCATTGCAAAATAAATTAAAAGAAGTTGGACCTGGAGAATGGCGTTGGAGAATTAGAAGCAAGATTAATCAATTAGAAAAAGCTGATTTGTGCTGTAATTTTAACCCAAAGAAAGTAGAGAATGGTGACAGCGCAGGAACAAATTAAAACTAAAGCAGAAGAAATTATCAACAAATTCAAAACCTTGAATTATACGAATTCTGATGAAGTTATAAACGATTACAGAATTGATATTTCTTCTTTCATTGATTTACCGGAAGAATTTTTATTTAAAAGTGATAAATCTGATGGACATAAAAAATTATCTGAAATGTTCATAAATGGTTATGAACATTTAGATTTGTCTATAAAAAAACAGTACAAAAAGGAATTTTTTAAAAATGTTGAAAAACGTTGTCCTTTTTGCGGACAATTATTAGAATCTTCAGGTAAAGCAGATTCGGATGTTCCTACTGCAGACTTAGACCATTTCTTTCCTAAATTCGAATATCCACAGTTTTCGCTATTACCACAGAACCTTATTCCAACTTGTATGGAATGTAATAGAATAGAAAAACATAGAAAATCAATTTTACCAAGTGAATTTAAGCTTGCATTAGAAGAACTAGGCTTATTAAAAATTTTTCAACAACATCCTAACTCTCATTTTAAATTATATACATCGTTAAGTTTTGATTGTAATAATAAATTATTTCTTAAAACAAATAATGAAGCTATACATAAATTAATTAAATTGTATGGATTGAATGAAAGATATCACACTATAAAAGGCAAATGTTTCAATATTTTGTGGAGTATTGTCCGATATTCAAATATAAATTCCGTAGAATCATTAGAACGATTATTAGAAAATATGGCATCAAACAATTGGCATGAAATAAATGACGGTTATTCTTTAAACAATAGCCCACAAATTTGGCAAGAATTTATCGAAAACATTTTATATGATGAATGTAAACTTATGGCACTTTGGGATGAGGTAAAATCGTCAGAGTTAAGTTTTTTATAAAAGTATCTAGGAATAAGTTTATGGGCATTTGTAAATTTTGTGGACAAGAAAAGAAATTAATTAAAGCACACATTATTCCTAAAAAATTTTATTTAGGTAGATATTTATGTATAAATTCAAAAACTAAACTAAAAGAGGGAGCGATTACCGCACCCTCTTTCAGTTTTTACCTGATAATGTAATACATATTTATTTACCCAGTCTGTATAGGAAACCTGCTTGGAATCCTACACCGGTTCTGCCGACATTTCTGAGTACAGCCTGAAAATATCCCGAAGCTCTATCAGTGAATTTTTTAGTGAAACCTATACCGTATTGTATATAACCCCTTTCCATTTCAACATGAGGCAGGTTAACATTTCCGGCTCGGCCTCCGGATGCACCGTTTATGTTATACATATATTGTAGTGTTAAATATGCACTGAATGTTTCTCTTTCCCAGATAAAATTAACACCAGGAGCAACATTAACCCCGTGCAACATACCTGACATCATACCCATTTGACCAAAATTTGAATGCCAGTTCTGTTGGCCAAAATAATTATATGCTGCCATTAAGTTTGGCTGGATTACAAAATCTCTGTGAATTCTTATATTATATGATGCTTTTGCTGCTGTACCTGCAAAATAGTTGAAGGTCTCATCATTGTTTCCGTAAACTTCCATTCCGTTTCCGTAAATTCCGCCATATGCTAAAGCTCCTAATATAAAGTTATCTTTATACCATGTTCCTAAAAAGCCTGCCTGGCCACCGTTTTGATACTGGCTTACATCAGACCAATATTGGTGAGCTCCATTGTAGCCTACGTATGCTGTCGGCATAAATTTCCAGCCGTTTTTCAAGTCTTTTAAGCCCATATCAGCACCGATTAATGCACCGTATGAATTATTACCGACATGTAATCCGTTGTTCATTTGAAGGTGTTCAAATGTTCCGTAAGTTTTGTACCATATACCGCCTTCTTTTCTTGAGTATTGATAAGGCGCAAACAAAGGATCTGTTGCGGCATAATGATTTGCCATTTTATCGTCAGTATCTTTAAAGCTCGGAAGCACCATAGAATGAGTGAATAACATATCATCAATGCTTAATTGGTTCATCCATTGAGCTACTGTTGCAACTTGACCTCTGAACACCTGCGGGTTATATTTTACAAGATCAAGTGTGTAATTTGCAGCACCTGCACCTTTATTTAATTGATACCAGCCAATAGGTGAGAAATTTGTTGCATCTGTTGTTTCAATTGACGCGGCCAATTGATTTCCGTCTTTATCGACAAATATATCACCGAGTTGAATATGTCTGTCAATCGGGGCATCATATCCGAATACATCTCCGTTAAGTTTCCAGTCATTAATGCGGATTGTACCGTCACCTGAGAAATTATTTACAGTAAATTTATCGCTGATATTTCTTTGAGTGCTTCTTGCAAGAATATCAATGTTAAAATCAGCTCTATTTTCAATGTTTAATGTTCCTATATTAATATTGTTTAACTGATAATTCATAACATCTGTCAAAGGAGCATTAGCAGCAACTCCTTTAGCAATGAGGCTGTCAAGAGTAAATTCATTGTTTTGCGCAGATTTTACTATGAAAGCTGAATTTTTATCAAGCTCTATATCGCCGCCTGTTAAAAGAGCATTTACAATTGTCAATGATGAATTGTTTTCTATCTTAATATTTCCGCCTGTAATTTCACTGTTACTTCCCAGAGTAACTGCGGAATCATTCATATTTAAAGTTCCGTCTTTTTGGATTAATGAAGCGGTTGTAGAAGATGCCCGCAAACCGTTGGTATTGATTATACCGTTTTCATTAATTATCTGGCCGTTCCATTTATCTTGATTATCAAGATTTAAGTTAAGATTATCTTCAAGTGTCAACTTAGAACCTGCCTGAATATCTAATGCAACAGCATCTTTAATATTGCTGCCTGCACTGAGTGTTAATTTAGAACCTGATAAAAGATTTAAGTTACCTGCTTCTCCGGCAATCAGTGCACCTGCATCTTCGGTTCTGCTGTAATCAAGTGTTCCGTTGTCATTCAATGTAATTTTTGAACCGGATTCCATTATGTCATTATCGTCAATATATACATACCCGCCGTCTGCTATTTTTATATTTCCACTTGTTTTTAATGCAACTTCTTGTTTTATGTAACTATTTTGACCTATTGTCAAGTTATTATTTTGAACAATAAGATTTCCGTTTTCCGCGCGCAAAATACCCATTTCCTCTGATGCCATACCAAGTGTTAAGGTGCTGTCTTTATCTTGAGTCCCTGCTGTTCCAAGTGTAATTGTGCCATCCCATACGTCATCAGATTTTAATGTAACATTACCGCCGTTATTGATATCGAGATTTGCACCGGTTTGTATTTCCGTTTTACCTGTCGAATTCAATACACCGCCGTTAATGTTTACTGTACTTCCTGATGTGATGGTTGTATTTGTATCTCCCTCAATTTTAGCACCGTTAGAAACATTAAGTGTACTATTTCCAGCAACATTTACGCTTCCTGATGTAATTGAGCTGTTATTGTCTTTTAATGTCAGGTTAGCTTCATTTGCTAGTGTAATTTGACCGCCGCTTTGGGTGTAGTTAGCGTTTCCTTTGTAAGCGTCAACTGTTAGATTTCCGTTGTTATTATTAACTGTACCATCCCATACGTCATAAGATTTTAATGTAACATTACCGCTGTTATTAATATCAAGGTTTGCACCTGTTTGGATTTCGGTTTTGCCTGTTGAATTCAGTACACCGCCATCAACATTTACTGTACTTCCTGATGCAATGGTTGTATTTGTGTCACCTTCAATTTTAGCACCGTTAGAAACATTAAGCGTACTGTTTCCGTCAACTTTAACACTTCCTGATGTAATAGAGCTGTTATTATCTTTTAATGTAAGGTCTGATTTATTTGTAAGTGTGATTTTGCCGCCGCTTTGAGTGTAGTTCGCGTTTCCTTTGTAAGCGTCAACAGTTAGATTTCCGCTTTTGTTATTAACTGTACCATCCCATACATCATCAGATTTTAATGTAACATTACCATTGTTATTAATATCGAGGTTTGCACCTGTTTGAATTTCGGTTTTACCTGTTGAATTCAGTACTCCACCATTAACATTAACTGTACTACCGGATGTAATGGTTGTATTTGTATCTCCTTCAATTTTAGCACCGTTAGAAACATTAAGTGTGCTGTTTCCGCCAACTTTAACGCTTCCTGATGTAATTAAGCTATTTTCGTCATTTAATGTCAGATCAGCTTCATTTTCAAGTATAATTTTGCCGCCGCTTTGGGTGTAATTACCATTTCCTTTGTAACCGTCGACAGTTAAATCTCCGTCATAGTTATTAAGTATACCGTTCCATACATCATCAGATTTTAATGTAACATTACCATTGTTATTGATATTAAGGCTTGCACCTGTTTGAATTTCGGTTTTACCTGTCGAATTCAGTACTCCGCCATTAACGTTTACCTTACTTCCTGATGCAATGATTGTATTTGTATTTCCCTCAATTTTAGCACCGTTAGAAACGTTAAGTGTGCTGTTTCCGCCAACATTTACACTTCCTGATGTAATTGAGCTGTTATTGTCTTTTAATGTCAAGTCAGATTTATTTGTAAGTGTAATTTGACCGCCATTTTGAGTGTAGTTACCATTTCCTTTATAACCGTCGACAGTTAAAGCTCCGTTATTGTTATTAATTGTGCCGTCCCATTTATCAGTGTTATTCATTGTTAAAGAAGATTTATCTTCAAGGTTAACAATGCCGTTTTCTTTGATATTTACGTTAACATCTGTATTAACATTTGTTTCAAGGCTAAGTGTACTGTCATCAATTGTCAAAGCTGAACCGCTGAATTTTTTATCAATTCCGTCAATTGTTGCATTTGACTTGTTTACAAGTTCTAACTCACCCTTTTGAATGTCATATTTATTGAATATTGTAGAATTATTTAATGTTGTTTTACCATTTGTTTGGGTGTATGTTCCCGTAAAATTGCTTAAATCTTTATTATCTTTAATTTCAAAAGTTCCCGCACTTTGGTGTATTATTTTCCCGTCACCGGCTAAAGAATTTTCGGAACCGAAAGAAACTTTGTTATTTTTATTTGTTCCGCTTACAATAAGTTTTGAGTTTTCGCCGTCGAGATAAATATCGGCTCCGTTAGCAGAGCTATTATTTGTAAAGTTTATATTACCAGCTGTAGTATCCATATTTACGGAACCGCTGTTATATATTGCGCCGCCTTTTTCAGTTGCTGTATTATTTGTAAATGTTGTTCCGCCTAAAATATTTGTTTCAGCAGTCTTTTTATAGTTGGAATTGTAAATTGCCCCGCCGGTTTGAGCTTGATTGCCTGAAAAATTATTATTTTGCCCTATATTAACCGGTCCGTCAAAGTTTGCAATTGCCCCGCCGGTTTGAGCTTGATTGCCTGAAAAATTATTATTTTGCCCTATATTAACCGGTCCGTCAAAGTTTGCAATTGCCCCGCCGGTTCCCGTAGCTTCGTTATTTGTAAACGTTGTTTCTGCACCTGTTGTAAAATTTGTATTTCCGCTAGCATCATAATTATAAACAGCACCGCCGGTCTTTGACGTGTTATTTGAAAATTCACCTTTACCATTGATTGTAATAGCAGTGTCACCATTATATATTGCACCACCTCTGGTGTCTGATGAATTACCGGTAAAGTTTACTTTTTCAAATGTAATTGAAGCATTGGGAGTACTTCCCTGTGCAAAGATTGCGCCACCGTTAGATTCACCGCCTTCAGTTACTGCAGATGCTTGGTTATTAGAAAAAGTTACAGTCCCTTTTGTTTCGGCAGTAAAATCTCCGGTAATATATATAGCTCCGCCGGACGCTCCATCAACACCATCCCAATTAGGATATGTCTGGCTTCCGCCTGTTACTGTATTATTGCTAAATGTAACTCCGTCATTAATTATTAATTTCCCGCTTTCTTGAGCAATTGCACCACCTAAAGCTGAGATTTTTGGATCGTTTTGTATTAATGTATTGCCGGAAATATCACTGTTTATTGTGAGATTATGACCGTTATTTACAATTGCACCACCCCTGATACCTTCGGTAGTAATATCTTTGATTGCCTCACTAATAGTTGTATCATTTGTTAAAATCGTATTTTCGGCCTGAGCGCAAACAGATACAAGAGAAAGACACCCAGCAACAATAAGCATTTTCTTAAGCATTTTTTGTACTCCAATTTTTCATATTCCAACGCATTTATTTTACAATAAATATGGCGTAATGTAAATCCTTCTTTAATGTGTTTTAATGTGTTTATGAATATAAAAAATACACGCATCAAAATATAAAATTTTGTGCGTGTATTGGAATAAATTTTCGTTTGATGATTTACATCTTAAACGGTCTATTCTGCATCTTTGTTAATATCTTTAACGCTCAATGCGATTCTATGTTCTTGCGGAGTGAATTTCTTGATAAGAACTTCTACGCTATCGCCAACTTTATATTGATTGAACGGATTAACGTTAGAATCAGACATTTCTGATACAGGAAGTAATGCTTCAACGCCAGGGAAAATGTTAATAAAAGCACCGAATCCTGTAACTTTGTTTACTGTTCCGGTAATAACCTGACCTTCATTGAACTGGCCTTCAATCTGCTGCCATGGATCTTCGCCCATTCTCTTCAATGAAAGTGAAATTCTCTTCAATTCGTTGTCGATTTTGATAATTTTAACTTCGATAGTTTCACCAAGAGAAATAACATCAGAAGGGTGTTTAATTCTTGACCAAGAAATTTCAGAAATAGGAAGAAGTCCGTCAATACCGTTGATATCAACAAATGCACCAAAATCAGCGATTCTAACGACTTCACCTTTAACAACCTGATCTTCTTGAAGTTCAGAAAGAATATTATCGACAACTTGATCTCTTTGTTCAGCTACAGCCTGTCTTTGAGAAAGGATTAATTTGTTTTTCTTAGGATCTGCTTCCAAAACTTTAACTTCGATTTTTGTATCAACAAGTCCTTCGAAAGGAGTTCCTGTTCTCAATTGAGAAGAAGGAATGAAACCTTTCAAATCGGCTACGTCAACAAGAACACCGCCCTTAACGATTGAAACAACTTTAGCAAGGATTGTATCGCCTTGGTTTTTAGCATCATTAAGCTGAGCCCAAGCTTGTGCAAATGCAAGTCTTTTAAGAGAAAGAACCATTCCTTCTTCATCGTTCTCTTCTTTTAAAACGTAAAATTCTTTAACGTCACCGATTTCCAATTCTTCCGGTGTATCTTGAGAAGAAATTTCTTTATTAGGAAGAAAAGCTTCTGTTTTTCCGCCTTTTACGCTAATCAAATAGCCTTCAGCTTCTTTTTTCATTACAGAACCTTCTACAATATCAGCTACTGAGTGAGATTGAGAGAAAGATTCCTCTAATAATTTTTCGAATTCGTCTAACTGTGTTTTTTCTAATGTTTGTGTCATTTTTGTATATTCTCCTTTTCTTTAATAATTTTTTATTTTTTCTAAAACTTTTTCTATAACATTTTGCGGTGTTGATGCACCTGCTGTAATAGAAATGTTATTCGCGCTTTCAATAAGTTCTTTATAATTATCTAATTCGGCATCATTTTCAATGTGAATTGTTTTTGTTATATCTTTTAAAATTTCGGCAAGATGAGTAGTATTCGCGCTTTTTTTAGATCCGGCAACGATAACTAAATCACTTGTTCTTGCAAGTTCTTTTGCTTCTTTTTGACGCATTGCGGTACTTGCGCAAATCGTGTTTGCAATATGAACCTCTTTTGAAATTGAGGTCAAATATTGAACAATCGGATTCAGAGTTTCAATTCTTTGAGTAGTCTGAACAACAATTCCCGTGCGTTTGTGGTTTTTAATTTTATCCTGATATGGAATTAACTGTTCAACGCTTGAGGCAACAATAACCTTATCACTCCACAACTGCGCATTTGCTCTGATTGCAACGACTTCGGGGTGCTCAGATTTTCCGACAATTACAAGAAAATAATCTTCTTTAGCAAGTTCGATTGCTTTTTGCTGAACTTTCTTAACGTCAGGACAGGTCAAATCCACAACTTCAAATCCGGCTTGTTTAATCTTCTCAATAACTTCCGGACTTTCGCCATGACTTCTGATTACGCAAATTCCCTCACCCTTTTCAGGTATTTCATTTATAGTTTTAATCCCTAAACTTTCAAGCTCATGAATTACATTTGTGTTATGAATAAGTTCTCCGAGCACACAAACTTCTTTTTCAGGGTTTTCTGCTTTTAACTTTTTGGCGGTCTCAACGGCTCTTTTTACTCCGTAACAAAATCCCGCAAATTTGGCTAATGTAATATTTTTAGGCAAATTTAATTGTCTTCTTTCCAATTGAACTCGCGAAAAATAAATTTCGCTGTATTTCCATTTAATTATAAATATGTCATTAAGTCAATAAGCCTGACTGGACATTTTACAAAAAAACGTTATAATATACTGTGGTATGAATAATTATAATCTGGGTAATTTAATATCAAAGTTTGTTAACAATCAGACTGCTAAAATCAAAATTAATCAGTCCGGTGCAACCGCAAAACCGGTGGTTAATTCAGCTTTGCCGCAGAATAATACACAATCTATATCTGCCTCCGGCCCTCTGTCGGTTTCCGGCACTGTTTCATCGGGCATAAACACTGTGCAGATTGCAAATTTAACCAATACTGACATGTCTGCTTATGTAAAAGACTTGATGAAACTTCCAAAGCATTTGAACGAACTTATATACGTGCTCCAACGGAACCTTACACAGGCTCAATTTAACAGACAATTTGCCTCAATGATAAATAAAACTTCTATCACACCTACGCAGGCTCAGATTATGGCTCAGCTTCAAACTTTAGATTCTTCCGAAGTTCAAAATCTATTAAAAAATATGAACACAACACTGTCAGCTCAATTGCAAACCGCATTGAAAGACCTTCCTATCAAGTCAACGGGCTTAATAAATCTTGCTGAAATATCAAATTTAATTCAGGCAAATGGCAAGGATGCAATTACAAACCTTATTATGGCAATGGCAAATTCCGCAAAACAAGGAGTTAATGACCTTGCACAAATGAAAGATACCGCAAAGCTTATCAACGCAAGCGTTGCCGCTGCCGCTCAAAATGACAATGCACAAACCCTGAAACTTTTGATGCTTTTATATCTTCCATGGCTTCCATTGCAGGAAGGAACAGGTTTTGATCTTGAAATTGAGGCAAATAAAGAAAAAAGCGAATCTGACAGCATTTTGATAATTACAATTACAACAATAAATTATGGAATAGTAAAGGCTACCTTAATACTTGAAAGTTCAAATTCTGTGCACGTAAGCATCGAATGTTCAAAAGATTTTCCGAAAGAAGAACTTTTATTGAGGATAGAAGGGGAAGAAAAGCATTACTCATTACAATCTGTTGTATCGTTTGAAACCTCTGAGAAATCAAAATCCGCTGTGACCGAAAAACCGCAGGCAAAAATTAACATGGCTAACACAAACGAAATCAATCCTTATTTACTGTTAATGGCGCACACCCTAATCCGCCACACGTTAGAAATCGACAGAAATAAATCCGAAGGAATAGTTTCTCACATTGATTAAAAATATTGATTATTATCTGTTTACACCGTAACCAAACATTGCAAAATCATATTTAATCGGATCTTGCGGGCAAAATTCGCGTAACTTTTCGGTTATTTCAAGAACCGATTTGAAATCGTTCGCTTTACGATTTAATATCCCCAATTCTTTGGAAATTCTGCCCACATGAACATCTAGCGGAATTAGAAGTTCTGATGGCGGCATAAAGTTCCAAATACCTAAATCGACATCACTTTTCCTCACCATCCACCTTAAAAACATACACATTCTTTTCATCGCGCCGCCTTTATAAGGGTTCGGAAACATAAAATAAAATCCGGCACCGGCATTTTGACTTGCTCTAGAGTAAAAATAATCGGTGACATATTTGAACAAGTCTTGTTTAGACTGAGTTTCAAGGGTTAATTCATACCCTTTAGCAAAAAGATTTTCAAGTCCGCCATCTTTTTTATAAAGCAAATTCAAAATTCTCAGCATTTCAACCATATCATCAGGCTTGATAAAACGGTAATTAAAATTTTGCGCAATAATTTCTGAAAAATCACCTTTTATAATGTAATCCAGCGGTTTTTCCTGCGCAATCTCAAAAAATTGATTGAGTTTTTTTATAAAAAGTTCCCGTTTACCAAACGCAAAAAGCGACGCAATAAACCCAGCGATTTCAACATCTTCTTTTTTTGAAAACCTATGCGGGAACTGAATCGGATCATCTTTTATAAAATCCATCGTTTCATAAGTTTCAACAAGCTTGTCCAGTAAAATTTTTAATTCATTGTTAAGTACAGCCGGCATAATAAACTATTTTCCTTAAGAAAAACAATAACACAAAAGCCGATTATTTCCAAGGGTAATCATCCGGCATAACCCAGGCATTATTAATAATTAAAGATGCACAGCCTTGCCCGTTTCCGTTTACACAGTTATTTTCGATCAATGATTTACCATAACCTGAATACGCACCGCGTAATTTCCCATCTGTAATTTCGAGAACCCAAGAGTCTTTTCCAGCAATATTAGGCTTTTTATCTCCATTTACGTCTATATAAAAAGCCTGTCTGGCTCCCCAGTATAATCCGACACCTGAGGAATAGCTATATGGAACAAACGCAATAATAGTGCCATCAGTTAGGATTATTGTGTATCTATTATTATCAATAATTTCAAAACAGCCTGTACCACTCATTGTGTACCTTGAACGTCTGGTCGCACAATCACCAGTTTTCGAACAAGTCTGAACTGATTTAAAATAAGGAAGCCAGTATTGTCGAACATATTGCGCAACAGCATCTTTTGTAACATCTCCATCAGGCTTTGCCCAATATTCAGCCGGCCCATTTTCTGCTATCGAAAGATTGTAAGCCTGATTAATAACTGAATAAACCCTTTTTAACCTGATAACAGCCTGCTTTTTCTGATAATTAGCAATAAGATTTGGCAGTGTAAGTGCCGCAACAACCCCGATTATACCTAGGGTAATAAGAACCTCTGCCAAAGTAAAGGCAGCTTTCGTCATTGCGAGCGAACGTAGTGAGCGCGGCAATCCAGTTTTTCTATTATTTACCCTCTCTCTTTGTGAGAGGGTTGAATTTGTTAGTGAGCAGAATGCGAACTTACAAATTCGGGAGAGGGTTTTATGTAATGACTTTGACCCCTCACCCTGCCCTCTCCCACAAGGGGCGAGGGTATTTAATGACGATATCGGCTTGCCATCCTGACCTCTTGACCTCTGTTCTTCTATCATATTATCCTCTTTCAATTTTTCGCT
>JAGAVG010000063.1 GCA_017942035.1 bacterium | reverse complement strand
CTATGCTATGCTATGGGTGAGGTATAGCAACTTTTTTGACGATTCCATTTTAAAATCATGTAGGTAGTGTAAGTTTTTAAAGTAGAAAGGAAAAAATTATGTATTTTGAATTACCACAAATTGTGTCAAAAAAGACAGGAACAGTTGTAAATAGGAGTCTGCGTAATATTGACCTCAGTCCTAATTTACAATATATAAGGCGCGAATTAATTCCTGGACAAGATACATTTTTATCTCAAAAAGGTGTTACACGTATTCGTAAAGACTCTGATTGTAAAACAGTACATGTATATAATAAGAATGGCCAGATAGTTTTATCAGACATACCTCAAAAAATAAGACCATACTTTGAGCAGATGAGACAATTTTCAAATGTTAATTTAGATAGTTTTTTGAAGTAAAAATTAAACAAATAGAGGCGCCGCAAAATTTTTTGCGGCGCCTTCAAAATTCGGGCGGGATGATTTTCATCCCGCCTTTCATATTATAAAATTAAATTAAGTTTTGTTCATAAATTTACCTTTTAAAAAATCTTTGTGTTATAATATACATAAGGAATACAGACTAATTTTAGGGGAGAAATAAATGAGCGAAGATATAAAAGATTTGACCGCGGAAACTGTTCAAACTGAAACGGCCGCTGCTGGTTCTAATGTAACTAATCCTATCGAAAAGATTGAGGTAGTTGATTTGCCGCAAAATGATGAGGCTATTGAGACGAAAACTTCGGCCGATTACGGCGCAAGCAATATCAGGGTGCTGGAAGGTCTTGAGGCAGTTAGAATGAGACCGGGTATGTATATCGGTTCGACTTCACAGAGAGGCTTACACCACTGTATTTATGAAATTGTGGATAACTCAATTGACGAATCTCTTGCGGGATTTTGTACGGATATTCATGTTACTGTTCACAAGGATAACAGTGTAACAGTTGAGGATAACGGCCGCGGAATTCCGGTTGATATCAAGCCGGAAACGGGTAAATCAGCGCTCGAAATTGTTCACACAGTTCTTCATGCCGGCGGAAAGTTCGGTGATGGCGGATATAAGGTATCCGGCGGACTTCACGGGGTTGGAGCTTCTGTTGTAAACGCGCTTTCTGAAAAATACGTTGTAGAAGTTTCCCGCCAAGGTTACGTTTGGAAACAGGAATATATGAGAGGAGAACCTCTTTCACCGGTTGAAAAGATTGCAGAAACTGACAAAACCGGTACAAAAACTACTTTCTGGCCTGACCCTGAAATCTTTACGGAAACAACCGTTATTGATTGTGATGTAATCGCAAACAGACTACGCGAAATGGCATTTTTGAATAAAGGTTTGAAAATTATTTTCCACCGCCATGATGATGAAAACGAAGAAGTTTTCCACTACGTAGGTGGTATCGGAAGTTACGTTGAGTATTTAAACCAGAATAAGACTTGTTTGCATGACAAGCCGATTTATATTGACAAAGTTGTCGGCGATATGCAGATTGAAGTTGCAATGCAGTATACAGATGGCTACAACGAGAATGTGCTTTCTTTCGCAAACAATATTAACACTCATTCAGGCGGAACTCACCTGACTGGTTTCAGAAACTCAATCACGCGTGTATTTAACGATTATGCAAGAAAAAACAGTATCTTGAAAGATTCTGAACAAAATCTTTCGGGTGAAGATGTTCGTGAAGGTTTGACTGCAATCGTCAGCGTTAAAATTCCTAACCCGGAATTTGAAGGTCAGACAAAAGAGAAATTAGGTTCACAAGAGGCTTTAGGAGCTGTTCAGGATGCGGTTAAGGATAAACTTCAAGAATGGTTAGAATTTAACCCGAAAATCGCAAAGATTATCCTTGAAAAAACTCTTCAAGCTCAACGAGCCAGAGAAGCCGCAAGAAGAGCAAGAGAATTGACCAGAAGAAAATCAGTTCTTGAAAATTCTACTTTGCCGGGAAAACTTGCCGACTGTTCAAACAGAGAACCTGAAAAATGCGAAATCTATCTTGTAGAGGGTGATTCCGCGGGTGGATCTGCTAAACAGGGCAGAAACAGAATGTTTCAGGCTATCCTTCCTTTGCGCGGTAAAATTTTGAATGTTGAGCGCGCAAGGTTAGACAAAATGTACGCTAATAATGAAATCCAGTCTATGATTCAGGCTTTCGGTATTAATATCAGCAAAAACGAAGAGGATGTCGATATCGAAAAACTTCGTTACCACAAAATTATTATCATGACCGATGCCGATGTCGACGGTGCTCACATCAGAACTCTGCTTTTGACATTCTTCTTTAGGTACGCAAAACCGTTGATTGATAACGGTTACGTCTACATTGCTCAGCCGCCGTTGTTCAAGGTTACGATTGGTAAGAATTCTGAGTATTTGTATGACGAGCATGCGCTTGACAAAATGCTGAAAGAACGAGGAATTAAGTCTTTGAGCCTTTCTGATAAAGAGAAAAAGAATGTTAAAATCGGAGATGACCTTTTCGATTTAGTTAAAAATATGTCAGCGTTTTACAACTCTTACAACAACCCGATTTTGAACTTGTATCCGGCTGTTGCGCTTAGAGGTCTGGTTCGTGCGGATATCAAGGTGGAAGATTTTGACGATCAAACAAGAATGAATGAAATCGTTGAGTATTTGAATCATTATCTTCAAGACCATGCGAAAAATTACAATATCGCTGATGCCGCTAATTACAAGTGTTCGGTACTTTATAATGCTGAAAATGCAAAATATTCAATCAAAATAGATTTGAATGAAGAAGAACATGTTATCTTGACTTCTGCTATTATAAAATCTTCCGAATACAAACGCTTGAAGGCCGCATACCCTCTTATCAGAGACTTTTTGATAGAAGAAAGCGATGGTTTGATGCTTGAAACCGATACCGAACAGTATGAAATCCATTCGTTTGAAAAACTCCAAAAGATTATTGATGACAGAGGTCAAAAAGGTATGACAATCCAGCGTTTCAAAGGTCTGGGTGAAATGATGCCTCAACAGCTCTGGGAAACAACAATGGACCCTTCTACAAGAACATTGTTAAAGGTTAGCATTGAAGATGCCGCGCTTTGCGATCAGTTGTTCGATATCTTGATGGGTGATAAAGTTGAGCCGCGCAGAAACTTTATTGAATCTAACGCGGTTTATGCAACCAATATTGATACATAATGATAATTTTAAAACAAAAAGGGGGGCGGATTGAAAATCCGCCCTTTAAATTTTTAAATATTAGATTTTTTATTAGATTTAATTCTAAAATAAATTCCCATTGCACCCAATGCAATAATCCCAGCTAGGGATATGATATCATTCGCACTCATTTTTTATAGCTCCTATGTAGTTTATTATAAAACTTTTTGAGCAGGTGTCAACTGTTTTGATAAATTTGTAGTTTATAACATTTATTAATATAAAGCGTAATTAGATATCAAAATATTATAAAATATCATGATTTAATATTGTTTTGTATTTTGGAACACTCTTTTAGAATATCAATAGAGGTAGTTTTAATGGATATAAAGAAACAATTAGGCGGTAAAATAAAACGATTGCGTCAAAAAAGAGGTCTGACACAGGAGCAGTTGGCTGAAAAAATGGAGATAGCCCCGAGAACGTTAAGCGGAATAGAGAGCGGTAAAAACTTTGTTACGGCGGAAACGTTGGAGAAAGTTTTTGACGTGTTGAAGGTTACGAGCACGGAACTTTTTGCATTTGACCATATAAAACCTCAGGAAGATTTGATAGAAGAGATTGTGAAAGACGTCCAGATGCTTCAAGATAGGGATAAAATAGAAACGATTTATAAGATTGTAAAAGCAACGATAAACGAATGATTATAGTTCTTAATTTTTTAGTTATTGCGTTTTGGTAGACTAAAGTCTACCCTACTGCCTTTAGTTGTTCGTCCTCGCAATAACGCTTTCATGTCATCCTGAACTAGTTTCAGGATCTCTGTTTGACCCCTCACCCCAACCCTCTCCCACAAGGGGCGAGGGTATACTTACCTACTTATTTACTAAAATATTAAGAAATGTAAAAATAACTTTAAAAACCTGAAAACCCTTGCTACAATTGCTCTATGCTATGCTATGCTATGCTATGGGGCAGGTGTAGCAACTTTTTCGACCGATTATTTTTTATAAAAGAGTAAGGGAAATTCGAATTACTCAAAGTGTAAAAAATTTAATTGGAAAGGAAAAATTATTATGGTTAATTTGAAAGTTATTACTAGTTTTTTGGAACAAGGCGGACGTTACCGCATGAAATTTAGCGGAAAGCAGTTGGAAGCGCTTCCTGAACATTTAAAACCGTTAATTAAAGATATAAAAGATCCGGTTGTGCATATTGGTATTAATGGCCGTGGAGCTGAAGGGTCAATGTACGGGGCAAAAGTTTTTGCAAAAGGTTCAAAAGAGCCGGTTGCGGCTGTTGCCGGAAGGGTAGATTATAGAGAGGCTGATCCGATTTTGCAGGCACGCGGGTTTGTAAGAAAAAATAGCGGTGAGGGAGATGCGTTACGTGCAAATCTAATGTTAGATACCGGAAAACCGTTTAATATTGAGGCTATGGATGAATTAGCAATGCATAAAGCAAAAGATGTATATAGAGTTCAGGCAAGATCTAATTTTGCAAATGCTGATATTAAAATTGATAGGCCGGCTGCGGAAGAGATTGCCGGACACATGGGAATTAAAATTCCGACAATTGAAAAATTGCAAAAGCTTCTTGAAAATGTTAGAACCGGTATAAAAGCAGGTTTTAATGCAGGAAATCCGTATAATGTTGAAAAAGCAGCTGCTAAAGTAGGTGAATTTTCAAAAGTAACGCCTGAGACTAAAAAAGTTTACAAAGTGGCTGGATCAACTAAGGATGATATAAGAGCTTATTTAAAGGCAACTAAGGCAGATAGAAATGCAAAGGCTATTGCTGATGCTAAAAAACATTTGGCTGATGTTGAAAAACGTATTGCTGAACTTGAAAATGAATTTAAAACATGCAAATATGATGACACAAAATCTAAAATCGCAGAGAAATATGAGCATGAACTTGAAACATTAAGAAAGATAGAATCTGAAATTAAGTATTTAGAATCATAAATATGTAATAAGAGGAAATAACGCGGCGGGATGATTTTTCATCCCGCCGCTGTTTTTTATTTGCAGACTAAAGTCTACCCTACTGCTTACCCTCACAATGACTTATTTCAGCATATATTTAACAATCGAGTTTGAACCTTGCGAGGAAATATAAAGGGCGTTTCCTTTAATATGTACACTGTAAGGTTTTGAGACATTTCCGAGCAGAATGCTTACCTGACCGCCGCTTGTAACCTTTATGATATTGTCTTTGTTGTAGTTTGCGATATAAAGGTTGCCGGCGGAATCCATTGTCATTCCGATGGGGCCGCTAATACGAGCATCTTTCAGGTATAAAATCCTTTTGCCGTCAGGGGTAATTTTATAAATAGTGTTATCTGAAAAACAGGCTACATAAAGGTTTTCGGAATTGTCAGATGTTATACCGGTCGGGCTCATAATATTTTCAAAAACTTGATTATCCTCGCTTGGCGTAGATAACGAAGTTACCTGCGCATTTTGCGGCGTTTTTGCCGTTTGAGGAGCGGAGGAATTCATTTTGGTTGCAAGTTCTTGAGCCTTGTTATAAGCCGGAGTTCCCGCCGGAATTAATGAAAGATACGATTTTGCACTTTCCGTGTTGTCTAATCTTTCGCTGATTTTTGCAGCTTTGTATAGCGCGTCGTAATCGTCCGGTTTTCTTACGATAATTTGTTTAAAAATTTCGAGCGCGGCGCCGTCTTGTTTTAAAAACTCCAAAATCGAACCCAAATTGTAGTAAGCATTAATGTAATTCGGGTCGGTGCTTATCGCCTGACGGAAAGAATCCATTGCGCGGTCATATTGCCCGAGCTTGTAAAAATCAACGCCCTCGTTATAATACAATTTTGCTTCTGTATTCCCGTCGAAATTCTGCCCGAACGGCTGATCTGCAAATGCAGGACAGCCGTTTGAGATTATACATATTGATATTATTAAAAATAATAGTTTTTTCATTTACGCAATTTTTTCCAAATCTTCGATAAGTTTTTGATTTTTCTTCGCAAATTCACTTCCTCTTGCAATAATCGCTAATTTAAGAATATTTGCAAGATTAATCGTTGTGAGTTCTTTGTAATTATCCGGAAGTCTCAGCGACCAGTTTGCATCTCCTGATGTTCCCGGTTTGTTGTAAACGTCATAGATGTTGAAGAAATCAGTGAAGAAAATTTGGACATTTTCAGCATTGCAAGCAAAGATTTCAACCAATTTTGTTTGAGCTAAGAAATCTGCGTCGTTAGTCATTTTAACAATGATGTCATCTTTGTTGCTTTCTTCTGCGAACAAATCGTCTACAAGATTTTTAACATGCAAATAACCTTCGTGGGTGTGAACCATTGAATCTGCCCACATTTTTATCGGCTGGTTGTCGTGAGTTCCCACCATAGCCCAGCATTTTTTGTCAATGTTGCAGCATCTATAAGGATCGCCATCTTTGTCAGGTTCAGTGAATTGAGTTAATTTCATACCAAGAAGTCCGTATTCTTTCATAACCGCAGCGACCGGATTTGTTAAAGTTCCCAAATCCTCGCAGACGATTGCGGATTTGTCAAGTCCTTCTTCTTTCGCAGCCTCGATTACGATTTTTTCAATCAGTCTGCCGTAATCTTTTATCTGTTTTTTAGAAAGCTTTTTGACGCGTTTTTCCTTGTCAGCTTCAAGTTCCAAGTCTAAATCTTCAAGTTTTGCGATAGCGTATTTAGACAAAAATTCGTGTTCCGGAGAGGAATAAAGTCTTCCTGCACCCTGTTCGATTTTAGGTTTTTTGCCAGCTTTGTAAACCCAAGGGTCAATCAAGCCGACAATATGATCAATTCTGACTCCGCCCGGGTTTTCTTTGAACATTTTTTTGAAAAGATTTTTCATTAACATTCCGCCCTCAGCCAAAGATCCGTCAGAATGGTACATTTTTTCAGGGTCCATTACCGGAAATCCCCAGGCTTGACCGTCTTTAGAAAAATAATCCGGCGGACAGCCAAGGCACCAGCCTTCTAAAAATAACGATTGATAAGCCCATGTGTCTCGGTCAGAGAAGGCAACCTGTCTGTCTGCAATCATTTTTATATCGTGTTTTTTAGCGAATTTTCTGGTTTCTTCTGACTGTTTTGAAAGTACAAATTGAATAAATTTATACATATCAATTTCATCGGAATATTTCTTTTCAAGTTCAGAAATTCTATTGCCGTATTCCATTTTTTCTTCGTTAGATTTTGGATTGAAAAGGTTTTTGTCCATTTCTGAGTTCCACATCGGCCAGTAGTCGTTCTGGTGCTCGATTGTTAAAGCTTCGTAAAGACTGTCTTTATCAAGCCAAGATGCATTTTCTCTTTTGTAAAGATCAAATTCTTTGTTTAATTTTTTTGAGTTATCTTTTTTAAAGTTTTCCCATGCCTCTGTTAACGCTTCTCTGTATTGCTTGTAAGCGTAAGAATAAGCCGTTTTGTTTGTATCTTTATTTGGGTTTGAATTTACTATTTCGTTGTAAGTTTCGACAGATAAAATATTGTCCCAAGTTTTGGTTGTCAACTCTTTTAAATCAATAAAAAGCGGGTTATCGGAAAAAATAGTTCCGGTATAAGGTGAAGAGTCGCAGGATTTTGTCTTGCCGGCAGGGCCGAGCTGTAAAGCGTCAAAAAGACCTGATGAATATTCTATAATGTCTTTTCCGCCGTTTGTGTAAACACTTCCAAAACCGGTGTTTTCACCGCATGCAGCCGGAAAACTTCCGTTATGCATAATCAACGCAAAATTCTTTTTACCCAATGCTTTTAAAGCTTTGCGGATTGTTTTTTTAGACTTGTCAGATAAAACGTTAGAATGCGTAGTTTTTTCTAATGTACAAACCATATTTAATACCCCTTTTTATACTATAATAACCAACTTGATTTTACCATGAGGGATATTTTTTTACAAGTAGCATGAGTTAATAGAATACCGGATGTCAAGAAGGCAGGCTGGTATCATAAAAGGCGCTAGGATACTAAGACGATAAGACGCTAAGAATTTACGTAAGATCCCCTCGCCCCTTGTGGGAGAGGGTTAGGGTGAGGGGTCAAAATAGCTTGTAGGGTAGACTTTAGTCTACCAGAAATTCCTCTCGTTTCAGAATCTCTTTTCATGCTACAATAATCCTATGAAAAAATTCAGGGTTATTTTCGGATATACAATACTAATTTTAATTGCAGTAAGTATGCTCTACCCTTTTGCCGCGATGGTGAACCTTTCTCTTACGCCGGAGGGTGAAATTTTTTCTCAGAGCGGAAAGTTTTTTCACTTAAACTTAACCTTGCAAAATTACAAAAATGTATTTGTTCAAATTCCGCTTGCAAAATATTTCCTGAACAGCTTAATCGTTGCAACAATCGCTACGGCAGGTCAGGTGATAATTTCGGCACTTGCAGGCTACGCCTTCGCGAGAATAAAATTTCCTTTTAGAAACGGACTTTTTTTGATGTTTTTAATCACAATGCTCATTCCGCCGCAGGTGAATATTATCCCGCTTTTTTTCCTGATGAGAGAACTGCACCTTGTTGATACTTATCAAGCGTTAATCTGGCCGGCACTGTTCGGCGGTTTTGGTGTGTTTATGATGCGCCAATATTTTTTAGGAATGCCTAAGGATTTGGAAGAGTCTGCGAAAATCGACGGCTGTAATATTTTCGAAACCTTTTTTAAAATCGCTCTTCCGCTTGCCCTTCCTGCGGTCGCAACCCTTGCAATTTTTACATTTGTAACTAATTGGAATAGTTTTATGTGGCCTTTGATTATTACAAATTCGGAGGGAATGCGCACCCTTCCTGTTGGACTTGCGATTTTTAAAGGAAGCTTTAGGGAAATTACCCTCTGGGGCGAACTTTTAGCTTGCTCTGTTATCTGTACCCTCCCTGTTATCGGTGTTTTCCTCCTCGGAAAAAGATATTTTATTAACGATATTATGCAGGGCGGAGTTAAAGAATAATCTTTTATGAAGTTTTGTAAATTTGTGAACCCCTTTATTCATGCGCATTTATCTAAATTGTGCATGTTTTGTATATACGATTTAGGCAATTTTTGAATAAAAAAATCCTTTATATAAACACGGGGAATTAAAAATTAATTATTAAAAACAGAAAAGGGGAATTTAAGAGATGACAACAATTAACTTGAACTTGAGCAATTTTGATGATGCAAACAAGAAACCATTATTGGTACAACATCCGGTAACAAAACAATGGGTATCGGCAGACGAGTACAACGCTTATATGCAACAACAACGTGATGCTGAAAAGTTGCGAAACGGTCTTGGCGGCGGTAACCCACCAAAAGGTTCTGGACCAGCGCCGAAACCTCAATTGCAGACAGGTTTTCAAATAGGAAGATATGAAAACGGTTCATTTTATATTAAAAATGGAGCAAATCCGGCAGTAGCATATTCAAACGAATATGAAGCATTAAATGCTTTAGCAAAAAAACTGGGTATTGAGCAGCCTGCGGCCGCTCAAGGTGCCGGCACCGGAGCACCGGCACCGACCATGCCAAAACCTACAGGTGGAGCTCTTCTTAGCGGAGAAGAATATGGAAAACAAATAGATAAGTATAAAGGTGAATATGGAAAGAAACCGCTTATTGATATTACGAAACCGCCTGTAACACCGGAACCGGCAACTCCAACCCCGGAACCAATCAAACCGGCAGTTACACCGGAACCAGCGAAACCACAGCCAGAAGGTGCATTGAGATCTTCTCAAAATGTACAACCGCCAGAAAACAAATTCCAAAAATTTGTAATGGAAGGCCTTGAAAACGGTGCTAAAAAAGAAAAAGCAGTTGCAGAAGGCATAAAAATCGGCGAAGAAGCAACAAAAGGTTCCAAAGGTTTCTGGTCATCAGTCGGAAGCGCAATCAAAAATAACAAAGGCAAAATTGCTATAGGAGCAGCCGTTCTTGCCGCAGTTGGTGCAGGTTTGGCAATGTGCTCAGGCGGAAACAAGGATAATGAAGCCGAATTAGATCCGGACGTAAGACTTGATGACAAACCAACTCCGGCAAAACCAGAAGAGGAAACTCCAGCAGAAGAAGTTCCGGCAGAAGAAACACCTGCTGAAGAAACCCCAGCAGATGAAACTCCAGGTGTTGTACCGGCACCGGTTCCGGAAAACCCTGAAAATCCTGAAAAACCTGAAGAAGGCGGAAGCTCTAAACCAGGTGCAGGCGTTGAAGCTGAAGGAATAAAAGTTGGCGGAAATGTTTCAATCCGTGATAACGGCAAAGCAGGTATCAAACCTATCACCGGTGAAGTTACCGACATTGATGGTGATATCGTAACTATCAAAGATACATCTGAAAATAAAGCCGGTAACCTCTACAAAATCAAAGTTACTAAAAATGATGACGGAACAGTTTCTTACTCAGTAATTTCCAAAAACGAACTCAAAGCAATTGACAAAAATGAATACAAAAGAGATAAAGACGGAAATGTTTCAGAATTAGAAACTTCTGAAAGTTACGGAAGAGGCTTGAGATTTGAAGCAGCAGCCTAAATAAAAGTTAAAAACAATAGAATTGCCCGCGGCGTCAGCCGCGGGCTTTTTCTTTAACAGAGTGACAGAATGCAAGAGGTCAGGCTGGTATTATTGTTACAGTTCCCTCTCCCACAAGGGGCGAGGGTAGTAAGGTAGGTCGGATTTACTAATCCGACAACTTACTTACT
>JAGAVG010000006.1 GCA_017942035.1 bacterium | reverse complement strand
CCCGGCGGTTCATTCATCTGACCGTAAATAAGTCCTACTTTATCAAGAACTCCACTTTCTTTAAATTCATTCCACAAATCGTTGCCTTCTCTTGTTCTTTCACCAACACCACCGAACACAGATACACCGTTATGTGCCATTGCAATATTGTGGATAAGTTCCTGAATTAATACGGTTTTTCCAACACCTGCACCTCCGAAAAGTCCGATTTTACCACCTTTCTGGTACGGTTGAATAAGGTCAATCGCTTTGATACCGGTTTCAAGAATTTCTACATCGGTATTTTGGTCAACAAGTGACGGAGAGTCTCTATGAATTGGCAAATATGTATCAGTTTGGATTTCGCCCATCTCATCAACGGCGTCGCCGACAACGTTAAGAATTCGTCCTAAAATTGCAGGGCCAACAGGAATTTTAATAGGTTCATTTGTATTAATAACCTTCATTCCGCGTTTCAAACCGTCAGTTGAAGCCATTGCAACTGTACGGACTTTGTTTGAGCCGAGCATCTGTTGAACTTCGGCGATAATCTTTTGGCCTTTATCATCAATTATTTCAAGAGCCGTATATATTTCAGGAAGTTCACCTGATTGAAATTCAACGTCAATTACCGCTCCGATAATTTTCGTTATTAAACCTTCATTTTTTGCCAGTGTTTCCATATAAACCTCACTTCTTATGCATTTATTATAATATAATAAAATTTTTTCTGCAATAAGGGGAAACTTTTGTCATTGAAAACCCTCTCCCGAATTTCTAACATTCGGCTTTGCCTCATGTTGAAATTCTGCCCTCTCACAAAGAGAGAGGGCAGTGAAGATTATTCCCCTTCGCAATGACGTAAAATCTTACCACTACCTGAAGGATTGACAGCAATTTTGTTTTTCAGCGCTGAAAGCTTGAAGTCCCAGATATTTTGCGGCTGTACCGAGTTCTTGTTCAATCCTTATAAGCTGATTATATTTAGCGATTCTATCAGAGCGAGAGGCCGAACCAGTTTTTATCTGCCCGCAATTCGTCGCAACGGCTAAATCTGCAATAAATGTATCTTCCGTTTCTCCCGAGCGGTGAGAAGTTATTGCGGTATATCCGGCAGCATGAGCCATAGCTATAGCATCAAGAGTTTCTGACAAAGTTCCTATTTGATTTACTTTTATCAAAATTGAGTTGCCGACACATCTTCTTATACCTTCTGCCAAACGTCTGGTATTAGTAACAAAAAGATCGTCGCCTACAAGCTGGCATCGGTCTCCGAGTTTTTTGGTAAGCAATTCCCAGCCTTCCCAATCCTGCTCTGCAAGTCCGTCTTCAATTGAAATTATCGGATACTGATTAACCCAGCGCGACAAAAATTCAATCATGCCGTTGTTATCAAAAACTTTTTTCTCTCCATCAAGAGTATATTTGCCGTTTTCGTAAAGTTCGGAGGCTGCAACATCAAGGCATATTTTAATATCTTCCGTTGTATATCCGGCTTTTTCTATAGCTTCTAAGATAACTTCAATACCTTCTTCATTTGATTTTAAATTAGGTGCAAATCCGCCTTCATCTCCTACAGCTGTCACATCATGACGTTTATTCAAAACTTTTTTAAGGGTATGAAAGACTTCTGCCCCCATTTGGATTGCCTCTTGAAAATTTCCGGCACCTACCGGTGCAATCATAAATTCCTGAATATCCACGCTATTATCAGCATGAACACCGCCATTTATAATATTCATCATTGGAACCGGAAGAGTGCAGGCATTTATTCCGCCAAGATAGCGGTACAAAGGCATTCCGTAAGCAACCGATGAGGCTTTTGCAATAGCAAGTGACACCCCTAAAATTGCATTCGCCCCCAACTTTGATTTATTTTCAGTACCGTCAAGCGTAATCATTAAATTATCAATACGCTCCTGATTTGATGCGTCTTCCCCTATAAGTTCCGGCGCAATCAAGTTGTTTACGTTATCCACAGCCTTATAGACACTTTTGCCAAAATAACATTTCACATCACCGTCTCGAAGCTCCAGAGCCTCATATATTCCGGTTGACGCTCCGGAAGGAACGGCAGCACGGCCGATTATCCCATGCGAAAGTCTTACATCAACCTCAATTGTAGGGTTTCCTCTCGAATCGAGTATTTGTCTTGCCTCAATATCTTCAATAAAAGTTGACATAAAACCTCCTTTTTATAATAAACACGTAACAACAAGACTATTTTATACTCAATTTATTAACTTTTCAACCCCCTCAGTGTATCAAGATTTTAGTTTAGAACCAGAAACGTTTCTTTTTATCCTTTTTTATTTTAGAGCTTTGAACTTGAGGCTGTTGAATTTTAGCTTTCGTTGAAGCAATAGCTTTTCCGGGAGCGAATACGCTTGTAGAAAGAGTTGAGGCATACTTGTTGCCCAAATGTGCATAATCAAATATTATAACACCTTTGGCGTCAAGTTTTCTGGCCTCGTGTATTTGCCTGATTAAATCTTCTTCAGAACCATTCATAAATGTTACGTACAAACCGGCGTAAAGGTCAGTTTGCGGAGATTTTGCACGTATGACTTCCTGCATCATAACTCTTGCCGTTTTTGAATCGCAGGTCAAAAACATCGGTGTAAAGCCGTCAATATAATTATTTGTTGACCAAGTTTTCCAATCCTGTTGTTTTTGTTCAAGAGCCTGGAGTCTATCCGGGAATATTACAGCCGAAACATAAACATTATTCTGACGTCCGAGTTCGCCGGCACGTTTTACGAAATTAGTAATGCGGCTCCTTCTGTAATTTTCCCAGCCCGACCACAATGGATTTGAGCGGGTAAGATTAATCGGGTCTTCTCCATACATTGCTTTGAATTCTTCACGCGCGTATTTAGTGTAACCCCAGCTTCCGGCATCGCTTTTTGACATTATTTGAGGGTATCTTATGTAATCCAGATTTATGCCATCCGGATGGTAATTTGCGATAATTTCTTTAAGAAGTTTGTATAAAAAGTCCTGAACATAAGGATTTGCCGGATCTATAAAATATCCGTTGTGTTCTGTAACAGATTTTGTTGCCGCATCTTGAGAGTCGGCATCCCTTTTGATTTTATTTCCCCAATCCGGAAACTGGGCAAGAATACTTGTCGGGTTATCTTTCGGATTTTTGTTGCCTACATAAAATGTTTCAAACCAGACTTGAACTTTTATATTTCTTTTGCGGCCTTCTTCAATCCATATTTTTAATGGATCAATCCCGTTGAAAATTTCATTTTGCGCAATCAGACCGTAATTTTGCATAACTTTGCTCGGATAAATAGTTTTACCGTGATAATATGTTTCCAATAAAACGTTATCTATACCGGTTTGTTTTAGATCATCAAGAGTTGAAATAATCTCTTCGCGCGTAGTTTCAGTCGGTCTCAGCCATACCCCTTTAAGTTCGCCGGCTTTATAAGGAAGCACACTTTTTATCGCATCATTTGCCGTATCAATTGCAAGTTTAGAATATTTTTGAACCTGTTCCGGATTTTTTTGAGCTTTTTTCAAATATTCACGGGCATCATCAAGGTATGAGGCCGGAACTTTCCAGTTATAATCGTTATTCAGAGATTTATAATAATTAATTATTGCATCTGTTTCTTCTATCTTTTTTTCAGTCTCATAAATATAACTTTCAGAAGTTGTATAAGCATAAAGCATGCTGTTTTCTTCATCAATAAAAACTTTCGTTCCAACTTTAAGACTTGATGTCATCCAGTTTTTAGCCGCACCATGGCCGCTGATTACAATGCCGTTTTGAGGAATTAATGAATCCGCACCTGAAATTTCTGACACGATATTTCCTTCAACAATGGCTTCTGTTCCAAACTCGTTCGTCCTTGTTCTTTCACCATACGAAGGGGTATAGATTACAAGCTGGTTAACTCCGCGGCCGCCCGGAAAATAACTTCCACCTTTATTATTGCTGACATTAGGGTCAATTACGTTAATATATTTTTTACTTTCATTAAACACAACTTCATTTCTGCCGGCTTTATACGGTTTGAAACTCACCGGCACATTAAACAATACATCATCAGTTTTTTTATCTATACCCAGAGGGTCATCAAATACAGCCTGAATTTCTTCTGGGAATGCGGCTGTAGGTATTAATAAAAATGCTGCGGTTATTATTGTTAAAAATTTATTTTTCATTTATTTACTCTCTAATGATACTTTTACTGTAATACTCAGATTTATCGTAATTAAGTTGTTTTAGTGAACCTATTTTCTCCGATATTTCCGGATTTTGCGAAGAATCTATTTTATATGCCTGTGTATAAAAATCAATAGATTTTTGAATATCCCCTAATTTTTCATAAATTATTGCCATTTTTAAATTCAAGTCATATAGATTTCTATATCCATTATTATACGCAATCAAATAATGTTTTAAAGCCCTTCTGTAATCTCTGTATTTAAAATAATATTCGCCGTAATAATAGTTTGCATAAGCATTTTGGTTATCAAGATTAAGCGCAGTGGAAAGATATTCTTTTGCAAACCTTTTTTTATTTTTATCAATATATAACCTTGCAAGCTGAACAAACGGATAAATATTTTCATAGTCAATTTTGGTTAAAAGATAGTATTTACAAAGAGCATTTTGGCCAAGTTGTAACCTTTCGGCATCAGTTTGTGCACTGTTATATTTTTTGAATATTTCATCAGCTTCGTGCGTAACCTCTTGAACATCAAAATTTGAATAATCATATAAAACGTCATTATACTCCAGCCGGCCGTTTTGAACGGAAAAAGCGGGAGTATAAGAAAATATTATGAAAGTTGAAAGGGCGGATATTGCAATCTTCTTATAAATCGGTGACACTTGGCTCAACTTTAATATCGTGATTTAAGAATGTATCCTGATCTGCCGCCGGATCAATGTATGTATAAACATTGTGAAGGAAGTTCAAAAAAGGATTAGATTCATAAACTTTTTCTTCTCTAATACTTTCATAAGGGACTCCCATTGCCGCGGACTTTGAACGAGCAATAGCTTCTACACCGGCCATTGAATGTCCGTGATTAATCAGATATTCAGGCGATGACAAATCAGATACCGTCAATTCTGCCGATACCGGAAGTATTATAGCCGCAGCGAGTATTCCAAGTAATAAATTCTTTCTCATATCCACCTCTTTTGTGATATTTTACTATATTTTTCTACTGTTTACAACTACATTATAAATTCTTTACAAAATATATGCATATACTATTTGATGGATTTTATTATAATTTCTTCAAGTTTTTCAAGAAGTTCATCTTCAGGAACGCGCGCAATAATTTCGCCTTTTTTAAATATATAGCCTTCCCCGATACCGCCGGCTATTCCGAAATCGGCATGTTTAGCTTCTCCGGGGCCGTTAACGGCACAACCCATTGTTGCGATTGTTATAGGTTCTTTTATATATTTAAATTTTTCTTCAACTTTTTTAGCAAGAGAAATCAAATCGATTTGCGTTCTTCCGCAGGTCGGACAGGACACAAAATTTACTCCTCCGGTTCTTAAAGCAAGACTTTTTAATATGTCAAAACCAGCACTGACTTCTTCCACAGGATTTTCCGTAAGAGAAACTCTTATTGTATCGCCGATACCTTCTGCCAGAAGGGTGCCCAGCCCTACTGCAGATTTAATCAAACCACCCCGCATTGTTCCGGCTTCTGTTACACCGAGATGGAGCGGGTATGGAATTTTCTGTGAAATATCTCTATAGGCTTCGATTGTCGTTAAAACATTGGAGGATTTTAGTGACACTTTTATTAAATCGAAATCTAAATCTTCAAGGATTTTAATATGTCCCATTGCACTTTCAACCATTTTTTCAGAAAGCGGAATGTCTTTTAATTCAAGAGATTTCTCCAAAGATCCGGCATTGACGCCGATTCTTATCGGAACCTGATTTTGTTTAGCTAATTTCACAACCTTTTCGACATTTTCACGTTTCCCGATATTTCCCGGGTTTAATCTGAGAGCATTAATTCCGTTTTCAATACATTGAATTGCAAGTCTATAATCAAAATGGATATCGGCAACCAGAGGAAGCGGAGATTTTTTAACAATATCTTTGATTGCGGAAGCAGCATCTTTATTCAAGACAGCAAGCCTTACGATTTCGCACCCTCTATCAGCCATTTCATTTATCTGGCTAAGTGTTGATTCTACATTGCGTGTATCAGTATTACACATTGACTGCACGCTGACGGGATTATCGCCGCCGATTTTTACATTTCCGATTGTTATTACTTTTGAGTTTCTTCTTTTTATCATATAATTATTTTATCACAAATAAAAAAAGAGAGGAAAAATATGAAAGTTGCTGTTATATCTGACATCCACGGGAATATGCAGGCTCTTGAAGCTGTAATTAATGATTATAAAAGTCAAAATTGCGAAAAAGTTTTATGTTTGGGAGATTTGGCAATGGCAGGCCCTCAGCCTTCAGAGACTGTTGACTTTGTAAAAGGGCAAAATTGGGAAATTATTCAGGGAAATACGGATAAAATGATTGCAGAATTTTCTGATAAAATTCTATCTAATGTAAAATCAGCTTTTCCGGTTATGGGAAACGCTCTGGAAAATGACGCCGAAATCTTATCGGAAGTTCAAAAAGAATATCTGGCAAATCTTTCGCCGCAAAAAGAACTTATAATGGAAAATGTTAAAGTTTTGATGGTACACGGTTCGCCTAGAAGAAACAACGAAGACATTCTTCCGAACAGGCCGATTGAAGAGATTGAAGAAATTATCGCAAATACAGACGCTGATTTAATTCTTTGCGGTCATACGCATATTCCTTGCGGATATCAGACTTCTAAAAAACAAACGGTTGTCAACGCAGGAAGTGTCGGAAGACCTTTTACTGATAATGCAAAAGCTTGTTATGCAATTATAGACTTCAACTCCGGAGCTTTCAGTGTAGAACACCGTTTTGTCGATTATAATAGAGAAAAAGCGGCCGAAATCTTAGCTCAAAGAAAATTTCAAGGGGCTGAAAAACTTGCCGGTATCCTTTTAAAACCGGAGACAAGACATTTGTAATGAATAAATTTAACAGCAATATACAAGAAATTTTACAAAACAAAAATGTTCTCATGCTTGCCGTAACCCTAAGCTATATCGTGGGAATTTTGTCTTGTTTTTACGGACACGGTATATTTTCGGCGGCGGTTTTCACAATCCTAACAGCATTTTTGACTTTTAAAAATAACTTGTCTATTGTTAAATCATCAGTTTTATTGATATTTTTCTACTTTGGATTTTTCAATACATATATTCAAATAAAACCTATTGATGAAATTTATCCTCTTGCGCCGGCAGATACTATGATAGCCGGACAGATTGTTTCTATTCCAAACAGTAACGACAGAACAAAGGCAAAGTTTTTTGTTAATGTTAACAAAGTTGGAGACAAGAATATAAAAGGAAAAATTTTTGTAACTGCTTACGATGAAACCGGTAATTTTTCTAATTATAAAATCGGAAATTCATACGAATTTAACGGGAAATTAAGAATTCCGTTTAAGGCCTCAAATCCTTCTCAATTTGATTATGGCAAATATTTGAGAAATTTTCATGCTTACACCGTTTTTTATACCGGAAATGACGGCAAATTAATCAATAAAAATTTGAGCGGATATTGGAAATTTCTTCAAAATCTGAATGACAAAAGAGGGAAAATTCTTTCAATACATTCGTCATTCTTAAAAAGTCCTAATCTGGAAATTCTGGGCGGTGTTGTGTTTGGCGATGATGCTGTTGCTCCGCCGGATTATGTAAAATCTGCATTTATTCAGTCGGGATTATTGCATATTCTTGCCGCATCAGGAATGAATGTCGCTTTTATTTTCGGGTTCTGGTTTTTCATATTATTTAAAATTTTAAGATTTCCGTATAAATTTACTATTCTGAGCGGTATGGGAGTTGTAATCCTGTATACAATGATGACAGGATTAGGAGCATCGGTTATAAGAGCAGCTTTAATGCTTTTGTTTGTTCTTGCCGGAAAACTTATTGACCGGGATGCGCACAGTGTGTCGCTTTTATCCTTTGTTGCTTTATTAATGCTAATTTATAATCCGGCGTTTATTAATGATGTCGGCTTTCAACTTTCTTTTCTTGTAACTTTGGGACTTTTAACGACTGCTAATTCTATTTTCGAAAAAATTCAATCTAAAAATAAGGTAATAAATTGGCTTGCCGGTACTATGTTAATTCCGATTGTCGCTCAAATTTGGGTTGCCCCGATACAGATGTTTTATTTTAACACTTTTTGTTTATATTCAATTTTTGCAAATATTTTATCGGTGCCATTTTTAGCAGTAATAAGTTTTGGCGGATTTACAAGCTCAATTCTTGCACTTTTCTCTCCGTTAACATTAAAAATCTGCGGCATTATTGACTGGATTTTGAATATTAACATTTCAATTCTGTTAAAAATTTCAAATTTATTTGCCGAACTTCCTCATTCGCTTTTAACAACTACCCATCCGGCTTTATGGCAAGTTGCATTATATCTTGCAATCATTGTATTTGTGACAGGGATGATAAAATTCGGAACAAACAAAAAACGCTTGGCAATTTTAATTTTAGCTGTTTTAATACTTGCAGGTTCTCAAATAAAAATTCCTCACAAAAATTTGGAAATAATAGCTTTTGATGTGAAAAATGCTGATTGTTTTCTTATAAAATCACCAGATAACAAATATTTTATAATAGATACCGGCAAAAGCGGCTATAACGGAGGAAATTCTCAGGCAAAAATAATCCTCCTGAAATACTTAAAAGACAGAGGGATAAAAAATATTGAAGGTTTGATTATCACACACTTTGATAACGACCATTCCGGCGGTGCCGTTGATATTCTCGAGAATTTAAAAGTTCAAAACACTTACATAAACACATTTTATAACAAATCTTCCACTTCCTTCAACATTTACAAAACATTGAAGGAAAATAAAATTCCTGCAAAACTTGCTAAAAATAACGAAACGATTTACACAAACGGAGATTTTAACGTAAAAACATATTTTGCAGATATAAAACGCAAAGACTCTGACAACGAGAATTCTATCGTTACATTAATTTCATATAAAGATTTTGACATGTTATTTATGGGTGACGGTACAATCGAAACTTTCGAAAGCATAAAACAGAATTTGCCATCAAATATTGAAGTTTTAAAAGTCGGGCACCACGGCGCAAAAGGCGTTGTTAATCCGGAATTTTTAAGCCATATAAATTCAAAAGTTTCAATAATTTCCACTGGCGAAAACAAATTCGGCCACCCTACAATCGGAACTCTTGACGTTTTGAGAAAGACCGATATATACAGAACAGACAAACACAATGCCCTAAAAATTTCTACAGACGGAAATAAATATTATGTATACGGCTACAACCCTTTAAAACATGAATTTGAAAAGATAAACGATTACGAAACAATTAAGCCGGAACTCTAACCTTCATTAGACTTAAGCAGAATATAAAAAATCCCCCGAAAAGGTATTAAAAATAAAACAAAAACATTTATTCTGTATTTATGACAAATTCGGTTAACAAATTATTAACAGCCTTGAATGAAAATACAAAACTTCACCGTGACAGCTTTAGTGAAGAGCACCTTAAGATTTCCGGAGCAAAAAAATGGATAAGTGCCATTCTGCCTTTCGAACTTTTACAAAGAAGTGTAAAAAACGCAGTAGAAAGTCTTGTTACAATAAATGAAAGCGGAGAATTTTACGAAAAATTTCCGGATAATATCGAAACTCCTGATTACGGTGATAAATGGGGCGCACACGCAAATTACATAGAAATAAACAACCGTGCAATAGCAGAAATGGAAGGAAATATTACAAAAAACGGAATTTTAAGTTCAATAAAACTTCTTCCCGCAATACCACCTTCTGCAAAAAGCTGGGCAAATTGTGTAATTCTTTCCCAAATTTTTCCGAACATATATGGCGACGGACTGAATAAAGGCGGAGAAGAAAATTCAATTTACGGAATAAGACTCAATGCACCTTACAGCAGAAATATTATAGATTACGACATAATTGATGAAATTTCGCCGGAAGAACAATTTAAAGCCTTTAATCTCCTTGCACACATACACGGGCTTAAAACAGGATTTAGAACGGTTATATCAGCCGATCAGATTAAAATTGCAGATAACTACGGCCCTGATATAGTATTTCACTGGGACAATCCTCAGCATCAGGAACTTTTTATAGAAGAACATGTAAAACTTATCAACATGGGATTTGAAGCGATATTTATTGATTCTGCCAAACATATAGGAGGATATGACCTTCAAAATTACACCGGCGTCGGCGCTCTTCCGGAATATGGTCAGATGCAATACATTTTGAACGAAATCAGAAAACGTTCAGGTAAGACAACTTTAAGTTTTGCCGGTGAAAAAAGTACCGGAGACTTTGAAAGATACAGAAACCTCGGTCTTACAACCGGAACCGCATTTATTCCTCCTGATAATTTTGATAATGTTAAAAATTGGTCTGAAAAATTAAAATATGACAGGGATTACGTTCCGGGTGTTGAAGTTTCAAACGACAACGACGAAGGCGGAAGAAGTTACGAAACACGTCTTAATTACATAAACACATCACTTTTTGCTTATGAATACCCGAGCGACAAACTCGCAAGTTTTATGCAAATGGAAGACTTGTTCCCTCTCAGATATGATACAAACACTCACGCTCTCATGATGACAAATCCTTCATTTTCAACAGATGGGAAACCTCTTTCTCACTGGGAAAATCTATTTGCAAAAGACGACGGTCGGGAATATAACGCTAAAGTCGGTGATTTGTTCGCTCACGCACTTATTTTATAAGACGGTTATGTTTTTATTTAAAATTTATAATTTCCGGTAAAACTGATATTCTTAATTTCTTTTCTATCGGATTTTGATAATCTAATTGCAAATCTGTTCCACACAGATAAAAATCATTACCTAAATATATTTTACCATTTATATCAACAAGAGCCATCTGTTGTTTTAAAGCATTAACTTTTTTATTTTTCTGCTTCCAATATTCATCCCAAGAATTTGCTTCTGCTTGATCCATAAATGTTTTAAATGTATTATTTCTACCGCCTTTTCCAATAATATTTGAATTTACAACGAAAATTCTTTCAATAATATCTTGAATATTATTATCATACTCACAATTATCCGTATTTTTTTCTAAATATTTTTCAATAATTTCTTGTCTTAATTTCAAGGCATCACTATGTTTATACCCATCATAAGCCCTGCTAACAACACTATCAGGATATGCGCGGCACAATATCTTTACATTTTTATTTCGAATAAGCGGCGTAAAAGTTGTCAACATGTTTACAACCATGTCAATATATAATTTTTTAAGCCTTTCAAATCCTTCAATGTTCCCTTTATTTTTATACTGAGTAGCTTTATCATACAAACCTTCAAACGGGTTAATAGATAAATTAAACGACGATATTTTATTTAACTCTCTTTTATTATCACAATAATAATTTACCATTCTTTCCATTCGCGCTTGAATTTCTTTACTTTTAGGGTTCCATCCAGCAGTATCAAAAATTCCTCTTGTTCCGGTTAAATCATAAATCATTGCATTAAGCTCTGGAAATTCATGAATTTTTCCATCCTTATCTTTAAGAAAAACTTGACTCCCATCTGAATCATAAAATAAAAATGATGCCGCTTTCTTATTTGGCCTATTATCCGTTTTGTAAAGCATCCTTTTAGTCATTTCAGACAAATCATCTATCGTTTGTTTAAAATCTTCAAAACTAATTCTTTTTATAGGTGCATTAGCATCCAAAAAACAGTAAGAACACCTGTGATTACATCCTCGTATTACAGGATAAAACAAATTTTTATGATGTATGCTGTCCAAAATGACGTTAATCTGTTTCATATTCATATTTTTCAGCATCGGCAAATTGTACTGAAGCCCCTCAACTCTTGTAAGATCCTGAGCGGTCCATTTATGTTCATGCGCATATTCATATCCCTTTGCCTGCGCAAAATTCTCATAATTTCCATAGTTTTTTAAAAACTCCCCAATGCCCATTTGTTTTCTCCAAATAGCCTTGAGCGGATTTTTAAAGTCATCCCGCATAATCAGTTTTAAATTATACTTAGCAACATAATAATTCAAAAGCCCCGGTCTACTGCCAAAGGCAGGGGTTATCGGCTTATTATCAGGATTGTTCTTAACTGAAACTATAGAATTTTCTGTTTTTTGTATATTAAATTTATTTGAACTTTCAACTTTCATTATTTATACAAAAACACATAAAATTTTTTTTTGTTAGCTAAAATATTAAGATTATTATAAAATTCTATCAATAATTCCGCCGCCGAGAAGTGTTTCTCCATCATAAACAACAGCAGACTGACCCGGAGCAATAGATTTTTGCATCTCAATAAATTCTATTTCGACTTCGCTGTCACTTACCGGTCTAATTATTGCATCCTGCGGCTGCTGAGTCGAACGTATTTTTGCCTGACATTTCATTTCTTTCTCAAGTTTTTCGAACGCAACCCAATTTGTTTTAACGGCAATTAACTTATTGTTCAAAGTTTTGTCCCTAAATCCGACAACAACTTCATTTGTATCCTTCCTTAACTCCAACACATATAAAGGTTCCGATGCGCTGATGCCGAGGCCTTTTCTCTGCCCTATCGTATAATTCCAGATACCGTCGTGGGAGCCTAAAACATTTCCGTCTTTATCTACAATATTTCCTTTTTTGCTTTTTACCCCGAGAAGTTCGTTATAATCGCCTTCGTAAAAATCCTGACTGTCGGGCTTATCAGCAACCGTTAAGCCGTAAGATTTGGCTTTTTCGCGAATCTGTTCTTTTGTATACCCACCTAAAGGAAGCATAATATTTGATAATTGTTCTTGAGACAAACGATATAAAAAATACGACTGATCTTTTTTAGGATTTGCCCCTCTTTTAAGCTGATAACGGCCATTTTCATCAAGTTCTATTCTGGCATAATGACCGGTTGCAAACTTATCAAAGTTAATTCCGTTAAGTTTTGCAAGATGAGGAAGAACATCAAATTTTATAAGTGAATTACACCAAATACAAGGATTTGGAGTGCGGCCGGATATATATTCAGCCTTAAAATTATTCAAAACAATTTCTTCATATTGTTTTGCGCAGTCAAAAACGTGGAATTCAATTCCAATATCTTCACAAATTTTTCTGGCAGCATCAATGTCTTCTTTTTCATCAGGACCGAAACAAGCTCCATGGGTTCCTTGCGGTTTTTGAGGAAGAGAATTAATTTTATCCTGAATTTCTTTGTAAATTCCGCCTTTACCCCAAATTGCCATCGTTGCACCAATTACTTCATGTCCTTGCTCTTTCAATAACATTGCTGTAACTGAAGAATCTACACCACCTGACATTCCAACTAATATTTTCATACTTCCTCCTCAAAGGGTTAACATTGATGTTTACTTATAAATATTATAAAAATCTGTAAAATTCAAGTTCTTAAACTAATTATTTCCTTCGCATGCGTTTTCGAAGAACTTTCCCCACCGGCGGGATGAATAAAAGACTGCAAAATAGCATATAAATTGAAGTAAATTGAAGATTATACAATCCGATTAAAGATATCACAAGCAATATGGACCCTACAACCCAGCCAAAAATATTGCTAATATAGAATCTTAAATTATGAACCTCAAAATTATCATAGATATCCTCATCAATATCCAAATCACCATCATCATCTATATAATCATACTGGTATTTTTGTAAGTCCATAAAAATATTATATAACAAGTATTTTTTTTCACAAATTTTATATTATACCTTACACTTTGACACATCATTATGAGGCGAATTTGGAACTATAAACTCGCACCAAATTTTATATTTTGATGCGAGTTTTTTATAGCCTTATTATACAATATTTTCCATCACTTTTCAAGTGGTCGTTTGTTGTTTTTTGTGAATTTTTTGAATTTTAAGAAGGTATTTTTTAGGGAGTTTCAGCCCCACTCGCACCAAAATATAAAAAATGGTGCGAAAATTTAAACGTCAGTTTATGGCTGGAAAGGATAAGAAATGCTAGAATATAAAATTATGAAAGAGAAAATAACACAAAATGCCTTTACATTGTCCGAAGTTCTTATCACTCTCGGTATAATCGGGGTTGTAGCGGCGATAACATTACCGATATTGATTACAAATATTCAGGATAGGGTCAAGAGTGCAAGAATTCAAAATATTAAGCAAAAATTTTCAAAGGCAACAGATAAAATGCTGTCGGTTTCAGGTTTAAACGGTTATGCTAGTACGGAAGCTTTTGTAACAGAACTTCAACATCATTTAAAGCTTGCAAAAATCTGTGATAACAGCCATCTTCAAGAGTGCTGGCCTACAGAAAAAGTAATAATTGATGATGATGGTAAAGAATGGGAGATATCTAAAACAAAGACCGGAAAACAACTGAAAATGAAAAACGATGATAGCCACGATTGGGATAATACAATGGGAATAATTACGGCAGATGGCACTGCTATGATTTTATCCTATAATAAGAAATGTGACATAGATACAAACAATCCAGTTGCTTGGAGTGCCGACAGCAGTTCTTCATCAGGTTGCGTAGCGGCGGTGTTTGACTGGAATGGGGCTAAAAAGCCGAACCAATTGAGTAAAGATGTAATAGCATTTAACGCTGGCGGTCTAGGCAGTGGTTGTGCGTTTGAATTAGGCGGAAAATGTTTTGGCGCTCCGTTTATACCTACACCTGTGACTAAAGCTGAGTGCAATAAAATGGTTGCAAGCAATAAATATGGAATAACGTCATGTTATTACAATAACGATTACTGGGCAGGTGCTGTTAAACAATGTGGACACGTAAACAACTTACCAACATTGTCCGAGCTTGGACAGGTAGCAAGTGCAATCTATGAAGGCAACCCTAGCACAAGCGCTAAACAATACGTAAATAATCTAACGTACAAATCAGGCACAGCAAGCTCTCTTGGCTTTCCTGAACCGTACTTTGCAATTTGGGCAGGTGATGATGTCAATGATAGTGGCGCATATTATAGACAATTTAGTCTGGTATACACGGGCGTAACCCTTACCTCCCGCAACGCTATCATAGATGCGATGTGTTTGAACGATTAATATTACCCTCTACCCCCTTGGAGAGAATAACCATACAATATGTAGCATGTAGGGTAGACTTTAGTCTACCATAAAGTAATTTGAAAAAGGTGAGACAATAATTGTTTCACCTTTTTTATATATGTCTTTTGGCACTCAAGATTCGAACTTGGGCAATCATGAAAAACGCCGCATGATTTACATAGCTTTCTTTTGTTTGTCATAGTTGAACGGAACAATGTTTGTTAAATCGGTTTTCTGTTCAGCTTCCAGAAGTTCAAAGTTGTTTTGCAGCCGCAGAAAATAACCTTTTGAAAGCCCGAAGTATTTAGTTAATCTCAAATCAGTATCGGCAGTAATTGACCTTTGCCCTCTGATAATGGCATTAATGCGATTTGACGGTACACCAATAGCTAATGCAAGTGCGTTCTGTGAAAGTCCTAAGGGTTCTAAAAACTCGTCTTGCAAGACCTGTCCGACATGAGGAATTTTTAAATACTGTGACATAATACTAACTCCATAATTTTCTATCTATACATATTATGTACTACGTACAATATAAAATCAACCCTGCTGACAGATTATTTTTCAAAACTTAATGATAATCCACTATCTCAACGTCAAATGCGTTGTTATCAGCCCAAACAAAACAAATACGAAACTGCTGATTTATGCGGATTGAATGTTGCCCCGCCCTGTTGCCCTGCAGTTGTTCAAGAAAGTTTGCAGGCGGTATTCGTAAGTCGGCAATTTGTTCCGCCGTATCAATCATGTGCAACTTGATTAGTGCCCTATCTTGAATATCTGACGGCAACTTTTTTGAAAACCTGCCCCTAAAAATCTTTTCCGTTTCCTTGCACTTGAATGATTTAATCATATAAAAATTTTATCAGTATTGATGAATATGTAAAACAATATATGCCTAAAGAATTTAAATATTGAATAACAAATTCTTATTATTTAAATGTTTTCAATATATCCAAGACTTGTTTTTGCTGTGCCGGTAATAACTTTTTATAATATGAAATAAGCAGATGCAGATTTTTATCAGGCTTATCTGGTTTAACTTCAAAATTAAAAAGCATTGGCGGAGTTATATTCAGTGCGGAACATAAATTTTTCAATGTCTGATAAGTCAAAAATGATTTACCGTTCTCGATAGAGTTAATTGTATTTGTAGAAACATTTACAAGTTCTGCAAATTTTTCTTGGCTTAAACCATAGATCTCTCGATATTTTCTAACACTTTTACCAAACTTCTGCAAAAATTCATCCATATTAATAAGATATATTATTTCTATGTGACTTTCTATAAAAGATGTTGGTATATTTTCTATACAAATTCAACTTGTAAAACTTTTGTTTTTTGCTCTTATTTTAGTCTAATACAGCGGTAAAATTAAGTCTGTAAAATGACTAAAAATACGGATTACAAACATGATAACAGTTTTAAAAATGAGTAATATTTCATACGAGAAAACTATATTAAATTTAAGACTTTTGCGATTGCTACAGCTTGGGTAATATTAGACGCATAAAGATTATAACATGCCCGACTTGCGATACAGTTTGCGGCATATACATTATACAGGTGCATTTGTTTCGTAATTTCCTTCCGCGTTGCTCCGGTGGCTGAAAGTTTTAAAAGTGTTATTTCGTCATCTTCTAATTTAAATCGTGGCTTTGTGGGTAGTGGTTCTATTTCGACAGGCATGTTTTTTAGAAACCGTTTGCGAAATTTTGGGGTAATTGCAGAAGTCTTGATGATTTTATACTTAATGGCTTTTGAGATAAGCTCTTTACGGGTTTTGACATTGAACTTTTTATATAAAAGCTGTGTCCGCTTTTGCAGGTTGTAATATTTAAGGTTCATTCGCTCTGCAGTTTCTTTAATTGTGTCGCCTTTTGCAAGCTGATTTAACAGTTCAATCTGACTTTTACGCAAAACAAAATCCTCATCTTTTTCAGGCGGAAAGTATTGTTTATTGAAAATGTCAAGAAAGTTACTCATTGTGTTTCGCAGAAAATCCTATATATAAATGTAAGTATGCACATGCCAGTAGGCTTATACGGTGCGGATAACGACGGATCTGTTAATTTAGCTTGTGCAATACCAATGGAACAATTAATGAATATTATTAAAAGAAAAATAAGTAATAGTTTTTCATCTTTAGCTCCTTTATAGTCATAAATTTTCTAAAATTATAATATTTTGACTTTATATATTGTAAAATACAATATTAACTGGCATGATGTCAAGAGATTACCATTTTAACTTGTTCAATTAGTGTAGCAAAACATTTATGCTTGGAGATAGTATGAACGATATTAAAAAATTATTAGGTAAAAGAATTAAAGAACTTCGTAAGGCGCAAGGCATATCGCAACAACAGCTTGCGGAAGTAGCTAATATAGACCAAAGAAGTTTAAGTCATATTGAATGCGGTGATACATTCCCGTCGCGTTCGCTGTTAGACTTGGCAAAAGCTCTTAATATTGAACTTAAAGATTTGTTCGACTTTGAACATTTAGACGTAACCATAGAAACAATGAGTGCATATATAAAAGAAAATATCGACCATTTACCGAAAGAAAGTATTATCGCCGTATATAGAATGGTTAAGGCTCTGCGTTAATTACATAAACAGCTGTTGAAAACATCAGATGAAACCAAAGTAGAAATACTGAAAACACTACTTTCGAACTGTACACTAAATGGTGAAAACATAAACTGAACATATAAAAAGCCGTTTTCTTATATTGCTGAAACGGCTGATTTTGAAAAAATTTACCACAGAGTTGACGAGTTCAGAACTTGGTTGCTTGAAAATGTGGCTTGAAAATTTTTATGATACTATTGAGAAAAGGAATTGTTTATGGCATTGAATGAACAAGATAAAAAGACTTCAATAAAACTGTTTGAAGATTATAAGGTTAGAACCAGTTGGGATAAAGAACAGGAAAAGTGGTATTTTTCTGTTGAGGATATTGTATTCGTGTTGACAGAGTCCACTGATGTTAAACAATATATCAAGAAAATGAGGAAACGAGACCCAGAACTAAATTCCAACTGGGGTACAATTTGTACCCATGTTCAAATGATTGCGAAAGATGGCAAGAACAGAAAAGTTATGGCATCTGATACCGAAGGTGT
>JAGAVG010000062.1 GCA_017942035.1 bacterium | reverse complement strand
GTTTAAGCTTTAAAGGAGGCTAAAGTATGAATATATTAGAAGAACAGAAGGTAAATAGTAGGGTAGACTTTAGTCTACCAGAAAAGCGGGATTGCCACGTTCACTCCGTTCAGCTCGCAATGACGAAGGCTTTTACCCTCGCAGAGGTTCTTATCACCCTCGGGATAATTGGTATTGTTGCGGCAATGACCATGCCGGCGTTGATTGAAAATCATCAAAGTTCCGTATTACAACAACGGTTTAAAAAGGCTTACTCTTCTATGTCTCAGGTGTTTCAAAGGGTTGCGTTTGAAGATTATGGCGGAAATTTACCATTGAACAAAGCAATTGCTGACATGGTAAACACATGTAATAAACATATAATTAAATCTTCTATTTGTGTGATGGGACAAAATAACTGTGATACAACAATTTTCCCTTTTGCAAATTTTGAAGCTTCAAGTTCACTATCACTCTTTATAAGAGGCTCTTATCGCGAATATATGGTATCTGCTCTTATGAATGATGGTATGTTAGCCCTTAATGACGGAACTTTTGTTATATTTGATTTTGGTGATGGCAGCGGAAAATGGCTGATAACAATCGACACTAACGGTTGGAAAAAGAAACCAAACAAAGGCGGTGTTGACCTTTTTATGTTTGAATTGAAATCGAATGGCGCTTTAGTTCCAGTTGAAGATGCTACACCTACAAACGGAAACTCCCCATTGTCAAGAAATACAAATTGTCTGTCAAATCCTGATGTCACCTGTACTTACGAGGCATTGAGCAATCCCGATTATTTCAAAAAAGTTAAGAAAAATTAGCGATGATTCTTATATGTATAAAAGTGTATATTTTACACTAATGTTAAGTTGTATATTGCGGGTGAAATATTGATATTAAGCTAATTTGTTCTATTTTTAAATAAAAAATATTATTTTTTTGTAAAGTTTCTTAAATTTGATAGCAAATTTTTTTTTCAGTTGATTTAAAATAATTGTAGAAGACATTAAATTATTTGGTGAAAGAAAAAGATGAACATTACATTACATGGTTACAAGCCTAACCTAACGCAGGGTGGTCTTTCTGATTATAAGTTCCCGCAGAACCATCCGGAGAAAAATGCGGGATTGTGTGATAAGAATAATAACAGAGGAAAAAGTGTAGCATTTAGCGGCAGTCTAGCGGGAGCGAGCAAGACTGCCTCTTTTATCGATAGACTTTATACAAACAAAACATTTGGGAACTTCCTCGTAAGAGCACAAGAACATAACATTTCAACAAGTGCACTTGTAGCATTAGGCCTTGCGGGTGTCCTCAGACCTGCTACAATTCTTGCTCTGCCGGGTGAAAAAGACAAGGATGATAAAACTTACGCCGCAGGACATTCATTTGCATCTGCTCTTGTTGGTTTTGTAGCATCCGTAATCCTAACAAGTCCTTTAGATACTGCTATAACTAAGTTATATGAAGACAAAAAAGAGTTCTTGGGTTCTAAAAGATTAAAAGATATTCAAGAAAAAATTAATGAAAAAGAAGCACTTAAAAAAGCCAAACAGCTTGATAAGGCAGGACAGCTTGCACTTGACGCTCTGTATGCCCAAAAAGCAACAATAAAAACATTAGTAAAAAATATTCCGGGATTTGTTATCGCAATACCAAGAGCAATGTTAACAATTGCTTTAATTCCGCCGATTTTAAAATATGTATTCGGTGTAGAAAAGAAAAAGAAACCGGAAGCTAATGCAAATCAAACCGCACAGGCTCAAACCGCACCTCAGAATACAACAGACAAGACAGAAGATAAAAAAGCAGAAAATATGCAATATACAAATAACATAACCCAAAATTCCGTGTTTGAAAGTATTATGAAAGGAGGGCTAAAATAATGAACGTATCATTTAATACAAATAATTATGCAAATCCTTCTTTAAGAAATAACAGAAACACAAAATACAATTCACTGAACTCTTCAAATTCAGCTCCGCATTTTACAGGTGCGATGAGCCAAAAATATGACGAGGCTGCACAATGGATTGGTAAAAACTTTACAAGAAGACTTATTGATTGCGGTCCGATGGGATATCTTTCAGATAAATTTAAAAATGCGAACGTATTTCAGCATTGTATGACAATTGAAGCCCTTATTACAAGCGGACTTTACATGTTCAGAACACTTAAAAATGATAAATTGGATGAAGAAAGAAGAAAAACTCTTACCGTAAACCAGGGGCTTACATTCCTTATCTCGACTCTGGGAGCCTATACTCTTGATGGTGTAATAAACGGAAAGTGGGAAAAACAATCCGCAAGATTTATCAGTAACCAGTTAAAAGATAATAAGAGTTTCTATAATGAATTTTTAGAAAAAAATAAAAAAATAGATGAAGAAAATAAAGCTCTGAAAAAGGCCGCTAAAGCATCAGGCCAAAAACCTAAACTTAAACCATCAGTTAAAGCTCTTGATATGCTTTACGGAAACAAATTATATAAAAACATGATAGAAAAAGATCAATCAATGTTGAATACGAAAGTTAAAGGTTTCAGTGCTGTTAAATCAATGATTGTATTTGGTCTGGTATACAGATACCTTGTGCCTGTAGTGGTTACAAAACCGGCAAACAAACTCTGTGAAATGTATCTTGAAAATAAGAAAAAGAAACAAACCGAAAATACAAAACAAGCATAAATAAAAAAGCCCTCTATTTTGAGAGGGCTTTTTGTTATTCTTTAACAGTTAAAAGAACAGAAGGCAAGCTGATATCATGTCATGCTGAACTTGTTTCAGCATCTCATGATACAGAGACCCTGAAACGAGTTCAGGGTGACATAGAAACATCATTGCGAGGCCTCACCTCATTCGGTTTTAAATTATGGTTCGGGCTTCTTTACTTGATAAATCAATTATTTTGTAATATATTTTGTTTAATGTAGGAAAAATCTTTTGCGGAGATATGGAAGAAGGCTTTTTAAACTTAGAAGAAATTACCAAAGAATGCGACGCAATTTCGCCCGCTGATATACAGGTGGCCGTAAAAAATATTCTTTCTCTTGACGAAAGATATGAGGCTGAAAATCTGATTAAAATCTATTCCCATCTTCTTTCAGTTTCACAGTGTCCGGAAGTGATTTTGACAGTTATAAGCTGTTCTGACCGAATCAGAAACAAACAGATTTTGCCGGCATTGATTGATATTCTTCTTTTGAAAAATATAAATGATAATGATTCGGAACTAAAAGAAAAATATATAAATGTACGCTCTACCTGCGCAAAAGCTATTGCGAATTTAAAAGATACAACAGCAGTTTCCGCATTGTTATATTGTATGAATAATAAGGATGAAAATTACAAAGTCCGGCTTTCATGCGCTGATGCATTGGGAAAAATCGGAGATAGATTCGCAGTTACTCCGCTGATAAACGTTATAAGCGATGAGGAGGAAAAATCTGTTTATCTGAAAGAATCTGCCGCCTCTGCGCTCGGACTTATTGGGGATTTGAGGGCTGTTGATCCTCTTGTGAGTATTCTTGAAGGTCAAAAAGGTTTGTGGGGAAAATTCACTTTTTTAAAAGAACGTGTAATAGAAGCGCTTGGTAAACTCAGACTTGACAATAACGAAAGAGTAATTAAAGCTTTGAAAAAGTCTTTGATGGATGACTCCGCACAGATTAGAATTAATGCAATCGAAGCTTTGATGGAAAGCGGCGGAGAAGATGCTTTTCAGGCTATAAGAACCTGCTTAGTTGATAATGATGACGAAGTAAAGAAAAATGCCCTTATTGCCTTATATAATTTGAGAGGGCGCGAGATTCTTGATGAAGTTATAAAAGGCGATTTTTGCGATAATCTTAAAATGGAAGCCGTTTCGTTAATTGAAGAATACGAAAATGAAGATACACAAGGAGAAGATACGGATGAATAAGTCAATAATACTTCTATCAGGCGGATTAGATTCATTGGTAAGCCTGGGTTTTTCCAAGGAAAAATATAATATAAGCCTTGCTTTGACATTTGATTACGGCCAAAAATCAGCAGAATATGAAATTGAAGCTTCAAAAAATATATGCGCTTATTACAAAATTAACCACAAAGTCATAAAATTAGATTGGCTGAAAGAAATCACTCATACTTCTCTTGTGTCTGACGATGAAATCCCGACAGGAGATGCACTAAAGGACGGTATTGAGTCGATGAAAAATGTATGGGTTCCGAATCGCAACGGGCTTTTTTTGAATATTGCCGGGGCTTTTGCTGACGGAGAAGGTTATTCACATATTTTTATCGGCGCAAATAAAGAAGAGGCCGGCACTTTCAGTGATAACACTATTGATTTTATAAATGCAATAAATAAAGAATTTGAATTTTCGACACAAAATAAGGTAAAAGTTGTTGCACCTCTAATAAATTCCGACAAAAATGAAATTGTTAAAATTGCGCTGGATAATGATATTCCGCTGGAACTTACGAGAAGCTGTTACAAAAATTCTCTGAAACACTGCGGCCAATGCGAATCTTGTACAAGACTTAAAAATGCGCTTTTAAATAACAATGCCCAAAAATATTTAAAAATGCTTTTTTAGTGTATAATATAGATATGAAAAATTTATATATTGATAAAAATATTAAATACGAAGGGTTTCAGTTGTCTCCACACTGGATTTATAAAAACTTCAAAATCCAAGGCGATGCTATCGTTGCTTTTCGCGGCGAATGTGAAGTTAAACTTACGGAAATGGTCGATATTGAAGACGTAATTAACAACGAACCGATTTACAGCAAAGATATGTTAAGCTTTATATCAGAACAATTCAATATCGGTTTGGTTGAAGGAGTTTTCAGACAAAGACTTTTGATTTGTATAATAAAAGAAACACTTGAAAAATATGGATTTAAAATTTTGAGAGACGGAGACGATTTGTTTTATAACGGGAAAAAATTAACTGTCTCTATAGCCACAAAATCAGTGAATTCAGTGCTAATCCATACCGGTATCAATATAAATCCGGCGGGCGCTCCTGTTGAGGCTTCAGGCCTTGAAACAGATTTAGGATTAAGCAATATTAAGGAATTTGCCCAAGAAGTCCTTAATAAATATAATGATGAAATTGAAGATATTATTCTTGCAAGTACAAAAGTTCGAGGAGTGTAGAACATGGGTTACGACCAGGAAAACGATTTTAATTTTGATTTTGATACGCAGCAGCCATCGCACCATAGCTATAAACAATATCAGCGCAAAGTGGGAAAGAAAAAAAATGAAAGCATGGCGATATTTGTCTCCGCGTTTTTTATAATGCTTTTTGTTTTTCTGGGACTTGCAAAGCAGTTGTCACCAGATATTGATGTTTCAATAGGAAATGATGAAACCACCTCCGAGACAGAAGGAATTATTCGCGGGAATGTCGATGATAGATTAAAAAGCCTTCAAATGGAAGATAACGGCCTGCAAGCTGGAGACGATGAACTTTTCGATACAACTCTCGATGAAAAAGTTGTCCTTCCTAAAGATAAACATAATAAAGAAGTTCAGGAAGAAATTATAGAAGATGAAACAGTAGCAAAACCGGCAGAGAAAAAAACTGAGACCGTAAAAGATGTAAAACCTCAGCCATCAGCTGCCGCTAAAGACCAAACAGCACCTAAGACTTCAAATACTGCGAAAGTTGTCGTAGGATATTATTCAACACTTGAACAGGCTGAAGTCGCAAAAGGAATTTTGAAAGAAGCCGGCTTGAATGTGACACCGTTTATCAGAAATATAGGCGGAGCATACACTATCCAAACGGGGTCTTTCTCAACACGTGAAAGTGCTCAGGCTGCTGCATCCGAACTTTTACGTAACAATTTTCCGGCAAGAGTAATTGTCGAATAGTTATTTAAATTTACATTCTTTACAAAATGCTATTGTATACAAAAGATAATGGTTATTTATGCTAAACTGTTAATTGTATAGTTAGGAGAATGTAAGATATGCCGTTTGAATTTGAAAGACAAAAAATAAAAGATATAATACTTGTAAAACCGAAAGTTTTCGGGGATAATAGAGGATTTTTTCTGGAAAGTTATAAGAAGTCCGATTTTTGCGCAAACGGTATAGATGTTGAATTCAATCAGGATAATCACTCAAAATCAACTGCGCATGTATTGAGAGGGCTTCATTTCCAAAAAGCTCCTTATGGTCAAGCAAAACTTGTCAGATGTTCAAGAGGAAGAATATATGACGTTGCGGTTGATATCCGTAAAAATTCACCAACATTTGGCGAGTACGTAAAAGTTGAGCTTTCGGAAGATAACAAACACATGCTGTTTATTCCGGAAGGGTTCGCGCACGGATTTGTTGTACTTTCAGACGAGGCGGAACTTTTATATAAAGCCTCGGGCGAATACGCTCCGCAAGCTGATAGCGGAATTATTTGGAACGATAAAGATATAAATATTGATTGGGAAATAGATTTTGAACCGATTTTGTCCGAAAAAGATAAAGTTCAGCAAACATTAAGCGAATATAAGAAAGGGTTATGAATATGACAAAAAGTATACTAGTAACCGGCGGGGCCGGATTTATCGGAAGCTGTTTTGTAAGACAGATGCTAAATGATCATCCGGATTATAAGATTATAAACCTTGATGCGCTTACGTATTGCGGAAATTTAGAAAATCTGAAAGATGTTGAAAATAATCCGAATTATACTTTCGTTCACGGAAATATCTGCGACAGAAACCTTGTGCCGGAGCTTGTGAAGGAAGTTGATGCGATTGTAAATTTCGCGGCAGAATCTCATGTCGATAACTCAATAAAACACCCTGAAATCTTTATTGAAACAAATGTTCAAGGCACTCTGAACCTTTTGCAGGCAGCAAGAGAGTTTAAGGTCGAAAGATTTCTTCAGGTTTCAACCGACGAAGTTTACGGAACTTTAGGGAAAACCGGCTATTTTTACGAAACTACTCCGCTTGCACCAAACAGCCCGTATTCAGCAAGCAAGGCAAGCGCTGATATGCTTGTGAGAGCTTACCATGAAACTTATAAGCTTCCTGTATTAAATACAAGATGTTCAAATAATTACGGGCCATACCAGTATCCTGAAAAATTAATCCCGTATTTTATTTCACAGTTACTAAAAGGTGAAAAAGTTCCGGTCTATGGCGACGGACAAAACGTCAGAGATTGGCTTTATGTCTATGACCATTGCAAAGCTATTGATACCGTTTTACATAAAGGAAAAGTGGGCGAAGTTTACAATATCGGCGGACATAACGAAAAAACGAACCTTGAAATTACACACCTTATTCTGGAGGCTATGGGTAAAGACGAAAGTTCAATCAAATATGTTGAAGATAGACTTGGCCACGATAGACGCTATGCAATATCGAACGATAAAATCACCTCCGAACTCGGCTGGGAGCCATCTATTACTTTCGAAGAAGGTATAAAACTTACAATAGATTGGTATTTAAACAATCAAGAATGGATAAAAAGTATTGAAAACAAGAAAAAAGAAGGGCTGGGAGTGTAAATGAAAGTACTTGTAACAGGTGCAAACGGAATGCTCGGGCAGGATTTGTGCCCGATATTAGAAGATGTCGGCGCTTTTGTAATCGAAACAGATGTCGATACTTTAGATATTACTAATGAAGATATGGTAAATGACGTTTTAAATGACGTTCATCCTGATATGGTTGTACATTGCGCTGCTTATACAAATGTTGACAAGGCAGAAGAAGATTTGGAAACTGCTGAAAAAATCAACGTTAAAGGAACTGAAAACCTTGCAAAAGCTTGCTCAAAACTTGATATTCCGATTGTTTATATCTCAACGGATTACGTTTTTGACGGCGAAAAAAATTCACCTTACCTTCCGACAGATAAAACAAATCCTCAAAACAATTACGGATTGACTAAATTAAAAGGTGAAGAGGCCGTTAAAAAATATTGCGAAAAATACTATATCGCACGTACATCCTGGCTATACGGTCATCACGGCAAAAACTTTGTAGAAACCATGCTTTCGCTTGCTGAAAAACCTGAATTGAAAGTGGTGGATGATCAAGTCGGATGTCCGACATGGACAGTAGAACTTGCAAACGGTATTGTGAAGTTGCTCTCTAAACCTTACGGGACCTACCATGTCTGCGGTTCAGGAAAGACATCATGGTACGGATTTGCAAAAGAAATCTTTGAGCAATCAGGCTTAGATGTAAACCTGAAACCGTGTGCGACAGAAGAGTTTCCGCGCCCTGCAAAACGACCGAAATACAGCGTGATGGAAAACGAAAATATTTGCAGAAACTGGACTGCGGCATTACATGATTATCTTGAACTAAGAGACATGTAAAAAAGCCGACAGGGGGACTTGAACCCCCGACCTACTCATTACGAATGAGTTGCTCTACCAACTGAGCTATGTCGGCTCCAAAAATATTGTACATCAAAAATTTTTTTAATAAAGAAGTAAAGGAGAAAAAATGAAAGGAATAGTATTAGCAGGCGGAGCCGGAACAAGATTGCATCCCACAACAATCGCCATTTCGAAACAATTACTTCCGATTTACGACAAGCCGATGATATATTATCCGATATCGGTTTTAATGCTTGCCGGAATCCGTGAAATCCTTATTATTTCAACTCCTCAAGATTTGCCGAATTTTAAAAAACTCTTAAATGACGGCAGCCAGTTCGGTGTAAAATTCTCGTATAAAGAACAGCCAAGCCCTGACGGGCTTGCTCAGGCGTTTATTCTCGGGGAAGAATTTATCGGAGATGACGATGTTGCGCTTGTTCTCGGGGATAATATTTTTTACGGGCATGGTTTCTCCGGAATATTAAAGAAAGCCTCAGAAAATGTAAAATCCGGCGGGGCTTCCGTTTTTGCCTATCAGGTCAGAGACCCGCAAAGGTTCGGGGTCGTTGAATTTGACGAAAATCAAAAAGCGCTTTCATTAGAAGAAAAACCGCAAAATCCAAAATCAAATTTTGCCGTAACAGGCCTCTATTTCTACGATAACAATGTCGTAGAATACGCAAAATCTCTTAAACCTTCCGCTCGCGGCGAACTTGAAATCACAGATTTGAATAATATTTACCTCAAAAATGGTAATTTGAACGTTGAATTGCTGGGAAGAGGCTTTGCTTGGCTTGATACCGGAACTCATCATTCGCTTCTGCAAGCCGGACAATATGTTCAGACAATTGAAGAAAATCAGGGTGTAAAAATGGCGTGCCTTGAAGAAATTGCCTACCGTTCAGGTTTTATTACAAAAGATGATGCCCTGAAATATATCTCAAATTACAAAAATAATGAATATTATAATTACGTAAAAAATATTCTTCAATAATACGAAAATTGCGGCAAGCCTTACGGATGCCGCAGTTTTTATGCAAAAATTTAATCATCTAGACAATTGAAATATATTTTGAAATTTCATCTTGCGTATTCATTTCAGTTGCCGCAACGAGAATTCTCTTGTCGTCAAGTTTTATGCCGCCGTCAATATCTTGTTCTGACAATTTGGCAAGGAATTTGTCAGCATCAGGGGTTTCAACAACAAATTCATTATAGAAATTCTCAGTTAAAATCTTATACCCTTTATTTTTCAATCCATCTGCGAGGCTGTGGGCATTTTTAGCCGAAAGATATCCAGCCTGCTTGAACCCGTTTTCGCCGAGTAAAGACAGATAAACATTTGCACAAAGCCCGATTAAAGCCTGATTTGAACAAATATTACTTGTTGCTTTTTCTCTTTTAATATGTTGTTCGCGGGTTTGAATAGTTAATGTGTAAGCGTCATTTCCATCTTTATCAACAGTTTTTCCGGCAAGTCTGCCCGGAAGCTGACGCATATACTTTTCACGGCAAGCCAAAAATCCTGCATGCGGTCCACCAAAATTCATCGGAATACCTAAGCTTTGTATATCGCCTACTGCAATGTCTGCACCGTATTCGCAAGGTGTTGCAAGCAATGAAAGGCTTGAAACATCACAGCATACAATTTTTAAACATTGAACATCCTCCAAAACTCCGATTTCAGCGATTTCACCGTAATAATCCGGAGTTTGGATAAGAACACATGCGTAATCGGCCGTATTTTCAGGAACTTTATCAAAAAGTTCAACCTCAATATCACCGGCCCATGTATAAGTTTGAATAACTTTCAAATATTCAGGGTTAAGCCGTTCGCTAACAAGAACCTTTGACTTTTTAGAAATTCTAACAGCCATCAAAACAGCTTCTGCGCAAGCACTAGCGCCATCATAAACTGTCGCGTTTGAAATATCTATCCCTGTAAGTTTGCAAATCATAGTCTGGAATTCGTACATAATCTGGAGTGTTCCCTGAGAAATCTCCGGTTGATAAGGGGTATAAGCGGTCAAGAATTCCCATCTGCGAGCAATATCACCCACACACGCCGGAATAAATTTATTATAAACTCCGCCGCCCATAAAACAAATCCTATCGGAATTATTTTTCTTTGCAATGGATTTTACTCTGCGCTGAACATCCATCTCACTCAATGCATCATCCAGCGGCAAATTCTGCATTCTTGCCTCATTAGGAATTTGTTTAAACAAATCCTCCAGTGATTTTAATCCGATACTTTCCAGCATTTCGGAAACGGTTTCTTCATTATGTACTAAAAAATTTTTCATTATTCCAACTCTTCTTTGTAATCTTCGTATTCTAATAAATCTTCAAATTCAGTTTCCGCAACGGCACTTTCAACTTTAATAAGCCAGCCGTTTTCGTAAACATCTTCATTCAAAGCTTCCGGCGCATCTACTACTGTATCGTTAATAGCGATAACTTTTCCGCTGATTGGCATGTAAATTTCGGAAGCAGCCTTAACAGATTCAATAGTTCCAAAAGTTTCACCTTTTTTGAATTCAGCTCCAACCTCCGGAAGTTCCAAAAATACAATGTCTCCAAGCTGTTCAACTGCATAATCTGTCAATCCTATAGTGTAAGTTCCATTTTCATTATCCAGTACGTATTCATGGCTTTTTGAACATAAAATTTTCTCAGTAATACTCATATTATCTCCTTATAAAAATTGTTTATTAAACTTTTACAATATTATGTTTTTTTACAAATGGTTTCTTTACAACTTCAGCATCATGAAGTTTTTCTCTTATCATAACCTGAACATTACATCCTACACAAATATCTTTAACATTTTTTACATAAGCGAGCGCAATATTTACATTTAAAGTAGGTGAAGGCGCTCCGCTTGTAACAATTCCGACCTTTTCTCCGTTAAAATAAACATCATAACCGTGACGCGCAATGTTTCTGTCTTTCATCACAATAGCGATAAGTTTTTTATCAACACCGTTTGCCGCTTGAGATAAGATAATAGATTTTCCGTTGTAATCTGCCGTTTTATCTTTCGGAACAGACCATGAAAGCCCGGCTTCAATAGGTGTTGTATTTTCATCCAAATCGTTTCCGTAAAGATGTAAAGCCGCCTCCAGACGCAATGTATCTCTCGCGCCAAGTCCGATAGGCTTGATACCGAATTCTTGACCTTCTCTTAAAATTGCATCCCAGAGCTTTTCGGCGTGAACATTTTCAACCATTAATTCAAAACCGTCCTCTCCGGTATAGCCTGTGCGCGATACAAGCATTTTTATTCCGGCCACAGTTCCTAATTTTATAGTAAATGAATCCTGATTGCCGTCATAACCGAGTTTGTTCATCAAATCAATTGCTTTAGGCCCCTGAACTGCCAAAAGAGAATAATTATTTGAACAATTGTTAATCTTTACATCAAAATCTTTTTCGTTTCTAATCATCCAGTTCAAATCTTCATCTATTCTTGACGCATTGCAAATAACGAGATATTCTGTAATCCCAAGTTTGTAGATAATCAAATCATCAATCAGCCCGCCGTTTTTATTAGGCAATTGACAGTAAACAGCTTTTTCATAAACAAGTTTTGATATATCCTGAGGGACAATACTATTCAAAAACTCCATTGAATCTTTACCCGATACAAAAACTTCACCCATGTGCGATACATCAAAAAGCCCGACATTTTCCCTGACGGTCTTGTGTTCTTCCATAATGGATGTGTACTGAACAGGCATGTGCCAGCCGGCAAAGTCAACCATTTTAGCTCCCAATTCAACATGTTTTTCATGCAAAAACGTTTCTTTAGTCATTTTTCCCCCTTGTCTATAAAACAATTGTCTTAAATTTTTGTGAATATGTCAATAGGAAACTTTCAGAACTTATATACAAATTTAAGACCGAACGGAGGGAGCGCAGTAATCCGACCTACTTTATTTTAAAACTTTATAGGGTAATCATCCTTAATCTCCCAGCCGTCATATTGGATTAAGTCGGCACAATGGTAATGATTTCCCGCGCAATCACTTTTTAATTCTTCTCGCGTTTCTGTAGTAATTAAGGAAATACCGGTTTCCTCGAAATGAAACTTTCCTTTTCCGTCTGCAGCTTTATTCCAAGCTTGAGCATCATCCGTTATTTCTTTACAATCTTTGTAATTTACACAAAAAACCAGATATAAAAACCCTAACCAAGTACCATTATTTCGCCATTTTCTTAAGTGAAAACCGGAACCGTTTGCAAGTTCAAAGGCAATCCCTTTGGGTGTTTTGTGCATATCAACTGTTTTTATGTATTTTGCAAGATATTTGTTATATGACTCAAGCATAGCATCTGGATCTTCATTAGTAAAACCGTCCCAGTATTTTGTCTCTCCGTGTTCAACCTCTGCCATCCGGATAGCCTGCTTCCACATAGACGAAAAGTGCTTTAAGCGTGTTACAACAACCCGTTTTTTGTAATTCCCAATTAGTGCCGGCATGGTGAGTGCCGCAACAATACCAATTATCCCGAGGGTGATTAAGACTTCGGCAAGGGTAAATGCTCTCTTTACCTCCCTTGTTAAAGGGAGGGGGACCGCGTCAGCAGTGGTGGGATTTTCTTCCGATAAATAATCCCCCCTTCTCTTCCCCCCTTTGTCAAGGGGGGTAAGGACAACTTGTGTCATTGCGAGCGAACGAAGTGAGCGTGGCAATCCAGTTATTAATGGTAGACTAAAGTCTACCCTACTATTTACCATGTCATGCTGAACGACGGATTGACTTCTGTATCATGTCATCCTGAACTCGTTTCAGGATCTCAAAAATTAAAAAAACGCACCAAATTTTATATTTTGGTGCGAGTTTTTTATAGCCTTATTATACAATATTTTCCGGCACATTTCAAGTGGTCTTTTGTTGTTTTTTGTGGAATTTTTGAATTTTGAAAGGGTATGTTTTAGTGAGTTTCAGGCCAACTCGCACCAAAATATAAATTAT
>JAGAVG010000061.1 GCA_017942035.1 bacterium | reverse complement strand
TTAACGCAAAAAACGCACCAAATTTTATATTTTGGTGCGAGTTTTTTATAGCCTTATTATACAATATTTTCAGACACATTTCAAGTGGTCATTTTGATTTTTTAGGTGATTTTTTGAATTTTGAAAGGGTATATTTTAGTGGATTTCAGGCCTATTCGCATCAAAATATAAATTATGGTGCGAAAATTTAAACGTTAGTTTATGGCTGGAAAGGAGACAGGATGCTAAGATATAGAATTATGGAAAGCAAAAATTTGAAAGAGGATAATATGATAAAAAATAGTCATTGTGAGTCAGAAAAGATAACATGTCATACTGAACGTCGGATAGACCTCCGTGTGCCATGTCATCCTGAACTCGTTTCAGGATCTCAAACTTTAACCCCTCACCCTACCCTCTCCCACAAGGGGCGAGGGAAAGTTAAAGTTGCCTTTACTTTGGCAGAAGTTTTGATTACTCTCGGGATAATTGGTATCGTTGCGGCGATGACGCTGCCGGCGGTGGTTCAGCATTACAACAATCATGTTACAGAGGTTAGGTTAAAAAAGTTCTATTCAGCAATGAATCAGGCAATACGTCAATCTATTGCTGAAAATGGAGAAGTTGAAGGCTGGGATTATTTTAACCATGACCAGTGGGATGAGGATGGCAACTTGATAAACAAATCTGATAAAAATGATGTATCTTTCAAAAAATACCTCGCTCCGTATTTAAAAATTACGCAGCAAAAAGAAGTGATGTCAGATGGTAAAAAGGTTATTTTGTATTATTTGTCCGACGGAAGCGCTTTTAATTATGCATATCATGAGAATAGGGATCTAATTTTTTATCCCAAAAATCCAGAAAAATGTATTAAACAAGGTTATACACAGGGTTCAACTTGTTGCTTTAGCTTTGAATTTTATCCATTAAGTGATAATCAAGATTGGAAATACTTATATAGAAAAGGAATGGAGCCAGTTTTATTTAAATGGAATGGGGATGTAAACAAATTATACTCCGGAACAACTTATTCTTGTAATTCTTCAAATCCTGCTTATTGTACTGCGATAATTCAACACAACGGCTGGAAAGTTCCTAAAGATTTTCCGCGCAAAATAAGATACTAATTAGATAATCTTTGACATATCTGTAAAGCAAGCCGAAAGCATCATGAGATCCTGAAACACGGAGGTCAATCCGACGTTCAGGATGACATGTTGTCCTTTTCATCATTGTGAGCGATTTATTAATCGTTTAAAACTCTTTTATAGATTGTGTTAATATTTTTCAAAAATTCAGCTTTGTCAAAGATTAAATCAATTTCAGCAGGCGAAAGATATTTCAAAACTTCACTGTCGCTTAACAAATTAAATTTGAAATCGCCGTCATTATTAAAGGCTTCAAGGGCGTTTCGCTGGACAATCCTATATGCATCTTCTCTTGTCAAACCTTTTTCGACAAGTTTTAGCAAAACTTTTTGAGAAAAAACAATTCCGCCGAATTTGTCCGTATTTTTAATCATATTTGAGGTGTGAACATTCAAATTCTCAACGACACCCTTAAACCTGTTCAGCATAAAATCAACAAGAATCAGGCTGTCCGGGAAAATAATTCTTTCTGCTGAGCTGTGTGAAATATCTCTTTCGTGCCAAAGCGGAATATTTTCCATTGCCGCAAGCGAATTTGACCTCACAACTCTTGCAAGTCCGCATAAATTTTCAGACAAAACCGGATTTTTCTTATGCGGCATAGCAGAAGAGCCCTTTTGACCTTTTGCAAAACCTTCTTCCGCTTCCAGAACTTCTGTTCTTTGAAGATGTCTGATTTCAGTCGAAAACTGCTCTATCACACTTGCAATCAGGGCAAGTGACTGCATAAAATATGCGTGATAATCTCTCGCGATAATCTGTGTCGAAACCCTCGCCGGTTTTAACCCCAAATTGCGGCAGGTAATCTCTTCAATTTCCGGAGAAATATTACTATAAGTTCCAACTGGTCCGGAAATCTGGCCTACTCTGATTTCTTCCAGTGCGTGAACGAAATTTGCACGCTGTCTTTGTAGAATATCAATCCAGTTACACATTTTCACGCCAAATGTCATAACTTCGGCATGGATTCCGTGCGAACGGCCTATGCATACAGTTTTGCGGTGTTTGTCCGCAAGATTTTTCAACGCTTCAATAGTTTCATCCAAATCCTTAACAATAATCTCGCCGCTATCCTTAATTTGGAGTGCAAATGCTGTATCTATAACATCAGAACTCGTCATTCCGACATGCATATACTTCGCATAATCGCCCAAACTCTCATTAACGCAGGTTAAAAACGCAATAACATCATGTCTGACTTCCGCTTCAATCTCATCAATCCTTTTTATGTCGAATTTTGCAAGTTTCTTCATCTCTTCAACATCTTTTGAAGGAAAATCTCCATGTTCCGCGTATGCCTCACAAACCGCAAGTTCAACATCTAAATAATATTGGAATTTTGAATTCAAATCCCAGATTTTTTTCATTTCTTCTCGTGAATATCTCTCAATCATGCCTCAATTATAGCATGGATTTTTTATATTTTTACATTTCTTAATTAAAATTAAAATCATGGAAATCCATGTCATGAGCATGATTTCATGTGTTGAAGTTCTAAATACCATGTCAGGATAAGTTTTTTGCCATGATTGACACCCCTTAGTCCTTTATATACTAGTAATACGAGCTGTTGTTACAAATATTAACATTATCATGTTAGTGACTTGAAAAAAAAGTCTGATTTTTTATAATGTTGATATAAACAGACAGGGAGCAAACCTGGGGCGAATTTGAAACTATTTTTAAAGGGATAAGTGTTCGGGTAGATAGTATCTAAAAATAGTTTAAGTCTCAAAAAGTTCCGGAGGGGATAGGAAACCGGCGTTTCCGCATAATAGTATCAGATAGTTAATTGGAGATTATATAAATTGTTTAGAAGCAGGGATATGGGCAGAGCCGTAGCAGTTAGAAGATGGACACAGACGGCCGTAGAATGTTATAAAAGAGGATGCAATTGCGAAGGGTGTTTTTATAAGGACTTTTTCAGCGGATCGTCACAAAAATGTCAGATGAAGGCATCCGTTCTTGAATTGGTCAGAGTAATAGGTACTCCTTCAAATATTGAGATGCAGCAATTTATCATTGAAGATTAATTTTGTTTTGCCTCTTTAAAAATTTAGCTTATTGTGTTATACTGAATAAGCAGTAGTTAATATGGAGGTGTAAATGCATATTTACGTTAACGGAAAAAACATTGAGATTACAGAGGCTATTAAAGCTTATGTAAAAGAAAAATTTGGCAAAGCAGCAAGTCATTACGATCAAATTCAAGGCATTGACGTTATGCTTTCTGTAGTTAAAAATCCGGCCGCATCCGGAAAACATGTTGCCGAAGTTTCATGTAAAACAACAACAGGAACTATTCGCTGTGAAGAGGCCGCTGACTCTATGTATGAAAGTATCGACCTTTTAGCAGATAAGCTTACAAGACAAATCCAAAAACATAAAGATAAAAATTTGGGATCTGATAAATCTTCTATCAGAACAAATTCCTCTCTTGAAGAAGCAGAAACAGAAGAAGTTGTTGAAGAAACAGCAGAATAGTTAAAAAAAATCAAAGAACGGGCAGGGGAAATTCTGCCCGTTTTTTACAAGGAAAAATTGTGATAAACGGGAAAAAAGTTATTGTAGTAATGCCCGCATATAATGCGGAAAAAACGCTTAAACAAACGTATGAAGAGATTTACAAGCCTTTTATTGACGAGGTGATTCTTGTTGACGATAATTCAAGAGATAATACCCGTTTTGTCTCAAAAGAATTAAATATAAAAACGATAGTTCACAAAGAAAATAAGGGTTATGGTGGAAATCAGAAATCCTGCTATAAAGCTGCATTACAATCAGGAGCAGATATTGTTGTGATGCTTCATCCGGATTATCAGTATACCCCAAAACTTATTCCGGCAATCGTTTCAATGATGGCTTTTGGTGAATATGATGCTATTTTGGCGTCTCGAATGCTCGGAAATTCTGCATTGAAAGGCGGTATGCCTTTATATAAATTTATATCAAACAAAATTTTGACCACGGTTGAAAATATTATGATAAATCAAAAATTATCAGAATATCACAGCGGATTTAGAGGGTTTACAAAAGAGGTTCTTGAAAGTTTACCGTTGGAAGAATGCAGTGATGATTTTATTTTTGACAATGAAATAATTGCGCAAATGTTTTATCATAACTACAAAATAGGCGAAATATCCTGTCCCACAAAATATTTTAAAGAAGCTTCTTCTATCAATTTCTTACGCAGCTGCAAGTATGGTATCGGAGTTTTAATTGTAAGTTTAAAATACCGGCTTGGAAAATTAGGTATAAAATTTAAAATTTTCGATAAAAAAGGGAAAAAACTTGATTTAACAAGTGAAGTAGAATATTTTTAGTATATTTGTTCTTTTCGTGATATAATTTCGTTAGATATGAAATTTTAATAAGAATAGGGAACATAAATATACATTATGACAGACTTTTACGAAATACTCGGGGTGGAAAAAAATGCCTCAAAAGATGAAATAAAATCAGCTTTTAGAAAAAAAGCCCGCACGCTTCATCCAGACGTAAACAAAGCTCCTGATGCCGAAGAAAAATTCAAAGAGCTTGGAAAAGCTTACGAAACATTAATGGATGACAATAAAAGGGCAACTTACGATAGATACGGTGAAGATGGACTTCAAAATGCAGGATTTGATACTTCAGGCCCGTTCGCAGGCGGATTTGGAGATTTGAATGACATTTTCAATTCATTCTTTGGCGGAATGGGATTTGGTGGTGGAAGAATTGACCCTAATGCGCCGCAAGAAGGTGACGATTTAAGATATGATTTGGAAATCGAATTTGAGGATGCAATTTTCGGTGTTGAAAAAGAAATTAAATTTGAACATCTTGAAATTTGTCCTGAATGTCACGGAACAGGTGCAGAAAAAGGTTCACAGCCGATAACTTGTCCAACCTGTCACGGAACAGGTCAGGTTAAACAAGTAACAAGAACTCCGCTCGGTTCGTTCGCGCAAATTACCACTTGTCCGGATTGTCACGGTTCAGGAAAGAAAATTTCTACACCTTGTAAGGCTTGTAAGGGTTATGGAAAAATTGAAAAAGAAAAGAAAATTTCTATAAAAATTCCGGCAGGCGTCGACAACGGTTCTAAAATCCGCGTATCCTCTGAAGGTGATGCAGGAACAAACGGAGGACCGGCAGGAGATTTATATGTAATTCTTCATGTAAAACCTTCTAATTACTTCAAAAGAGATGGTGCGAATGTTTATACAAAACTTGAAATTTCTCCGGCTCAAGCTGCTTTAGGAGATAAGGTTGTGATAAAAACTCTTGACGGAGACAAGGAAATTGATGTTCCGGCCGGAGTTCAGAGCGGAAACACAATCAAATTGAAATCCTCTGGTGTGCCTTATTTAGGACGTGGCCAAAGAGGTGATCATATTGTTGTTGTTTCGGTAAAAATTCCGACACAGCTTTCAGAGCAAGAAAAAGATTTGTATAAAAAATTATACGAAATCAATACCCACAAAAAACACCATTCATCTTTGATGAAAAAAGTTAAAGGAGTATTCAAATAATGCGCAAAATTTTGATGTTACTTTTGGCAATATTCACCACTGCCGTGTCAACTCTAGCCGCTGAACTTCCTGATGATATAAAAAAATATGTCTCAAAAGATTTTCCAAATGCGACATTTAGATTTGACGGGGTAATTCTTCTGCCTGACGGAACCGAATATCTTCCGCTTTTACCATCAAAAATTTTGACGCCTGACAATATAAAAATTGATAAAACATATCCGGAGAACAAAAAATTATCGGAAAAACCAAATGTAGTCATATTTAATAACGATTATGTTTTGTTAAAAGTTCTAACCGATAAAAACGGAAATAAGACAATATATAAAATAGGAAATCCGCCGGATGAAATCAGAACGGGGCTTTTCCCTCAAGATATGCTGGTTCCTCAAGGTTTGGTTATCCCGCAGACAATGAAGGGAATTGTAGGGAATTTAGTTATTCCGACGGCAAAAGAGTCCGGAATAAAGGTTGAGATGCCTAAGGTTACGGTGTCACCGACAAATTTAAAAACTCTTGCAACAATTGAAGCTTTGAAAAATAAAACATTTTATATTACAAGCAGTTATTCAAGGAATATTCTTGCGATAAATCAGGATGGAAAAACTCCGGAATATGCGCTTGCTCAAAAAAATGTTCCGATTTCTATGAAAGGTTATGACAACAACTTTTTGCTCGTAACCTCTTATGACAAAAAGTCAATGGATATAATTTCGCTGGCAGATGATGATATTATTAAACAGATTTTCTTCAAAACTCAGCCTGATGAAATTGTTATAGATTATAAAAAAAGTCTCGCATACGTATCAAGCTCGGAAGATTCAAGCATCTATGTGATAAATCTTAAGACAATGACTCTTTTAAGACAGCTTAAAATCAGCGGCTTATGTGAAAAACTTACCCTGAGCGATGACGGAGAAAAAATATTTTATTTCGATAAAAATTCCCGTGAAATTATTGCGATTGAACTTAATAACAAGTATTTGCTAAAAAATCTTGGAAAGTTTCCAAATGTATCAAAAATAGCCTACGACAACAACAAAGTTTACATTACAAGCCGGACAAAAAACAGACTTGCAATTGTTGATTATGACACAATCGGGCTTATCGGAGAAACTGAGGTTTGCGAAAAGCCGGTTGATATGCTGAATTATAACGGCAAGCTCTTCATTCTCGGCGCAAATGAAAATGTTATTCAAGTGCTTGATACAAAAACGGATACAATAGGAGAAAAAATTTCTCTAAACACAAACGGTTTTTCTACAAAAATTCACAGACTTGAGGGGACAAATCTTGCACTGATAACAGATACAAAATCAGCTATATTCTCTGTGCTTGACCTTGACAGCCAAAAAATAATAAAAACAGTGCAGGTAAATTTACCGATAAGTTCAATAGTTGTAACAAACAAAATTAAAAAGATAAATAAATAATGGAAAAATTTGACAAAACAACGGAAGAAATATTAAAATCACTCGAAAAAACTCAGCACGATTTCTGGAACATTTCGCGAGTTACGGGAGAATTTTTGTATACTCTTATTACTGCCCAAAAATGTAAAAATGTAATCGAAGTCGGCACTTCAAACGGTTATTCCGGAATATGGATAGGCAAAGCCCTAAAACAAACCGGCGGTCATCTTACAACAATTGAATTTTATGACAAGCGCCAGAGTATTGCAAAAGAAAATTTCAAACTCTGCAAAATTGACGACATAATAACCCCTTTACAAGGTGATGCCTGCACAATTCTGGAATACATGCCTGAAGATATCGAAATTGATTTCGCATTTATTGATGCAAACAAAAGGCAATATATTGATTATTTTCATTTTATTGATAAACACATAAAAAAAGGCGGAATAATCGCAGCCGACAATGTTCTCTCGCATGAAGAAAAAGTCAAAACCTTCATTGATGAAATAAATCAAGATAAGCGCTATGAAAACGTTATCCTAAATCTTCCGGCAGGCCTTTCACTTGCCAGAAAAATTTCGGATTAATTATAGTTTAAATGGTTCTGCTTTAGGACTCGGAATCGACTGAATAAGCCTCAAAACACCTTCGGTATCAGATGCCATAACTTTTCTGTTCTTGCCATCTTTCGCAATCATTTGAACATGGGTACAAATTGTACCCCAGTTGG
>JAGAVG010000060.1 GCA_017942035.1 bacterium | reverse complement strand
TAGGCCTGAAATCCACTAAAAAATACCCTTTCAAAATTCGAAAAATTATCAAAAAATGACAGAGGCCCACTTGAAAAGTGTCTAAAAATATTGTATAATAAGGCTATAAAAAACTCGCATCAAAATATAAAATTTGGTGCGAGTTTTTCTTATTTTTTATGTCGATTCGGATAAACATTCCATTTTATATTTTCATTTTTCCTAAACCAAGTTAACTGTCTTTTGGCATAATTTCTGGAATTTTGTTTAAGCTTTGAAACAGCCTCCTCAAATGGCATTTCACCATCAAAATATTTAATTATTTCGCGATAACCTATTGTATCGACTAAATTTGGAATACGCCCGAATTTATCTAAAAGTTTTTTTGTTTCTTCAACCAATCCGGCCTCAATCATCCAATCAACACGTTTATTAATTCTGTCATAAAGCTCTTCGCGTTCAAAATTCAGCCCAATCCATTCAACATCATACTCACATTCACCTTTGGCGCGTGATTCACTCAATGGAAGGCCAGTTTTTTTTACAATTTCTATCGCGCGGATTAATTTCTTTTTGTCGTTTTTCTCAATTTTTGCATCTTTAGCACTATCATCAAGTTCAAGAAGCATTTTAAAAAGTTCGTCAAACTCGTAATGTGACAGTTCTTCCCGTAACTTTTTGTCCGGCTCAATATTTGGGAGCTGATAGCTCTGGAACAACATGTTAAAATACAAACCGGTTCCGCCGGTAACGATAGGAACTTTTCCGCGGGACAAAATATCATTTATATGTTTCTGAGCCTGAGAAACAAACAATCCGGAAGAATATTCAAAATCCGGTTCCACAATATCTATCATATAATGCGGTATTCCTTGACGCTCCTCAACTGTGGGTTTTGCCGTTCCGATGTCAAATCCTTTATAAACATATCTGGAATCCGCAGATACAATCTCAGCATCAATTTTTCGAGCAAGCTCAACAGCATAAGCTGTTTTCCCGCTTGCTGTTGCTCCAACGATAGCTATTACTTTATTCTTCTGCTTGTGTTTGTTCATCTGTTATGCTTTTAACTTCTTGTGATGGATTTAAAAACTCACTTTCATAGTATAGAAATATTAACACAACTATAAATACAAGAAAATAGAAATACACAACCATCATTATAAGATAAGCCAGCGGATTATATATAGCAAACGTGCTTAAAAAAGAAAGGAGGAAATTTAAAACACCTATAAATAAAAACACCCCTAATGTTTTTAACGGTTTTTTGAATACTTTTTTTACTGAATTTACTAAAGCAAGCGCAGGATTTTTGTTTCCGTTTACAACTTCGGGAACCCATAAAATCGTAAGGTAGGAAATTACCGCACTGCCCGCCATAAATAATAAATTCCATTTAGCAAGCTTTATCAATTGAGTTTCGGTAAGAGAATCTACAAACAATTTCATATCCTCTGGAGTACCTAAAATCTGTTTTATTTGTAACGGACTCAGATCAATATTTCCGATTGTTAAAAGTCCGGCTTTAAAGATTACGACACCGGTTAAAGTAAATATCAAAAATAGTATAACGGCAATTCCTATGAATGTTAAAAAATATTTTCCAATTCCAACCGGGAATTCTTTATACAGCTCTAATGCGGCTTTTGTCCTATCTTTTTCAATAACAAAAATTTCAGAAGATATTCTGACAGCCTCTTTCACGAGGTAAAACCATCCAGAAAGAAATGCTCCTAACATAAATAAAATAGTAACAATTGCCAGCAAAAGTTCGCCGGGTGAATCCGCGCTTAATTTTGAATAACTCAGGTAAGCACCTATTATCCACATAAAAATTACCAGCGGAATTGCAAGTATTATATTATCGTTAGTTATTTTAATGGTTTCACGAAGAAGTTTTTTCATGTTCTTATTTTACCTCAGGCAAATTTCTTTTTCATACACTTTTTACTTAGTAATTTCTTCTGATTTTTGTTGTTTATTTAAACTCTGCTTACGTTTTTTACGCCTCATCAAATCAACAAAAGCCTCTAACCTTGTAATATATCCGGCTTTTCCTGTCTGCTCATCCATAATCAGCGGTAATATCGGGATATCAAGGTTTTCTCTCATCGCAGGGAAAATATTCTGTGACATAATTTCCGGCATACATGTAAACGGACTGATATGAATTATTCCGTCAATTCCTCTTTCATCTGCATAAGCAACGTCAGAGACACACTCCAGAGAATCTCCGCCGATATCTCTCATCAAAAACGGTTTGGCTAGTCTATTTGCACGCTGAAGATGGGTTTCGCCTTTTCTGAAAATTTTAGGGATAATTGCATCCTTTAAAAAACTGCTTACAGTCAATGTTTTGCGAACCTGAACACCCATTTTGCCCAATTCTTTACCTATATCCTGATTTGAAAATTCATCACATACAATATATATTTCACCGGTCACATCAACGTACAGAACTTCTCTATTCGGATCAATTTTAGTCTTTTTAATCTCTTCAAATGCGAGTTTCTTAGCTTTTTTCAAATCTTTTTGAGTTCTTGCATCTTTTACATATTTAAGAGCCTTGTTAAAATGCTTTTCAGCTTCCCCCGGTGTAATTTCTCTGGCTCTGTAATAAGAAAGCATAGTTTCCATGTCATCCAGTAGAAATACGGCTCTAATCATTCCGATAATTGCTCTTGTAAATAACACAGGATCATTTTTCCCGGTTAATTCTTTAAGAAAATTAAACAGCCCTTTGATGCCGTCATATAATTGAAGTTCAATATATTTTGCATCATAGCCCAAATCTTTAAGCGCATTTTTTATACAGCTCCCATATTCACCCAAACGGCAGATCCCCGGTGATGAAATCATTGCAACGTAATCTGTTCCGCCCTCAATCGCTTCGATAAAGTTTCCTAAAATAAGTTTGTAAGGAAGGCAGATAGCTTCCGGCGAATGTTTCGTACCGATTGATAACGTTTTTTTACTTGTATAAGGCGGAACAAAAGGTTCTACCCCGACTTTTCTCAACGCATAAGCCCATGCAATTGAAATGGTACCCATATGAGGAAATGCAACTTTTATCTTCTTTTTATCTTTTGACATAATTTTTCTTTCTTAATTCTCACTGTATTTTAAATTTGGATGGCGCGCAGCCTGAGTTTCATCAATTTTTTTAACAGGGGTTGTATGCGGCGCACTTATAACCTTTTCCGGCGTATTTTTTGCTTCAGATGCAATTTTTAACATCGAAGTTATAAATTTATCCAAAGTTTCTTTATTTTCAGACTCTGTAGGTTCAATCATAATTGCCTCATGGACAATTAGCGGGAAATAAACGGTCGGAGGATGAGTGTTTTCATCCATCAAGGCCTTTGCAATGTTGAGGGTTGAAACTCCGTATTCTTTCTGATAATCTCCTGAAAGTACAAATTCGTGCATACAAGGTTCATCATAAGGGAGTTTGTATGCCCCTTTTAATTTTTCTTTGATATAATTTGCATTTAAAACGGCATAACAACTTGCATCTTTCAAGTTTTTACCCATCATTAATATATAAGCATAAGCTCTGACAAGCACACCGAAATTTCCGAAAAAGCCTTTAACTTTCCCGATTGAATTTTCATTACCGTAATTTCTAAAATATTTTTCCCCATCAAAATCAATAGTTGGAACCGGCAAAAATTCCTTTAAACCTTCAACAACACCAACAGGACCGGCTCCAGGGCCTCCGCCGGCATGAGGAGTTGAAAATGTTTTGTGAAGATTCAAATGAACAACGTCAAATCCCATCAGTTTCGGGTTTGAATAACCCATAATAGCATTGAAATTTGCCCCGTCATAATATAATAACGAACCGTTTTCATGCATCAGTTTTGAGATTTCCAAAACATTTTCTTCAAAAATACCGAGAGTATTCGGGTTTGTCATCATAATAGCGGCAACATCTTTATCTAAAACTTCTTTCAGTGCCTCAATATCAACCTGACCTTTTTCATTAGATTTAACAGCAACAATATCAAAACCGCACATGTGCGCGCTTGCCGGATTGGTACCGTGAGCGGAATCAGGGATGATAACCTTAGTTCGAACTTCCCCTTTTTTCTCAAAATATTTCTTTATAATCATCATTCCGGTAAGTTCACCATGAGCACCGGCAGACGGCATCAAAGAAACTGCATCCATGCCGGTAATTACCTTGAGCGCCTCTTGAAGTTTATACATCAGCTCTAGAGCCCCTTGAGCGTTCTCATCAGAAATCTGCGGATGAATATTAAAATCGTCAAGATTAGCCAAATACTCGTTCACCTTAGGGTTATACTTCATTGTGCAGGAACCCAAAGGATAAAACCCTTTTTCAATACAAAAATTCATATCAGAAAGAGCTTTATAATGCCTTAAAACTTCCAGTTCGGAAACTCTTGGCAATTTAGGACTTTCTTTTCTCAAAAATCTGTTATCAATAAAAGAAAGCTCCAAATCTTCATCTGTAAAAGTTATTCCATCTGTCTTGCAGCTTTTTTCAAAAATTGTTTTCATAAACTATATAATCCCCTGTTTTCTTAAATCTTTCTTTATTTTGTCAAGACCTGACTGAATAATTCTGGAAATTCGCGATTGCGAAATATTAAATTCTTCCGATAACTCTCTTAATTTCTTATCTTTAAAGAACTTAGCCTCAATAAGTTCCCGCTCTCTGGGCGGAAGTTTTCTTATCGACACGATAATTTCATCTTTCAATTCGACAAATTCGATACTTTCTTCCGGAGTTCTCTCATCAGCTTTTATTTGGGTTGGAACCTCAGCATCCTGCATTTCTTCAATTGATAAAATAGTTTTGTAAACTTCAACCCGCAAATTATCGGCTTCAAGCTCAGCATTTTCCTGTTTTCGGGTTTTAAGAGTATACCACTTGTATCTTCTGCGAACTTCATTACGTATAGCCCACTTTATAGCCGTAGAAAGATATGTATTATTGAACTGCTCCGGAGAACTGTTTTTAAAAAGTATGTATAAAGTATGATTACCAATATTAATAAGTTCCGGCAAATCTATCAGATGAGAAGTCGAAAACTTCTGATATTCAACCTTTGCAATTGTTTCAACTAAATCCTTATATTCCCTGAGGTTAACTTTCTGTGCTGGAGACATGACTATAACATTTCCCTTATCTGGTAAAAGTTCCTATTACTTAATAATAATATCAGAAAAAAATATAGAATACCAGACAATGTAATTTTGCTTAACAATAATTTATCCTTTATTTGTACACAAGTTAAAAAGGGGAAAAATATGAAAGTTTTATTTTGTACTGACGGTTCTGGAATAAGTTTCAATTCACTGGAAAATTTTTCAAACTTTGTTTGCCGTGAAAGTGTAACTGTTGATATAATATGTGCAATTGACTGGAGTTTTCTCCCTGATGAAGTCAGTATTGAAGAAAGCGGATTTGTTAATTCTTGCGCAAATGTTGCTGATAATATTCTTGAATGTTCTTCAAAAGATGTTGAAGAATACGGAATGAAAGTCGGGCAAAAAATTAAAGTCTGTGGTTCGGCCGTAGAATCAATACTTGAACAGTGTCAAAAAGAAAAATATGACTTAATTTTAATGGGATCACATGGAAGAAAAGGGATACAAAAATGGCTTGGTTCAGTTTCCAGAGATGTAATTTCAAACATAAAAACGCCGGCTTATATTTCAAAATACAAAAGTCCTTGCAAATCTGTTCTTTTTCCGGTGGACGGAAGTGAACATTCAATTTCCGGCATAAAATTTGCACTTGATAATTTTGATTTGAGGAACAAAGAAATCTTGATTTGCATGGTTAATGAGGATGCTCAAACTCTTTTTCTTGAAGGCGCAGTTGATACAAACTGGCTTATGCAAATCGAGAAAAACCAAGAAAATTACGCAAATAATATTTTGAAAAAAGTTCAAAAAATGTTTGAAGATGAATGCTATACTGTTTCTGAAACCATAATATTAAAAGGCAATCCGGCACAGGTGATAATAGATTACACAGTAAAACACAAAATTGACATGGTGTGTTTAACCTCAAGAAATACGACTAAATTTGAAAAATTTTTACTTGGTTCAATAAGTTCGCGTATACTTGAATACACCCCGAGCGATGTTTTATTATGCAGAGTCGATAAACAGGAAGAATAAAAATTTATTTGCAAGAACTTGCCTTATCCCAGCCTAACTTTTCGCGACAATGGAGATAGTCCATGTTTCCGTTGAATATAACCCATGCTGCACAGCCACGACCTTGACCATCTGCACTAATAGAACTGTTTTCAGGATCGCAACTATTATCAAAAGTACTCCAACCCTCACTACTTGTTTGGCCACCCCTAGGTACAAATCCTTTCTTTGTAAAATCAAAATCGAATACGTCAACTCCAATTTTCATGTTTTTTGAAGGAAAGACAACCCAGAAATCTCCGCAAACATCTTTGTCTGTACCACCATCACATGCAGGACTACCAACCCACCCAGCTGCAAGAATTGTACTATCGGTAACATGAGCATATTGATTTTGATTAGAACTTATTTTCCAAGGCCAAAAAGCTTGTCTGCCATCGAGAGAACGAACATATCCAATAATTTCTCCTTCTTCCATTGTTTTAGAATTAATATATTTTTTTAGTATGGATATTATTTTCCCTTGACTGCTATAATCACGAATGGCGTTTCCTTCTTCATCAACTTCACCGGTATTTGTTACTGTAAGCCCCCATTCGTCAGGAGTGCCATAATCGTTAACCGCCATTAAAAATGCCTGATTAAGAACGGAATAAGCTTTTTTAAGCTGAGTTACCCTCTGCTTTTCTTTGTATTT
>JAGAVG010000059.1 GCA_017942035.1 bacterium | reverse complement strand
GATGGGCATTTATGGTTTACTAATGTTCCAGAAGAAACAGCGCAATTAATATATTTTTCATCTAATGCAACAGAAGAAGAAAAGATAAAGGCAACACTTGAAATTGGTGAAGGGTTACGTCCTATGTCATCTAATGATAAAATTTATACTTCTTATATAAAAGAGTTTGGTCCAGCAACTGCATTCATCTTATATGGGGATGCAGAAGTGGTATGGACTGAAACAATTGAAGACGTTGAGTTTACATATTATGATAGTGGTAGAATTTATATTTACTACAATGGATTAATTTATACATTAACTGAAGCGTATGAAGATAGTGTTTTAACATTAGAGGATTTAACAAATCTTTTACAATTTTCAAAGTAATTAATAATCAAATAACTCTTTAAATTAGAATTAATCGAGTAGTTGGAGGTGGAATTTGAATGAAAAAAACATTATCAATTTTATTTGTTTGTTTGCTAATATTAGTTGGCTGTAATATAAATCATGAGCATACTTACGGCGATTATTTAGTATATGAAAGTGGACATTATCATCCTTATACTTGTGGGTGCCCTCAATCTGAAATTTTAGAAGTTCATATTGATTTTGATACAAATGGCATTTGCGATATGTGTGAATATACTATGTTTGAAATTACACAAGTTGCCAAGATTGTAATTGATTATGAACAAAAAGAACAAGAAAAAATAGATGAACTCAAAAAAACAGAACCAGAAATGATTTATTATTTTAATCCTGTGGATCGTGTTAGATGTACATTCGTATTTGAAGATAGTGATAGTGTTAATAGAATAATTGAAGAGTATGATGTCTATAATGTTTTTAAGGATTCTGACATTAATAATTTTGATTCAGTAAAGATGTTAATGATTATTTTTGAACGTAATAATTTCACAGAATCTATTTATCAAAAAATAAATCAAATAAAAGATAATGAAACATCTATTAAAGAATTATATATTAATTTTGAGAGTGCATATATTGAGAGTTATATGCCTGATATTAATTACTATATTGATGAAAAAGTAGAGTTAAATTATGAGATTGAAAAAAGACTATTTAATTTAACTTGGGAAAAAGGATTTATTATCAAATCTAAAGAAGAATATGATGCTTACCTTGATTATTTATTAGAAATAGAAGATTTTGAACCAATAAGAGAAAATATTAATTCAAAAAGAGATTTATACGATGAAACTTTTTTTGAAGAAAATGCATTGATAATTTCATCATTAATAACTCGAGGTTCCGGTTCAATCAAATTAACATTAGATAATCTTTATGTATCAAAAGATAAAGTATATATAGTTATTAGAACAGATGAACCTGAAATGGGAACTGCTGATATAAAAGAAGCAACTTTTTCATTTATAGTTAAGCAAAGTGATATCTTAAATGTTAATGAAGTAATTACTTTAGGATAGTATGAATTTGTGTCAGTTAAGTTAACTTAGTTATCTAGATTTTTATACATTTTTAGAATAACAAAAAAACAAACATATCGCTAAATTCCTATTTTTCGGGATGATAATAAAAGACAAGGGGTGACGGAAAAATAAACTGTCACCCCTCAAATTTTGATATGCAGTAAACAAAGAAAAGGGAAACGGTTGAAATCTTTAAGGTGCTGTGCTTTAATATCTTAAAAGGGGGATTTTTCTATGAAAATCGTAATCGTGGGCGGAGTTGCAGGCGGTGCAACTGCGGCAGCAAGAATAAGAAGATTAGATGAGAACGCGGAAATTATCATTTTCGAGCGTTCGGGCTTTATTTCGTACGCAAACTGCGGTTTGCCGTACTATATCGGCGGTGTTATTGAAGACGAGCAGAATTTGACTTTGCAAACTCCCGAAAGTTTCTTCCGCCGTTTCAAAATCGTGGCGAAAGTCAATCACGAAGTCACCGATATTGACACGAAAAACAAAACCGTTTGCGTAACCGATTTGAAGACGGGGACGAGTTTCACGGAAACCTACGACAAACTAATTTTATCGCCTGGCGCAAAGCCTGTTTTGCCCTATTTTTACGCCGAAAATGAAAGAGTATTCACGCTCCGCACAGTAGAAGACACGCTCAAAATCCGCGCTTTTATCGAGCAAAAACAGCCCCAAACAGCCGTTGTGATAGGCGGTGGCTTTATCGGGCTTGAAATGACGGAAAATCTTATGCATCTTGGCGTAAAGACCGCTGTCGTGCAACGCTCTAACCATCTTTTGCCGACGGTTGACCGCGATATGGCGTCCTTTATTCACGCAAACTTCCGTCGTCATGGCGTACAATTATTGCTGAATGCCAACACGGAAAAATTAACGGCAAACGGCGAGCAAATATCGCTGGAAACCGATAACGGAAATAAACTCAACGCGGACATGGTAGTGGTTTCCATCGGTGTTACGCCCGAAAACACCCTTGCAAAAAAAGCAGGTTTAGAGCTTGGCGTGAAAGGCGCAATCAAGGTAAATGCAAAGATGGAAACTTCCGTTCCCGATATCTATGCGGTGGGGGATGCGGTGCAGGTAAAACACTTTATCACCGAGCAAGACGCGGTGATTTCCTTGGCAGGGCCTGCCAACAAACAAGGGCGTATAGTTGCCGATAATATTTGCGGATTGAACAGTGAATATCAAGGCTCGCAAGGCTCGTCCGTGATTAAATTGTTCGATATGACGGTAGCAACGACGGGCATTAACGAACAGCAAGCCAAAGCGAGCGGTATAGAATACGAAAAGGTGATTTT
>JAGAVG010000058.1 GCA_017942035.1 bacterium | reverse complement strand
CTGGAACAAAGTTCCAAATGCGAAACTCTGTGAGCTTGGAGCAATTTCAAGACAGGGTTGGGGTGAGGGGTTAACCTGCTTACCTTCCTTACCTATTGCCTTCTGTTCCTCTATATTCATACTTTCAGCCTCCATATTTTCATTAATTATCCTTTAAATTCATGCACCATAATTTATATTTTGGTGCGAGTAGGCCTGAAACTTACTAAAACATACCATTTCAAAATCCGAAAAATCATCAAAAAACGACAAAAGACCACTTGAAAAGTGGTGGAAAATATTGTATAATAAGGCTATAAAAAACTCGCACCAAAATATAAAGTTTGGTGCGTTTTTTATCATATTTTGCAATTTTTTAGTGCAAAAACACACCCTGTAATTTATCAAGGTGTGTTTTTAAGAAAGAAATTATTATGATGGGATTTTATTATGCAGCTTGTGCAACTGGTTGTTGAGGTTTCATTTCAACTGTTGTTGCTGTTTTTTGAGGTTCAGCAGCCGGCATTTCATTTAATTTCTGCAATGCGACTTTTGCTGTTTCCTGAACTCCTTTGTCCTTATCATTTTGTGCTATTTCAAAGAGGGTTTTCAAGTCTTCTTTGTATTCAGGTCTTTGAATATAGCTTAAAGATTCAATAGCTGAAGTTCTTACCATTGGGTTCGGGTTGTCTTTCAACTGTTCTACAATATTTACTGCACCAGGCAATTCAGTTAGCGGTACTGTTGTGTTTGCTAATTTTTGCACTTCGTCACCAAATAATTTTTGCATTATTGATGTTGTAAACATTGCATAAGATTTATTTCTTTCAGCAAGCTCCATCGGAGTAATTGTATTTGCTAATTTTTGTTCAGCATCAGTTAATGACTGTCCTGAAACCATTTTCTGGCGAGCTGCTAACTGTTCTGCTGATGGGCCTTCAAGCTTGCTTGTATCAGCATTCATAATATTTAACAAAGCTGATACTACTTTTTCATCTAACAATTCGGCAGCTTTTGACGGATCATTTTTAACCATATTTGCTATTTCTTCCATTGTAGCAGCCTGAACTTCATAATCAGGGTTTGACAATTTTGAAATAAATGAATTCAAATCAATTTGAGGTGTTATTGGAGCTGGCGGAACAACTTCCGGAGCTTTTGTTTCTGCAGGTTTTGCCGGTTCATTAACCGGTGCTGTTACAACCGGTTCCGGAGCTTTAACAGCTTGCGGTGTATTTATATTTTGTTGCTGAACCTGAGGAACAACAGCACTCAAAACATTTTGGGCTGCTTGTTCTGCGGCTACAGAATTATTGATCGCATTTTGAACTTGCGGAGCCATGCCCGGATATGCATAAGTTTGGGTTTGTGCCGGCTGAGGATATGAAATATTCTGAGGCATGTAATATGGCTGAATATTTTGCGGAGCCTGCGGATAATCATACAAAGTTGCCTGCGGATATGTATAATATGGGTTTGTTACCGGTGCATATTGAGACTGAGGCATGCTCTGAGGAGCACACGGCATCGAAGGTGCGCTTACTGATGGGTTATGCACATCAATTTTAACCGCATTATAATTCGGCTGCGGCTGCTGAGGTGCAACGGGGATGTAACTTGTCTGCTGCTGCACTAAATAGGGGTTTGTTGGTAAGATTGGCTGCATCATTTAATTTCTTCCTTTCAATAAATAAAATTACAACTGCATTTCTTATTCTACAGTCTAAATGTTCCTCAAGAAATAAAATTGCTAAAATATTCGAAATTTTTAATAAATCTTAACAAAAAATTTGTTTTCTTTGTAATTTAAACCTTTTTCAAATTAACTTTTTTAATTATAAATAATTTGTGCTATACTATTATTGTTATATAGATTTAATGCAGGGAAATATTTTAATGAAGATTAATAGGGATGAAACAAAATCTATTCGCTCAGTGTTTGGCAAAACACTTGTTGAGCTGGGACATACAAATAAGGATATTGTAGTTCTTGATGCTGATTTGGCATGTTCAACACAAACAAAAATGTTCCAAAAAGAATTCCCTGATAGATTTTTTGACTGCGGAATAGCAGAACAAGATATGATAGCAACAGCCGCCGGACTTGCGTCGCAGGGAAAAATTCCGTTTGCCGCTAGTTTTGCAGTATTTTCAACAGGAAGAACATTTGATCAGATAAGAAATTCTGTCTGCTATCCTGAATTTAATGTAAAAATTATAGGAACGCATGGCGGTATCACCGTTGGAGAGGATGGAGCCAGCCATCAGGCACTAGAAGATATTTCGCTGATGAGAAGTATCCCAAATATGACGGTTATTGTTCCTGCTGATTGCGCAGAATGCAGAGAAGCTATACGTTTCGCCGCTGAAAATCAGGGGCCGATGTATATTAGGATTCCACGCTCCAATGTATGTGATATTTTTGGCGAAAATTATGAATTAGATTTTTGCAAAGCCTCTGTTCTTGAACATGGGCATGATGCAACAATTATCAGTAACGGGGAAACATTAGCCGAAGTTATTGAAGCTGCTGAAAATTTAAAAGCGGAAGGTTATTCTATACAAATTATAAACGTTCCGGTTGTAAAACCACTTGATATTGCCACAATTATTGAAAATGTCAAGAAAACAAAATTCGTTATAACAGTCGAAAATCACTCAATCATAGGCGGTTTAGGCAGTGCAGTATGTGAACTGCTTTCTGAATATTATCCGACACCGGTACATAGAATAGGTATAAATGATACGTTCGGACAAAGCGGAAAAGCTGGTGAATTGATGGAATATTACGGACTCAACGCAAACGAACTTACTAAAAAATTCAAGTACTATATTGATAAATACAGACTTGTAAAATAATAAGGATAAATTTATATGATTCAATTTCGTGCAGTAACAAAAAAATATAAAAATGACAATTATGCCTTGAAAAATATTAATCTGGATATTTTATCGGGTGAGTTTGTTTTCATTGTAGGTGCTTCCGGTGCCGGAAAATCTACGTTAATGAAACTTTTGTATAACGAAGAAAGACCGACAAGCGGTACTGTTACTATCGGCGGAATTAATATAGCAAACCTTTCAAATGACAAAGTCCCGAATTTGAGAAGATGTATGGGAATTGTTTTTCAAGATTATAAACTATTACAAAACCAGAGCATATATGACAATGTTGCTTATGTAATAAGAACATTGGGAATTTCAACAAAAGAAATAAATGCAAGAGTTACAGGAGCTTTGAGAATTGTTGGTTTATACGAAAAAATGCATGCCACTCCGGCCGAATTATCCGGCGGAGAGCAGCAGAGAGTAGGAATAGCAAGGGCAATAGTTAACGGACCGCCGTTATTAATTGCGGATGAACCGACCGGAAACCTTGACCCTAAAAATTCAATGGAAATTATGCAGATTCTTGATCAGATTAACCAGCGCGGTATCACCGTTATTGTGTCAACTCATGACAATGCTATGGTTGATTATTTCAGAAAACGTGTAATTACACTTGATAAAGGTGAAATTGTTAGAGATATACAAGCAGGTACTTATGAGTAATCCAAAAGCAAAGATTAAGAAAAAAGTCAAAAAACATATTCCAAAAGATTGGCTTTGTGAATTAAGAATATTATATAGATTATCAATGGAAACATTCCATGACATAAGAAGAACCGGAATTGTCAATCTGGTTATAATAACAACAATGGCCGCAATTTTAATGATATTCGGGGCTTTTTTCAGAACGGCACTTTCCATGGCTTCTTTCGCACATGAATTAGGTAATGTTTTGGAAATTTCAGTGTTTCTTAAAGATAATGCCGATACGAATCTTGTAAAACAGCAGGTTAAAGATATTGAGCATGTCGAAGGAGTTAAAATAATTCCTAAGGAAGTTTCTTGGGTTGATTTGAGACGGGAAATGAATTTGCCGGATACCGATAATCCTCTTCCTGATACTTTGCATGTTAAGGTTGATAAACCTGAAAATATTGATGTTGTTTTTAATAAATTGAAAACATTTACATCTGTAGAGGATATGAGTTACGCTCAAGATATTGCCAAAAAGATTGAAGCACTTAATCATATTGTAAACACCATTACAGTTTTTGTATTGATAATTATGTGTGTTTTAACAAGTACAATTATAAATAATACAATTCAGCTTGTTATTCAATCCAGAAAAGATGAAATTGAAATAATGCGCTTAATGGGTGTAAGCAATTGGTACATAAGATTTCCATTAATAATGCAGGGAGCATTTTACGGATTTTGCGGAGCACTTGTAGCAATGGTGCCGTTAGGTTTTGTGGAAAACGGGTTAAACAATATGCATAAATTCTTTATGGTTCCTTCACCTTTGTATGCTCAAAATGCAGTTATGCTTTCGCTCTTTGCGATTGGAATCATCTTCGGCGCCGGCGGAAGCTTTATGTGTATAAAAAAACATCTACAAGTATAGAAGTATGACATCAAATAACAAAAATAACATAATTATAGTATCAGATAACAGTAATATTCTTGAAACTCTTGTTTCGAAAGTATTACTGCTAAGAAAGAACGATTGCGTAATTCCGTTAACCTATAGTGAAGTTTTGGCAAAAATTGAAACCGAAAAACCTGTATGTGTGCTTTTACATGAGTGTAAATCCAGAGAGATTACGATTCAAACGATTACGCAGATTAAGGAATTAAACCCCGAAATTTGCGTTATATTGCTTTATGAACAAAATGATGCTGATTTTATTTTGAATGCTTTCGATTGCGGAGCGGATGATCTCTGTGATGTTTCCAGTGAAAATTATGAACTTGTGATAAGGATTATTAAAGCATTAAAGACATCTTCCATAAAAAAAATCAATTCAAGAAATGAAGATTTGCTCGCTAAAAATGCAATAATTGATGAACTTACCGGATTTTACAATTATAAATATGCAAATGATTTATATGAAGCTCAACTGTTAAAATCCATCGGGCAGAGCGGAATTTTTGCGGTTATTTCACCGGCAGAGGAAAGTAAAAAGAATTTTTCTATTGAAAAATTAGCTGATGCCGTAAAAAAATCGGTAAGATATGAAGATATCGTATCTCTGGGAAAAGGTGCAAAAATTTACATTATGTTTCCAAAATCAGAGGTTTTGGGTGTTGAACAGGTTATAAATAAAATAAAAACAAATTATGGATTAAATTTCAATCTTAAAGCAGGCCTTTTTGAATATAAGGATGAAGATTTTAAACAAATCGAAAAAAACGCATTAAATGCCCTTTCCGAAGCCCTTTTTTCTGATAAGAATATTAATATTTTAGAAAATAAAACAGAAACACTTGATGATTGGCTCACTGAAGAGAGCGGTGAAACCCCGAAAAATTTCAAGTTATTCAAGCAGACTTTTAATAAAAAATTGGAAAAGGTTATCGCTCCTGTTTTTTATAGATTGCAAAAAATTTATGAAGAAAAATTATTTGATACAAAAATTAATCAGTATGTTAATGAAGAAGAATGCGTATTTCATCTTAAAAATGAAAATCAGGACAGCAGGTTAAAAATTGTATATCCGGGATTTTCTAAAATAATGGTCTACATTATACACGAAGGCTTTGACAGCCCGGAAAACAGTGAAATATCATTGCCTTTATCAAAAATTACACAAAGCGAATTGATAAAGATGGTAGAAAATTTTATAAAAGAGTTTAGAATTACATCGGCATAAATAAGGAGATATATGAATACATTATTAATCAACGACAGTTTAGTGCTTATTATAGATGTGCAAGAAAAGTTAGTTCAAGCATTGAATAAAAATGTTATCGTAGAAAAAGCGGTAAAAATGGCATCAGCCGCAAAAATATTAGGAATTCCGGTCATTGTGACAGAACAATACCCAAAAGGACTTGGAACGACGGTTCAAGAACTAAAGGATGTACTTTCCGAAAATACACAATATTTGGAAAAAGCAAGTTTTAACGCTTTTTCAGAAAATAATATTGCAGAAAGAATTAAAAATTCCGGTAAAAAACAAATTGTTATTTTTGGAATAGAAACACATATTTGTGTTCACCAAACTGCAGCTGCACTTATTGAAGAAGGGTATGAGGTTTATGTAATAAAAGATGCTTGTGCCAGTCGCAATAAATATGAATTTAAGCAGGGAATTGAAATTATGCAGGCAAACGGCGCTAAAATTTCCTGTGTTGAAATTGCACTTTTTGAATGGCTTAAAAGCGCAAAACATCCGAATTTCAAAGAGGTTCAAACCTTAATCAAATAATTCTTGCAAAGGACAGAAAGTCTATACGACTTGAGCTAACATATCAAGAGTTTTGAATTTTTTTGAGCAATGCATAGATATGTAATCTTTCAAAAGATTAAAGCAAACAATGCAAACCTTTTCTGTCGCCGCTTTTTCGTATGTTGTAATTTCCTCAAAGCTAGTTGTTAAAAGCTCTTTTAAAAAGTCTCTTATTTTGTAATTAAAACCTACATGTGCACCGATGTTTTCAAGACAATTACAACAAATAACACCACCTTTGGATGTAGAAAATGCCATTTTTTCATTTTCGATTTTCTTTCCGCAAACAAGGCAATTGTCAAATTCGATACCAAAACCTGATATCTGCATCATTTTTAATTGAAATTTCAGAACAGAGGTAATAATTCTTATTTTGTCAGGAGCGTTTGAAATTGCATTCAAAGCTTTGTACAAAATATCGAAAATCTCTTCAGAGCAAGGATCCTCTTCTACCCCGAAATTATGTACAATTTCTGATACATACATAGAATAAAAAATTTTATCCATATTCTGCCGGGTTTTAGAAAAAGTGTTTAAAGCTTCGGCCTGTCCGATTCGGTCAAGACTTTTGCCTTTGTAGAGCATTAATTTATTAGCCACAAGCATCTGCATCCTTGCGCCAAGTTTGCTTTGAGGCTTTTTAATACCTTTGGCAACACCCTTTATTAAGCCTTTATCCCGTGAATACATAACAATAATCTTATCGGATTCACTGAGGTTGTATGATTTCAGGTTTATTGCATCAGTGACGAAACTATTACTCATCTAGTCCCCTCTTAGTGAATTATGAGTTCCGTGGAATACACCCTTAAACATTTGCTGTAATTCAACTTTCTGATCAGCATAATACATTGCCGCATCTTCAGTGATATACCCTTGTTCAACCATTTGATATAAAGACATATTCATTGTTATCATATTGTTAAATGAACCTTTTTTAACAAGACTATAAATTTCATCCAGATTATCTTTCATGATAAAGTTCTTAACCGTAGGAGTAACAACAAGAACCTCACAAGCCGGACGACGGCCTTTTCCATCTGCAACAGGAATTAATTTCTGTGCAATAGTTCCTCTCAAAACGCCGGCAATTTGAGCCCTTACAAAATCTCTATCAGAAGGTTCAAACATATTAACAATCCTGTTAACCGTCTGGATTGCGTCAATTGTATGGATTGTTGCAAAAACAAGGTGACCTGTTTCAGAAGCTTTCAATGCAGCTTGAACAGTTTCCTTATCTCTGATTTCACCAATAAAAATAACATCAGGATCCTGTCTTAGTGCATATTTAACCCCTTCTGGAAAAGATGGAGTATCTATTAACATCTGACGCTGAGAAACTAGACTTTTTTTGTTAGTAAATATAAATTCAACCGGATCTTCAATAGTAATAATATGCTTAGAATAATTCATATTAATAAAATCTATCAAAGATGCAATTGTTGTAGATTTTCCGCATCCGGTAGGTCCTGTAACAAGTACGAGCCCGTTATTTAAGGTCGCAAATTGTTCAATAGATTCCGGTAAATTAAGGGCTTGGATATTTTGTATTACGTAAGGAATTGCCCTTATAACAAGAGCCAATTTGCCTAATTGACGGCTAAGATTTATCCTGAATCTTGATACTCCTGGAATTTCGTATGCAAAATCTAAATCGAAAACATTATTGATTTTGTTTTTAAAATGTTCCGGAAGAAGAAGTTCAAAAGCCCCCGCAATGTCATCTTCTACCAATACCGGCAGGTCAACTTTTACAATCTTTCCGTCCATTCTCAATGATGGATGTTCTCCTACCTGTAAATGTACATCTGATGCACCTATTGATACTGCTTTTTTCAAAAATGTTATTATATCAAATTCAGAATACTCGACTCTTGACATGCTACTCTCCTCCATTATTTTCTCTTACTATAACATTATTTTCAGCCAATAGCAAGAACTTTATATTTTTGCACTAAAAAACTTTGTAACAAATCTGTAACATTTCGTCTTAATAAAGCAATTCTTTTATAAAAAAATACTTTATATAAGAGTAAGGGAAATCAAGATTAACTTAAACAAAAAATATTAATTGGATATTAAAACTAAATCAATTCTTAAAGTTATAAGAACAGATTTAAAAAAAGGATTTTTTTATACTCTCTCTCTTAATATCCTCGTGTTTATTTAATGTTGCCATGTTGTTTTTACTGGCAACTTTTTTTTGCTATAACAATCTAAATATTTAATTCGTTGACAAGCCTCAAAAATATAGCTATAATATGTTTATGACTTATTTGGAAGAACAAAATAAAAACTTAATTAACCTCAGAACCAGTTTGATTACTGTAATTATTGTTATAACAAGCGGATTAGCGGGGATTGTTTTAACCAAAAGTTTTTCCTTAGTTAATATTCTTATATTAGTTGTACCGGGAGTATATTTTGATTTTATATTTATGCAAAATATACTTAGCATTAATAGTAAACTCAATGAAAACATAAGGAGATTACAAGATGAATAACAGTACTATTTTCACAATAATTGGAATGGTTGCAATTATTGCAGTTGGGACATATTACAATTACAAATTTAATCATGTCGAAAAGTAGAATGTATGTAAACTTTTCACTTGCTTATTAAAGCTTAAAAAAAGACCTCTTTCAGAGGCCTTTTTTTATTAAACGGTAACTTCTTTTAAAGCTTCAATATATTTAACCGCATAAACCGCACCAACAGCACCATCGGAGGCGGCCGTGATAACCTGTCTTAACGGAGTTGTTCTAATATCACCAATTGCAAAAACTCCGTCTTGTGAAGTTTTCATTGTTTCATCTGTAATAATAAATCCGCCTTTATCTTGCTGAATTTGCCCGTTCACAAATTCTACATTAGGTGTCATTCCGATATACGGGAACACACCGTCTACTACTAATTTTGAAATTTCGCCGGATTTAGTATTTTCAATTACACAGGTATGAACAAGTTCATCTCCTTGAATTTCCTTAACCACACTGTTCCAGACAAATTCAATTTTATCATTTTTGAAAGCTCTTTCTTGAACAATTTTATCCGCTCTTAATTCATCTCGACGGTGAACAAGATATACTTTGCTTGCGAATTTAGTCAAATACATTGCTTCTTCAACAGCAGCATTGCCGCCGCCGACGACTGCAACAATCTTATCTCTATAAAAAGCACCGTCGCAAACTGCACAGTAGCTGACACCGCGGCCAACGAATTCTTTTTCGCCCGGAACTCCGAGTTTCATTGGCTGTGCTCCCATTGCAAGTATAACTGTTTTTGCTCTGAATTCAGCCTCTTTAGTTTTTATAACCTTAGGATTTGAAAGTAAATCAACACTTTCAATTTCCTGCATCGGAAACTTATTTACTCCGAATTTGTCGGCATGTTCTTCAAATTTTTCCATCAAATCATATCCGCCTACAAGCGAAAATCCCGGATAATTTTCCAGTTCAAGATAATTAGAAGGCTGACCGCCCATCATGTTTATATCCACAATTGCCGTAGAAACTGCACCACGGCTTGCATAAATTCCGGCTGACAAGCCCGCAGGGCCGCCGCCTAAAATAACAGTATCAAAATTGTAAATTTCCATTTATTCTCCCTACTTTTCCAATACACTCATTCCTGAAATCTTTTCACCCCTCAAATTGTAGATTGCGGTCTCAGTTTTAATTACTGAGCCATCAACATTTGACAGGCTCTCAAGTTTCAACTTATTAGTTCCGTAAAACTTATCACCATTTAACCTTAACTCCACAACATCTGTCAATCTTTTTGTATCATAATTCCCTATTTTTGTAAATTTTATATTATTTCCCGACACATAATCTATGTTAACATCGGCTTTAGCACCTGAAAAAGGGTTTTCTAATTTTATGACGTTTTTGTCTCTTGATAAGTTCCAAATATCCAGACTTGAGTTTTTAAACACTGAAGAATTAGCCTGCTCAAGCTTTGCACTGACATGCCAGGTTCCGATAAGTTCATGCGGAACCTGATCAACAAGCGATATACCGGATTTTAAAACCATACTGTCATTCATATTTTCAGCATAACAGCAGTTAGTAAAAGGCGTTACGGAAAAAAGAATGAGCATTAGGAATAATCTGAAAATCTGTTTAATAATACAAGTCATAACAATAATTATTATAACAAAAATTCAAAAGAAATCCAATTGAGTGCTTATTAGCAATTAACAAAAAAGGTAATAAATCATTAAAATTTTACATATAAGAAAAAATATGCTAGAATTTAGGCGGAAGGAGAGCGATATGAGCGAATTAAAACAAATTAGAGAAAACTATGAACTTATAGATTTATTCTGCAATCTGGCGGAAATTCCGTCACCTTCATTGCAGGAAGAAAAAGTTATTGAATGGATTGAAGCTTATTGCAAAGAAAATAATATTAATTACAGACTGGATAATTATAAAAATATTCACATACAAATTCCGGCAACTGACAATTCAAAACAACCGCTAATGCTATCTGCACACATGGATGTAATAGGAGATGACAGTCCGGTTGAAACATACCTTGAAGGAGTTAATATTCACGCAAAAGGCCGAACTTTAGGAGGAGATGATAAAGCCGGAGTTGCAAATGCACTGCTGCTGGCTAAAGAAATTGCGAATTCCGACATGAAACACGGCGGCTTAGAAGTTATGTTTACGCGCGATGAAGAGCATGGTATGTCAGGTATCAGACATGCAGAATTTTCGAATATAGATTCAAAATACATTCTTGTATGCGACAGTGACACTTTAGGCCAGTTTGAAGTTGCAGGTGCAAGTTATACTCTATTAACAATTGAGGTTCACGCACCAAAAGGCGGTCATTCCGGAATTGACATAGCCGATTCAACAAGAAAAAATGCGGCTAAACTTATTGCCGATATTATATCAAAATGTCCGCAGGGCTTATATTATGCAGAAAACGGGCAAACTGTTACTTCTTGCAATCTAGGCGGAATTTCAGCCGGCAATTTTGAAGTTACAAATATAATAAATACAGAAGCAAAAGTTTCTTACTCAATAAGAAGTTCATCTAGAGCAAAAGAAGAAGAGCTTAAAAACGAGTTTAAAAAAGTTGTAGATGATTTTAACAGAGAATATGGTGAAATTGCACAGGCAAAAATCAAGTTTGAAGAACATCTTCCGCCATTTGAAAAGTCTGCTGACGATTACTTACCGATATTGTTTGAAACAGTTGCAAGAAAAGTTGGTGTAACTCCTGATGTAACGACTTTTCATGCCGGTGCGGAAACTCATATTTACGCAAATCAGACAAATAAACATGGTGAGAAATTTACACCATATCTTGTCGGGCTTGCGACAGTCTGCAATATGCATTCTGCAAGAGAATATCTGGATTACGAAAGCATATTAAAAGGGCATGAACTTTTAAAAGAATTTTTCAAAGCTTACAACAGCTAACCAAACAAAAACGATACTTATTTTCTAAAGTATCGTTTTTTTATTTGTAAATTTTTAACTAACTTCCTATTGACCTGAAATACCGCCATAAGAGAAGTCATTTTTAACGTTAGTTTGCAGAAGTTTTGTCCAGCTGCTTTCAAATGTTGAAATTTCATTCAATCTGCTTTCGTAAGTGTTTTTGTTAAGCTCTAACTCAGATTCCCAGGAATTGATAGCAGCTAGTGCCAACTCATGCTCATTTTCAGCCTGCTCAACAAGAACTTCATACTGCTCCGGATCATCTTCATAATAATCATAGTAATAACTTGACAAAAGCGAATTATATCTGGATTGTTCAGTTGCTACCTGCTTGCTCGCATTCAAAAGATTAAACGAAATATCGCTAATCTTATTTGTTAACTGAGTTTTTTGTTTTGTGTACATCAACAATGTTTCTTGAATATTACCGATTGCCATGTCTCTCGTCCTCTTATTTTTACTCTTCGTACATATATAAAAAAAAATAAAAAAGCCTGATTTCAATAATCAGACTTTTTGTTACATTTGTTAATATAAATTACCAAGGATAATTTTAATATTTTAGATTGGACTTACAAACCCAACATTTTTAATAATAAAATTTAGCAAAAAAATACACCAAATTTTATATTTTGGTGCGTGTTTTTTATAGCCTTATTATACAATATTTTCCACCAATTTTCAAGTGGTCCTTTGTCGTTTTTTGATGAATTTTTGAATTTTAAAAGGGTATGTTTTAGTGAGTTTCAGGTTGACTCGCACCAAAATATAAATTATGGTGCATGAATTTAAAGAGTTGTTTAAGTCTGAAAAGGAGGCTGAAAGGATGAATATATTTGAAGAACAGAGGGTAAGTAGTAGGGTAGACTTTAGTCTACCGGAAAAACCGGATTGCCGCACTCCCTCTGTTCCGTTCGCAATGACGAAAGTTGCCTTTACTTTGGCTGAGGTTCTAATCACCCTCGGAATAATCGGTATTGTGGCGGCGATGACTTTGCCTGCGATTATTGAACACCATCAGAAAAAAGTTGTTGAAACTCGTTTACAAAAATTCTACACCGTTATTAATCAAGCTGTAAAGTTGTCTGCTGTTGAAAATGGTGATCCTTTGGATTGGGATATTACCCCAGATTCGACTTATGCAAGCTACAGTGTTAATAAAGAATTCTTTGAGAAATATCTTCTCAATTATCTTAAAGTAGCAAGGCATGGACAATGTGGCGATAATTATGGTGATTCTTGGGTTTGTGTCTGGCTGCCTGATGGAACTGCATTTACATTGCGTATGGATGTTAATGGGGTTGATGTTATTGTATTTCCTTTTGGGAAAGTTGAAGGAACTTTTAATGGACAGCAGCGAAAAAAATTTGTGTTTAATTTTAGAAAGTATATGACGGATACGGAAACGAGTGCCGGTGTTGAACCTTATACTTTTCAATGGGATGGAACATTAGAAGAGCTTTATCAAAATTGCACAAATGGAAATAAAAACTTTTGTGCAAAACTCATTCAGGTTAACGGCTGGAAAATTCCGGATGACTATCCATGGTAAATGATATATAGAGATTAATTTTCCAGCCGTTCTGTCTAACTAAAATTTATAATACAATATCAAATCGGCAATACGTAAAGCCGGACTGTGTCCGGTGGAAAATTCCGGACGATTATCCATGGTAAATGATATATAGAGATTAATTTTCCAGCCGTTCTGTCTAACTAAAATTTATAATACAATATCAAATCGGCAATACGTAAAGCCGGACTGTGTCCGGTGGAAAATTCCGGACGATT
>JAGAVG010000057.1 GCA_017942035.1 bacterium | reverse complement strand
TACGTCATTAAATACCCTCGCCCCTTGTGGGAGAGGGCAGGGTGAGGGGTCAAAATCATTACATAAAACCCTCTCCCGAATTTGTAAGTTCGCATACTGCTCACTAACAAATTCAACCCTCTCACAAAGAGAGAGGGTAAGAAGTAGGGTAGACTTTAGTCTACCAGAAAAACTTGCTTTCACTTTGGCGGAGGTTCTTATCACCCTCGGGATAATCGGGGTTGTTGCGGCGATGACGTTGCCGGCGGTGATTGGGAATTATCAGAAACAACAGACTGTAAGCAAGGTTAAAAAGGCTTACACAATGCTTAATCAGGCACTGAGGTTATCAGAAGTTGACAATGGTGAGTATGAATATTGGGATTCGTTTTATAAAAAAGGAAATGATGGAGCTCTTAAATATATTGAAAAATATTGGCTTCCGTATTTTAAGGTTGTAAAAATTTGTAATACTTATCAAGAATGTGGCTATTCTAAGCTTGCACCTTTTAAATATCTCAATGGACAGCCTAGTACAATGACATTTACGGCTCCATCTCTTCGTGTACCATTTATTACCTCTGATGGAATTTTATATGCATTTTTTGTAGCAAAAGGCCATACTTCAAGTGATGGTACAATATCATCAATTGCTGCGGGTGACATATATATTGATATAAATGGCAGCAAAGGTCCTAATCAATATGGGAAAGATGTATTTTTTTTCGAAGTTAGTAATCATAAAATTACAGCTAATGAATCTAAAACTAGTGACTGTTTAAGAACTGGGATCGGATGGACTTGTGCTGCAAAAATTATGATGGATGGTTGGCAGATTAAAGATGATTATCCATGGTAGTTTGTAAATGTTTACAATAGACTTGCAAATTATATTTTTTTTTATAAAATATAATTACTCACATCCTCAAATGTTTCCGCAGTCATTAAGCGGATTAAGAGTAAAAGAAAGGTAAATTAACAATGGCAAATATTAAATCTGCTAAAAAAAGAGTATTAATCGCTGAAAAAAACAGACTTAGAAATGTAGCTTTCAAGTCTTCTATCAAAACTGCTGTAAAAAATGCTGTAGCACTTGCAGCTGGTGAAGATAAAGAAGCTCTTGCTAAAGCAGTTTCTAAAGTTTATCAACTTTGCGACAAAGCTGTTGTAAAAGGTATTTTGCACAAAAATACAGCAGCCAGAAAAAAATCAAGATTGGTTAAAGCTCTTAATAAATTAGCAAAATAGTTAATTAAAATTGTTAAACTTTAAACAGATCGGAAATAAATTCCGGTCTGTTTTTTCTTGTGTTGAAATATTTTAAAGACTTTCAAATAAGTTATATTAATAAATTGTAAAGGATGTGGCAAATAAATATTTAGCAGTTATAATTAGTTTATTCAAAGATAATTTAGTATGTTTTATTGAGGTAATATGCAAAAAGTATTAGAGAGAAAGGCTATAAAACAAATTGATTTCAATTGTGATTTAGCGCAGAGTTTCGGAGTTTACAAGAATAATGCAGAATATAACCTTCTCGATTATGTCAGTTCGGCAAATATCTCTTGCGGATTTCACGCCGGAGATCCTTTGACAATAAGAGAGGCCTTATTTAGAGCTAAAGAGGCAAATGTTGTAATCGGTGCACATATCGGTTTTGACGATATTCAAGGATTTGGCTACAGGGATATGGAGCTTTCAAAAAGCGAAATAGAGGCAATTGTTATATATCAGGTTGGAGCTTTGATGGAGTTTGCTAAAACTTACAAGCTTGAAATTGAACATGTAAGACCGCACGGTGCAATGTATAGAAAAGCCGCTGCAGACTTTGAGTTTTCAAAATCTATAGCGGAAGCAATCCAAAAATGTTCAAAATGGCTGGTTTATTATGGTGCGGCAGGCGAAAATATTCAAAAAGTTTCCGAGGAGACAAATATCCCGATAGCGCAAGAAGTTTTTCTTGAAAAAATGTATAATGTTGACGGGTCAATTAATTCTCAGGCAAGAGATTTGGACAATCCTGATATGCTCATGAGCCGGTTGAAACAGTTGATTACATATTCTCAAGTTAACAATAATGAGGGCGGAAAAACATTTGTTAATGCTGATACAATCCATTTTTCAAATAAACTTGTGAATGCCGAAGAAATTATAAAAAGAGCAAATGACGTGATTACTCCGGTTCCGGTAAATTACAAAAATGTATACCAGTCAGGCTGGGTAGAATAGAGGAAAGTAGTTTAATATATGAAAGATTTTAGAAATATAAAAATGCCTAAAGATGCCGGTTGGCTAATTCCGGGGTTGCAGATAAAACGCTGGTTTGCCTTGATTTTGTTTGGTACGGTGTTAATGACACTGGGTGTTTTGATAATAGTTGATGTCAGACCGATTTTTTATTTGATGGAATTTGTAAAAAAAGTTGCGATGAATGTTTCGACCGAATGGGTTGCATTTGCGGTTGTAATGTTTGGTGCGGCTATATTTTTTAAAGGCTGGCAGAAAACGAACCTTTCTATGCTTGAAGGTATTGATAACGATGCCGTATTAGAATCTTTATACCGAAAAAGAAAACTTAACCGCGGGCCAAAAGTTGTTGCAATTGGCGGCGGAACAGGTTTGTCAATGCTTTTAAAAGGAATTAAAAATATCACAAACAACATAACAGCTGTTGTAACTGTGGGGGATGACGGCGGAAGTTCCGGACGTTTGAGAGAAGAAATGGGAATTCTTCCACCTGGAGATATCAGAAACTGTATTGCGGCTTTGGCAGATGACGAGGATTTGGTAACAAAATTATTTCAATATCGTTTTAAATCAGGTGAAGGTCTTGAAGGCCACAGTTTTGGAAATTTATTCTTGACAGCATTATGTTCTATTACCGGTAACATGGTGCGTGCGGTTCAGGAATCTTCAAATGTTTTATCTATCAGAGGAAGAGTTTTGCCTTCAACTTTAGATGATATGAAGCTTGTTGCAGAACTTGAAGATGGACGGGTTATCCATGGCGAATCTAATATTCCTGAAGCTCATGGAAAAATTAAACGTCTTTTCACTGATCCGAAAAAATGTAAAGCCCTTCCGGAGGTTATTACAGCAATTAAGAATGCAGATTTGATAATTCTTGGACCGGGAAGCCTTTATACAAGTGTCACTCCGAACCTTCTTATTCCGGAGATTTCAGAAGAAATTGCCAAATCAAAAGCTAAGAAAATCTACGTATGCAACATAATGACCCAGCCGGGAGAAACCGATAATTATTCAGTTTCAGATCATTTGAACGCTTTAATAAAGCATGCCGGTTACAAAAATATTATTGATGCAGTTCTTGTAAATGATTATTTGCCTGAAAAGCTTGCGGACAAATATCAACTGGCAAATTCATATCCGGTTAAGCTTGATTTTGAGAACGTAAAGAAAATGGATGTTAAAATTTTCTCCAAAAAACTTATTGAAGATAGCAGGGAAGGGCTTGTGAGACATAGTTCCCATCGAGTTGCCAGAGCGGTTTATTACTGGTATAGAAGATCGCAGAAAATGGGTAAAAATGGAATCTTTGGCCAATAAGGTTGATAAAAATGATTAAAAAAGTTTCAGTAAATTCAATACAAAAATTTAAAGACAGAGATGAAAAATTCTCTGTCTTAACAGCTTATGACTATTCAACGGCAAAATATCTGGATGAGGCAGGAATTGACGTAATTCTAATCGGTGACAGCCTTGCTATGGTTGCGCTGGGTTATAATGATACGCGTCAGATTGGCGTTGAAGAAATGCAGATATTTACCCGTGCTGTTGCCAGAGGAGTATCAAGGGCAATGGTTATTACTGATATGCCTTATATGAGTTATCATACGGATGTTAAAACTGCGCTTGAAAATACTTCATTGATGATAAAAAACGGTGCTACTGCCGTTAAAATAGAAGGATGTAATGAGCATACAATTCAGGTTGTTAAAAGATGTGTGGAATGCGGAATTCCGGTTGTATCACATCTCGGGTTTACTCCGCAATTTTTAAATACGATAGGCGGATATAATATTCAGGGAAAAACTTATGACGCGACATTGAAAATCTTAGATGATGCCCAAAAGCTGCAAGATGCCGGCGCGTTTTCAATTTTATTAGAAATGGTTCCGGAAGAAAGCGCAAAATATATAACTGAAAATCTCAGGGTTCCGACAATATCCTGTGGAGCCGGAAAATATTGTACAGGACAAGTTCTCGTTTCAGATGATGTTTTGGGCAAATATTCGGATTTTACTCCTAAATTTGCAAGAAAATATGGCGATATGAAGAATTTTATAATTGATTGCGCAAAAAGATTTGATGAAGATGTAAAATCAGGAATGTTTCCATCTGACAGTGAAGTTTTTCACGTTGATGAAGAGTGTCAGAAAATGTTATATTGCAGAAAATAGAATAGAGGGATAAAATGTTAGTTCATACAATAAAAGAAGTTCGCGAAATAGTAAAAGAATGGAAAAAACAAGGCTTAAGCGTCGGATTAGTCCCGACCATGGGCGCATTGCATGCCGGACACAAAAGTCTTATGGCAAAATCTGTTGAAAAATGCGACAGAACAGTTATTTCGGTTTTTGTAAATCCTATTCAATTCTGTCCGGGCGAAGATTTGGACAAATATCCGCGAACTCTTGATGCTGATTGTGAACTTGCCCAAAGTGCAGGTGTGGATCTAGTTTTTGCACCATCACCGAAAGAAATGTACGGGGAAGGTCATATTCTTTCTAATGATTTTTTAACCTATGTGATTCCGCCGTATTTTTATACTGATAAATTATGCGGGAAATCCCGTGTTGGCCACTTCGATGGGGTTTGTACAGTTGTAAATAAGTTATTTAATATTGTACAGCCTGATTTTGCATTTTTCGGTGAAAAAGACGCGCAGCAATTGATTATAATAAAGAAAATGGTTAAAGACTTGAATATTCCGATTGAGATTATAGGATGTCCGATTGTAAGAGAAGAATCCGGCCTTGCGTTGAGCTCCAGAAATAAATATTTGTCAGAAGAAGATAAAAAAGAGGCGCTTGTGCTGAGTAAAATTCTTTTCAATATTAAAAACTGCTATAAAAAAGGAATTACCGATGTGAAAGCTTTGAAAGAGACTGCATTTACGTTTTTAAATGAAAATCATAATCTTGAATATCTTGATATCAGAGACAATGACACACTGGATGAAAAAACAGTCGCTGATAACAATTCAAGGGTGTTTATTGCTCTAAAAATTAAAAATGTACGTTTAATTGATAATATAATGCTGGGAAGTTAAATATGGTTCAAGTGTATACTTTATTGAAAAAAATAGTAAAAATTTTTATTCACATAATCCGATTTACTCAGGTTTGTTTGTCAGGGTTAGTGTTTGTCGTTGCATTATTTTGGCTCTTGGATTTGGCAGGGATAAATTTTCTTTCGCCGTTAATTCCTTTTATGGATAGTATTTCACATTTTGTACGTATATTTTATCATCAAGAAATCGTTGTAGGTGATGAGTTTTTTGACGGAACCTTGTTGTTCTTTGATTTACTTATGGTAATTACTATATATTTACTGTTCAAATTAAAAGAAGTCTGTATGTATTTTATTGAAGAACTGGAATATGAGGAAAGTTTAGCAAAAAAGGCAAGAGAAGACGAGTTTAATAAACAACTTCATAAAGAACTTGAAAAAAAGATTTCAAAACTTGATAATATTGCAATTTTAGTTGAATTAAAATTAAAAAATCATACGTTTTCAAATATCTGGCATAAGGAAAATCTTGATGGTATAGAAGAAAAAACAAATGAAGTTTTTAAGTTTTTACACGATGCCATGCTGAATGTTCCTGATTGTAAAATGGCCAAAACCGATAATAAAATGCTTATATTAAACAATAAATTTATTAATATTGAAAAAATTCTTGACACATTAACAGTAAACCTGTCATTGCTGCAAACAAAATATAAAAAACAACGCTGGCTATTAACATATTACATAGGAATAGAACTTTATGAAAAAGAAGAACAATCAGTAAAAGATATTTATCCGTTAATTCAAAATTTAATAGATTTACAAGTTCCAAATGAAATTTTAGTAAGTTCTAATTTTAATATAAGGTATAATATGTTTACAAAACAAACTTACGAACTCTCTAAAAAAGGTGAGTATAAATTACGCAGTGCCAAAGACGATGTTTGCATTTGGCGATTGGTAAAGAAATTTTAAGAGGGAACTTGTATTTTTTTTACTTTTTTGCTAAAGTATATTTGTAACTGCAGACAATTAGTTGTCGCAAGGCATTAAATGTAAGGCTAATCGAGGTTATACAAGACGAAATATAGATAGTTATTTATAAAGACTCGTGTATGATTTTGCAGTTAAGGCTAGAACAGATTGCAAAATCTTTTTAGTTGTAACGGGTAGAAAAGGTCGAGCAAATCCCGACTCAGAAAATAGAAAAAGGAGCTAAAAATGGCAACAAAAGCTTTTAAATCTGAAAAAATAGATGCAATAAAAGCAAAAGCAGAAAAAGCCCAGGTAGCAATTTTAACAGAATATAAAGGTTACTCTGTAGAAGAAATTACAAAATTGAGACGCACCATCCAAAAAGAAGGCGGCGACTACATGGTAACTAAAAATACTCTTGCGAAAATTGCGTTGAAGGGTACAGATTATGAAGTATTAGCAGATGCAATGAAGGGCCCGATAGCAATCGCATTCGGTTTTGAAGATCAAGTAAGCCCTGCAAAAGCAGTTGCAAACTTTATAAAAGAATCAAAAAAAGGTGCTATTTTAGGTGGAGCATTGGATGGCAAATTGTTATCAGCTGAAGAAGCAGAAGCATTATCAAAATTGCCTTCAAAAGAAGAACTTATTGCAAAAATGCTTGGTTCTATCAATTCACCGGCATCAGGTATCGTTGGATCTATCAATGCTGTTATGTCACAACTTACTAGAACTATGGCAGCGGTTAGAGACACAAAAACTGCCTAACTTAATTTTTAAGTTAACATAGGCAAAAATATTAGTACAAAACAAACAACTTATAAAGGAGAAAAAAATGAGCGTAGAAGCAATTTTAGAATCAATTGAAAAATTAACTTTGTTAGAAGCAGCAGAATTAGTAAAAGCTATGGAAGAAAAATTCGGTGTATCAGCAGCAGCTCCAGTAGCAGTAGCAGCAGCTCCAGCAGCAGGTGCAGCTCCAGCAGCTGATGAAGCTTCTGAAGTAAACGTAGTTTTGGCATCAGCTGGTGCAAACAAAATTGCTGTTTTGAAAATCGTTAGAGAAATCACTGGTCTTGGTTTGAAAGAAGCTAAAGACTTAGTTGATGGTGCTCCAAAAGCAGTTAAAGAAGGCATCAAAAAAGAAGAAGCTGACGAATTGAAGAAAAAATTGGAAGAAGCTGGCGCAACTGTAGAAATCAAATAGTTTCAGCTTATTCTGTAAAAATTTATCCGGTCTGTGAATTGCAGACCGGATTTTTTAGTATTTGATAAAAATTTTTTTCTTGATATAATGAGGATATGAAAGATATGTTAGACAAAATTATACAAATAGAAAAAAAATACATTGAATTGGGGCAAACATTGTCTGATCCAGCTGTAATTCAGGATTATAACAAGTTTCGCGACCTTTCTAAACAAAGAAAATCAATGGAAGAAACCGTTGAATTATATTACGAATGGAAAAATGTTTCTCAGGCGATTGAAGATGCTAAAGAGATGATAAAAGCCGAATCTGATGAAGAAATGAAAGCCTTTTTGAAATCCGAGTTGGAAGAAAATGAGGCAAAAATTCCGGTTTTTGAAGAAAGAATGAAAGTTCTTCTTCTTCCGCGTGACCCGATGGATGATAAAGATATTATGCTTGAAATCCGCGGCGGCGCTGGCGGCGATGAGGCAAATATTTTTGCCGGAGATTTGGCCAGAATGTATATGCGTTATGCCGATAAACAGGGTTGGCAGACACAAATCTTAAGTAAAACCGAATGTGAAGCCGGCGGATATTCAGAAATAATTATTTCAATGAAAGGTGATAGCATTTATTCACGCTTGAAATACGAATCCGGAGTGCATAGAGTCCAGAGGGTTCCGGCAACAGAATCTCAGGGAAGGGTTCATACATCTACCGCAACCGTTGCCGTTATGCCGGAAGTTGATGATGTAGAAGTTGAAATTAGACCTGAAGATATCGAGATGTCGACAGCTCGTTCAGGCGGAGCCGGCGGTCAGAATGTAAACAAGGTTGAAACTGCCGCAAGACTTTTCCACAAACCTACAGGAATTATGATTTTCTGTACAGAAGAACGTTCCCAGCTGCAGAACAAAGAGCGTGCAATGCAGATTTTGAAAGCCAAGTTGTATGATTTGGAAGTTCAAAAACAAATGCAGGAAATTACCGACCTGCGCCGTTCTCAAGTTGGTACCGGTGATAGATCCGAGCGAATAAGAACGTATAACTTTCCGCAAGGACGTCTTACTGACCATAGAATAGGCCATAACCTTAATGTCTGGACTGTAATCGAGGGCGATATGGAGGAACTTATTAACCTTCTTATCGAATATGACCAGAAATTAAAGCTTGAAAAGCTGGCAGAGATTAACTAGGAGACCTGATGACAGATAGAAAATGTGCCGGATGCGGAAAAATTAAAAATCGTGATGAAATGATAAGAATTACTAAAGATTTTTCCACCGGTGACGTTTTTGTAAATAATGACTCCAAAAAATTTGGCAGATCTGTATATCTCTGTTATAATAAAATGTGTATAGAAAATGCGTTTAAAAAAAATAAAATTAATAAAGTTTTAAAGGCCCCTATACCAGAGGAATTGAAAGGAAAATTAATAAATGAGTTTTGATACAATAAGGATAAATGAGCTTGCAAAGGAGCTTGGACTTTCAAATAAGGAAGTTATAGAAAAATTTACACATATTGGAATTACAGGCAAAACTCATTCCAGCACAGTAACTTTCGATCAGGTAAGCCGTTTGAAAGACTTTATTAAAAACGGTTCAAACAAAACTGTACAAAAACCTAAAGCATTTGTTGTAAAAAAAGCAAAGATTTCAAACGATAACGAACTGGAAAAGATTACGCCGAAAGCGCCGGAAGATAGTGTGAACTCAAAAGAAAAGGCACAAACTGAAAAACCGAAAGTCGAAGTTGTTCGCCCTAAAACGGTTAACAGACTTGAAATAGTCAGAAGAGCACCTCAAAAACCTCAAGGTTCAACCGGTGTAAAAACTCAAAGAACCGAAACAGGCCGGCCATTCCGTGAAAGAAGTGCACGCCCTCAAGTTGAAAGAGTTCAGCGAGCTCCGGGAGAAAGACCTGCTCGTCCGCAGGGTGATAGACCGGCAAGACCGGTTCGCAATGATGGCGAAAAGAAACCGATTCAAAGACATATTATTTCTCAGGATATTTATGATAATAAGTCATCAACAGCTCGTAAACGTCCTGATGCAAAAAGAAAAGATAAAGATTTTACCAAAAATAAAAAAGAAGAGCAGGAAAGAATTTCATTAGAAAAAGCTGCCGCTCAAAAACATAAAAAGCATGTTCAAAAAGAAGAAACAGTTGAAGCTGTAACTCAGGTTGTAGTTAATCAGCCGATGACAATCAGCGAATTGTCCGAAAAAATCCAAAAGACTCCGGCTGAAATCGTTAAATTCCTTATGCTGAACGGAATTATGGCAACTGTTAACCAGCTTATAGATGTTGATGTTATCAAAAAGATTTGTGCCGAATTTGAACTTGAAGTGTTGGAAGAAGATTTGGAAGCCTTTATGGAAGAAGAACTTCAAAAAGAAGAAAAGGCAAAAATTCTTTCTCAAGTTGATAAAAAACTTTTGAAACGCAGAGCTCCGGTTGTAAGTATTATGGGGCACGTTGACCATGGTAAAACTACTTTGCTTGACAGTATTAGAGCTTCAAAACACAAAATTGTAGCAACCGAAGTCGGCGGAATTACACAGTCAATCGGTGCGTATACGGTTTACCTTGACAAAAAACAAGAAAAGAAAATAGTTTTCGTTGATACTCCGGGTCACGAAGCTTTCACAGAAATGAGAGCACGTGGTGCAAAAGCGACCGATATTGCAATTCTTGTTGTTGCAGCAGATGACGGAATCATGCCTCAGACAATTGAGGCGATAAACCACGCAAGAGCTGCAGAAGTTCCGATTATTGTTGCGGTTAACAAGATAGATAAACCGGGTGCTAATCCGGATAGAATTCTCCAACAGCTAACAGAACACGGACTTGTTCCGGAAGCATGGGGCGGGGATACTATTACTGTCAATGTTTCCGCACTACAAGGCACCGGTATTGATGAACTTTTAGAATATATTTTATTAGTTGCGGAAATTCAAGATTTGAAAGCTAATCCAAAAGCCGAAGCCTCAGGTGTTGTTATTGAAGCAAATCTTGATAAAGGTAAAGGGCCTGTTGCAACATTACTGGTTCAGAACGGAACACTTCGTGTCGGAAATTGCATAGTTGTAGGTACAGCATGCGGTAGAGTAAGAGCCTTGCTATCCGATAGCGGCGAAAGAATTCAGAAGGCTGAACCTTCAACCCCTGTTGAAATCTTAGGATTGACAGAAGTTCCGCAGGCCGGAGATTACTTTGAAGTTGTTAAAAACGAAAAAGAAATGAAAGCGATTATTGACAAGCGCAAGGAAAAAGAACGCGACAAACGACTTGAAAATATGCTTCCTGCTCACATTAGACGTGAGGCTGTGGCCGGAGAAGATAATATTCCACAGCTTAATTTGATTATCAAAGCAAACACTCATGGTTCAGCTGAGGCTGTATCTCAGGCTATTGCCGGTGTTGAATCGAAAGAAATTGTAACAAAAATTATTCACGTTGGTGTTGGTGATATTTCGGAAGCTGACGTAATGCTTGCATCTGCATCTGGTGCAATAATTCTCGGATTTACCGTAAAAGAGGATAACAAAGCGCTTGCGGCGGCTGAAAGAGAAGGGGTTACAATCAAGAAATACGATATTATTTATCAAATCCTTGAAGATATTGAAAAAACAATGCTTTCACTTCTTGAACCTGAAACCAAAGAAGTTGAACTTGGTAAAGCTGAAGTTCGTCAGGTATTTACAATAGGTAAAACGATGAAAATTGCCGGCTGTTACGTTACAGAAGGTAAAATCGTTCGCGCTAAAAATGCTGTATTACTTAGAGATGGTGTTGAAATCTTTAAGGGTGCAATTGATCAGCTGAAACGTTTCAAAGATGACGTAAAAGAAGTTGCGCAAGGTTTTGAATGCGGTATTTCTTTCGCAAAATGGAACGATATACAAGAAGGCGACATAATTCAGGTTTCTACAACGGAAGAAGTTGAAAGAGTGAGTTTGTAACCCTTTTACATAAAGTAAAATTAATAAAGTACGACAGTTATTTTAAGCATAAAAGTTGTCGTATTTTATTTGTTAATCTTTTTGATAATTAATTTTTCGATATTAAAAGCCGGATGCATTTCGGGTTTAACCATGCTAACAATCAGGGTTCCGGCCGCAAAAAGAACCATTAAAAGCAATATATAAATAACCAAATTTTTCGTCTGCATTATCTTACCCTTTCGTAGTCTGAATAATCGTTTGGAGATGCGTATCTATCGGAAGTTGCCATAACAAAAGAGCCTGCCACAACTGTTGAATTTCGTTTCGTACCTTCCGGAAACTTCAAAATTGATTGACCTTGTAATGCCGCTAGTGCCGGTTTTACATTGCGTTTTGCGGAGGCTGTATAATTTGGATCTGTCGACCAGGCGTTTATGTTGGATATATTTCCGTATTTGTCAACTACGCAGGAAAACATAAATACAGTTCCCAATGGCGCTACAACTTTTGAGTCTCTCATAACCCTGTTTTGAAGATTCGCCCTCCATCTATTCCAAGCAATAATTTCTTCCTGTTCAGTTAAAACTTTCTGCTGAGGTCTGGCAGAAGAAGTTGTTGAAGGAGAAGGCTTTTGTACCGGTTTTGTAACCGGCTGAGAATTTGAATTCGCGGTTAAAACGTTTATGACAGTTTCAATTTCATCCATAGATAAATCTTTGTTCGGATTTTTAGTACTTTCATTCATAATCCGTTCAAATTTTTTCAATTGTTCATTTTCATCCGTTGGAGTTGAAACATGAATATTTTTATTAACAACTTTTGGCTGCTGCGGAATTACATTAACTGTTTTGGTAACCTTAACAGGTTGTTGATTTTCTACTGTAAGGTTTTTAGTTCTGTAATTTGAACTATCGTCGCTGAAAGAGTCATGCGGAGTTATATTCACTGTTGTAGTCTTAACTTCCGGCTGAATGTTTTCTTCAACTATGCTTTGGACGGTGTTTTGAATGTTTTGTCTAAGGGCTTCATTGTCGGATTTTTTGACTTCCTCAATATTAAATTGCAAATCCTCTACAAGCATTGGTTTGTGCACCTCAGGCTTTATGGCAACAGTTAATAATGTTGCGATTACAAATAATATTATGTATAAAACTTTAAACATTAATCTTTATCCAATTTTGCAATCAACTCATCACAAGCATAAATATCAAACTTTGTCTGACTCAGCATCAATGTTTCTGCAATCAGCAGTGCTGTTGGAACAAGTGCTGCGATTAAACTCAGGAAAATTCCCTGCAAATCTCCGCCGATTTCTGTCATAAAGTATGATACGTTCATTGAAAATTCTATTAAAATTATTGCACAGGCAATAGTTAACGAGCGGGCACGTTCTCTTTCGAGTTTTCTCACACCCTCAAGTCCGTAAATTGTAACACCGTGCTGGATATAATCGCTAAAACCGTCCTGTTTAATAACCTGCGAGCCTTGAATTTTTTTGCTTGATAAAAAAGCGCTTACAAATGAGAAAAATGCAAATATAATCAAAAAGGTTGCGAGGACAAGGAACACAGGACTAATTCTTAATCCGGAAATTCTTACCCATCCGGCGGCTTCAGGAAAACACATTGCAAGGGTGTTTGAAACACCATAAGCCAAAAACGGTGCTGTTAAAATTCCGATACAAATTTCTCCGATTGATTTCAATTGAAGATTAAACATTTTATCTTTTATATATTGAATTTTTGTATTGCTCAAACTATTGATATATCTATCAATCCACTGCCTGTAAGCCTTGATTATTCCCTCAAAATCTTCTCTGTATTCATATTTGTTTAATGCTAATGACCATTCCGAATCGTTGCATTTGAAATATCCGCAGCTGATTGCAAGCACAGCCATGATTCCGGAGAAGAAAAACGAAATAAATATTGCAAATGTCATAAAATCGTTTAAATTCATATAGTAAACGAGGTTTACAAGATAAATTCCAAGAACGAAAATTAATGAAAATGTAAGCATGAATGCCTGTCCTAATTTGTTTGTTCTTGACAAATCTTTCTGGACATTGCTTTGAAGGTATAAATAAACCCCTTGTTTTAGAAGTAAACAGATTCCATAGATTAAAACGGAATATACTCCCCAAACTTTTATATTAGTCGGAAGATGAAGGTAATTCGCGGATTCCTGAATTGTAAGTCCCATAAGATAATTAGCAACACCAAAAGCACACACAACAGCACTGAAAAACATTGCAATATGAAGAAATACTGTAGTTTTTGCATTGCTTGCAAGTTTATTTTTTAAATCTGTTATCGAAAATCCGACCTGTTTAATTATAGAAACACGTTCTTGTTCAATGTCGGCTTTCTGCTTTTCGAGTTTTACCTTCATCACAGCATTCGTATCTTTACCGTATAAATCCTTCAAATCAGTCTCTGTTAAATCTTCTTGAGCTATAGCTGAAACAGTTTTTTCTGAATAAGAAGCTTCTTCTTTGACAAGTTTTATTCCAACAAATTCATCCGCTCCGTCAATCATAAGTTTACAAACATTTCCAACCGAAATTTTTTTAATCGGTGTACCCTTAAACAACACGCGCGGATTTTGAAAATTATTTACAACATTACATTTTTCGCTTGCCGTATCATACTGAATTGATAAAAGCAAATCAAAATCAATATTAAGCACAACATCACAATTCGGATTTGTGCCAACATTAATAACATCTTTACCGGAAAAAGACTTTTCGCCGTTTTTTGTTGAAATTATAATTGTCATAAATTTATTCCTCTTTTAGTTTTATCTTCCTAGTGCATGTAAGAAATTTCTAATCGCTTTATCAGTGTTTTGTTCAGGAGCAACAATAAGTTTTGTTTCCCCCAGGACAGGATTTAATTTTTCTTTTACCATATCTAATTTTGCCGGATGTGCACCTAGAAACATCATTGAGATTTCCGGGGCATATTTTTTGACATTAGAAACATTTGAAGGCAAAGTCTGCCAGTTAATCTGTTTGGAAACATCCCCCTCGTTTTCCAAATCTCCGATTACAACAACTGCTGGATTATAACCCTCTTTTTTCATCGAAAGTGCGTAAGAAAAAGCCTTTTTCATACCAATGCCGTAAGCTGTTCCGTAATCGTTTTTATCATATTTAGTGAACGCGTCCATAGCTTTGGTAATTCCGGAACCGTTCATAGGCGTTCCTTCATAAATCAGATAGGCATCCTCTGACACTCTGAAAATTTTTATTTTATCTTCCGGATCTAATAGATTGCAAATTTGTCTCAAAAGTTTTTTCTGTTCAGGCAGACTTTTTTGGTTTGATGCTGACGAATCTATTACAAACATTACGGCCGCAGGATGAAATTCATCAATTTTAATATTTTTCAAACCTGTCCACAACAGTTTTCCAACAAATGCGAGCGCAAAAATTATTAATCCAACGGTTATAACTCTTTTATTCAATTTCATACATTTTCACCTTTTCTACAAAAAATATATCATATTTCGTGTGTAATATCAATAATATGCCGGAACATTAAGCGGATTAAGTAATTTTAGTTTTATAACAGTACCCTCAGGAATTTTTACGTCCTCTCCTCTATTCGATACCCCTCTAATTCCGCCGGCCGCCGCTCCGACACCTCCGCCGACAGCAAGTGCTCTTACAAAATCGTCACTGCTTTGTGCGCCGGTGAAAAGATAGGTTAAAAGTCCGCCTATTATCCCCATTCCAACTCCGACAAGAACATCTCGGGACATGTTTTTTGCGCGTGAATTCTGTGTTTTTACAATAATTCTTTCGGTTGAAATGTTTATAGGGTTACCTTCCGGCGGAAGGATTTTGTTAAATGAAATTATCATATCTCCGTTACCATAAGCATATCCGGCAGCTTTCGCGCTCACAACATTGCCATAAACCATACTTCCCCTTGGGGCAATTATGTGGCCGTTATAGATAAAATCAGATGGCAAAACGGCAACCAGACTGTCATTTGCATCCAAACTGCCCGAACTTATACCGGATTCAAATTTGATATCAAATGTTGCGCCATCCGGTACAAAAACAACCGTTCCGGAGAGAGTACGCTCTTTTACATAAGGGTTTTCAATTGTGATATCTTTTATTTCTTCAATCAAAGGTGGTTCAAATTCGTTTTGAGGCTGGTGCGGAGTTGATGTTCTTTTTTCTTCTTTGGTTATATTTTTATTTTTATTTTTATCATAAGTTTTGTTCGGGTTCGCATTTTGCATTTGCATGTTGTCAAATCTCATCTGAGCTTCATCACTGAAGTCATATTCAAAATATTCATCAGCGAAATTAGCATTATCGGTTTGCGTTATATCGGTTTCAACCGCAATTACCGGCATGGTTATCAGCAGTGCCGCAAAATATATCAGTAAAACTTTCTTTAAAATCCTTTTCATCTGTTTTTATTATATTTTATTTTGTCAGATATTGCAATAAATATTTTTAATTGCTAAGATAAAGAGGGAGGAAAGAGAGCAATGGAAACAAAAATATTAGAAATTATAGCAACAATTTTTGGAGCTTATATAATCGGATCAATACCGACAGGCTATATTATTGTGAAAGCATTTAAAAATCAGGATATACGCCAGATTGGTTCGGGTTCAACCGGAGCAACAAATGTAAAAAGAGTAATGGGTAAAAAATGGTTTTTTATTGTACTTTTACTTGATGCCTTCAAAGGTGCTCTTCCTGTTGTGCTTGCAAAAATGTTTGCGACTGTGTTTACTCAAATCGGACTTCTTCCGGTGCTTGCCGCTATTGCAGTAATTTTAGGACATAGCAAATCTATATTTTTAAAATTTACCGGCGGAAAATCAGTTGCCTCCGGTGTTGGTACAATCCTTGCGCTTAACTGGCAGGTAGGACTTATAATTGCTGCTATTTGGAGCGTAATAACTTATTTTTCTAAATATGTATCTTTAGGTTCTATTATTGCTTTATGGTGCTCTCCAATTTTGATGTATGTTTTAAAACAGCCGTCTGCATATATTGCATACTGTCTTATCGGAGCAATTTATATAACATATTTACATAGAGAAAATATTAAAAGACTTCTTAAAGGTGAAGAAAATAAGGTTAGATAATTATGGATAATATTCAAAACATTCTGGTAATAAATTTTGGCGGTATAGGAGATGAAATACTTTTCCTCCCGACGCTTATATCGTTGAAGAAAACTTTCCCGAATTCAAAAATTACTCTTGCGCTTGAGCCGCGAAGCAAAGGGATAGTAGATTTAACCTGGCTTATTGATGATTTAATTTTCGTAGATGTAAAAGGGAAAGAGAAATATTCTGAGCTGTTAAAACTTCTTTCAACCGCTAAAAAAGGAAATTTTGATATGGTAATTTCATCCGGCGGAAACAAGTTGATTTCTGTTCTTCTTGCACTGACCGGAATAAAGAAACGTTACGGTTATAATACAGGGTTATTAAGTCGTCTGCTTTTAACAAATGCAGTTGTCTTGAACAAAAATCAATACGCTGTAAATATGTACCATCAGCTTATTGCTCCGATATCGAATGCTCAAACTTTTCTTCCTGAATTTAGTATTGAAGAGCAGGAAAAAATCCCTAATTCAGTGTTAATTCATCCCGGTGTAAGCAAATTAAGCGTTCAAAAAGGTATGATTAAAACTATTGATGCTCCGGTTTGGGCAGATACAATAAAGCTTCTTTTGAAAAAAGAGAAACATGTAATTCTTGCCGGCGGGCCGGATGATAAGGAAGTTATTGAAGAAATAATGGAAATTCTTGCTGACGAAATTAATGATAAGAATTTTGATAATTATTACGGAAAAACGAAAAATCTTAAAGATTTAGCCGTTTTAATCGGGAAAGCTGAAAAATTTATCTGTTCAGATTCTGCACCTATGCATATTGGTGTTGGTATGAAAACAAAAACTTATGCTATTTTTGGTCCTACTGATGATAAAATGCTGATACCAGATTCTGATTTGGTTACACCTATAAAGGCAAAGGATAATTGTCAGTTAAAACCGTGCCTTTGGGCTAGACGCCAGACAACCTGCACAGGACTTGACTGTTTGAAAATCAGTGCGCAAGATATTGTTGATACAGTAGAAAAATAGTTAAGACAATGAAGAAATTTTTACTCTTTTTAATAACAATTTATCAAAAGTTTTCAAAATTAACCCCTTCAGTTTGCCGATTTTATCCGACCTGCTCGCAATATACAAAAGAGGCGATAATGAAGTACGGAGTGTTAAAAGGCGGAATATTGGGATTAAAAAGAATTTTTAGATGTCATCCCGGTAATCCGGGCGGATATGATCCGGTCCCATAAATCTAATTTATGGCCGGAATAAAATTGAGCGGGACAGAAGTTTTTAAAATAAAGCCTAAAATGTTGACTTCATTGTCATAGTTTTTAGCGATAATTTTTCCATCATGTTTTTCAACAATTTGTTTAGCAAGATATAAAGCAAGCCCGTCTCCGACTTTGTTAAATTTAGAAGCGTGCGTTGTATATTTTTTGAATAAATTTTCCATCAATCCGGCTTCTATGTAAGGACTGATATTTTTAACTTTAAAAATAAAATCACCTTCATCATTATTTTCAAGAAAAATTGATATCTCTGAATTTTTGTATGCATAAGAAAAGCTGTTTGCCAGAATATTTGTAATAACTTTTTTAATTTGGATTTTATCAGCTTTTACAAGATTTGTTCTAAGCTTTGAGTTATCAACCTTCACTGTTAAATTTTTTTCTTCCATAAGTTTTTTTGCATCGTTATAACATTCATTACATAAAGTTTCTATATCAAAATTCTTTTTATCGAGCTGAATTTCACCATTTTCATATTTATATGTTGAAAGTACTGTAGATACCATTTCATACATGTATTTGCAAGAATCTAATGTTAAATTTATCATGCTTCTCTGTTCATTAGAAAATTCGCCGAAATCCCCGTTCAAAAGCAATTCTAAAGAACGTATCTGTGCAATAGTAGGAGTTTTGAGATCATGGCTCAAGGTGGCAATAAATGTTTCCCTTTGTTTTTCCAGTTCTTTATCTATTAGTGTTTGAATTTGAGATAAATTAGAAACGAATTCATTTTTTACCTGATATTTTCTTTCAAAATTTGCAATTCGACTATGCTGATATAAAATTATAACAGATAAAAACAGGAACATCTCCAGTATTATTTTTTCTGTAAACATTAACGGGAGTAAAGAAAATAAGATAACAAGACTTAATCCTGATAATACATAAACTACATTTTTTTTCATTGCTATTCCTCACATTTAAAAGATTATAGGATATTTTGTTTTACAGCTTTAACAGCAGCCTGAACCCTATCTGTAACAGATAATTTTTGTAATATATTACAAACGTGAGCTTTGGCTGTGTTAGGACTTATAACAATTTTTTCGGCTATTTCTGTATTTGTTTTTCCTTCTACAATAAGTTCAAGAACTTCTAATTCCCTTTTTGTAAGGTTATTATTGTAAGGTTCTTTCTTAGTATATAAATTTTCAAAATTTGTAGATAGCGGTTTAGGGAATGCAGACATTGCAACTGCTGCAATTTTAGGATCAATCCATATAGCACCGTCATTTACAAGTTGAATTACATTATATAAAGTTTCAAATTCAATATCTTTTAAAACATACGCATTTGCGCCAGTGGCAAGAGATGCGAGTATTTCATCTTCATGTTCATGGGATGTTAATATAATAATTTTTGTACTGGGCCAACGCTCTTTTATTATTTTTGTAGCTTCAAGTCCGTTCATTTTGGGCAGACCTAAATCCATCAATATAACATCGGCTATTTCTATATTCATAGAATTGATACAATCTTCAGCACATTCAAAATCTTGGAGAAAATTAATATTTTCTTTTTTTGACAAAAAATGTTTATATGTTGCTCTTGTGAGCATATAGTCTTCAACTATATAAATTTTGATTTTTGTTTGTTTCATATACTTAACCTTCAATCGAACTATTCGTATATATGATAAAGTTAAATATATGAGAATAATATTACCCACCTGTCCTATTTTTAAATAAGTGACAAATTTGAATTTATATATTATAATAGATTTGAAAAAGGAGGAAGGTTAATGAAAGACAAATTTTTAAATGTAATTATCGTGTTGCTGTTGCTTACTATATGGGTTGAATATTTTCATCCTAAATATGATGACACCGAAAGATACAAAATTGTTACAGCTGACAACATGCTCACAATTCTTTTAGATCAAAAAACAGGTGAAACTTGGAGAAACAGTATTTGTTCAAAAGAGTCCAATGTTCCGGGTTGCTGGGAAAAGATGAGATACGTTGATCAATCAGAAGTTTATCTGCCGGAAGGTGAAAAAGTTATAAGAAGAGAAGAAATTAAATATCTTAAAAAACTTCAAAAAACTCGTGAAAAAGCAGGCATAAATCCTGAAATTCCGGCAAAAGCTGATGAAAACAAAGATGCTCAAAAAAAGTAAAGATAAATAAGTTCTAAACGAAAAAGGTCTATTTAAAATAGGCCTTTTTCGTATTATTAAATTCTATCATCAACAACTATTAAATGCCAGCCGAATTGAGTGTGAACAGGTTCTGAGACTTGTCCTACAGGAAGCGAAAAGGCCGCATCTTCAAATTCTTTTACCATTTGCCCTTTGCCAAAATAGCCGAGATTTCCGCCGTTTTGTCCTGACGGACATTTTGAATGATATTTTGCATAATATGCGAAACTTCCGCCTTCATCCAAATCTTTTTTAATTTCAATAGCTTCTTTTTGTGTCGAAACCAAAATATGGCGGGCTTTTACTCGCTCAAAAGCCTCTGCTTCCGTATAGCAAAAAGCAAATGTTAGTAACAATATAATAAATGCTAAAAATCTTTTAATCATATTCTGATTCTACATCTTTTTTATCAAAAAGGCAACTATACAGATTGATGATATTATGGTATTATGAACTTATGAAATTTTTGTCTGTAGTTTTAACAACAATCAGTATAATTGCACTACTGTGTGTAAATTGCAGCTTTTCAACATTGGAGGCAAAGACTGTGAAGACCAAAAACTTTTCGATTTCTCAACTTGACAAATCCATTGATTATGCAGCGGTATATATAAAAACAAATCTTAGCAAAGATGGCCGTTTTGTATATGAAAGAGATGCTTGTTCAGATATTATATATGACGGAAAAAGATATAATGTTCTTCGTCATGCCGGAACACTTTACGCAATGTCATTATATGAAACTTACACTAATGATGAAGAAATGCATGCAAAAAGAATACTTGCGTCAGAATATTTGTTAAAAAATTATGTTAAAAAGCTGTCGAATGGAACTTATGCAGTAGTTTCAAAAAAAGAAGAGGAAAAACTTCCGTATAATACTGCAAAACTCGGAGGAACAGGGCTTGCATTGATTGGAATATCTGATTTATATAAAGAGGGAAAAGTTTCAGAAGAAATTTTGACCGGACTTGGCGAATTTATTATATATATGCAGAAAAAAGACGGCAGTTTTTATTCAAAATACAATTATGATTCAAGCCAAAAGGATGATGAATTTATTTCTCTTTATTATCCCGGAGAAGCTGCATTAGGACTGTTGTATCTTAATGATGTTATTCCTGATAAAAAATGGGTAAACAGTGCGAAAAAAACTCTTCTCTTTTTAGCAGATTACCACAAAAACAAAGGGAAAAATGTGGCATTTGATCACTGGGCAATGCTTGCAACTTCTAAACTCATAAAAACGGAAAATAACGGTTTAACTTCTGCGGAAAAAGATATATTGCTGAGTTTTGCACACCAAATGGCTGAAATTGCACTAAACGGACAAATTACAGATAATAAAAATCCTTATCGCGGAGCAAGAGAAGGCAATGTAAGACCTTGCAGTATTGCAACATATATGGAAGGTGAAGTTGCAATTTTCAAAATAATTGACGACGATAAATTAAAAACACAACTTTTGAGATCAATTATGCTTGGGGTTGATTTTCTTGCGTCAACTCAGATAACGACAAAAGGCGAAACTTTTGGAGGAATTCCGAGATCTGCAAATTATGAACTTGATACCGCAAAAAATGCATCCGTCATAAGAATTGACAACGTTCAGCATACAATTTCAGCCTGGATTACATATCGAATGCTTTTCAAATAAAAAAGTTAGATTACTTGAGGATAAATTTCATCAATTAATTTTTTGTAATCTTCCTTTTCACAAATTGTTATCGCAAATTCTGCTAAATATTCACCTTGCATCTGTGCATCTTCTAATTCAATAGGAGGGCCGGCAGGAGTAGTTCTTGCAGGGTTTTTAGGGTTAGAGATTATCGAACAGCCCCTCAAAAGCGTTATGTAAATAGAATTTTTCTTGATTGCATATTCTCTCAAACCTTTTGTAACAATTCCTAAACCGTTTGCCCACACAAACCTCTGCATAGGCGCTGCATTCGTTTTAGCCTCTATTCCTTTACTTTTCGGAAATGCATTTGCTAGTTCATATTCAGGGTCAAATTCTCTTTTTATAAGCCTGCCCATATCTTCGGAAAATGTTTCTTTAATCTCTTCCGGCAAATTAAATTTTACCTGCCATAACTTGTTTTTTTGCGTGTTATTTAATTTTACCTTAAATTTTAACAGCTTGGAATTATTATCAAGGTAAATTTCGACATCCAAAATGTCAGTTTTTACAAGAATTCCGCCTCTGAAAGGCCCATTTAAGATAACTTTAGAGGACAAAATTTTTCCATATTCTGCCGGAGTTTTTATATCCGGTGCAAAATTATAAGTGTCACCAACGTCATTGGATTTTACAAATTCAATAAGGTTTGAAAGATTTAAATCCTGCATCTTTAAGCCAAATTGACCATCCTTAATAAAAAACTGCAAATTATCGTTTGAAATTGTATTATCTGTGACTTTTAATGTTGATGGCAACTGCTCTTTTTGCTTAATTTGCCGGTATATTTCTGTGTAGTCCTCAGTTACGGGAATTCTTTGGGTGTCGTATAAAATCGCATCTTCAAAACCGTTTCTTTTGGAAATAACCTGAGCGTCCTGGTGAATTTTAGTGTCCTCAAATTCTTCAATGTCTCCGGAAAGTTCAAAGGAATTTCCCTCAAATATTAATTCCTTAATTATTGTTTCCGCAATTTGTAAAACTTTTTTATACCGTATAATATTTTCTAAATGAACATCATCAGTCGAACAGCCGCAAATTCCGTCGTGTGCGAGATTTTGGAGTAATAATTTATACGCATATTCAATTTGTTTTTCATAATTTGAGCCGCATTTTTTTTGAAAATCATCGGCAAGTTTAAGTTTATAAGACGCTTTGCCAAACCATTGCTTGATATCCATTCTTGCGCTGTAACATCCGGGAAGAATGAAGGTTTGCGAATTATCTCTCAATTCATCATCAAATTTAGTTTTAAAATTATTTTCTACTTCATTAAAATAATCAAAAGGAGAACCGATAGTTATCTCATAATTTTCAAGCAGTTCGTTAACTTTTTTTATCTGCTCTACCAAATCAACAGGTACACCAAGATGATCCGCTCCGATAGGCAAAAGGAGAGTTTCGCCGGATTTTGCCGCGATTAAATCGAGATTTTTGGCTAAAAATTCAGCTTTTGCCTCAATTGAAAGCTTTGCAGAAAAAATATCCATAAAATATCCGCGAACCATATTTACTGTGTTCATTCCGTTAAAAATAAATTCAGACGGAATGTTTTCTGGCACTCCGCGCCAAACCATGCATTTATCAATTGCAAAATCTTTGAGTATCGGTATTGTATTTTTGCTATGACCGAAGGTGTCGGCAAAATATGCGATATAATCTTTACATCCAAAATCTTTTGAAATCTTTATCCCGAGTTCCAAATTTTTGCGAAAACAAACATCATCACATAGAAATTCATCGACAAGAGTGTAAAACGGCCCGATAAAAAGTTTTTTATCTGCTATAAGCTTTCTAATCTGTCCTTCTTTTTCCGGCCGCAATTCAAGATAATCAAGAAGCGCGCATACTTGACCGTCAAAATAAAACGATGGGATAACCCCATTTTCAAGCATGTCAATCACATTATCAAAAATTCTCAAAAGCCTTAACCTGAAAATCTCAAATTCTCTGTACCATTCTTTGTCCCAGTGGGTGTGAATATATGCAATAACCTTCTTTTTCATATTAACTAATCTAGCACTTTTTAGGATTTCTTGCAAGTAAAAAACAATGGAACTTATATACTAATTTACAAAGGAATAGTCCCAATCTGTCATGCTGAACTTGTTTCAGCATCTCATGCCTATGAGACCCTGAAACAAGTTCAGGGTGACATATAGAGGTGAATTTAGTGTAAACTAGTATATAAGTTCCCCAATAAAAGGACTAATTTATATGTATTTTTGTAAATATTACTATTGTTATATGGCAATTTTGGACGTTTAGGGGTTTTGATTACATTGCGAAAAACAAAAGAAAGGAAAGTGTGAAGATGAATATTCAAGCTGTTACCCCTAATTACGTGCAAAATTACTCTAGGAATAATAATCAACCCTCGAAGCAAGTTGGATTTACCGGTGTCCGCGGAGATGAAGTCGTTAGAAAAATCGTTTCCGGCGCAGATGTAAGACCTGATGAACTTGTAAAAGAAATGAAGGGAACTTTCGGGATTAAAAAAGATGTTGCAGAAGACATTATGGAATCTTTAATTGGAAAAATTAAAGGATTGTTTGACTCAAATCTGGCTTTACAGAAAAAAGGCATTGAAGGCGACAACACAATTAGAACTCTGCTCAACGAAAGCAGTGACGCAAAAAATCAAGTTTCGTTCCTTGAAGGAAAAATTAAAGCGCAAGATGCAACAATCGCAAGTAAAAATGAAGCACTTGCGGCTAAAGATAAAGAACTTACCGCATTAAAAGCTGATTTTAAAAAATATGAACCGGCTATGAAGATTAAATCACTAGACGAAATCGGGGCGGTTACACTTGAAGACGCCTTTAAAGTCATGGATGATATGGTTGCGCACAAAAATGCGGCTATGGAAAGTATGCACGAATTTCTTATGACAGGAAAAGGTCAGGAAGAAGCTTTGGCGCAAATTGAAAGACACAATATTTTGTTAAATGCGGAACAAGACGGATTGGGTAAAGGCAAAGATTTTATAGCTAAAAAAGAAGAAATCGCAAATAATGGAATATCTACTAATGGCTACAGTTCACTATGGTTTGCGAAAGAAATGGTTTCTGAAGCAATTGCATCTTCTCCAAAATCAGCTAATTATAACTCAAAAGCTATAGCAGAACAAGTTAAAGATAATGCAATGGCAATTTTAACACCGTTAACCAAGGATAAAGGCATATCATCTGATCAAATAGCAAAAAATATTGAAGAAGTAATTCAGGACTCAAAAGATAACCAGTTTTATCTTAAAAAAGGTATTGAATATTTGAAAAAACAAAATTCTGATTCCGATTTGGATTTTGTTATGAAAGAAGTACCTTATGATTTTAGAAGCTCAACAGCGCAGTTTAAACAAAATGGTGTTGAGGTAGGATGGCAATGGAACTTCTATGAACTTATTAATCTCGGGAAACGTCTCTAATAGTTTTTTACTAAATTTTATAAAAAAATCAATAAGGTGCAATTTATTGCACCTTATTTTTTATGCGTCATTGCGAGCGAAGCGCGGCAATAGTGCATTACCTCGCCCCTTGTGGAGCAATTTCAAGACGGGTTAGGGGGAGGGGTTAACTTCATTTTGATATAATGACAAAATTTTTACGCAAAAAAATACACCAAATTTTATATTTTGGTGCGAGTTTTTTATAGCCTTATTATACAATATTTTCAGACACATTTCAAGTGGTTGTTTGTCGTTTATTGATAATTTTTTGAATTTTAAGAAGGTATGTTTTAGTGGATTTCAGGCCCACATGCACCAAAATATAAATTATGGTGCATGAATTTAAAGGATAATTTAAGAAAATATGGAGGTCAAAAGGATGAATATATCAAAAGAACAGAGGGTAAGGAGCAAGGCTGCGTTTACATTGGCAGAGGTTCTAATCACCCTCGGAATAATCGGGGTTGTTGCGGCGATGACGATGCCGGCAGTGATTACTAAGTATCAAAAGCAGGTTACGGTAACAAAATTAAAAAAGGTTTATTCTGCTCTATCTCAATCAATTGAGCTATCTAAAGTCGAATACGGTGACATTCGGGATTGGGATTGGACATTAAATACAAAGGATTTTTTTGACAAATATCTTTCTAAAAAACTATCTGTTATAAAATATTGTGCGCCAAATGAATCAGGCTGCTGGAATTCAACTAATACAATTCGTTATATGTATGGCGGTGGTTCTGATATAAACGTGTTAAGCCTTCCTAGAGTTGTTTTGTCGGATGGCACATTTATTGCTATTATAAAACAAGATAATTATCACATACACCTTTATCCGGATTTGAACGGTGTTAAGGCGCCAAACACATACGGAAAAGATTGCTTTTTAATGACACTGACGGCTGGGCCATATCAGGATTACGTGCATAATATTTCGCAAGCAGGATTTTACTTTTTTGGACAAGGATTAAGTCAAGAAGAACTAAAAACTCATGCCCATGCTTGTATAAGGGGTAAACAAGGTGTTTTATGCGGATACAAAATCATGATGGACGGCTGGGAAATCAAAGATGATTATCCTTGGTAAAGCCCTCTCCAGGATTTATAACATTCGGCTTCGCAAAATAAAAAGGAACATTTCTGTTCCTTTAAAAATGGAGTTATTGTTATTATGAAATACATAAATTTTTGACGAGATTGCAGTATCCTCACTTCGTTTGGCCTAGCAATGACGTAAATAATTTTATTATGATCCAACAAGCTGCATTGCGTTTTGCAAAAGTTCTTTATTTGTTGAAATCAATTTATTTGTAACTTCGAGCTGTAATTTCGCCATCTGGAAGTAAGAGATATTACCTTTAAAATCTGCGTTAGATAATTCCAACAAGCCTGAACGAATTTCGCCGCAGCCCAAAAGAGGTTTTCCCGATTCGGCCGTTTCTATAAATTGTCCTTCTTTAATCTCATACAATGCAGCGGCATTGTGGAAATTTCTTGTTGTGATTCTATATAAAGGAACGGATTTTTTACCGTTATCTGCTTTGCCGTAAATTGTTCCGTCGCCTTTGATTTCGTAATCATCGTATTTGCCTAAATATTTTCCGTTATTAGGGTCAATCCAAAGTTTAATATTTGTTGTAGGAACATCAAGTGCGCCGCCTTTCATTGCCGTTTCTTGATACAAATCTGATGTAATTGCCTTTGTACCCTGCATGATTTCACCCTTGTCATTCAGGATATAACCTTGAACTGTGTTACCGTTTTTATCTTTGTAAACACCTTCATTATCAAAAATAAAATCGCCTAAACGTGTATAAATGCTTTTCCCGTCTGCCCTTTTGGTTAAAAAGAACCCTTTTCCTTCCAAAAACAGGTTTGAATTAGCAGTACCGGGTGTTGATTTACCTTGTCCTACCTTTTTTTCATAGTCGTCAGAAATCGCACCGCCGAGAAAAGTTCTGAACGTAACTTGTTTTTCTCTGAAACCGGGCGTATAAACATTTGTCATGTTATCAGCAATGACATCCATCCAGTTCTGAGTTGCTTTTTGAGTATTCAGAGCAGTAATAAATGTATCATTCATTAGTCTTTCTCCTTATCTTTGCGTTCTTGATTATTTCTTTCGCGGTTTTGATTGCGCGATTGACTGTAGGACAAATCTTTGTATGAGAGATTTTCGTCATCAAACCGCTGTTTCAAAAATCCGATATTATTTTTCAAATATTGTTCAACGGCTTTATCTCCCGGAATGAAGTTTGCGCTTATGCTTCCGTCGCGGTCAATTCTTAATATAACGGAAACATCTTTATCAAAATCAATTCTGAAAGGTTGATTTGTTTTCATACCCTCATGGATTGCGTTCATTAGTACTGATGAAACTTTAACTTTCTGTTCGATACCCTCAACTTTATTTGCAATATCGTTTTGGATTTGAGAGGCAATTGTCTGCATTGTCATATCGGTGTTTTGAACCAAATCAGCAAAGAATACCGCATCATCATCTGACATTTGAATTGTGCTGTAATCAAGAGATGACGGAACAGAACTTTTTAAAGTCTGGGCGGCAATTTGATCTTTTGTATTTACAAGAGCCTGAATGTTTTGAGCTAAAATATCCGATGAATTTAATATTTTTAAGTCTTGAGAATTACTTACGTCATGAAATTTAGATGATACATCTATCATACCTTGTAAATATTCTTGATTAACGTTCAACACAATATTTTCATTCGTACTATTAACATTATGTTCATTTGAAATTCCGTCGGAATTGTTTTTATCTTCGCTATTGGAAGTTTCTTTAGAAGATACCTCTTCATTTTTAGTTTCAGATGAGTTTTTAGCATTAGTTTCAGCTTTTGTATCGCCGGAAGATGCTTTTTCCAACTCTTTAGAAAATTCGTTATCTGTTTTTGCATCATTATTAACCTGAGCGGATGAAGTTTTTACAGAACTTGATGCGCTGCTTGCGGCTGTTACAGTTGCTGAATTTGTATCTACATTCATTTGTTTTTAACCTCCAACTTGTCGATTAATTCCAGTTGTTTCATTATATCTTGTTCTTCTTCCTCTTGACGTTCTAGAGACTGTTTGAAAAATCTTGTTACGCCTAATTCGGAAAAACTTTTTAGTTCTGCGGCCTTTTCTTCTGCAAGATAAGCTTCTTTGTTCTTTTCTTTGTGTTTTTCAAGAACTTTTACGGCCTGTTCACATTGAGTCAGCTTCTTTTTTTCAATATCAAGCTGAATTTCAGCCTCTTTGCGTTCCTGTTCAAGAACTTCTGCTTTTTCCCAGAGATGCTGGAGATATTTGTCATAAGTCTCAAACATCATGGGATCGGCCTGACGCATATTTAGTTTGGTTTGTGTGATTTCCTCTTCGTTTTTCCTTTTCCTTTCTTCGGCCTCTAAAAGCTTCTGCTGAGCTTTCTGGACAACCATAAGCTGCTCTTCTTTTTTTCGGACTCTGAAATCAAGGACTTTTTGTAATCTGTAACGAAAAGGCATTACTATCAATCTACACTTTCTTAGCTGTAATTATCCTCTATTGTTAAAGAATAATAAACATCTAAATGTATGATATTAATTTAATGAAGAAAACCAAAAAGTCAAAATATTAATCCAAAATAGTTATACCTGTTGAACTTCCGGTGTTAATGTTATCATAGGCCCACTCGCCTCTGTTGTTTTTAACATAGCGGCTGTAACCGTTATTAAAAATACTGCGCGGACGATTGTTATAAAAAGTGTTTGAATTTCTATAGTAGCTGTTTGGATGGTAATGCTGGGGAAGAACATTAGGAGGATAATAAATCTGCGGACTCATACCTGTCGGAACTCCGCCGTTAAAATAGTTATTTAAGTTGCCGAAAACTCCCTTCCATCCGCTTGTTGTGGTAATTGTCGGCTGGTTGTAATACGGATAAAATTCTTGTTCCAAGTCTTGAACTCTTTTAGAGCGATAATTCAGTGCCGCGCTTTTTAATTTTTTTACACGTTCTTCATCAGAGCCTTGCTGTAAGGCTCCAAATGCGCGGTATTCAAGACGATCTAACCTGTCGGGCTGAGATTCGTCTTTGAACTGCTGATTAAAAAATGTATCTTCAAGTCTTGTAATATCCCTCGGCAATGTTTTATCGGCCGCAAAAGCAATATTACTAAATAACAACAGCATAAAAACAGTAAAAAATCTAAACATAGCGTAAACCCTCTTTTTATAAATATTTTAAAAACAAAAAAGAAGATTTCATCCGCCAACAGGATAAAAAAATACCGCGCAAAATACGCGATATTTTTCTCATAAAAATCTATTTAAAATATTACAATACCGGAACATCTATCGGCTGAGTTAAAATAACTTCCAGCACTTGCCCTTTTTGCAAATAATATTCTTTGCCTTTTCTGAACATATCGGCAACTCCGTCGCCTAAGTAATACGCTCCGCCGGCCAAACCTCCGCCGATTGCAGCTATAGGTACTGTGAGAATTCTAAAATATCCGCCAGCAAAATCTTCTGCTATGTCATTTCCCCATTCAGTCGCACCAGTTGTAATATCTTTTGTTTTATCCCAGTTTTCAACAATTGCATCTTTGTATGATGCATTATTAACCAACCCGCCATCAACTGACATATCAGCTCTTGCGGCCATTGAAAGTGCCAGAGGCAGCTGACGGCCGTTTGGTGTAACAATATGGTCAAAATCTAAATATAACACTGCACCGCGCGAGAATCTTCTTGCCGGTTTAATCATTTTGATATTTCCTCTTACAAGAGATCCCATTGGTAAAATTACGTCGCTGTCTGCGGTTTGATCGGTTATAAGAATTGCCGAAAAATCCTGCCCCTGTGAATTCGTAGTTGACACCGGAGAAATCATCTGAAGTGAAAATTTCGTTCCGGCAGGAATTCTTTTTGTCTTAGCTTTTGCACTAAATGGTGCCGCAAATACCGATTGAACACACAATAACATTGCAAATATAAAAGTTAAAAATTTTAAGTTCATAAAATCCCCCCTCTGTTTACATTAATTCTAGCAAAACACTTATAAAATGCAAGTAGTTTTATAAAATTCACAATCTTTTCAAATCTTCGTTGTATTAATCTGAAAATTATGTTACTATGAACCTATGAATATTCCGGTTTTAATTTTAACTAAAGATGAAAGTTCGCAAAATCTTTTAAAACTTTTTATTGAAGAAAATAAAAGTTTTAATTTTCTTGCATCAACTGATGATTTTGAAAAGGCCTTTTTAGCTGTTTCGGAATTAAAAAATTCTGTTTTAATTATTGATATCAGTGAAAATGAGGATTTTGCAATTGATTTTATTAAAAAAACTGTTGAAAAAAATCCTGAATGTAAAGTTATTGCGCTGACAGAGAATTATTCGGCGGAAACTGTTATTAAGGCAATGAGAGAGGGAGCCGCAGAGATTTTAAGATTACCTCTCATAAAAGAAAAATTCCTAAAAACTCTTGAAGATATAAAAAATGCTTTTGACGGTAAAAAAGTAAAAAGTGACAAATGTAAAACGATTTCAGTTTTTTCAAATAAAGGCGGTGTCGGAAAAACTTCAATAGCAATGAATCTTGCGCTTGAACTTGCTAAAAATACAAAAGAAAATGTTGCGCTTGTAGATTTGAATTTTCAGTTGGGTGATGTCACAACTTTTTGGGACTTAAAACCAACTTATAATCTTTCTTATATGCTCAAAAATACTGATACCCTCAATAAGGATTTTTTGCTTAACACTCTTGATAAATATAAAGATACAAGCCTTTATATTCTTGCGGATCCGCCGTATTTTAAACAGGCCGGATTTGTATCAGAAAGTGATGTGGAAAATTTATTTAAAGTGTTAAAAACATCTTTTTCATATATAATTGTAGACACAACCTCCGGATTCGGAATGAAAACAATGAAAGCGCTTTCCCTTTCTGAGATGGTACTTTTACTTACAACAATGGATATTCCGGCATTAAGAAATTGCCAAAGATGTCTGGAACTTTTCGACAGTGAAGATTTTGAAGATGATAAGGTTAAAATTCTTGTCAACAGGTTTATGGAAACCGATGATATCAAAATTGAGGATGTTGAAAAACTGCTCAGAAAAAAAGTCTTCTGGAAAATTCCAAACAATTATTTCACAATGATGTCAGCAAACAATCTCGGAGTTCCGGCGGCAGAAGTTAACAAAGAATCAAATGTTGCAAGAAGTTTTAAGGACTTGTCAATATTAATATCAGATAGTATATACAAACAAAATTTTTAATTTATGGAGAATAACAATTGGCAGTAGGTGACAGATTTAAAAAATTTGACCTGGTAAAACTCAGGACTTACGAAAAATATGACGAACCGGTAACTGAACAAAAAACAGTTCAGCCGCAGATAAAATTTGCACCAAATAATTTGAACGTAAATTATTGCAAAAATTTACTTGTTGAATTTCAGAATTCACTGTTAGAAAAAGTTGAAAATATTCCGGTGTGGTTTGAATATTCGAAAGAAAAGCAGCAGGAGCTCGTTGAAAACTTTTTCGATAACAAGATTAAAAATTATCCGGAATACACATTTTCTAGCGAAGAAAGAACAACTTTCACTCAAGATTTATACAAATCAATATCCGGATTCGGCAAATTGGATTACCTGCTAAAACAGGACAATATATCCATGGTGCTTGTAAATGGCTGTAATGTTTTGATTGAAATTTCAGGGAAAATCCTAAATGCAGATTTGAAACTAAATGACCGCCAGATTGATTTTCTGCTTAAGAATATTTATCATAATGCAGGTTTAGATAATCAAAATGCCGATTCTATCGTCAATTGTAAGATAGATAATTTTTTGATTACGATAATAAAAGAACCGGTATTTTCTGATGGAAAAGCAATAACGATAAGGAAACAGCCTCAAAAACTCGGTTTTGGAGAACTTATTGACATGAATTTTGTTCCGAAAGATATTGCAGAGCTATTGCTGACGATTATTCAGGGACGTAAAAATATAATCATCACTGGGGCACATACAGCAGGAAAAACCTTCCTTGCCGATAATATTTTGACTGCGGCATTGAATTTTTCAAGAACTGCAGTGATTGAAGATTTTCCGCAAATAATGACAAAAAATGAAAAAATTTCAAAATATTGTACTAAATCAATCACTGAAACCGGTGATTTTGCGACACTTTTTAACGCAATAATTCAAACAGCTCCCGAATATATCCTTTCCGATATAAAAAATAATAGTTTTATAGCACAAATTCTTGATTATGCGGCAACTTCAAAGGGTAATATTATAACCATGCCGGCTTTAAATGCTGAAAATGTTATGACAAAAGCTATCGGGCTTTTACAAGGCTTCGGATATAGTGAGAAATTAGCAAAATCAGTGTTTTTAAACTCAATTGATTACATTATAACAGTTGAAAAAAATGAAAAATACGGATGGCGAATTTCAACATTAACAGAGGTTACTCCGGCAAAAACAACGGCGCAATCGCTCAAAGATATTTACAACATAAATGAAAATATAATTCTCAAAGCTGAAAATGTTCCGCAAGTATCTGGTGATATTTCAACAATACGTTCAAGATTTACAAAAATATAAAAATACAAAAAGCCGGACAAATCTTTATGTCCGGCCATATATGTTTAAAATTTATTCTGCATAACCTATGTATTTCAGATTTCTATAATAGCCTTCATAGTCAAGGCCATAGCCGACAACAAATTTGTCATCAATGTCAAATCCGTAATAGTCAGGTTCAACATCAACTTTTCGTGTAATTTTTTTATCCAAAAGAGAACAGAATTTTGTGGATTTGGTCTTGAAATTACACTGAATGAAGTCAATCAAGAATTTTGCAGTCAAGCCAGTATCAACAATGTCCTCTATTACAAGAACATTTTTGCCATTTAGATCCGGAAGCGAAATGTCAACGGCGTTAACTTTTCCGGTAGTTTTTGTTCCGCCCGCATAGCTGGAAAGTCTTATAAATTCCATTTTTAAAGGCATATCAAGATGTTTCACTAAATCAACTGCAAACATAACAGCACCTTTTAATACGCATATCGCATAAACTTCTTCCCCTTTGTAAAATTCGTTCATTTCACCGGCAAGTTCTTTTATTCTCGTTTGAATTTGTTCTTCACTAAATAAAACTTTCAAATCTTCTAATTTAATTTCCATATCATAACCTCATTTTTTCACTAATTTTAACTTATATACAGGCGGCGAAACTGCTTTAATTCTTTCGCTTAGGCCGAGTCCTGCCGCCCATAGAACTTCTTTTTCTTTTGTCAAAAGAACAATATCATCTCTTTTATACTGCGGTATTTTTTTACCAATTAGATATTTTTTAAATTTCTGCCGGCCGGAAAGTCCCAGAGGCTGAATATAATCTCCATCCGCACGCAATCTTAAAGTAAAAGGAAATTCCTCTTCACAAATTGTGCAATATGCCGTATATTCACAATCTAAAGGAAATTCTTCCGGCATATTTTCGCATTTTGAAATTTCAAATTCATAATTTCCAAAATCATATCGGCCGCATTTTTCAATTATAACCGGCAGAATTGTTACTTTTGAAGAATTTATCACTATAAATTTTTCTTTGTTCACTGCCAGAAATTTTTCGGAATTGAGTGACGTTTTTTTTACACTTGTTGATTTTGCATTATTTTTTATAAAATTTACGAGTTTTTCTACTGTTTTATAATCGTAATCAATAGAATTTTGAATAAGTAAATCATAAATCACACGATTTTGGACAAAGTTTGACAATGTCAAAAATTTTTGGGTTGAAAATTCATTTTCGATTTTTAGAGTTTCATAAATTTTTTGAAGATATTCTTCAATTATGAGGTTGTCATTTTGAGCTGTCAGACTCAATGTATTTAAAGCATTGATTATATTTGGATTAATTTGTTCTAAACTCGGCAAAATTTCTTTTCGGATAAAATTTCTTTTATATTTTGTGTCAAAATTTGAACTGTCTACATTTGGGATTAAAGAATTTTCCTTGCAATAAGCCTCAATATTTTCACGTTTTATATTTAATAAAGGACGCAGAAATTTTTCACGAACCTCTTTAATTCCGCCAAGTCCTTTTATGCCGGAGCCTTTTATTGCGCGATACAAAACAGTTTCGGCGTTGTCATTTGCATTGTGAGCTGTTAAAATGTAATCCAGCGCGAATTTTTCGATACATTTTTCAAAAAACTCATATCGATATTCTCTGGCCGCCGTTTCAGTTTTTATACAATCAGCACTTAGGGTTTCAAAATAGAATTTTATTTTTTTATTATTGCAAAAATTTTCACAGCGTTTCGCCTCACTAAGGCTTTCTTCCCCGCGCCAGTTGTGGTTGAGGTGGAGGGCGAAAACTTCAAACCCGTATTTTTCAGAAAGTTTCGATGTTACATCCAGCAGACACATTGAATCATATCCGCCGGAAAATCCTACACCTATCTTCTTTTCGGTCGTAAGGTTATGCTTTACAAAAAAATCTTCAACTATAGATAATAAGTCATCCATAATTTATTGATACTTCTTTATACCTTCTTTTATTTCAACTGCGTCTACGCCCAATTGTTCAAGCGCTTTCATTGCAGAACTATCAGGAACTTGAGTTATTGCAAGCAAAAGGTGCTGTGATTCAATTTTGTTTTTCTTATCTTTTTTGGCAAGTTCCCAGGCTAATTCAAGAACCTTTTTGGCGCGTTTAGTGAAAACAATTTCTTTATCAAAATATTCATTGCCGAAGCCTATCATTCTTTCAATGACAATTCGTGCATCTTTTATTGTAATTTCAAGGTTTTTCAAGACTTGAGCGCCAATTCCTGCCCCTTCACCGATAATTCCCAGTAAAAACATCTCTGTGCCGACAACACTTTTACCCAAACGGCGTGTTTCTTCTTTGGCTAATCTTAAAATTGTAAGGGTTTCCGGCATCTGTTTTTCAATCGGCTTTATTATGCTGTGGGCAAGGTCATTATCGGAAATATGCAACTGTTTAAAAATATCGTACGCAATCCCTTTTTTAGTTTTCAAAAGTCCCAGAACGATATGTTCCGGTAAAACTTCAGACGAACCGAGTTCTTTTGCGGTTTGAAGAGCTAAATTCATTGTCATAAACGCATTTGGAGTAAAAATTATTTGTCGTTCTTCATATTCCGATTTTCGTGATTGAACTTGAGAAAGCATTTCATTAAATTTTTCATCAGTAATACCGTAATCGGCCATTATTTTTGCAAGATCCGAGTTTTTATCTTCCAAAATCGACGATATAATCTGTTCTGTTCCTAGAATTTCATAATTAGACGCCGAAAGTTTCGATACTGCGCGCTCAAATACTTTTGAAGATTCAACACTATCGAATAAATTATCTTCTATTCTATTTGATTTATCTGTGTCAATTTCTTTTGTATCTTCTATTTCCGGATGATATAAGACCTTTGTTTTGCGCTGAACGAGTCTTTCGAGAAGGGATTTTGATTTTTCAATATCAAACCCCAATTTTTTAAGAACTTTTACGTTATTTGATTTTGTGTCAGTAATTACAGCAAGGAATAAATGTTCGTACAAAATAGTTGAATTTCCTGAAAATGTTGCAAGATCAAGACAATGCTTCAAGATTTCTTTGTAATGATTGCTGAAAACAAGCTCGCAATTTTCCTCATGATTACGGTTTTCATCTTTGAGAAGTTCGTCTTTAAGGTTTTCGTATTCAATATTATATGATTTAAAAATTTTCAACGAAATTCCTTTTGCTTCCGCCACAAGAGCAAGCAAAAGATGTTCCGACATAACGCAGGCCGCATTCAACTCCCGCGCAATTTTTTGAGAAGAGCTTACAACATTTACTGCTTTTTCTGTAAATTTTTCAAACAACTTATTCTTCCTCGTCTTCCTCTTCGTCCATTAAAGTTTCGACATAGCTAGCGACTCTGTCAAATTCTTCATCACTGTCTATTGTTTCAAAAAGGTATTCTTCACCGTCTTTTTCAAGGCGCATAATTACAAGTTCGTCCGCATCTTCTTCATTCTCTTCTATAGGAAGCAAAAGTGCGTATTCCTTTTCTTCAACCTCTACGATATCGTAAAGTTCAAATTTTACTTTTTCACCGTTTTCATCAATAGTTTCAATAATCTGATCTTCGTTTGCCATTTGAGTAACCCTTTCATTTTTATATTTTTATTCTATCACAAACTTTTACCTGCGAGATATTGTTCCAGTATAATACAAGCACTTTCAATATCAACAAGTCCTTTATTTTTTCTAAAATCAATTTTTTTTGCTCTTAAATTTGCTTCTGCCTCACCAGAAGTCAGCCTTTCATCTTCAAAAATAATTTCATATCCCGGGATTTTCGATGCAAAGGAAATACAATCATTTGCCTGAAAGCCTTTTGTTCCATCCATATTGTATGGAATACCGGCAACTATTTTTTGAACATTATTTTCTTTTGCAATTTTTAAGATTTGTTCAATGGCCTTATCTTCAGGAATTCTGTTGATGCAGGAATGACCGTTTGCAATCATAAGAAGATAGTCGCTTAGTGCAACTCCAATCCTTTTAGTTCCGATATCAAGCGCCATAACCTTATACATCAGTTTTTACCCATTTTTCTTCTATACAGGAAATTATGCCATCTACATCTTCTCCCGAATCTTTCAGAGCGAAATAATATTCATAAATACTTCTTTGCAAAATGAATTTCAAAAATATATCAAAATATTTTTCATCATAATAAAGACTGTATAAAAGTTCGGAATCGTCCTTGCGGCCTTCTGTCCGCAACAGATAAGAACTTATTATAACTCTCCATGCAAAAAGCAGTTTTTCATCTTCATTAAAAACTTCAAACATCTTATTTTCGACAAAAGAATCAATATCGAAATTCGGATTTTGGGCAAAATCTTTGTCCAATGCTATTAAAAAGTCCTCGTATTCTTCGCTGTAATCAGGAGTTAAAAACCAATTGTCAAAAATATCAAATTCAAGCATTTTTTCGAAATTTTCTTCATTTATTTCTTGAATTTTAGATGCTTTGTCAATTTCAGATAATACATTTACCGCAGAGCAGTCAATATCGGCAAGAATATTTTTCCAGCAGATGTATTCGTAAGGAATTTTTCCATTTGGTATTAACCTTGAAATTTTTTCCGCATTTTCCAGAAGATATTTCATAACTTCCGGTGACACATCGACGGCTCTTTCCTGTTTATAGAATCTGTCAATAATTGTATCGCATTCAAATTTTGAAATCTCGTTAAAACCGAAACAATCCTTAATTCCTTCATAATCATTTATAACGACGGCTACAAATTGAATTTTTCCGCCCTTTTTTTGTCTTGAAAAAATTAAGGCCTGATTTCCCATTCCATCAGGATATGCCGCACAAAATCTGTAGGGTTTCGACTCTGCCAGTAATTTTGAATAAAATTCAACAGCATTATCTTCCCTTATTCCTGAAAGCTTTAATGTAGAAAGGCTTTTTTTCAGTTTTGGATACATTTCTTCCCGCAAAAACTTTTTAGTTTCTTCAAGAGCATGATAAGCTAACTGAGACCTTGAATTTCCTAGAAGTTCCAACGCTTTAAGACCTGTTTCGCTTTCCGGATCAGCAAGAAACACCGGGATTAAAATATTAGCAAGTTCATCTTTTGAATAATCATCAGCAAGAGACGATACCAGAGTAAGTTTATCTTCATCTGATAGAGAGCTTAAAAAATCTAAAAAATCGATTTGAACTTCGGGATTTATAATCGCGGCAGTCAAAAGCTGCCTTGTATCTTCATCTATCAGCTCATCCGGATTTTCAAGATACTCCTCGCAGTTTTCGTAATTCCAGTCTGTTGTAATATCACGTAATATATCTAAAGCGATTATTTTCGTAAGGTTCGGGGTCATTGTATTTTTTATCAGTCCCCAGAGTTTTTCTGTCAAAACCGCTTTATCACAGTATCTTATGAGAAGAAACTTTATAATCGGCGCATTTTCACCAACATTTACAAGTTCCTTAAAAAGAAGTTTTACGATAATATTTTTATCCTGCTGTTCGTCAAGAAGTTTGAAATGCAAACTGTACGCATCAAAATCCTGCACCCCTTCTAACTTATCCATTAAAGAAATAAGTTCAGCTTTTATTTCAAACGGATTGAGCTGTTGATTTGTCATTATCTTGCTTTCCCCCAAAATGCATCAAGAATTTGCTGAGCCTCAGCTGACGGCATTCTATCATTAAGAATAAGATATTGAACCGCAATCATTGCACATTCTGAACAAATGTTAACGCCCGGTCCTTTAACCATTTTCAACACCTGAGTATTCGGACGCCCGCAAAAACTACAGTGTACAACTTCTTCTTTCCCTTCGTTAACGTGTTCTTCAGGCTCTTTTTTAGTTCTCTTTGCTCCTAACTTAACCACTTTATCTTCAGACATACAATCTCCTTTTACTAACGTGTTGTTATTCATTTTAAAATAATTATAAAATTTATTCAACAATTGTAACTTAAATTTATAAAATTTGCCATTTTTTTTTGATTAATTTATAATACAGAAAATATCAATTTAGTTGTTGGAGATTTTATTTAATGAAGAAAGCTTTATTACTGGTTGGAGTACTGATAATTTCAGTTTTAACGACGGCATGTATTAATAACCTTGCTGTGCAGGAATTGAACACAAAAGCAAAAAATTATCTGGATAACGGAGATTACAAAAACGCTATAGAACGCTTAAAATCAAGTATAGATTTGGATAACACAATATTTGAAAGCCATTATAATCTTGCAGTTGCTTATACCAAAAACGAGGATTACGCAGAAGCAATTGAGGCTTATAATAATGCAATAAAACTTAACCCTGATTTTGCGGATGCTTATTATTCACTTGCTGTTTGTGAAGAAAATTTGGCTCTGGATATTATTTCCGGAAATGTTAAGGTTAATGAAGATAACACTTTTGAAAAAGCATCTTCTCAAGAAGAAATTGTTGAAAATTCTGAAGATAAAAAGCTGATTTTAACTGATAATTCAAAAAAGGCTGTATATGATCTTTTGACAAAAGCGGCTGAGGATTACAAAATTTATATCGATAAAACAACTGATACGAATTCAGCCAAACAAGTTCAGGATAAAATCGGCGAGCTTGAAAAACGTGCACAAGAATATAAGCCTGCCGTAAAAGAATAGAAGGTCTTAATGATTTTAGCCTCTCCCGGAGATATTGCATTTAAGATTTTAAATTTTCCGGTGTATTATTACGGGATAATTCTTGCATTTGCGATATTAATCGGTGTGTTTACGGCATATAAATTATTCGGAAAATTTTATGACAAATCCCGTGCTGAAATTATCGTTGATATTTCGCCATACCTTATTTTATACGGAATAATAGGGGCACGGTTGTATTATTGCCTTGTAAATTTTAGGTACTATTTTTTACACCCTCTGGACATTTTAAACCTCCGTGAAGGTGGTTTATCTGTTCATGGAATGATTATTGCCGGATTTTTGACAATAATATTTCTATCAAAAAAATACAAAATCGAAAGTTCAAAACTTTTCGACGTATTTTTTTGCGGCTCTGTACTGGCACAAAGTATTGGCAGGTGGGGAAACTTTTTTAACTCGGAAGCTTTTGGAATTCCCTATGACGGATTTTTAAAACTTTATATTCCGATAGAGTCCCGCCCGATTGAATTTATTAATGTTAAGTATTTTCATCCGGCTTTTTTGTATGAAAGTATTCTGGATTTTTTAATTTTTGTAATCCTTTTTCTGTTATTTAAAAAATATTCAAAAACTCCGGGGGTAATTTCGGGATTATATTTGATTTTATACGGTGCAGTGAGAATTTTGACAGAACAAATCAGAATTGATAGCGCATTGAATATCCTTGGAATACCCGTAGCGCAGATATTTTCAGTGCTTATGATAATTTGCGGAATAATCTGGCTATGCAATATTAAAAAAACTCCGCAAAATAAAGAGATGCTAAAATAAATTCAACATCTCTTGTTATTTTTACGCAACGGACTTGCTTTCTTGACTTCTTGCCTTCCGTTTTCTATTATTTCGCAACAATATTGACCAGTTTTTTCGGAACTACAATCGTTTTAACAATTGTTTTGCCATCTATTGCGGTTTTAATTTTTTCGCTGGAGAGTGCGAGTTCTTTGAGTTCCTCTTCAGAACTTGATTCATCTGCTTCAATTTTGTCCTTAACCTTACCGTTAACCTGAACAACAAGAGTTATAGAACTCATTTTAGCAAGATTTTCATCCCATTCGCACCAGCTCTGTTCATGGATTGAACCTTCTCCGCCCAATTGTGACCAGGCTTCTTCTGTCAGGTGAACTGCAACCGGTGACATCAATTTTAACAATGATTTTATCGCAAAACTAAAGACAACTTTATCTTCTTCATTCCATTGAGCTTTTGCAGCCCAGTCATAGATTGAATTTGTTAGTTCTCTGTATTTTGATATAACCGTGTTAAATTGAAAATCGTTAGAAATATCGTTTGTAATACTCTTGATTGCCATGTGAACAACACGAACTAAATCGTCATTAGCCTTTGTCAAACTGCCGACCTGCGGAGTTGAATTGTGGATATCAATTTTATCAGCATTTGTCGACATAAGTCTCCAAACACGGTTAAGGAACTTATAACAACCCTCAACACCGGCATCTGACCAGTCAAAATCTCTGGCAGGCGGTGAATCAGAAAGGATAAACAACCTTGCTGTATCAGCACCGTAATTCTGGAATATTTCATCCGGATCAACCGTGTTGCCTTTAGATTTAGACATTTTAGACCCGTCTTTGAGTACCATTCCTTGAGTTAATAGGTTTTTGAATGGTTCGTCAAAATCAAGCAAACCTAAGTCTCTCAATGCTTTTGTGAAAAATCTTGAATACAAAAGGTGAAGAATTGCGTGCTCAATTCCACCGACGTATTGATCAACCGGAAGCCATTTGTTTACCTTGTCTCTGTCAAAACATTTTTCCGAATTTCTTGCATCAGAGTACCTCAAATAATACCAGCTTGAACATACAAACGTATCCATTGTATCGGTTTCTCGTTTGGCAGGGCCGCCGCAAACCGGACAAACTGTATCTTGGAATGTCGGAGAAGTCAAAATAGGTGATTTACCAACTACAGAGAAATCAACGTCTGTTGGAAGTTTAACAGGTAACTGATCTTCCGGAACCGGCTGAATTCCACATTTTTCACAATACACAACCGGAATAGGTGCCCCCCAGTATCTTTGACGGGAAACCAACCAGTCTCTTAGCCTGTATTGAGTCTTAAATTCTCCAAATCCTTCATCCACTGCCTTTTGAGTAATAGCTTTTTTCGCTTTTTCATTGTCCATGCCGTTAAATTCTCCGGAATTTACAAGCACTCCGCCTTCTTCTGAAACCTTTTCAAGAACAACGTTTTCGCCTTTATTCATTCTTTCAAGAATTTCATCAGTCGCGATAACTATTTTCATTGGCATGTTATACTTTTTAGCAAAATCAAAATCGCGGCTATCGTGGGTTGGAACAGCCATAACAGCACCCGTTCCATATTCAGCCAATGCATAATCCGCAGTCCAGAGCGGGAAAATTTCGCCGTTAAACGGATTGCGGCAGTGAGTTCCTAAAGGAACACCCGTTTTAACTCTGTCAGTCGACAATCTTTCGATTTCAGTCATTTTGCGGGCATTTGCGCGGTATGCCTCAACCGCATCCTTGTTTTCTGCAGTCGTAAGTTTTTCAATATCTTTATATTCAGGCGCTACAACAAGATAAGTTATGCCATGAACTGTGTCAGGACGGGTTGTATAAACCGGAACTTCGATTTTTTCACCATTTGGTGCATCAATTACTTCAAATCTAAAAATTGCGCCTTCTGATTTGCCAATCCAGTTCGCCTGCATAGTTTTAACGTTGTCGCCCCAACCCGGAAGCTTGTCCAAATCTTCAAGCAAGACTTCGGCGTAATCCGTAATTTTCAAAAACCACTGTGACAAGTATTTTTTCTCAACGATACTATCGCATCTCCAGCATTTACCGTCGATTACCTGCTCATTAGCTAGAACTGTCGCACATTTATCGCACCAGTTAACAGCGGCCTCTTTTTTATATGCAAGCCCTTTTTTATATAGCTGTAAGAAAAGCCACTGCGTCCATTTGTAATATTCTTCTTTACAAGTTGTAACTTCTCTGTTCCAATCGTATGAAAGACCAAGCATTTTCAATTGTTTTGTCATATAAGCAATGTTTTCATCAGTCCATTTTGCCGGGTTTGCACCGTGCTGCATTGCGGCGTTTTCTGCCGGAAGCCCGAAACTATCCCAGCCAATCGGGTGAAGTACGTTATATCCTTGAGCTTTCTTAAATCTCGCAATTACGTCGGTAATTGTGTAATTTCTGACATGTCCCATGTGAAGTTTTCCGGACGGATAAGGAAACATTGACAGGGCAAAATATTTTGGTTTTTCAGACTCATCCGAAGTTGTGAACGCTCCGGTTTCTTCCCAGTGCTTTTGCCATTTTTTCTCTATTTCCTGTGGAAAATATGCTTGTTTCATAGTTTTCAATCTCCCTAACTACTTATTTTAAAATTAAAATACCACAAAGAAACTTTTGAGGCAAATAAAAAATAGCAGAGAAAACGAATTTCTCTGCTATTTAAAATTATTTTTTACTGAACTTAAGCTTCGTCAAGAGCTGCAACGCCCGGCAAAACTTTTCCTTCAATAAATTCTAAAGAAGCACCGCCGCCAGTTGAAACGTGGGTGAAATCTTCAGCTTTACAGAATTTCTTAGCCGCAGAAACTGAATCGCCGCCGCCAATAACTGAAACAGCACCATTTTTTGTAGCTTCAACGATAGCTTCTAATACAGCTTTTGTTCCTTCTGCAAATTTAGGGTTTTCGAATGCTCCTACAGGGCCGTTCATCAAGATTGTTTTTGAATTTTTCAAAACTTCTGCAAATGCTTTTCTTGAGTCTGGGCCTGCATCTACACCTTCAAATCCGTCAGGAATTTCGTTAATTTTAACAAATTTGTTTGTTCCGTTGCCTGAAAAATCATCAGTTACAAGAACATCTGTTGCCATTACAAGTTTTACACCCTTGTCAGCAGCTTTCTTTTCGATAGCTTTTGCAACTTCAAGTTGGTCATCTTCGCAAATTGAATTACCGATTTTTCCGCCGTTAGCTTTTACAAATGTATAAGCCATGCCGCCGCCGATAATCATGTTATCAACTTTGTCAAGCAAGTTTTCCAAAACTCCGATTTTTGAAGAAACTTTAGCACCGCCAACTACAGCAGTGAATGGTCTTACAGGGTTATCAAGAGCCTGTGATAAACATCTGATTTCTTTTTCCATCAACAAACCTGCAACAGCCGGTTTCAAAATGTGAGCAACTTTAGCAGTTGAAGTGTGTTTTCTGTGAGCGGCTCCAAATGCATCGTTTACGTAGAAATCGCCGAGTTTTGCAAGTTCTTCAGCAAATGTCATGTCGTCATCTTTTGCTTCTTCAGCCTTGTAGTAACGAATGTTTTCCAAAAGTGCAACCTGGCCATCTTTTAAAGCTTCTAATTCTTCTTTTGCACCTTCACCTACAGGTTTTGAAACGAAAAGAACATCTTCGCCAAGAACTTTTGACAAATATTTTGCAACCGGTTCAAGGCTGAATTCCGGATTCCATTCACCTTTCGGTCTGCCAAGGTGTGCCATAAGAATAATTTTTGCACCTTTTTCTTTCAAAAAGTTTACAGTCGGCAATATTGCCTGAATTCTTGTGTCGTCAGTAACATTTTTGTCAGCGTCAAGAGGAACGTTAATGTCAACTCTTATAAGAGCGCGTTTTCCTTTAATGTCGCCTAAATCTTTGATTGATTTTTTCATATTGCATCTCCTTCTTTCAAGTAATAACATGATTTGCTGGTTTCATTCTACAAAAAACATGAAAAATTATCAAAGGGAAAAATAAAAATAATTCAATCTATCAGGCATAGTCGGTAAGGTAATTTATTTAATTATCTAAAGAATATATTCTGAAATAGAAATGGAGGATTTTCAGATGAAAAAAGGTATTTTAATCACGGCGGCAATTATTTTTACATTTATTTTAGGATACTCACTTAATAATATTGCTATTTCAGAAGTAGATAGCAATTACAAAGTTGCGGTCGTTGATATTCAAAAAATTGTTGCTAATTCTCAGCAGGTTAAAAATTTGAAAAAAGAGCAGGAGCAAAAAATGAAACAAATGCAAGCAACAATAAACAAGGCACAGCTTGAAATTTCAAAAGAAACGGATAAAGCAAAAATTGCTCAGCTTGAAGATAAATATCGTGAGCAGTTAAACACACAAAAGCTTGCAATGGATTATGAATACAATAGCAAACTTACCCAAATTGATAATGAAATAAAATCTGCTGTTGTTGCGAAAGCCAGAGAAATGAATTATCAAATGGTTCTGCCTAAAAACATGACATTGTTTGGCGGTGACGATATAACCGAAGAAGTTTCCAGAGGGATAAAATAACATACTAAATAAAAAAACGGGTCTAAGGGCCCGTTTTTTTGTAATAAATATTATGATAAAAATACACCAAATTTTATATTTTGATGCAATTTTTGTCAAATTTTTGTTATCCAGCAACACAATATAGGGTATAAAATCACGTATGACCTCTGTCTCAATGAATTTTGCAGTCAATGTGGGATGACCTGACATACGGAGGTCAATTCGACGTTAAGGAAGGCATGAAAATAATATTAAAATCTAGAACTTTGTTCAGATAATCTTATACTGTTTTGAGGTATATTAAATATCCAGCGAGGCATTTCAAACTTTTCACAAAGGGTATTTTTAAATTTTTCACTCAATTTTTCAGTATCACATTCCGCCGCAACCGATTTTAACTCTCCACTATCTACCAGAGCATATTTTCTGTGTTTTTCCCAAATATTCCACCCGATAAAAGTTCATTTCGCCAATCTTTTGAATGCAATAATTTAATAATTATCCAAGAAACTGTACGTTTAAAATTTTCAAAAGGAGTTAAATTTTCTTCTTCTCAATAACAGCTTTTTTAGGAATAATAAATGCTATCTTCTTAAAAGAAATCATAAATTAACCTTTCTGAATATAGTAAATACCATAAATATTAAATTTGCTAGTCATTGAGAAACTTCTTTTTAACAAGACAGTCGGTTCGATTATTTCAAGCAGTGAGTTTGAGTATTACAAATCAGCTGTTTTGTAAACAAAATAGCCTTCATAAGTGTAACTTGCATCAATTCCTTTCATGTAAACCTCTCTGTTATCTACATCGCAGGTCAATGCCTGTTTTAAAAGTACACTTATTTCAACATTTTTAATAGGACTGCGTTCCATTGCTAAAAGATAATCTTCTTTATCAACTTTAGACCAATCAACGACTTTACCAAGTTCTTTTTTTAGAATCAAATCAAGCCAAATACGTGTACTGCGACCATTACCTTCCCTAAAAGGATGTGCTACGTTCATTTCTACATATTTTTCAATAATTTCTTCATAGGTTGCTTGAGGCATATTATCAATATGTTTTAGCGCTTGTTCAAGATACATCACTGGAGCAAACCGAAAGTTACCCTTTGCAATATTTACCTTTCTAATTTCACCCGCAAAAGTATAAATATCTTCAAAGAGGTACTTGTGGATTTTTGCTAAAGAATCAAACTTTCCGGCATCTAAAGAATTCAATATTTTGTTTTCAAAAAGTTCTAAAGCTTTTTTCTTACTAATTCTTTCTTCTTGCCTTGCAAGTTCTGCAGATTCAGTTATACCAAGTTTGTTTTCCAAAACCATATAGCCTCCTTTATCATATTGTAACACAAAATTATTAAATAATTTTGAAAAAGGGGGGGTGAGTATTTAAAAATGTAGGTTGGCATTACTATGCAACAATTTAATTTGTCGGATTAATGTCTTGAATTTGCTTCACGCTCACAGAGTTTCGCTTTTCGCACACTTGTGCGTTCCGCTCAACCTGCTCGCTATCCGGACTCGTTTTACTCCGTCCGTACGGAAATCCGCTAAATCCGACCTACAAACTATTAAATCCCACAGGCTTTATTTTGCAAACCAGAATAGGATATATGCCAGAAGCCCTTTAAATTTATATCGTTTTTTATAGACTACATTTTTGTTTTTGTCAAATTTTTCTATTTCTGAAAAATAATTTGCATTTTGTTTCTTGAAATATAAGCGTAATATTATTATATTATCATTCTTTAAATATTTAATTTTTGAAGTTCTATAAATATTACTATAATTTCTATCATAAAAAGATATTCCTTTATATATTTGCCCCTTTAAGTTGCAAAACTCAATACAAGAGAAATAGCCATTGTGTTCTTGTTCAAAAACAGTTTTTTGTTTTATGCCAAATAATAAGTATTCATATTCTTCAATTGCGTATAATTTTTCTAAATTTTCATCGTGATAATATTCTATTTTTGTTACAATATCGTATTCGTTATAAAAAATTTTCTCAGTTTTATAAGTATTTATTTCATCATAGTATCTGATTATAATAGTTGTATTTTCTTCAGAATTATTAATTTCCTTTGTTAAAATATTATTAAAAGAATCATCTATATACCAATCAGACTCAAGTAATTTATTATCAGCAGTATAAAGTTCTATTTGTGATAAATAATCTTGATTATTTTCAAAAACATATTTTACAGTATATGTTCCATCGGAATTCTCTATTTTCTCTGTCTTTGTTGGCTTTAGCTCTTCTGACATGCATTCATGTATAACACAAAAGCTTATAGAATGCAAATTTTTGCACCAAATTCAAAATACTCAAACTACCCTTAAATTACTCAGGGGGAAAATCAGCTTGTAGTGTAAGGATAAGGTGCTTTTTAAGAGAAATAAAAATTTTGAGTGAGTAATAAAAGAGTAAAAAGAGTAATTTGAAATGGTGATACTCAATCTACTTCCGACCGCCTGTAATTTAGTGGTGTTGGGCAAGTATGCCCAACCGACTAACCTACAAACTATGTAAAATTTTATTACATAAAATTCTTTTTCTAGCAATATATTTTTTTCAGTAATATTATATATCATAGAGCGAAAATTGAAAGGAAAAAATATGTCTAAAATACCTGAGAAAATTTATCAAAAATATAGTGACTATGCTTTTAAAGTTGGGAATAAAATGATGAAAAAGGCAAAATATGTTCCTTGCAAATCTCATATACCTCAGTATAATTATGATCCTTATAAGGGTATGAAAACTTGTTTGGCAATTGCTGAGAAGATTGAAAAATTAGGGGATTTTATTTTTGCCCCATTAAAAAAGGTAGCAGAAAAAATTGCAGAGAAAACTATAAAATTATAAAAGATTTAAGCTTTGTTTTCTTCAAATTACTCCAATATAAAATATAACAAACAGTATGTAGGTTCTGTCGGTTGGGCATACCTGCCCAATATTATAAATTATGTATGGATTCGCTTCGCTCGCAATGGAGTTCCTCGCCGGACGGGGGGCTGTCATGCTGAACTCGTTTCAGCATCTTGCAGTAGTATTGTAAAAAGACACCTAGTGTGATTATTCTTGACAGCAAGATTGATTATTTCGGCAACTTTAATAACAAAATTTAACTTTAATGTTCGCATTCTATTTTTTAATTTTTGAAAATAATGATACGTTTTGTACACATAAAATTCTAATTGTATATCTTTCATTTTAGTATGTCCTTAAGATAAATTTAAAAGGAGGAAAAATGATACTAAAAATAGACAACAAAGGTTGTTGTAAAGATGAGATTTTTAAAACAGAATTTGACTTTATTGTATGTGCTAACGAATATTACCATGAGCATTGTACGTTTGATGAGGATTATGATACAAACTATACTATTGCAACATTTGAAGAGGCAAAAAGTTTTTTTGAAACAGAGGATTATACTATAAAAATAATTTAATCTACAACAAAACTGAAAGCTCGTTTTAAATAAAAGTTTTTATATTCAAGTCGTTTTTGAATATCAATACCCAATATTTCAAAAATATAGTCTATAACAACCAATTCTAATACAAAATACAAAGCTAAATATTTACTCATATTAACCCTTTTGCTTGCCTCATTGAAATGTGTGGTCATTGCTCTTAACTCACATAATTTTTTGCCGATTAATCCCCATCCTTTTTTGATTGGTTTCTTGCTATTTTTTACAGTTATATTTTTTAAACTTTCTCTAAAAATGCTTAATAATTTTTTTTGAATATCTTTGTCAAGATTTGAGACAAAATCTTTCATTACAACCTCATACTTGGTGTTACCATATTTTTTATTATTTCCAATTGCAGCAACACAATCTATGTATCTTTCCAAATGATACTCTGATAATTTTGCTTCATAATAATTTTGATAAATAATATCAAAGAAAGGTTCCAATATACCATTTTTAGAAAACAAATTATTTAATATTGCAGTCCACTCTTTTTCTGTAAATGAGTAATAATTAAAAATATTATTTCTATTTTTATAATTCGTATTTTTGGAAATTATATTTCTGTAATATAAGTAATCAAATCTTGCAGGTACACTTGTTTTTTCTATAATATCTTCAGATACAACTTCAATCTTATCTACTTTTGTCCCAAAATCATTCGTTAAACACATCAACAAAGAGTTTAAGTAATAACTTATTAAATTAATATCTAGAATAGGTGGTATATTTTCAACTCTAATAAACCAATTATGTTTTTCGACATTTTTGATATAAATACTACTCCTAAGTGGTAATAAAATTGTATTTAATTGTTTTTCAATTTCATTAATATTTTCTTGAGTTAAGTTGTTATTAATGAATAAGCTATTAAAGATATGATTTTTAGGCATCATCTGTCCCATAATATCTTGATTAAAAGATACCATCATTTTATTTTTGAGCTTATGTTCGCTCATTCTTTGCTCAAATGTCGCATGTTTTTTTGGGTCTTGAGGAAAACAAAATTCCGCCCAATTATTAATAAATATATTAATTTTACTATTTATATTTTCTTTTGATGAATCAAAGTGTCTTGTTTTTGAAAATAATGCATAATCAAAGTATCCGCAAAAAGCATTACCCTTTGGCAAAAAAGAAAAAGATGATAGTTCTAATCTACACCCGAATAGATTTACAAAATATACGTTTTCTTCTTCATCAGATAGTATTGCAAGAATTTCATCAACGTTTAAGAATTCTTCCGAAATATTATCCCTATATATGAGAAATTCGCATTGTTCATTTTTTCTATAAAACAATTTGCCGAAAACAGTTTCACCATTCAAAAGCTGAAAAGTTCCTGCAAATGTTTTGTTTTTATTAAAGCATATACCTTCTAATTCCAAAGTTTGTCCTTATGTATAAATATTATTCTTTAATCTTTCTAATTTTGCTTCTGTATTTTCCCCTAAGAAGCCATATTCTGAAAGCACTTTTAAGCTTTTATGTTGTTTTTCTAACTGACATACCTCATCATAAAAACTTTGTTTTATTCTTATTCTATTACAATCAGTATTGGTAAACAAAGGAATACCAAGTTTTTTATCAGAATCCAATACATGTTCATTGTCAATATACAAATATTCTTTTTTTACATGACACAAATATCTTTTGGATTTTTGATTTAATGATTCATATAATGAATCATATGTCATTACATTTAAATCCGGATCTTGATTTAATGATGACCATCTTTGAAGTTGATCATTATTTTCTAAGAATTTTCTTCTTCCAATAACAAGTATGTATTTGAATAAAAAAGGATTCCTATACAAATTATTATAATTGACAATCTTATTAATTACGGGATTCTTTTTAAAAGATTCTTGGTTAACAATTTCACTAAAATATTGTCGCCAGTCATTAATTTGAGCAATCCCTTTATTTAAACTTGATGAATAACTACCATCTTTATTAAAAAGGTTTGCATTTGGTTTTTCTAACTCTATAAAAATAAAATGCCATTTGGCGGAACTTTTAGAAATTATAAAGAAATCAGATATATAGGTGCTATGAATGTGCATTTGAGAAAACGCAAGTGAAAAATGTGTAAAATGGTTGAGAAGAAAACTTCCAGTTGGTATTAATTCTGTGTGTTTTTCTAAAAACTGTTGATAACTTTCTTCGTTTTCATTTCTATCTAATAAATTAACGAATTCATCAATTAATGTCATATTATACAACTACTTCCTGTTTTTTAAACTGCATTTCGTATAGTGCTTTATATTGCCCGTTTTCAATGCTCATCAAATCTTCGTGAGTTCCGAGTTCAACTAGCTCACCTTCATTGATGACTGCAATTCTGTTTGCATTTTTTATTGTTGAAAGTCTGTGAGCAATAATAAATACTGTTCTATCTTTCATTAGATTATCCATTGCCTTTTGGACAATGGCTTCTGATTCATTGTCCAACGCTGAAGTTGCTTCGTCAAGTATTACAATCGGACTACTTTATCAACAAACTTGCAGTTACTTACAATATCAATTCTCTCGCTAAGAGGCACAAAAGGTCTTTTTACCGTTGTTTTTCGTTGTTTTATCAACGACGTTTTTTAAATTTATCGTAGCGTTATCGTAGCGTCCGCTACGATTTTTTATATCATTTATTTAAAAGTAAATTCTAATTTATCCTGCCGTTTTCCTGCCGTACGCTACGATTTATTTTTAGCCTAGTTGTAATCTCTTTATAATTTTTAGTAAAACAGTGTTTTTATTTCATGCCGGCAGGGTTATAATAAAAAATCAATTCTGCGTCAGAGAGAACAAGCCTAAAATCGATTTTATATCAAAAATGACACTTTATATTAATCGAGATATTAAACACGTTAAAACGTGTTCTGGCAAGCTTAGAATGAATATTTTTTTATTTGTTTCTATTTATTATGTTTGCGTTTTAATTCATAATAAGCTCTAACAATTGACCAATATTCCGGCAAATCCTTAATTTCTCTGCCATTTAAGAAAGCGACTTCATCAAAAATATCACATACAATCCTATCACTTAAAGAAAAGAAATCCGGATTATGTAAAGCTAACAAATTTAATACGGGAGTTATTTTCGGAGTTACTGCAGGTAAATTATGTATAAAACATTTTGAACAATTTAATTGTAATTCCCAATAACCAAGAGCATTAATAAAAGCTATTTTGTTTTGTTTATATGTATTTATATCAAAATGCATAATTGCATTTCTTAATTTCTTTAATAATGATGCATATTTTTTTAGATCATTGAATAATACATTTTGACAGTAAAAATTTTTATTAAAGTTCATATCTCTATATATAGCTGGCTCATCGGTTAATATCTTTAACAAATCAGATAAATAAGCCATATTTACAAATTGATTGAGCTTTTCTTCTTCTATCTTTTTTGATTTGACTAAATCAATTAATAAATCTCGTGATTTTTTGCCAAATCCTTCAGTATAACGACCTGTAAAATTTTTCAATATAAATGGAGTAAGTCTATAAAACATACGATTTGGAAATGTGACATGAAGAGCAAACTTCAATTTTTCTTTAAGCTTTAACTCAATATCCATAACTCTTTTATATATCTTACTAAACTCAATAATATCGTTAATATCTATTGCCATTTTGAAAATATATCATAAACAAAACGAGAAGAACACTGAAGGAATTACATCCGGTTCTTCTCGCAAATCTTTAGGTAACAGTGACACTGAAGGAATTACATCCGGTCACTTTGTGTCGTGCACATAGTTACATTTATATTATTTACTATTTTACAAAAAAAATCAAGTGTTTTACAAAAATTTAGTTATTATAACTTAATTTAACTAGATAGTATAATGCAAATAACAAGCATGTTACCTTTTTTATAGTACAAGAAAAACAGGCTAATTTCTTAACCTGTTTCCCCATCTGAAAAGAGGACTCGGGCTATCCCTCTGTTGCTAATTGTGCTGCGGTACCGAGATTTACCGTATCAGATGTAATAGCATATAGTTATGAGGACTGGAACTATCCCTCTGTCGCCAGTTGGCTCGGTCTCCAGATTTACCGTACTATAGCTAATTTCTTTTAACCCATTCTATGTCGTAACCGAGTAGGTCGGCTATGTGTTGTGCATAATCATATGTAATACTACCTCTTTTAACCTTTTGTGAAAGATTTTCTGGTGATACATTTAGCTTTTCTGCAAACTTTCGCATACTTAAACCATTTTCAGCAAGTTTACCTTTAAATAAAAATTCAAAATTCATTTTATTCTCCTTACTATTTATAATAAACGATTTTATTATTATCGTCAATGTATATGTTAAGATTTATAACTAATATATTAATAAATTGCTTGACAATAATAACATATTCGTTTATACTAATAATATAAGCATTAACAAATAGGTATTAATAAAATGCAAATTTCAAAAACACAAAGAACAGAAACAAAAAGATTAGACTTAAACAGATACAGCTATGATAATGTAACTGAATTTTCATTCACTACTACCAGAAAATTAACTGATGATGCTGTTCTTGAAGTTTTAAAAGAAAACGGCATTAACCTTTATGGTTTTATTTCTTTTACAAAACAAGTTGTAGACTTCAGCATTGAACAAATGGCTGATGTTTTCAAATACACTGCACGCGAAGTAATGTGCTAGGGATTATGACTATCCGATAACAGTCATACGGGGCAACTCGACAAAGCAACCGCCAAGCGGTGGGCGGGATAGGGAAATTTAAAGCTGACAGGGGTGAAAGAACCCCATTGTATAAAAGAGTAAAATAATGACCAAACAAGTAAACAAAAAAGTAAATCTCTCGAAACAGTAAAAGGGTGATTTTAAGATTTTACCCTTCGGTAGGTATAAATTATCATCTTTTGAATTTACCCCGCCTTAAAATTGAAAAAAACACCGTGAATTTTGAACATAAAAAGTGAAATAGGAGAACAAAAATGAAAAAAGAATTAACAATGCAAGATACTGAAGATTTTTTGAACGATTTAGTAGACAGTATAAGCGCAATAACGGCTGTGACTGAATTGGCCGAGTGCGAAGCCGTTAATATGCACTCAGAAGATGTTTATATAGAGTTGAGAATTAGAGCTTTTGAGGGTATGTTTAACCTTTTAACCGCACATTTAATAAACTTAAACAGTCAAATCAAAGAATTATTGAATAGAAAGTATGAGGTGTAATTATGGTAGATATTCAAAAAATAAACAGTAAAATAGAAAATAGCAACACAAAATTAAACTATTGTATTCAGATTTTACATTATATATGTGAGGAATTAGATCGTTATACACCAATTTTAAGAGAAAAAGAAACAGAGCCTTTAGATACTGCCGGAGCAAGAATGTATCTATTAGCAGAATATGTAACAGATGAGTTAAGAAAAATAAGAAAAGAATTTGTTGATATATGCGCAATAATTTAAACAAGAGGGTAAAACCTCTTTTTTCATGCCGGCAGGGTTATTAGAGTTATAAATTTAAAAGCACAAGATTACAATGAGATTAGGGTTAGGTGTAAATGAACAGACAGTTTGATTTCTTAATACAGACAGTTTGATTATTTCGGCAACTCAAACTTTAATGTAAAAAAATATTAAAACAATACCAAAAGTATCAAAGTAATATGTTTTTTAATCCGTATAACTAAAAGTGATATTTAGATAGGATATTAGGTAATGGATAGAGACCTGAGCATTCAGGAAATACGGATGTTAGCCGCATATAAAACAAATAATCCGAACATCTCAGAAAAAGAGGCTGTTCAGATTATGAACTCTGTTTTGCCTGATTACCAAAACAAAGTTAATTCGTGGGGAGTTCAATCAAGCAATGCCTCAGCTTTTGGGAACAATATAGTTGTCTCAGGTTTGACCGAATGCGATACCGCCCAAGTTGTTTGCAATAACCTATTCCAAAAACTGGGTTTTATACAACCAAAAACTACTGAAATTTTACCTGTTCAGGTTCCGCCATCTGAACCGACCACAGAAGAAATTAAATTATTTGCAATTGATTATTTAAAAAATGATCTTAACAAAGCCTTAGCAATATATAACACCCAAATTAATAATCAAGGTTCTATTTCTAACATTTTTAACAGCGGCAAAGAATTATTTAACACAGAATTCGCCTCATCCCGTGTAGGAAGAATTCTCGCTAACGAACAGCTCGGAGCTCAGTTGCTTGAACTCTCGGCTAATTACCAATTATCTCAAAAAGATTACCTTGAAGCAAAATTAGATTTAGCCGTTAAACTATTGGGAGCAGATTCTAATGATGCAAAATACCTGCAATCTGAATTGGGAAAACTTGAACCACAAAAACTTAATGAGTTTATTTCAAAAGTTTTAACATTATCGGATGAAGATTATGCAATTCAGATCCCTCAAATTAAAGAAAATTTAACTGCCAGAGCTTTACAAGATGAACAATGTGCTAATCGCCCTCGTTTGTTGGATTCTGTTAATTTCTTGAATATAAATTTCAAAAACCCTAATTCGGTTGCGAGTTTAATCGAAAACAAAGACTCAAGTTACAAACTTATGGATTTTGAAACTACTTTTCTTAAAGAACGTGGCGTTAGTTACAAGCCGGAGACAATTACGGATTATACGGAAAAACAAGCATATTTGTCACTGGTTCTTGCTGCAAATAATCGCAACAAACAAATTCAAAATTTGTTATACGATGCCACAACTGCCGTTGACGGTAACAATAAATACGGAGCACCTTTTCAAGATGCCACAGGTGCCTGTGTTAATAACCTTGAACGAAAAATAATTCAGGCATTAACATCTTTATACGGTAACGACACAGATAAAATTAATGAAGTGTTAAAGCAGAATAATGCATCATTTAAAGACGGAAAGATTGATTGTTTAAATAAATCGTATACCCTTGTCAATATTTCAAAAAATATTCAAGCGAACCTAAATAGCAATATTAAAAGTTTACTTAACGGAAAAACGATTACCGAGTATGAGTCGGAATGTAAACAGGCATACAACCTTGCTTACGGTGAAGAAAACGGAACACGATTAGCTCAAGCATTTGTTGAAAGTCAAGCAAGAGGTGTTCAAGCAATCAAAGCAGGAGTGCAAGGAGTCGGAATACTTGTTGCGATTGCAGGACAGGTTATTCCGGTTGGAGGTCAAATTGCCTCTGCGATGATTTGGGGCGGTATGGCTCTTGGAACCTTTGGCGGAGCTACTGTGCAAATTGCTGAAGATGCGACCAAACCCGGCGGAATCACAGAAGAAGATAAGAAGGCTATTTTTAAAGAAATAGCAACTTCTGCAGCATTAATGGCTTCAGGTATGGGGATTGGTAAGATATCCTCTATGGCTTATGCTGAACTTGTAATGCAGAATTGTCCGAGATTAGCGGCATTGGTTTCTAAAGTCGGATTAGATGCCTCGTTAAGTGTTTTGGCTGATTATGCAATCACCGGGCAGGTTGATTTGACTTCTGAGGGTATTTCTCAATTGATTCCGGTTTTAGTTGGTCTTACTAAAACTAAAGGGTCGATGTACACTTTTGTAACTCAAAAACTGCATGACATAAGCGATCCTGCAAGTTTAAAATATTGGGATGCAAATCCTGAAAAACTTACAGAGCTTGTTATGGTATTATCCCGTAACCGCACGCCTATTGGCAGATTAGCTCAATTATCGCCTGCACATTGGGATGTAATAATTAATAGTGTTAAAAATCCGCCTCAAGGTGAATTTCATAAATCAATAATGGTTTATAAATATGATTCCGGCAACATTAATTGGGCTTTAACTGATTTAAAGAAAAATAATGTTCAGCCTTCACATGAAATACAACAGCATATAGATAATATAACCGCATATATAGACAAACAAGCAATCAAAGAACCTATTAAGGTATATAGAGATGATAGCTATGGAATTATAGATATTGTACAATTATCAAACGGCAAAAGTTTAGGAAATGAACTGCGAGCTATTGCCCAAATAAAAGATGTAAAAACAAGAGAACAACTTTTGGATAATATAAGATATGAAGATATTATGATTAATCAAGAACGATTTATGTCCACATCTATGTGTGAAGACGTGCATTTTAATGAAAGTGATATTCGTTGGGAGTTTGATTTACCTGCCGGCACTAAAGGAACTTTTATAGAAAGTTACAATACAGAAACTACAAAAGGCAATCAAACTGAATTCTTACTGCAAAGAAATTCGCAAATTTCCATAAAAGATATTGAATATGAAAATGGTGTATGGAAAATATATGCTGATATAAAAAATTAGAAAAACATGGTATAATAAATTCAAAGGAGTCAAATATGACAATAAAAATTTTTAGAAAATTCTTCAATACAATATCTAACTTAACTCAATGTAAATCTAAAGTAAATCGAACTGTAACAAAATTGGAAAATAAACCGGATGAGTTTATTTCTACGGCTGAAAGAATTAAAAGAAATCACGATAGTGAGATGATGGGGATTGAAACAGCTGAAATTAAGAAAGTCAAATTTTTTGATGAAGATATTGAAAAAATGAAAAAAATGGAAGAAATGGAAGCTATTGCATATCGTTCAAAACTTAAACGAGAAGGTCGATATACATACGAAGAATAGTTATGGCAATAAAAATATTTAGAAATTATCTTCAATATATGCATCTATTACTTTATTAAAGAATTTTAAATCTTTTATTTTAGCATTTAAAAGTTTCTTTTCTATATTTTTTAATATTTGTTGTTTTGTTGTTATATCATCTTTACTAAAATCAAACAAATCTTTAATTTCGCAGCCTAAAATATTTGCAAACTTTTCTATATTTTCTTTTTTAGGAAAAGTTGTTCCATTTTCTATTTTCGAGATTGAAGTTACATCTATATCAACAAGCTCTGACAATTGAGCTTGTGTTAAATGTCTTGCTTTTCTCAACTTCTGTAATCTTTTACCAAAACTTATTGATATATCCATGTAAATATTATAAATTTAATTACCAGTTTAAATAATAGCTTGTTAGTTAAATATTTTTGTAGTAATATTAAACTATTGGTTCAATACAGGAGTTTAAAATGACTACAGACAAAACACTTAGTAATACAGAAATTGAAATGATTAGGAAATTTTTCAGTGAATTTGAAGATGTACAATTTAATACAAAAGAAGAACTATATACTACTGTTCACAATATTGTCAGAAATGATTATCATTTTGTTTATTTAATTTTTAAATTATTGCGAAGAACACCGAAAATAATTCTTGAACAATATATTAAAATCATAAATAGTTATGCTTCAAAAGAAAAATATCAAAAAGAATATGTTGATTTGTGTAAAAAGTTTGAAACAGATTTATTATTCAAAAGATATGCTGAATTTGTTTCAAAATACATTGACACAAATGATAAACAATGCAGATTATTCGCAAAATATATTATTTACAACTTCAGTTATAATTATCTTAATGATTACATTCTTTTAACACCTGATAAATATCATCTTAATTTACACTTAATATATAAATGGATGATTGAACAAAAAGAAAAAATAAATAATCTTAAGTTGACAGATTTAGAAAGAACAGTTTTGAAATATAATGTTAATGGGTATGCTCCTAAAATTTTAAGAAAAAGTACAAAATTAACAAAAGCAAAATTATCTATAGTAAATAAATCATTATCAAAGAAATTTAAAACCAATGATTTCTTTATATTAGGAGTTTTAGGTTATATTTATAATCCTAGCTTGTATTTTTTTAGTACTAAATCATTTAAATACAAACACACATCATCAGAATTTGTGTTAAAATTAATAAAGGATGTTGAAAAGGAAGAACTTAGAAATCAATAAATATTCAGCGATAATTGAGGCAAAACGTCTTGAAAGTTGTGTTAACAATAAAAATTTACTATCCGTTTATGCATCATCAACAGCTAAGATTTTTCCGTATCAAATTGCAGCCGCAAGATTTGCATTACGTTCAGATTATTTAAATGGCTGTATTTTATGTGATGAGGCGAGTTTAGGTAAAACATATGAAGCACTACTTGTTGCCGGACAAATGTGGTTTGAAGGTAAAGAAAATATACTTATTATATTACCGTCAAATCTTATTATTCAATGGCAAAATAAACTAGAGAGAGATTTTACTATTCCTTTTGTATTTTGGAATAATACAAAAACTTTACCCGAAGATGATGGTATTGTTTTAACGACTTACGATTGTGCAATAAGACATATAAATACAATCAAGGAAAAAGAGTGGAATTTAGTAATCTTTGACGAAGCGGATGTCCTTTCAGATTATACACATGAAAATACTATAATCCTAAAAGAAGCTATTAGAGAGGCTTATAAACTTTTATTAACTCCAACACCTATTACAAAGGATTTACGAGATATTTATGGATTAATTCATTTTATTGATGAAAGAGTTTTACCTGATATTGATTGGTTTTACAAGAGATATTTTAGAAAACCCGAAAACTATCCTGAGCTTTCAAAATGGGTTTCACAATTTTGTTTCAGATCATTAAAAGCACAGGTAAAAGATTATGTAAATTTTAGCCGCAGAATACCAATTACCATTGATTATCCGCTTATTCCCGAAGAAAAAGAATTATATAAACTCGTTGCGACCTACTTGAAAGCTGAAAATAAAATCGCATACCCAACAATGGAAGAATACCGACTAAATTTGATGTTTTATAAAACCCTTTCAAGTTCAACCCAAGCCTTTGCAAATATGTTAGAGGGAGCAATTTCAAAAACATACGGATTAGAAAAAACTATTCTTACACAAATACGTGATTTGGCAAGAAGTATTAAAGTTAATTCAAAGACTTTGCAATTATTGAAAATCTTAAAATCTGTATTTTGTCATTTAAAATCTATGAAAGTTCCACAAAAAGCAATAATTTATGTGGATAAAAACACAACATCACTTGATACAATATATAAAATATTTATTCAAGAAGGATACAACACCTTAAAATACAAAGATGTTGATACAATTGAACAATTCCGTAATAATTCTGAAATACAAATTTTAATTGCAACAGATGATGCGGCAAAAGGATTGGATTTAGAATTTTGTCCTGTTCAGGTAAATTACGATTCACCATATAATTCAATTATAATGGAACAAAGAGCTTGTCGATGTGATCGACAAGGACAAAAATCAGATGTACTTGTCATAAACCTATTAAGCAGTCAAAACCTTGCCGATGTCAGAATTTTGGAACTTATAAATAAACGAACACTACAATTTAGCGGTGTATTTGGAGCCTCTGATGATATTTTAGGTTCATTTGATACTAAAATCAAAGATGTTTTAAAAGATTTTAGACATAAAGATGAAGTCGCAAACGCATTCAAAGAAAATCTTGCAACCCATAAAGCAGAAAACCAGCAACTTGTTGAAACAACTGAGGATATTTTATATACGACATTTACAAAATCCATTTCGGATAATTTTACAGTCGAACCGGGTTATATTGAAGAACAAATCGAGGAACTTAATTCTATCTTATGGGAGCTTACTAAATACTATTTTACGAAAATCAATCCCGACTGGTATGAGGTTGATAATAAAAATAGAACTTTAAAACTAATTGAGGGATACCGAAGACCATTTCTATTTACATATAACGAGAATGGCAGAACAAGAAGTTATAAAGGTTATCAAACATATAAAATGGGGAAAGATACCCAATATAATAAAAATGTGATATCTTTGACTTCATTGTTTACTAAAGGATTATTGAGTGCCATTTGCAAGAATTATTCTCCGGAAGCCAAAATTTATGTTAATAGCAATATTGAACCTTGTGAAATTGGTTTTTATAATGTAGCAATCATGTCAAAAGATGTGACAAGTCATAAATATATTCTGATAGGGCAAACCAAATCAGGAGAAATTCTATCAGAGGAAACATGTTTTGAACTATTAAATTTGCCAATTGCTGAATGCGAAGAACGTGATAGTTTAGAAGCTATACGGATGGGGAAATTGTTAAATGACTTTGGTATTGGGAATTTAGATGATAAAATCTCCAAAGATAAAATTTTACAAGATTATTTAAAAAATAGAGAAGGTTCAATATCTTTTGAAATTGAAAAAATAAAACTTATTGCGGGCAGAAAAAAAATTCAACTTGAAACCTCGTTGAATGATTTAAAAATAGAAATTAAAAATTTGAAAAAAGAAATTGAAAGCAATTCTCTTGATTCACTTCAAGAGCTAAAAATTACAAAGCAACTTAAAATCTTACAAAATGAGTTGATGAAAAAAGAAGAAGGTCTATTTTTTGATAAAGTACAGATTGATTTAGAAACTGAAAAAGCAATAAAAGATTTGACAGTTGATTATCATTTTGATGTTTCAATTTATCCAAGTTTTAAAGTACAATTACTTCCATCAGCAAATCTAATAACTGCTGAAGTAGTTTTACAAAAAGAAAATGATAAAATGATATCTAATTATAAGATACCAGATTTACATCCTACAAAAAAAGTCGTTAATATATTTGAATGGAGAAATCAAAAAAAATAAAATATTTATTTATGATAATATAAAGAAAAAGGAATTTATATGGTGGATATGGAGAAAATTGATAAATACAGCATGGATATTGAACAAGCAGAGAAAGACAAATTAAGAGAAATTTTTCCACAGTGTTTTGTTGAAGGTAAACTTGATATTGATAAATTACTGAACCTTTGCGGTGAGTATATTGATAACGATTTTGAAAAATATAAGTTTGAGTGGAAAGGCAAAGCTGATTGTTACAAAATAGCCGGCCAACGTTCAACCGGAACATTAAGACCTTGCCCTGATGAAAGTGTAGACTTTGAAAACACAAAAAATATGTATATCGAGGGCGATAATCTTGAAGTTTTAAAACTTTTGCAAAACTCATATTACGGCAAAATCAAAATGATTTATATTGATCCACCTTACAATACTGGTAACGATTTTGTTTATGAAGATGATTTTAAAGATCCAATGGCAAAATATAAAGAAGTTACTCAACAAACAACAAAATCAAACCCCGAAACAATGGGTAGATTCCACACAAATTGGCTTAACATGATGTATCCACGTTTGCGTTTAGCCTCAAATCTTTTGCGTGAAGACGGAGTGATATTTATCTCGATTGATGATAATGAAGAGCATAATATCAGAAAACTTTGTGATGAAGTCTTTGGAGAAGAAAATTTTGTTTCTAAATTTATATGGATTAATAATGAACGTGGTAGAAGTATTGATAAATATATTTCTAATACAAACGACTTCATTTTGATGTATGCTAAATCAATAGATGCACTTGCTATAAATTTCAAAAGAGAATCAGGAGAACACTTATTGCAAGAGTATAATATGAAAGATGAGATTTCATATTACAAAAAAGGCGATCCATTATTTAATAATAATAGTAAATTTAATATTGAAACGAGACCTAATCTTGTTTATTCAATATATATAAATAAAAATACAAATGAGAAAAAATGTATTGATGAAAAATATAAAGGTGCAAATGGACTATGGATTTTGCCTCAAGAAAATAAACTTGGGGATGATTGGATAAAAGTTATTCCACCATTGAGAAATACTAATAATTTAATAGGTTGTTGGCGTTGGGGAATAACAAAGTTTATGGCGGAAAATGAACAAGAACTTATATTAGAGCAACAAAATAGTGGTAAATATATGTTCTTTTCCAAAAACCGTTTAACTGGTGATAATGAAAAATTAAGCAAATATAAAAATATTATTCAAAACATAACAAGTTCTTCGGCAACTACGGAAGTTGTTAATTTATTAGGAGGAAAGTATTTTGACCATCCTAAGCCAGTAAATCTTATTAAAATATTAGTAGATATAGGGGCATCTAACAATGACATTATTCTCGACTTTTTCAGTGGCAGTGCAACGACAGCACATGCAGTAATGCAACTCAATGCTGAAGATGGCGGAAACAGACAATTTATTTGTGTTCAGTTGCCCGAACTTTGTGACGAAAAATCAGAGGCTTTCAAAGCCGGCTATTGCAACATTTGTGAAATAGGAAAAGAAAGAATTCGTCGTGCTGGTAAAAAAATACATGGACAAGCAAGCGGTCAACTTTCACTTGAAGAAAAACAGCCGTTAGATATTGGTTTTAAAGTTTTAAAACTTGACACATCAAATCTTGCGAAATGGGATAGTACACCAACCGAAGATGAAAATACACTTGCACAAAGGCTTTTCACAATGAACGACACAGTAAAAATCGACCGTAATGATTTGGATGTTGTTTATGAGGTAATGCTAAAACTCGGTATCCCGCTTGATTACAAAGTAATTCCAATGGAAATAAACGACAAAAAAGCATATTCAATCGGTGAAGATTGCCTTGTTTTAGTATGCTTAGACTTTGGCAAAGACGGTATAATGCCTGAAGATATTGAGGCAATGTGTGAATACTTACCGGCAAAAATCGTATCTTCAGAAAGTGCGTTCAAAGATGATACGGCCCTTTCAAATGCTTATTATATTTTGAAAGACAAAGACATTGAAATGCAATTATTATAAGAGGTAAAATGTCAAAATTAACATTAATAATTATATTTTTTCTAATAATTTGGTTATATAAATTAAGCTATAATATTTACTTATTTATAAGAACAAAATTATTGTATAAAAAATATCAAATTTTTGAACAAAACACAGATACTGAAAATTTTGATATTGTGTCGTCTTTACCTGAAATAAAAGAATTATTTATTAAAGCAAATATTCCTGATGATTTAAAAGTTCCATTCGATAACATTATGGCAAGTGGAACTATTCAACCACTTTTAAATATAAATAATACAATGCCAGAAATAAGACGTTTTTATAATCTACGTTTTACAGAGGCTCTTGGGTATTTTAAAAAGAACATTTGTGATACTTTTAATCCATTTTATTGGATAGAATTTTTTATTTATTTTCCACAAAAAGTATTAAATTATGTAGATGTAGTAAATAATATATTTGTAAAACTTATAAATATTGCATATTGGTTTGGAATAGTATATTTAATATGCAATAATTTATTTAAGTAATAACGAGGTAATAAATTGAAACTTAAATTCAAAAACCAAGAATTTCAAACAGATGCAGTTAATGCCGTTGCAGACTTATTTGCAGGGCAGGAAAAGTCGACTATGACCTTTTCTGTTGACAGCAATGTCGGACTTTTGAATTTAGGGATTAACGATTTAGGTATAGGCAACAAGCTCGAAATAGAACAAGACACTTTGCTTGAAAACATGCACAATATTCAAAGACGTCACAAATTGTCTCTATCACGTGATTATGACAGCCGACAATTCTCAATCGAAATGGAAACCGGAACAGGTAAAACTTACGTTTACACAAAAACAATCCTTGAATTAAACAAAAGATACGGATTTTCAAAGTTTATTATTGTTGTACCGTCAGTTGCGATACGTGAAGGAGTTTTCAAATCTTTGCAGGTAACAGAAGAACACTTCAAAAACCTTTATGATGGTGTACCTTACAGATATTTTATTTATAACTCATCAAAACTTTCAGACGTTCGCCAGTTCGCCTCATCAGGCAATATTGAAATAATGATTATAAATATTGATGCGTTCAAAAAAGCTGAAAACATTATCAATCAGGAACAAGACAAACTCAACGGCGAAACCGCAATGAGATATATTCAAGACACTAACCCGATTGTTATTATTGATGAACCGCAATCAGTTGACAACACGCCGAAAGCCAAAGAGGCTATTCAATCATTAAATCCGCTTGCAGTCTTGCGTTACAGTGCTACTCACAGAGAAAAAATCAATCTGTTATACCGCTTAACCCCTGTTGATGCTTACCAAATGGGATTGGTAAAACAAATTTGCGTATCATCAAACACAGTTACAAACGATTTTAATAAACCGTATATTTGTTTAAAATCAGTATCAAACGACAACGGATTTTCTGCAAAAATTGAAATAGATGTTGAAAGCAAGGCAGGCAAGGTTGACCGTAAAACAATCACAGTAAAACAGGGCGACAATTTGTATAATCTTTCAGGTAAACGTTCATTGTATGACGGTTATTCAGTAGCGGGAATTGATTGTACAAAAGGCTCTGAATGTATTGAGTTTTCAAACGCAGACATTTTACCGTTAGGCAAAACAATCGGCGGTATTGATGAAAACATTATAAAACGTGCACAAATTTATAGAACAATCGAGGCACATTTAGACAAAGAACTTCGATACTTTGAAAAAGGTATAAAAGTCTTATCGTTATTCTTTATTGATAAAGTTGAAAAATACAGAACTGAAACAGGCGAAAAAGGTATTTATGCTCAAATGTTCGAGGAATGCTATAACGAACTTATGAGCAAAGAAAAGTATGCACCGCTGAAAACATACTTTAACACAGATGTTGAAAAAGCACACAACGGCTATTTTTCACAGGATAAAAAAGGTATTTACAAAAACACAAAAGGCGACACTTTAGCAGATGATGATACTTACAACACAATTATGAAAGACAAAGAATATCTGTTATCTTTTGAATGCCCTATGAGATTTATTTTTTCACATTCCGCTTTAAAAGAGGGTTGGGATAACCCGAATGTTTTTCAGGTTTGTACTTTGATTGAACAAAAATCAACTTTCACTTGCCGTCAAAAAGTCGGTCGTGGGTTGCGTTTATGCGTCAATCAAGATGGTGAACGAATTGAAGATAGAAATATCAACATTTTACATGTTATGGCAAACGAAAGTTTTGCAGAATTTGCAGAAACTCTACAAAAAGAAATCGAACAAGAAACCGGAATGAAATTCGGTGTACTTCAATTAAGTACATTGATGGATTTGACTTATGAAGAAAAAATCGAAGTTGAACATACAATGGAAGAACTTGATGCTTTTGAAACTTACGGAGCATTAATGGTTGAAGGGGTTATCGACAATGACGGTAAGATTAACGAAAATGTCGATATTGAAAAAATCGAGTTGCCTAAAGTTGCAGAGCCGTTACAAAAAGAGATTAAAAAACGGATAAAACAAGCTGAACCAATTACTTTTGATACTTTTAAAGAAATAAAATGTGTTGAAACACGTATTGAAGAAAAATCCTTTAGCCATGAAGAAGCTGAAAAAATTATGGAAGAATTAAAAGAAAAGAAAATAATCTCAAAAGAAGGTAAAATAAAAGATACAATGAAAGCACAGCTTAAAGCAGGTGTTTTGGATTTAAAAGAAAGATATTCAAAAGCAGCACAAAGAGCGATTATCCAAGCTCTTGAAAAAGCTGATAACCGTCCTGTAATACGTGATGCAAATAAAGAAGTTTCAGTCAAATTAAAAAAAGAAGTTTTAATATCACCCGAATTTAGAGAATTATGGGATAAAATAAAACAAAAAACTACATACAGAGTTCAAATTGACACTGAAACATTAATTAAAAATTGTTTGAAAGAATTTGCAGATATGCCGCCAATACAAAAGGCAAGACTTGTATCATCAAGTGTCGAATTAGAAATTGAAAATGCAGGCATATCGCATACTGAACATCATACTCAATCAATGGATTTGGCAGGTACATACAATGCTTTGCCTGATATAGTCCGCTTAATTTCAACTGAAACAAAACTTACACGTAAAACCGTCATCAGAATTTTAACAGAATCAGGCAGATTGAGAGATTTTATAAACAATCCACAAGCCTTTTACGAAAAAGCATTAGAAATTATTGCTCGTAACCGCCACGAATTAGCCATTGATGGTATAAAATACGTTAAACTTGCAGGTGAAGAATATTATGTTCAGGAAATCTTTGACAGTTCCGAATTAATTGCAAACCTTGACAAAAATGCGGTAGAAGTTCAACATAGTGTATATGATTACCTGATTTACGATAGCGGAGTTGAAAGCCGATTTGCAAAATCTTTAGATGAAGATCCTGATGTTAAGATGTTCTTTAAAATACCTTCAAGATTTAAAATCGAAACACCGATTGGAAATTATAACCCCGACTGGGCTGTTTTCCTTGAAAAGAACGGTGAACAGAAATTATACTTTGTACTTGAAACCAAAGGCACAACAAGTCTGTTTGATTTAAGAACACCGGAAAAATTAAAACTCCATTGTGGCAAACAGCACTTTAATGCATTAGAGGGTGTCGAATTTTCAGGTGAACCTGTGAATGCTTGGAGTGAGTTTAAAGTTAATCTTTAAGATATTTTTGTGTTTCTTGTAATATTTCATCAAAATCATCATCAGTAAGTTTGAGATAAGGTCTTGCAGGAATTTTAACTTTTTTATTTCTGCCGGCATTTCCTCCGAGTTGATGAATTGCAGCATAATCTTTATTTGAGCCGATAACGGCAGAATTATCGTCATATTGAGTATTAACTGAAGCAGCGAGTTGCCCCGTAACTTGTAAAATCTTTCCAGACCATTTATTATCATTTCCCTTACTTTTACTCTTTCCCTTTTTCTTGTCCTTGTTCTTTTTTCGATTTTCTTTTGTAATTTCAGCAAGTTCAGTCCATTTGTCAGGTCTGCCCTCTTCTTTAAAGTTTTCTTCAGTTGAAGATGCGAAAATACCTGCGATGTTTTTCATCAACGGTCGCAGGTTTTCGCCACGTTTTGCAAGCTCAAGCAGTTTTTCGTTAACTGCTTTATTATCGATTTTT
>JAGAVG010000056.1 GCA_017942035.1 bacterium | reverse complement strand
GGATTAGTGTCTTGTATTTCCTTCACGCTCGGGAAGTTTCGCTAATGAGCCTAATGGCTCAGTCCGCTCAATTCCCTCGCTATCCGGACTAACAACTTCGTTGTAGCGTCCGTACGGAAATCCGCTAAATCCGACCTACCTTCTCACAAAGAAAGGGTTTAGTAAACTATAATTTATTGAAAAAAATTTTTAACCATGCTAACATCTAATAAAAAGGAGAGTATATGGCAAAAGTTTTGGTTACTATGCCTGATGAATTTTTAGACAAAATCGACGGCTTTGCAAATTCTGAGCAGCGTACAAGGAGCGAGCTTATCAGAGAAGCTTTGAGGGCATATATTAAAAGAAATTCCGTACAAAATCCTCAAAAGGCAGAAGACAATGCCAAAAAGCTTGAAGAACTTATTGGTTAAATTCTTTCATAAAAAAGTCTATCCATTTTGAAAGCTTGATAAGCTCATAGGGTTTAGGCAGGTATAGGTCTGCTCCGGAACTTAAAATGAGCTCTTTATCATGGACTATTGATGTGACGATAATCTTTGTTTTGCTAAAATTTTTATTTTCTTTTAATTTGCGGCAAATCTCAAGCCCTTCTTGATTTTCAACACTACCGGCATCAACGATAATTATTGCCGGCGCGGTTTGTTCTTCATCGAAAATATCATCGTTTTCAACATATTCAAACCCTTGAATTTCTAAAAAAGTTTTGAGCAAAAGTTTGAGCGCCTCATCTTTTTCCATCACCAGAACTTTTTTATTATAAATTTTTTCCGAAACAGAATTATGTGCGGAAATTTTCGGCCTTTCAACCAGATAATTTGATTTTGTATACATTTCAGCAAGGTTATGAGTATCAATGAGCGCATTCAAAACCTGAGAAGTATCGCCGTAACTTATAAATTCATTAGTAACAATTCCGATTGTCGTATGGACAAAATTTGAACGTCTGCCGGCTGTTTCATCGCCTTGCATAAGCATAAATCCACGTTTGTTATCCTCTTTGGAATAAAATTTTGAAGATACGGAATCAAATGCAAATGTCAAAAAATTCCCAAATCTTTCAGCTTTAAGCGGGTTTGTTATTAACAAAAATTCGTTTTCCGAAAAGCTTCCTAAAAAATCTTCATTATCAATTATTGACATAATTATAGCCGCAAAGGTTTTTAAAAGTTTATCGGAAGCAAGGGGAGTGTATGTTTCCTCGTAATTTTTGAAATTTTCAATGCTTATGAGCATTGCCGCCCAGTCTTTATTGTTTTTGACCGTTCTTTTTAATGCTCTGATTGAATAATTTTTGTTCGGAAGAAGTTTTTTGCTATCCAGATTAGATTCAAATTCTCTTCTAAGATGAGCTTTTATTCTCATGATGAATTCATTACTGTTAATAGGTTCTGATATAAAATCGTCCGCTCCGCTTTCCAAAACTTCCAATCTGTCTTCCCAGTCGGCAGATTTGGAGGTCGCTATGATTACCGGACGCATATTATATGTCAAAGCTCTTATTTTTTTACAAAAATCAGAAAGAGAATTGTCTACACTATCCGAAATTATTATCAAATCCGGCTCCATATCCTGAATAAACTTGAGAGATGACAGCAAATCTTTTGTAATAACAACGCTGTTGTTCTCATTTTCAAGCAATTTTTTATACTTTGTCGAAAGTTCTATTCTTCTGTCAATAATTAACGTTACGGACTGCATTTTTCCCTCGCTTGAACTTCTATGTCGCAAACCGGCAGCTGGATTTCAAAAGTTGTGAGATAATTTTCTCCGGCCGGAGTTGATGTCAATGAAATTTTTCCGCCCATTTTCTCGGTAAGATTTTTTGTTATATAAAGTCCGAGGCCGCTGCCTTGAACTTTTCTTGTCAAAGGATTGTCTATTCTGGAAAATTTCGTGAAGATTTTTTCATAATCTTTTTCATCAATTCCAACTCCGTAATTGGAAATTTTTACAGAAACAAATTTACAATCCTCGCAAAAATCTGTTTGAATTTTGACTGTGGAATTCTCATCTCCGTATTTGCAGGCATTCTCTATCAAATTGGTTAAAATCTGCTGAAATTTGTCTTTATCAGAATATATCGGCGGAATACTTCCCGCGATATTTATTTCAAAAATTTTATCCCTGTATTGATTTTTCAAAATCTGAATAACAGTGTCAACAACAGGTTTTATCATAACTTCTTTTAAAATAACTTTGTCGCTGCCGCTGTGAAATTTGGTTATGGAAAGCATATTTTCAACGAGATTTATAAGGCGGTTGGATTGTTCTTCTATAATTTTGAGGAATTTTTTCTTGCTCTCATCATCAAGTCTATCCCAAGATGCCAGCATTGTCTGCGAGAACCCTCTAATCGAAGTAAGAGGGGTTCTGAGTTCATGGCTTACTGTGGAAATGAAATCATTATAGTCCTGATTATCCATATTTTAACCCTTTTAACCGATTTTTTTCATTGACTTTGAAATTTGAGAGTGAATTTTGTTTGCTCTGCTTAAATAAGCCGTGAGCTTTTCGTAATTTTGAGTCTGCTCTCCGAACGGGACTTTCATATCAATTAGTTCATCAATATTTTTATTAATACTTTGCAAAGTATCGAGCGAATTGCTTAATTTTGTAATATCTTCAAACTTTTTAGAGATTTTCGGCAAAACTTTTCTTGAGATAAACTTCCCGATTTTATCAACAATAACAAAATTTTTCTGAGTTTGGGAGTTATTTTTTACAACTCCTTTTACTTTTGAAGAAACACTTCTCTTTGAATATTCTCTGCGAAGTTCTGCAAGCTCCTTTTCCATTGATTTTTCTTTAATTTTCAGCTCAAGCACTTCATTGACTTTTGCAATTTGTTCGCTTCCTTTAATTTTTTCTCTCAAATAAGCCAGATTTTTTTCTTTCTCTGTAATTTGGAATTCCAATTTTGCCGTTTCATCATCCATATCAAGATATGAACGGTTATCCAAAATTGAAGAATCGTAATCGTTTATTCTTTGTTTTTGAGAAAAAGAAGATTGCGCAAGCGAACGCCCGTTCTGGTTATTCATAAACCCGAACGGATTTTGGCCGGAAGGATTTCTGCTTCCCGAAAACAAATTTATCTTTTGAATTTTTTCATTTTCTTCTGTCATACTATTATAATAAAACTGAACATAATTTTTTTTGACATCTAAAAGTATGATTTAGATATTTTGTGAGAAATTTTACTCGATACTTTTTCTGGGACGTTAAGACGTTAAGACGATAGAACGTTAAGTGCATTACAAATGAATAAATTGAGCTGGGACGTTAGGAGATTAAGAACTTTTCATTTATGATTGATGTTTTAATTTTAGTATGCTAATATTTTGACTATGAAAAAGGAATGGAGATTTAACAAATACGAGGGGAAAGAAAAGTCACTTGTCAAAAGACTTTTGGCTGCCCGCGGGATTACAAAAGAAGAAGATATTTACGAATTTACACATCCGCTTGAGATGAAACAGATTTTGCCGGATGTTTTTGTTGACATGGAAAAATCTGTCAAAAGGATTTGTGACGCAATTGACAGCGGTGAAAAAATTATCATCTATGGCGATTTTGACGCAGACGGTGTAACCTCTACATCTGTTTTGATAAAAACCTTAAAATTTTTAGGGGCTGATGTAAATTATTTTATTCCACACCGTGAAAAAGAAGGCCACGGACTTGATACAAAAGCATTAATAAAGATAATGACACAGGTTAAGCCTAAAGTTTTAATCACTGTGGATTGCGGAATTTCAAACAATGAAGAAGTAACTTTTTTAAACAGTTTTAAAATTGATACAATAATCACCGACCACCATGAAGCACCCGAAGAATTGCCGGCCGCGTACGGAATAATTAACCCGAAAGCCCCAAAAGCTCTGGATGAAAATCTTTCGTTAAAAGAAATTGAAAGCCTCACATCCCTTGCCGGAGTCGGAGTTGCATATAAACTTGCCTGTGCGCTTTTAAGACATTATGACAAAACAAATTTCATTCCGGAAATCCTTCCTTTTGTTGCTGTCGGAACAGTTGCCGACCTCGTTCCGCTTGTCGGCGAAAACAGATTTCTTGTAATGAAAGGTCTGAATTTAATTTCAAAAGGCAAACATTTTGGAATAAAAAAACTTCTCGAAAGTGCCGGCTACAGTAACATCGAAAACGGCGTTACATCTGAACAAATTGCATTTGGAATTGCTCCGAGAATTAACGCTTCCGGAAGGCTTGATACTGTTGAAGATGCCCTGAAAGTATTGATTTCAGATAATCCTCAGGAAGTTCAAATGGCAATTATGTCGCTTGAAAACTTTAACAAAACCCGACAAACACTTTGCAATGAAATTTTTGCGCAAGCTGACGAAATGATTAAAAAAGAAGGAAACCGAAATCCGGCAATTATCCTCTTTAACAAAGACTGGCACATCGGAATAATCGGAATTGTTGCCTCAAAAATCGTCGAAAAATATTACAAACCAACGTTTTTAATGACATATTCCGAAGAAACCAAACAATACAGATGCTCAGCCAGAAGTGTTGACGGTGTGCATTTGTATAATGTTATAAGCGAAAGTGCGTCAATGCTTGACGGTTTTGGCGGGCATGCACTCGCGGCCGGCTTAAGTTTTTCAGCCGATAAAGTTTCGTTTGAAACAGTTAAGAATTCTCTAAATAAAACAATAAAAGAAATTTTAAACGGAAAAGAATTAAAACCATTTATAAATGTGGATTTAGAACTTGCACCCGACGATATTTCGGTGGAACTTGTCGAGGAACTTTCTTTGATGGAACCTTTCGGAGCAAGCAATCCGAACCCTATTTTTGCAATGAAAAATCTTACAATAAAAGAAAAAAAATTAATGGGTGAAAACAAAGATCACTTAAGAATAACCGGCGGAATTCAAGGTCAGGAATTCAACTGCATCAGATGGCAGCTAGGTGATATAAAACTTATGAAAGGCGACACCTTTGATGTTGCATTCCATCCGCAGATTAACGAATTTAACGGAAACACTTCCGTACAACTGATTGTAGATGATATTCATTCCGATTTTTTGAAAGAGGAAGAGGACGAAAATTCAAATAAAATAAAATTTTACGATCACCGCAAAAAAACAGATATTTTACCGCTGGTTAATGATTTTGTTAAAAATTCAAAACAAAATATTAAAATTTTCGCCGAAAGCAAAACCATTCTTGATAATTTAACGCCGTTTAAAAGTTTATCGGAAAATACATTCACAAGGGTTAATGCGCAAAAATGCGATTCCATAATGTTTTTTGACTATCCGGCAGACGAGGAAACTTTCCGTTCCATACTTGAAAAGTGCCAGCCGTCGTCAATCCATCTTATGAATTACGAGGTCAAATATCTGGACGAAAAAGAATTTTTGACAACAGTGTACAAAATGCTCAAATTTTCCTGCCATAACAATGAAGGGAAAGTTGAATTGTACCGCTGTGCAAGTTTCTTAGGCAAATCCTACAGCGTTTTCGAAATTCTTTTCGATATTTTTGAAGAAATGGAAATTATAGATATTATAGAAAAAACGCCCGATTATTACCGTGTAAAACTTTCGCAAAACAGTGATATTTCCTCTGTTCTTCATAGTACAAAATACCCGCAAATGCTTAATTTGATAGAAGAATGCGAACAATATCAAAAATCGTTGCTGGAAGATGATGTCGTAGAAATGCTTTTATGATTTACGTCCGGTCTTACGTGTTGCCAATTTTGGTTTAATCATATCGATTTTTGTTAGATATAACGGCTGGAAAATTCTAATAAATCATAATTCTATACGGGTAATCATCCGGAATTTTCCAGCCGTTATATTGAATTAAACGTGTACAGTATGCATGCCATGAACCAGAATAACAACCAAAAGAGGTATGATTTTTTAGAGAATTTTCCGTACCATTCCAATCAAAGTCATACGTTCTAAAACCACTATCATTATAAAATAAAAATGCGAAACCACATGTACCTATATAATTATAATAACTGTTTGCATTTTTTTGCATACAAATATTTAAATCTCCTGGAGAATAAACCCAATCGCGACCGTTGGCATTACCATTTATCAGCGAAAACGAACTTCCATCCGACAAATAGTATATCTTTCCCATTGAACGTTCTTCAGTTTTAATTATGTTAAGGTATTTTCCAATATATTGGATAAAGTATTCATCTCGTTTTTGTCTTACATCGGTACTGGTTCCGTAAATATCCTCAAACCAATTTTGAACATCGCCATTTTCAGCTTTTGACCTTGCAACAGCCTGATTCATAGTTGAATAGAATTTTTTTAAACGCGTCTCAACAACATGTTTCTTATGATTTTGGATTAACGCCGGCAAAGTCATCGCCGCAACAATACCGATTATGCCGAGTGTGATTAAGACTTCCGCCAGAGTAAACGCGTTTTTGCTTTTTACCCTCTCTCTTTGTGAGAGGGTTGAATTTGTTAGTGAGCAGTATGCGAACTTACAAATTCGGGAGAGGGTTTTATGTAACGATTTTGACCCCTCACCCTGAACGTCGGATTGACATCCGTGTTTCAGGGGCTCAGTATCATTAGATCCTGAAACAAGTTCAGGATGACATGTTATCTTTTCGTCCTCACAATGACTATTTTTTATCATAATATCCTCCTTTTCAGACTTAAACAACTCTTTAAATTCATGCACCATAATTTATATTTTGGTGCGAATAGGCCTGAAATCCACTAAAATATACCCTTTTAAAATTCAAAATTTCACCTAAAAAATCAAAAACACCACTTGAAAAGTGTCTGAAAATATTGTATAATAAG
>JAGAVG010000055.1 GCA_017942035.1 bacterium | reverse complement strand
TCCCTGAGCTGCCGGAGTTCCTACTCCTGTCAAGCTGCTGCGCATTGCTACGTTGTAACCGGAGATTGTACCTGTTTCTTTTCTTACTACATTCATTCTCTTATTCAACATTGAATAAATTGATGTATCATCTGCACCTGTGGATGTTACTGTTGCATCTGCAAAGTTCCATTCATCCAATGCTACGTTCAATGTTACAGCCTGAGAAATTGCTGATAATGCTTTTTTGTACGCAGTTCTGTACTGTGCACCGTTTGTTTGGTTCATCAATGTTGGCATTGTCATTGCGGCTACTACACCGATGATACCTAGAGTAATCAATACCTCTGCCAAGGTAAAACCGAATCTTTTTGTCATGTGAATTCACCTTTCTTTTTCGAATCTTTTAACTAATATAAATTAATTTCTCTTCTCTGGTATTATAATATCAATATTTTCAAAATGTGTCAAGCATTTGCATGATTTTTTATTTAAAATTTATTTAACAAAAACACCTTAAACTTTGATGGTTCAAGCACATCAAAGTGTAATTCAGATGTTTCTTCAGAAAATTTTTCATATTCAAAATCTTTATCTTTTAAAACATATTCACCTTTGACAAAGAAGTCGCCCGGCAATTTTAAAGTCTTGTCATATACAGGCTTACCGTTTGTTGTTATTGTGTATTGTTCACCATTTTCATCAGTCATAAGCCCTTTTTCTGTCGGGTATTTATAATTTGTAACAACCAAAAATGCCTTTTTTAATGGTTCTTTAGAAATAAGCCATGCAGCAAATCCTTCTTGTTCCTGATCAATTATTTGAGCTTCGCCGCCGGAAATTATTTCATTATTCTTAACAAAACGATCAATTGCATCAAATTTGTTATAGAAAATTATGTTGTTATCTCTTTTCATAGAGATTTCTTCCCCGATAACCTTTTCTATACCGCGGGCAGTATAACTTTCATCACCATCTACATACAAAACCGGCCGCTGAGCAAACTTACCCCCGGGAAGGAACTTGTATTTAAACCATTTGAAAAGGGCACCATTTTCGCCTAATTGTCCCGGATATTGATCAATACAGCGGAATTCTCCATCTTGATTGTTGTAAGTTTTCAAAATAGACAATTTTTCACCTTTTTTATAATTAACATTATAATTTGCAAGATGCTGGTTATCCTCAACAATTTTTTCCGGATTTTTCTCATTTTGAGACACAATATCATTTCCCCAAAGAAGGTCAAAATGCATATCCTGATGGTATTCCTTCAAAAAATCATCCCAGAGCATGTACTCAGCAAGCGTTGCAAAATAAGGAGTCTGCTTTTTTAATTCAGAATTCAAACGTCCTAAAACCACACGCGGAGCCCTATAACTTATAGGTCTGTTACAATTTTCAGAAACTCTATCCACTATATGGTCAATATGGTCAACTCTGAACCCATCAAAGTTATATTCTTTTTGAAGTTTTTTCATATAATTTATAAACTCTTTTATGACCGGTTCATTTAACATTCCATTTTCTAAAAACGCAAAATAGTAAGGTGTTTGACAATCAAGATTTGCAAAATTCGTAACGTCGCAGCCCTTATAATCGTAATGCTTGAATGTCGGATATCCTCCGCAATCACTCATCTTATCATACACCGGAACCCCTGATGAGCACCATGCTCCGCCCGGTGCCGGCCATAAATCTTTTTGAATAAGAGATGATATAATATCTATCTGATCTTTTATGTCATCCTCAGTCAACTTCGCATTTAATTTTACCCCAAGTTTCTGAGTAATAACCTCTCTTGCCTGATTTTGAATTTTTATCTGATTTGCTCTAAGCATCATGCGATTTGAGAGTTTAATCTTGATTTCGTCAAGTTCAAGTTCAAAATCATCATAGATTTCTTTATAGCGCGGACTCAATTCGCCTGAACCGTTATTCTGTTTATAAATATCCTTAACTAATTCAACATCCTCTTTTTCATATTTTTTAGAAAGTTTCAGGACAATTTCGTCTATTTTAGCGTTAATTTCTTCCTGCAATTTACTTATATCAAACCATCTTGCAATTGAAGGATTAGCAAGAACGGCTTTTGAAAACCTTCCGGTTTGAGGCAGAATATCATAAATCACCGGATGTCCCGCAAGCTGAGCAAGAGTAATAAAAGTTTTCACCTGAGCTTTAGAATCCATACCGGTAAGATTGAAAATATTTTCATCATACAGTTTTTCACTGATATCCGAACTTTTCGGAAGATAAGCACATCCAAATTCACGCGGATGAAAAGGAATAAGATATATTGTCGTTGAATAAATATCATTTGCAAGATTTCCGCTCGGAAGTATCACAAGCTGACGGAGCCAATCTATAAACTTGCCGGTTTCTTCCGTAACATTCCCGTCTTTTAGCGCCGCAAGGTTTATGAGCTTTATGTCATGACCTTCTTTTTTTATCCAATCGGAAGTTTTTGCATTGTTTCTTGCTAAAACGCTTATATTCTTATCGTCAAAAATAAATTTATTATCTTTAAACACTCCGTTTTTAGTCCATTTGAACTCCAGAGCGTACAAAATCTCGGCATCGCTAAGTTCTTCCAATGCTCTCTGATACGAAATATTCAAGTAGCCGTATTCTTTCATCATTCGGCTCAACTCTTTTTTGCGCTCTTGAGAAATACTATCAAATGAAATATTTTCTTTTAATTTGGAATAAATTTCGTTTATATAATCAACTTTATCAATTTTAGGCTGTTTTCTCGCAAACAAAAATTCAAACATAAATATTTGTCCTCTCCTCTAATCTGACGTATTTAAATTATATCATAACAAGAATTAAAAAGTATAAATCCAGAACAATTGTTAAAATATTTTTTTATCAAGATTAGACAAGCGGGTAATAGATTAATTAATTTGGCTAATATTAAATAAAGCATATAAAACATAGAGTCATATTTGAAAAGAAAGAAGGACAAAAATGAAAGACAAAAGTTCAACATCAGCAGTAATGGAAAGTCAAAATTTACCGGCAAGCACAACAAAAGAAATAAAGCTTGTTATCGTTGAAGATTTCAAATTAACAAGAGTAGGCCTCAGATGCGCACTTAACAGCAATCCTGATATGACAGTAATAGGAGAAGCAGAAGACGCCGTTACAGGTTTAAAAATTATAGAAAGAACAAAACCGGATATTGTCCTTATGGATTTAGGACTTCCGGGAATGAACGGTATTGAAGCCATGGCTAAAGTTAAGGAAAAAATGCCTGAGGTAAAGGTCATTGCCCTAACTTCCCATGACAGAGCGGAAGAAGTTATCGCGGCACTAAGCTCCGGTGCTAACGCTTATTGTCTCAAAGATATCGACCCTAATAAACTTGCAGATGTTGTAAGAGATGCCGCAGACGGTGTCTGCTGGATAGATCCGGTTGTTGCACAATTAGTTTTGAATTCACTTCCAAAATCTGAAAATCTCTCATTTATGCCTTGTTCTATCAATAATGAAAACAGAATTCCTTTAACAGAAAGAGAATTTGAAGTCTTAAAGCATCTCGTTGCCGGAAAAAGCAACACTGAAATTGCAAAAGAATTAATCGTAAGTGTTCATACCGCAAAAGCTCACGTATGTTCAATTCTACAGAAAATGTGCGTAAACGATCGGGTTCAAGCAGCGGTAAAAGCCGTAAAAGAAGGCATGGTCTAAAATAATCTATAATGTCATCACTTTCACCTAAAAAATGACCGGCAAATGTCCGGTCATTTCCTATTTATTGCTATTTTTTCAAATAATCCATATTGCCTTGTAAAACATATTCAGCACAGCTCCAACCGGCGCCATTAAGCCTGCAATCACCATTATTACCCGTAGGTCTCACATTATTTTTATTAATCCCAAAATTAAAAATATCACGTCCTATTGTATTAGGCGGATTTTTTCCATTAACATCGATCCATACAGTCGCACAAGATTCTTTACTCTCTGGATTTGCACAATACGCACCTGTTACAGTTCTTAACCACATATAAGTTCCATCGTTTAAAATTAATTTATAGTACTTATTATTTGTATCATAATTTAAATTTCTTGGAGTACCATTAAGATATTTAACAGTAGTTTGAGAATACTCAAGACATCCTGCAGAAGTACCGCAATCTCTTGCTATTTTTAAATACGGCTTGAGATAACTCATGAATTTTTCTGCACTTTCTTTTGTTGTTCCGTCAGGCACATCCCATTCATCTAAATAACCATGGTCTTTGATTGCTAATAATTGTGCCTGAGACATGACAGAATAAAATTTCTTAACCTTGTTAACCGTAACCCGCTCTTGATGCTTTTGAATTAAAGAAGGTAACGTCATCGCCGCAACAACCCCGATTATCCCTAGGGTGATTAAAACTTCGGCCAAAGTGAATGCGGCCTTGCTATTTACCCTCTCTCTTTGTGAGAGGGTTGAATTTGTTAGTGAGCAGTATGCGAACATACAAATTCGGGAGAGGGTTTTATGTAATGACTTTGACCCCTCACCCTGCCCTCTCCCACAAGGGGCGAGGGTATTTAATGACGATATCGGCTTGCCCTCCTGACCTCTTGCCTTCTGTTCTTCTATATTCATACTTTTATCCTCCGTATTTTCTTAAATTATCCTTTAAATTCATGCACCATTTTTTATATTTTGATGCATGTAAGCCTGAAACTCACTAAAACATACCATTTCAAAATTCAAAAAATCACCTAAAAAATCAAAATGAGCACTTGAAAAGTGTCCCAAAATATTGTATAATAAGGCTATAAAAAACTCGCACCAAAATATAAAATTTGGTGCGTTTTTTATTAAAAAAAATTAAAGTTTAATAATAGAAAAAAAATTTTCGGAATTCTTTTTCAACGATGCCATAAGGAATGTTGTGTTTATACAAAAAGGTCATAAATTTTTCCGCGCTATCTTTATTGCATAAAAAGAAAAAGGCTTCGGGTTTACCTTTTACCGGAGTGAGGTTTACATAATATTCGCGGTAGCCGGCAAAATTCACTGCGGGAATTCGGAATAAAGAATTCTTACAATAGTATGGAGAATACTCTGTAATCGCCGCTTTTTTTATGTCGCCGCGTTCATATTTTGTATCTCCTACGTACAAAGTGCCTTCATAATAACGATATTTAACTTTTTTTGTAAAAAGAATTTCTGCAATTATCGATACAGACGGATATGACAAATAAAGCCACAAGCCAAGGTTTGCGTATATATTTGGAAGAGTCAACACGTCAAAAACAATCAGATAAAATAAAAACATTATCAGGATACTGGAGCAAAGAGGACGCCAAAAATTTAAAGTAACAAACTTTTCAGTTTGAATTTTTTCATCCTCAAAAGCTTTTTGCTCAGCGGCGATTTCTGTTTCTTTTTTTAGCTTATTTTTACTGGCCTCAAAATCGTACGGCAAAATTATATCCTTAAATGGTTGTACAATTATATTTTATCAAATCCTGTGTATTTTCTCAAGACTTCAGGAACGATAATTGTTCCGTCAGCCTGCTGGAAATTCTCGATTATAGCGGCAACAGTACGCCCTACAGCAAGTCCGGAACCATTAATTGTGTGGACAAACTGAACTTTACCGGTTTCTTTATCACGGTATCTTATATTTGCACGTCTTGCCTGATAATCACCGAAATTCGAACAGCTTGAAATTTCTTTATAAGTTCCGTAAGACGGCATCCAAACTTCTAAATCCCAGCATTTATTTGCTGAAAATCCTATATCTCCTGTTGAAAGTGCAACGCGGCGATATGGAAGATTTAAAGCCTTAAGCATTTCTTCTGCATCTTGAGTTAATTTTTCATGTTCATCTTTGCTTGATTGCGGAGTAGTAAGTTTAACAAGCTCAACTTTGTTAAACTGGTGAACTCTAATCAAACCTCTTGTATCTTTTCCGGCGGAACCGGCTTCTCGTCTGAAGCATGGAGTATAGGCCGTCATGTATTTCGGCAAATCATCCTCTGATAGAATTTCTCCGGAATAAATATTTGTAACCGGGACTTCCGCGGTTGGAATAAGGAACAAATCTTCATTTTCGCATTTATACATATCTTCTTTGAATTTAGGAAGTTGTCCTGTGCCGGTCATAGTTGCAGAGTTTGCCATAAACGGCGGAAGAATTTCTTCATAACCTTGTTTTTCGGTATGGAAATCAAGGAAGAAATTTATAACTGCACGCTCTAATCTTGCGCCTTTGCCTCTATATAGAGTAAATCTTGATTGTGAAAGCTTAACGCCGCGTTCAAAATCGACAAGATTTTTTTCTTCACACAAATCCCAGTGAGCTTTGAATTCAAAATCGAATTTTCTCGGTTCGCCCCATTTATAAACTTCCACATTATCAGCATCAGATGAGCCGATAGGGGTTGTTTCATCAGGAATATTCGGGGTATGAAGAAGTATGCTGCGCTGTTTTTCATCCAAAACGGCCTGTTTGTCTTCAAGAGCTTTAATCTCATCGCCTATTTTTTTAACTTCGGCTTGAACTGCATCGGTATTTTCACCTTTTTTCTTTAATTCACCGATTATTTGAGATTCTTTTTTTCGTTTTGCTCTCAATTCGTCAGCTAATGCTTGAATTTTTCGTCTTTCTTCATCTATCTTAATAACTTCATCTATGGATAGTTCAGGATTTCTACGTTTTAAAAGTTCATTAATTTTTTCCGGATTTTCACGAATTAGTTTAATATCAAGCATCTTTAACCTCTTTTCTTAATTCTTTATAAATAAATGATAGTGCAAATACAAGTTATAATCAAGAGTATATTAGTCCCATTACAAAAATTAATATTATGCAAAAAAAATAAATATCGTGTATAATGTAAATAAGGGGTGTGTATTTAATGTTTAAAAAGCTATCAAAACGGTTAAATGAAGTTAAGAAACACGCAGCGACAAACGGAGCGGCGATTAACCCTCTGGATGTAGACTTTGACAATAAGAAAAAAGAATTTTTTAAATCTCTTACGAATTCTGCCCTTAATTTATATCAAAAACAATGCGACATAAAAAAATTCACAAAACTTGCCCTTTCTGACATGGATAACACTTCTGAAGATGACATTATGCAGGATTTGTTCAATCGCGGAATAATTGATCCGTATGAGGATGAAAAACTTTCAAAACTTGCAGATAACAAAAGATTTTTAAAAGAATTGGGGCTTGAATAAAAAAATGCCGCTCGGGAAAAGCGGCAGGAAAAGTTACGATTTTGTGTAGGGGAAAATAAATAATATAAAGTAGTTATTAGTTTTTTATGAAAATATATTGAAAGTTTTTTCAACGTTTTTATCTATAACGTTTTTAACTGCATCATATTCAGTCTGTAGTGCATTATGTTCGGTATCGAGTTTGTTTAATTCAAGGTCGAATTTTTTATCTTTATTTTCTAATGCGGTCAAATTCTGCTCGTATTCTCTTTCGGCACGTGCAATTGCTCTTTCGTCCTCAACTTCCACAATTGTTTGATCAGAACCTAAAGAAGCTGATACAAATTGATTTGCAGTTGTTGAAAAACTTTCGAGAAGGATTTCACCTTTTTTAAGTTTTCCTTCAAAAAGAGAATTATCTTTCATTATGGATTTGCTCAAATCTTCCACATATTCATAATGACGGCCGTTTTCGCCTTTTGTGTCTTCAAGAGTTGTTGTGTATGCCATATAATCACCTTGCTGCATTCTGTTAAAAAGGTTTTGATAATATGCAATCATTGATTTATTATTGGCATCTGAAGCATCTTTCAGATTGAGAGTTTTACCTTTGGAATTTTTGTAAGTTCCGCCGCTTATAAATGATGCGGTCAGAGATGTTGCGTAGTCGTAGTATTCTCTTTGTTCTTTTGTTGTACCCTCATAATTTATAGGTTCATATACAAATTTTGACGGGTCTGTTGTTACCTGTCCATCTGCATCTAAGTAATTACCCTTTCCGTCATGTTTTGCGTATGCCGGAAAACCTGCCGGATAGTTGCCATCAGTCAAGGTTGTAAATCCGAAACATACACTTGCGCCGTTATCATGTTCTTCATCACCCACATTAATTCCGACTGATGCAAAGTATTTATCCCAGGCTTCATGAACCTGTTGGGCAACTTCTTGCTGCTTTGTGTCTTTTTCAAAAGTTTTTGAATCATATTTAATATCGTATAAAAGATTTGCTTGTGAATAACCCATTTCTGCAAGAAATACGTTAAAATCACCATTGCCTAATTCATAAGCTTTTGCAATCTTGCTGTCAACGATAAGTTTTCCTTTGTTATCGGTAACTACATACTGTTTTCCACTCAACATTTGCGTATCTGTTAATAGATTGTATGAAATATCTGTGTAAACCGCTTCACCGTTGTTATAACCTGTTATAACAGTAAGTTTTGTAGCATTTAACGATTCATTGTATTCATTATTCAACTGCTGAGTTTCATCAGAAAGCCTTTGTTTTGCATAAGAAAGCCCTTGAGCACTGTTTTCATTGTCGCTCATTCTTGCGGTTATGCTTAATAGTCTTGCCTGTGACGCTGACATTCCCATAAAGGCTTATTCCTTTCATAGTTCGTAACTTATATTACGCTTATCGGCATTTTTCTCTAAAACTTTGAGGTTTTTACTAAAATTATTAAGAAAATGTAACAATACTTTTAAGGCTGCTTGGCTTGTAATTTATGTAGACTGAATTCTTTTAATCTTTTATGATATAATTTCACTATGAGAAAAATATTAATCCTAGTTTTAATATTGTTTTTTTGCACCTGCAGAGTTAATTTCGCAAATGAAATGGCTGAGGATTATGTTGATATGGCAACAAGTTATGCCGCCTCCGGCCAGTATAAAGATGCGCTTGATTTTGTAAATAAAGCACTTGCCGTATCAGGAAATGATGCCGAAATTCTACAGCTCAAAAATACTCTAGTTGGAATTTTAAACCCGGGATTTCAGTCTATTTTAACCTCTGCAAATCCATATTTGCATACTGTTAGAAATGCTTATAAACAGGGTAATAAAACTCAGGTGATTGAAATACTTAAAGAAAATGTTAATAAAGGAAACCATTGGGCGGCTTATATTCTGGGAAATACATACAGCAATATGAATGATTATCTCAATGCAATAGCTTATTATCAAAAAGCTCTTTATTTAAAGCCGGATTTTCAGCCGGTTTATCTGTCAATGGCCTCTGCACAAGTATATAGCACTCAATATGATGCTGCATTGAAAAATCTCAATACTTATTTAACTTACCGGCCAAATTCGGATACTGCATCTGCCTTGAAGGCGGAATGTCTTTTAAACCTAAAAAGATACCCTGAAGCTTTGGATAATATAAATAAAGCACTTTCAATATCGGATAATGCAGAATATAGGTTAATTAAAGGCAAAATTTTATATTCTATCGGATATTATCTTGAAGCCCGTGATATTTTTGAAAAACTTGTTAATACATTCCCGACGGCGGAAACTTACGCCGATTTAGGGCTTTGCCAGTATAAATTGAAAAATTATGCAAACGCCCTATTGAATTTAGATAAAGCAATCATCCTCTCTGATGACGACAAAAATTTAAGAATGAAATATAATGAGGTCAGAATGCTTTTAGAGAAAAGCTAGAAGAGTAATGAATTTAGAAAAGTAAATTCAAATGAAGAGAAGAAAGAGAAAAAAGGAAAGTATATTTACAAAAATGAGAAACTGGACAATATCGCTGATTTTATCAGCACTAATGTTATGCGGATTGAATGCATATTCCCAGCAGGGGCTAAAGTTTGCACAAGTATCAGACGTGCATTTTTCAACATACGGAAAAAACACAACATTCAAACTTACAGGAGATTCTCCCGCTCTTATTGATGATGCCGTCAATCAGCTGAATGAAATTCCGAACCTTGAATTTGTCATGTTTACAGGTGATTTGATTGACAAATCGTTTGAAAACCAGCTTACAGCTTTAATGCCGCATTTGGCAAACCTAAAACATAAATGGTACTATGCATACGGAAATCATGATACATGCGTCGGCGGATACTTAACTCCGGAGGTTTATAGAGGCATTATTAAAGAAAATAATCCGAATTTTAATTTCGATACAAATTATTACTCCTTTATCCCTCAAAAAGGTTACAAAGTTATAGTTTTGGATTCAATTATAAGAGATAAAATAACTTCAAACGGCATAATTTCGGAAACCCAGTTAAAATGGCTTGATGAAGAACTTAAAAAGTCTCAAAAAGATACCGTTTTAATATTTACACATGTTCCGATTGTCGAACCGTTTTCCAGTCCTGGACATAGATTAAAAAATGCCTCAGAGGTTAAGACTGTAATAGAAAAGTATAAAAACCCTATTGCAGTATTTCAAGGTCATTATCATGGCGCAAAAATCATTCAAGAGGACAACGTTCTTTTCGTAAGCGCACCAGCTCTGGTATCTTACCCGAACGCATTTAGAATTGTAACGGTTTCAAATCATAGAAATAGCGTGACTTTTAATATTCAAATGAAAGAAACTAATGAAGTTAACCTTCAAAAAGCGGCAAAAATAATGACGTTTGGAACATCTGTTTATGCCGGAGAAGAAAAAGACAGAAATGCTATAATTACAATAAAAAAATAAAAGGAATAAAATTATGGGCGAATTCACAGTAAAATTCAGAGGTGTAAGAGGCAGTTATCCGATAGCAAACAAGGATTATCTCAAATATGGCGGCAACACTGCTTGTGTCGAGATTAACGCGGGCGGAAACCTGATTATAATAGATGCCGGTACAGGATTGATTGACCTTGGAAACGATTTGTTAAAAGAATACATAGAATCCGGAATTGACCGCGGCGACAGGACTCCAGTCAAGGCAACACTTTTACTTTCTCATATCCATCAAGACCATATTCAGGGATTCACATTTTTCAGACCTTTGCATATTCCAACTACTGTAATAAATGTTTTCGGCAATGTAAATTATAACGAAACATTATCTGATGAATTGGCCGGATTACTGTTTGGTAAATCATTTCCATTGGATTTAGGAGATATTGCAGGGAAACTGGATATTCATGACTTGAAAGAAACAGAAGGGATTATCCTGAAAAAAGGAAAAGATCCGGTTATTAAAAGATTTGAAAAAGATGAAGAAAGCATTCCGCAAGGTGAAGAGGTTATCATCACCTGCTATCGTTCATACGCACATCCGCAAGAGGGTGTTTTAATATTCAAAATAGCTTACAAAGATAAAGTTGTTGTGTATGCCTCCGACAAAGAAAGTTACCTAGGCGGAGATAAAAAACTAGCAAACTTCGCAAGAAACTGTAATCTTTTGATACACGATGCCCAGTATACAACAGAAGATTACCTGAACTCCTTTGTCCCAAAACAAGGCTACGGTCATTCAACTTATGATATGGCAATTGAATGTAAAAAACAAACAAATGCCGAAAAACTTGTGTTCTTCCATTTCGATCCGACTTATAACGATGAAAAACTTGACGCGATAGCACAACATTACAAACCGATGGGCGAAAACGTTCAGCTTGCCTATGAAGGAATGAAGATTGATTTGCTGTAATTAATAATTAATAATTGAGTAATGAAAAAATATTTTTTAGCAACATTAATATTAATAAGTCTTGTGACATCCGGTTACGTGAAACCGGATGTGTATAAGATTGATGCAGAAAAAAATGCGTTTTCTCACAATAACTTAGGGTTAATGTATTTAAACGAAAAATGTTATTACGCCGCAATTCAGGAATTCAAAATAGCAATAAGCCTTGCAGATGAAACTCAGGCGACATCAGTTTATTATAAAAACCTCGGCGATACATATATGGCAATAGCATACCCCGATTGGGCACAGGATTGCTACGAAAGAGCAATAAAAATATACAGTCTTAATTTTCAATACTATATTGATTTGGCTAAATGTTATAAAGCGCGAAAAATTATTCCTCAAAAAATGAAAGAATATAAAAATTCAGATAATCCCCTGAACCAAATAATGTTGGGGCTGCTAAAAATCGAAAGCGGCGATTTAAAAGGGGGAATTATAACACTGGATGCGTTTGCCAGTAACGAACCAGATTTAATCATAACTCCGGCCATAAGATTATATATAAAAGATGTTGTAAAACAACTTTAAACTCGCACCAAATTCAAAACAGAACGAAGTGAGCGCGGCAATCCAGATAGCAGAGGAACAGAATACAAAAGGTCAAGAAGGCAAGCCGTTTACGTCATTGCGAGGAGCGCAAGCGACGCGGCAATCCATTTTACCAGAGGAACAAAAGGCAAGAGGTTAGGAAGGCAAACTAGTATAAAATTTTTCTCGGATAATCTTTCGGAATCTTCCAGTTATTGTATTGAATAATTGCGGAACAGTATCTCCCGTCGCCGCTACTATTACAAGCAGTACTGGTATATACTCCTTCACCGGTATATAATGAAGTTATATTACCGTTCCACAGATATTTATATGGTTCAAAATTTCTGCCTGAATAGCTCCAGTATGAGTGATCAGAGTACCCGGGAGCATAAAGAAAAGCAAATTTACAGCGTCCATACGGATTAGATATTTTGTTGTCACACTTTTCCGGATTTCCTATATAAAATAAAAAATCTCTTAAACAATCATCATTCAGAAACTTTAAAGCTGAACCATCAGAAAAGTAAACTATAAAGCGATTATCCGAGCTGTAACCCTCATCAATAACCTTTATATAAGGCTTTAAATAAGTGTCAAACCAGACTTTAGCTTGCTCATTGCGCCCGCTTTCCGGAACATCATATACTGATGAAGAATGCCATTCTGTCCTGTCACCATTAACAGCTTCAGATGCAATAATCGCCTGATTGATTGCTGAATAGAATTTCTTAAGCCTTGTTTCGGCTACTTGATTTCTATGATTTTGAATAAGCGCCGGCAACGTCATCGCCGCCACAATACCGATTATCCCGAGAGTAATCAAAACTTCCGCCAAAGTGAACGCGGGTTTCGTCATTGCGAGCGAACGGAGTGAGCGTGGCAATCCAGTTATTAATGGTAGACTAAAGTCTACCCTACTATTTACTCCCTCGCCCCTTGTGGGAGAGGGCTGGGGTGAGGGGTTTACCTGCTTGCCTTCCTGTCTTCTTGCCCTCTGATCCTCTGTTATCATACTTTTATCCTCCATATTTTCTTAAATTATCCTTTAAATTCATGCACCATAATTTATATTTTGGTGCGAGTTGGCCTGAAATTCACTAAAACATACCCTTTCAAAATTCAAAAATTTCACAAAAAACAACAAAACACCACTTGAAAATTGGTGGAAAATATTGTATAATAAGGCTATAAAAAACTCGCACCAAAATATAAAATTTGGTGCGTTTTTTAGTAATTAATATTAACAATAAAAGCATTATTTAATATATTTGTGTTAGAATTTCAATGTATAAGATTGAGAAGGAAATTTATATGTTCAGCACAGAAGCAATTTATGAGATTTTAAATTTTTCAATAGGAGACACAAAAGCCGGAACAAAAATGGGAAAGCTTCAATTGAAAAATACCGAAGATAATTCAATTTTGAATTGCATATTATGGGAAGAAACTCTTAACCGCTTTGATTCAAAAGTCTTTAGATGCGGCAATCTTGTGAGAATTGTTTCAGCAACTTTTAACGAAAAATTTAATAACTGTCTAATTTCTGCCCTGGAAGTAAAAAAAGAAGCAAAAATGGGGCTTGATGAAAATGAGAGAGAAAAAGCTTTTGCCGAAGTTTTGGACTATATAAATTCTATAAGCGATGAAAAATTACAAAATTTTCTTGCCGGATTTTTTGCGGAAAATGCGGCAAAAATAAAAGTTGCTCCGGCCGCTAAAGTTATGCACCATAACTATATTGGAGGGCTTTTAGTTCATACTCTTGAAGTTATTAAGTTTGCAGAGTTAAATATGGACCATTTTTTGCGGAAATTCAATAAGGATAATGTGATTGCGGCTTGTATACTTCACGATATCGGCAAAATTTTCGAGTATAAAATTAACCTTGAAGACGGCCTTATTGATTACGATGAAGATTTCAGAAAAGATTGGATAACTCATTCACAATACGGCTTTACACTATGCATGAATAATGGCTTTAAAGAGATTGCCAGAATGATTGCGGCGCATCACGGCAGAGCTGATTGGGGTGCAATCATTGATTTGAACGAAAAAGATTTGGAACCTGAATTGTATTTGATTCATATTGTTGATAATCTGTCGGCAAAATTCGGGAAAACAAATGTGGCAATGCTTGAACAGAAAGAGGCAAAACTTGGCTAAATTGACTGAAAAACACAATTTGAAAGGCACACTTGTTTGCGTGGAAGGGATTGACGGTTCCGGAAAATCCACTCAACTTGCGCTTTTGCGGGATTGGTTAAAATCAATCGGGCAGGACGTAATTTTTACCGAGTGGAATTCTTCACCTTTAATCAGTCAGACTACAAAGCTTGCGAAGAAAAAAAATCTGCTTTCGCCGCGAACTTTTTCACTGTTGCATGCGGTTGATTTTGCCGATAGGTTAAAACAGGTTATTGCACCAGCTCTAAAGGCCGGATTTATTGTGCTTGCTGATAGATATGCTTACACAGCTTTTGCGCGTGATGCCGCAAGAGGGGTTGACCCGAACTGGGTTCGTAACGTTTACGATTTTGCCATAAAACCCGATTTGGCAATATATTTTGATATCGACCCGAAAGATGCAATGGAGAGAATTTGTTTTAACCGCGCGCCAAAATTTTATGAGGCCGGTATGGATTTGAAATTAAGCAGTGACCCGTACGAAAGCTATATTATCTTCCAATCCCGCGTAATCAAGGAATACAACGCGATGGTGGATGAATTTGGGCTTGTAAAGCTTAACGCGATGGATTCCATTCATTCAAAACAAGTTAAGATAAGAGAAATGCTTAAAAATGTTCTTATTGAAAAAGGAATTGAGGTGTAATTGTGGAAAAATTCAAGAGAAAACATGATTACGAAGGGCTTTTGATAGTAATAGAAGGGACTGACGGCTCCGGAAAATCCACACAATTAGACCTTTTAAAGCGTTCAATTCAAGATCAATCCTACGGAGTTATGGTTTCGGAGTGGAAAACTTCAAGGTTAATCGCAAATGTAATTGACGATGCGAAAGACAGAAACCTGCTTAACGCAACAACATACAGTCTTTTGTATGCGGCAGACTTTGCGGACAGACTGGAAAACCAGATTATTCCGGCTTTAAAATCAGGTTTTATCGTACTTTTGGATAGATATTTCTATACGGCGCTTGCTCGTGACGTTGTAAGGGGACAGGATATTGATTGGGTGAAAAACCTTTATGAATACGCGCCTCAGCCGGATTTGACGTTTTATTTAGATATGCCTGTAGATACACTTTTGAAAAGGATAATCGGCACAACCGGTCTTGATTATTACGAAAGTGGCCGCGACGTAGGATTTTCTACCGATTTTTATAAAAGTTTCGAGATATACCAGAAAAAATGCCTTGAGCAATATGATTGGATGAAAAAAGAATATGATTTCAAATCGATTGATGGTACAAAAACGATAAAAGAAATCCACCAGATTATGCAGTCAGAGGTTCAAAAAATCCTCGACACGGGCATTCTGGACTAGTAATCATATCTTCAATGTTAAGGTAAATTAATTTTATTCTATAAGACTTGAAAAATCATGCAAAATAGATTATAATATAGATGGATAACCCTAGATTGATGTCCTGCTTGCAGAGTCGCTAGGGTTTTTGTTTTTGGCTAGTTAATTTTTTGAAAATTTTTAATAACATTAAAAAGGGTTTCAAGCTCTTGTCCTGTTTTTGCCTGTAACAACCTCACATAATCTTTATCAGCTTGTTTTTCTTCAACATCGAGAAATACAAACAATTTATAAACAGGAATATTTAATGCATTTGCAATAAGAGGAATTTTGTTTAGAGTTACAGGGTTATGTGCATTTTCCCAGTAACTAACGGTTTTAGTTGAAACTCCAACATGTTCAGCTAAATCTTCCTGAGACATATTAGCTTGTAATCTTAACTCTTTGAGGCGTTTGCCAAATTTCTTATAAAAATCTCTTACTTTCATAATATTAAAATATTACATAATCAAGCATGATATAATCCAATAATTTAGCATATATGCCAGTATGTTTGTATAATACAAACATACTGGCAACCGCATAACAATTGTCATTCACTTGCGGTGTGGCACATCTTCATCTTTCTTTACGGCGCACTTGATTTAGCTGCGCTTTTGTGTTTTTATAGTATCGAACTAAGGTCTTTCCTCTTGACCTAAGGTTCAGGAAATTCAAAAAGCGGCGTTTGAATTTCAAGCATTATGTAATAAAAAAAGAAGGAAAATTAAAATGTTAAAAATTAGATTGACTAGATTGGGTGCTAAGAAAAACCCTACATACAGAGTGGTTGTAGTTAATTCAACTTCAAAACGTGATGGTAAACCTATTGAAGAATTAGGTCATTACAATCCGAAAACTAAAGAAATGAAATTGGATTTGGCATCAGCACAAGATTGGATTAAAAAAGGTGCTCAACCTACAGAAACTGTTGCTTTCTTAATCAAAAACTGCAAGGAAGACGGTACTTTGAACTACGTTAAAAAAGAAACTACAAAACTTTCTAAAAAAGCTCAAGCTAAGGCAGCAGCAGAAGCTGAAGCTAAAGCAGCGGCAGAAGCTCAAGCGGCTGAAGAAGCTCCGGCTGAAGCGTAGTAAATATCAAACAAAATTATTAAAAACAGAATCGGAATTTTTCCGGTTCTGTTTTTTTGTAAACATTTATAAATTTCAGGCAATTTTTCCGAACAAAAATCCTTTATATAAATATAGTAGTGTAGTAGAAAATTGTAGTGTGAAATTTTAATGGGATTTGAAACAATAAGACCGCTTTTTTCGGGCGGAATTAATTCAAATATACAGATAACTCCGTTTCGATTTGCTCCAACATTCAAAGCAAACGATATCGCTTCTGACCGTGCGGAATTCAATTCCACGGGAAAATACACTTCTGAAAAATATATAATTTCTCAAATTAAGTCTAACCCCGAAATTTCCAAAATAATGAAAGAAATGAATGCCCCGATTGTGTTGAATATGGATGAATTGAGGGCACTTCAAAGCGGACACGCAACCGAAACAAAAAAAATTGCCATGGCGATTGCAAAAAATCTTCCTCAAAGCTTGAAAAATCAGGTTAATCTGAAATCCTTGCAGGATGCCGCATACCTCCATGACCTCGGCAAAGTTCTTATTCCGAAAGAAGTTTTGAACAAACCTGGCAAGCTTACCCCTGATGAAGAAAAAATTATGCACAAACATTCGCTTTTAAGCTATGAACTTTTGAAAAATTCCGATATTGATACCCGAACGCTTAATTTAATAAAACATCATCATCAAAATCCAAACCACACGGGCTATCCGAAGGTTAATGATGATTTTCATGCGGATATAAATCTGCAAATTCTTACGCTTGCCGATAAATATTCCGCCCTTCTCGAAAAGCGTGCCTATAAGGAACCGATGACCTCAAAACAAGCTCTGACAATAATTTACAAAGACGTGAAAGACGGCAATATTCATCCGTTTGTGTTCAATGCACTGGTTAATGCCGAAAATAAAGCGGTAAATAAAAACCCAATGTTAGCAAATTCCTAAAACTTTGTCAAAAGTTAGAAAAAAGGGACTTATATACAAGTTTACACAGGAATAGTCCAAATCTGTCATGCTGAACTCGTTTCAGCATCTCATGATGAAGAGACCCTGAAACAAGTTCAGGGTGACATATTGAGGTAATTTTAGTGTAAACTTGTATATAAGTCCCAGAAAAAAATATTTGACATCACGAAAACATGTTCCATAATGTTGGTGATGTCTCTTTTACTGATTTAGACCGCCGCTTAAACTCCTTTTCGGCGGTTTTTTTTATGTAATTAAAATATTTAAATTTATTTGTAAAGTTTGTAACAAATTTTCTATAAATTGAAATCTGATATTTTTAATTTTTTTTATTTAATCAGAGAGAGAAAAATTTTTATGAATAACATTGAAGCTATCAGACAACAAAATATTTTTAAAGTTCAGCCGGTAAAATGGAATGAACCAAATAAGTATGAACAGGGTTCATCTGCCGTTAATTTTGCGCAAAAAACGGGAATATATTCACCACAGCATCCTAACATGCAAAGTCCGACTTGTGCAAATAAACTTGATTTATTAGCTTAATCGGCAGTAAATTCTAATATTTTAAAATTACATATTAATATTTCTTAATATCTTGGGGAAATATAGCAATTTTTTTAGAATAAAATACTTTAATAAAGTATAGGGAAATTTTGATAGGGAAAAATTATCATGGGATTAACACCAATTCAACAATTACAAACATATTTTAACGGTAGCAGCAAAGTCTCCGGCGGATTTCAAACGGGTGCCGTTCACGCGGCAAGAAGACCTGAAGCAGGCTTTGTTCAAAGTTCTGTCGGCGGAATCAAAGGAAATTTAAACCACCCGCAGGCTGCCGATTGGTGCAATGCAAACGAACTTTTAGGTTCTCCTAAAAAAGCGGCATTCTGCGATTATTGCGCATAAATTATCCCAGAGCAAACATGTTTAAATTCGGATTTTCATTTATTGAAAAGACCGGTTTTGCGCTGTTAAAATTTTTCACATTGTCGTAAACTTTGTAAGCAAAGTGTTTTTGGAATGCACACAATCCGACAGCTTGCTCATCATCATTAAAAATTTTTTTCAATAAATCCATAAACTACCCAACTTTCTTTTTTCATTGTATAATGTTATTAATGAAATCTAAAAAATAGTCAATAAAAGGAGGAAAGTTTATGGCAAAGATTACGAAGGATATGAATATTATGGATATTGTTCAACAGTGTCCTGAAAGTATAGAAGTATTTCAAAAATACGGTTTGGGCTGTATCGGCTGCGCAGCGGCAAGATTTGAAAATTTGGAAGCCGGCGCAAAAGTTCACGGATTTGATCCAGATGCAATGGTTGCCGATATTAACGCGCTAATCGGCGAATAGTATTAAAAATAAATTTTTTAATAAAGATAATTTTTCAATTTGAAGAATTATCTTTATTTTTTAACTCCGAGAGTGATAAGAACCTCTGCTAGGGTAAAAGCACACTTTTTCTCCCTCTCCCCTTGTGGGAGAGGGTATTTAATGACGTAACTCGCTTGCCTTCCTGACCTCTTGACCTCTGTTACTCTACTCTTCTTCCGGAATTTCCGGCAAATCTTTTGTCATTTTTATTCCGAGTTTTTCTATTCGTTTTATCTGATTTATTATATTACCGGTTCCGTTAAGTTTTTTAAGTGTTGTATCAAGGTTTGAGCGGATTTTCAGCAATTCGGTAAGAAGTGCGGCAAATTTATCAAGCATTGATGAACAAATATTTGCAATTTCAATTGTATTTTTATTCTGGCGATCAACAATATGGAATGCGTTAATAATCTTTAGTGCCGCAAGCAATGTTGAAGGTGATACCGGCATGATTTTATTTTTCCAGGCAAGTTCCCACAATGCGCAATCTTCACAAAACAACAATGAATAACAGCTTTCTATCGGAATGAACATCAAAACGTAATCCGGAGATTGTATTTCTGAACTGTAATCTCTTTTGGCAAGTCCTGCTATATGGGCTTTTGTTGAATCCGTAAATTGTTTCAAATGAATAGCTTTTTCGTCTTCATCTTCGCAGTTAATATAGCTTTCCCAGGATGAAAATGATGTTTTTGCATCTATATAAACACATCTATCCTGAGGAAGAAAAATAGTTGCGTCCGGGCGGCCTTCTGCTATTCCCGATTGAATTTTATACTCCTCATCTTTTCGCAATCCGGAGGCTTCAAGAACTTTTTCAAGAACTATTTCCCCCCATATTCCCTGTTTTCTGTTATCGGATTTCATTACATTAGATAATGCTGTTGTCTGCGCGGAAATCTTGTTGCCGGCTTCGATAAAATTCTTGATATTCTGGTCAAAAACAACAAAATTTTTCTTTTCTTGTTCGTAATTTTCGTTATTTTTGCGTTCAAAATCTTCAATCTTATCTCTAAATCGTTTGAAAAATTCCTCTAATTTCTCCTTATTTGTCTCAGACATTTCCTGAGAACTCTCTTTAAATATCTTGTTCGCAGTGTTTTCAAAATGAAGTTTCATCTCATTCATCATTTTGTCTAAGGTTTCATCCTTTGTCTTTGAATTCTTATTAATAATCCACAGCGGAATCCCGACTGCCGCAGCTCCTGTTATCAATCCGCCTAAAAAAGATAAAATTGTTATCATACTTTCCATAAATATCCCCCTTTTGTATCTATAATACCACAATTAAACTAGACTAAAAAGATTACAAATTAAAAATTTATTTCAAATATCAACCATGCGGCGAAAATTCCTCAAAGCATGGTGTAGAGCATGGTTGAGGCTTTTTATCAATCTAAAGATTTAAATATTACTATCAAACTGAAAGCATGCCAATATCAATCAAGTCATGGATGAAATATCCCCTCTAAAAGTTGTAGTATTTAAAGTGTAGGGAAGAGAAACGATGAGGGGAATAAAATGAGAGAGTTCAGAAAAAGTGTAAGAGTATTATTAATAGACGACAATCAGGATCACTTGAGAGGGGTTAAGGAGCTTATTACGCTCGAAAGCAGTTACGAGGTAATCAGTACCACTACCAGCGCAAATCTCGGAATTAACTTAATTAAAAAATACCATCCGGATTTGGTTTTGATGGATATTAATATGCCGGAAAAAGACGGCCTTCAAGCAATTCAAGAAATTGAAAAACTTGAGCTCGGCACCAAAGTAATTGCACTTTCAGGATATGATGACTCAGATTTAATCTTCAGAGCAATGAAATTAGGAGCAAAAGGATATATTCTAAAAACTATGGCTTCAGCTCAGTTGATTCGCGCAATGGATGAAGTTTCTCAAGGAAAAGTTTATCTTCCGGCTGTACTATCATCAAGATTCTTTGAATATTTTCAGGCTTCTTACAAAGAAGAAACTTCAATGTCCGAAGAAAACTTGCTCAACTATCTTACAGCTCGCGAAGAAGAAGTTTTGGACTTACTTACACAGGGTAATAACTACAAAGGTATTGCATCTAAGTTATTTATATCTGAAACTACAGTTAAGACCCATGTAAATAACATTTTCCAAAAGCTTCAGGTAAATGACAGAACACAAGCTGTTCTTTATGCCCTGAACAACGGTTTCTCAAACAAAAGAAGAAAAGTAAAAATCGCGTAAATTTGACATAACAAAATCTGAAAGACATTTGTGGGTAAAATTGGGAAATGCAGTTTTACCCTTTTATTTTTTAAACGAGAGGAAAATTATGAATACAGATATACAACTTCAAGCCAGATGCACCGCACATGAAATTAGAAATCATATATCAATTTGCGAATTATATTCTGAAATTATCAGAAAAAATCTTGAACTGGAAAACATTAAATCCGAAAAAATAGAAAATGCACTCAACTGTATTAAACGCTCTTTAAAAATTATGGCGAATAATTTGATCGACTTAAAATCCATAGATAACATCTGCCTTGACACTTACGATTTGAAAAGTATTCTTGATATGGCAGTAGGCCTTGCAAAAATTTACATCGGAGACAAGCAGATAAAACTTACAACTAACATAAACGAAACCGCATACGTTACGCTTGATGATAACAAGTTTTTGGCCTGTGTTGTTAACATAATCAAAAATGCTATAGAGGCAATTCCGGAAAAAGGTGAAGTTGTCGTATCTTTAAAAATTAAGGATAATCTTGCAAAGATTAAAATAATAAATAACGGAACTCCTATTACAAAAGAGCAGCAAAAAAAGATTTTCACGCAAGGATTTACAACAAAAAAAACAGGAACCGGACTGGGCTTATATATCTGCAAATCTAACCTTGAAGAGCAGGACGCCTCCCTTAATCTTGTCAAATCAGACAAAAACGAGACAGTTTTTGAAATAACAATACCGGTTAACGCGCAATGCTGTTAATTAAAAAATCTATATACAATTTTACACAAAACGTTACTTATATGTCACCCTGAACGTCGGATTGACCTCCGTGTTTCATGTCATTCCGAACTTGTTTCGGAATCTCTGTATCACGAGATGCTGAAACGAGTTCAGCATGACATATTTGGACTATTCCTGTGTAAACTTGTATATAAGTCCGGAACTTTGCGATATTTATTTAAAATTATTTGTAACAGTGTAAATATACTCTAAAATTTGCGCGCAATATTTCAAATCCGCAATTCCGTTCAATACAAAATCCGCCTCTCCTCTGAAAGGTCTTACATATTTTTCTCCGGCATTTGCGAGATAAACCCAGTGATTTTCAGCATTTTCTTCACTCTGGTTACGTTCTTCAACCGCGCGTTTTATAAATCGTTCTTTTCTAATCTCATTAGGGGCTTCTATATATATTTTGATGTCAAAAACATCTTTAACATCTTCATACATTGTTGCAATCCCTTCAACAACGATAATTTTTTCTGAATGTACATCAAAAGCTTTTGGCAGAGAAACTCCGGTTCCGTTTGGAAGATACATCGGCGCTTTTATATCAAGTCCTTCCGCTAAATCCGCAAGATCTTCCTTTAAAATATCAAGCTGAAAACTTGAAGGGGCATCTACATCATAGCCATTATCTCTTAAATTATCAAAAGTGCCGTATTTTTCAATCAATTTTGAGATATCTTTGAAATAATTATCAGTGCTTAAAACAGAAACCGGCATTGACAATTCTTCTATAACCTCTTTTATTTTGTGGCAGATTGTCGATTTGCCCGACGCAGATTCACCGGTAATCCCGACAAGCAGTCTTCTTGACGGATTGTTTATCAATCTCTTTGTAAATTTAGATATAAAATTCGGATTTACATCCTTAAATACCGGATTGTCACATCTTTTGTCGTATGCTAAAATCTGTTTGAATTTAGTCTGGAGGTAAAACGCTAAAAGTTCGCGTCCCGTTTTTGAATTGAAATCGGGTTTCAAAATCTTATCTGTTGAATTTAGTTCTTTGTCAATTAATAATTGCATTAAATTTTCCATTAATTTTTACTCTTTATCTGCTTTGATAAAAGTATGTATGATATAATACACAAGAAAATTTTTTTTTGCTAGTATTTTTAAAAAAATTTAAAATTTCTTATTGAGCGTTCAGCTCTTTTCTTATATCATCCACTGTGACCTTTATCACATCCGAATTTTCATCTTTTTTAAGGTAAACTTCTTTAATTCCTGATTGAACAATGAAACGTTTACAGAGTATGCAAATAAAATTATGCCCGTAAATATACATTGTTGCATTTTTACATCTGTCTTGTCCTGCCTGAATTATGGCATTTTGTTCCGCATGAATTGAACGGCAGGTTTCGTAACAGGTGCCTGATGGAATGTTATTTTCCATTCTATAACATTTACCGCGCTCATAACAAGATTCCACTTTTGAAGGTGTTCCGTTATAGCCGGTTGCTTTTATTTTTTTATCTTCCCCTACAATAACAGCTCCGACCTGTGCCCTCAAGCAATTCGAGCGGCCTGCACAAGTTTTTGCAAGATCCAAAAAATATTGTTCCCAAGTTTTTATTTCCATAATCTATCCTTTCTCATTTATACTGTTTTAAAAGTATTAGTGAGTATAATTTCTTATTCCAGTAGTAATCATAGCCATACCATATTTATCGCAGAGTTCAATCAATCTGGAATCTTTTACGGTGCCGCCAGGCTGAATAATCAGTCCTACACGGTTTTGGATTGCCGCATAGATACAATCTTCAGCAGAAATTGCGCAATCAGAAACCAGCACAGCTTCGTTTGCCGCATCAGCAGCCATATTCAACACACTTTCTACTGCGGAAATCGTATTTGTATGACCTTGACTGATGGCGAGAGTTTTGCCGTTTTTTACAATCAACGCGGCATTTGTTTTCGCATATTTTGCAACTTTCCATCCGAAGATTGCGTCCTCAACCTGATCTGCACTCGGTTTTTCTTTCGTTACAACCTTAAACATTTCTTTATTCAATTCACTTGAATTTCTATCCTGAATAAGTATTGCAAAAGGAGTTACCGCAATTTCTTCAACATACATCTTTTTGTATTCCTTAAGAGGAGTAATTAATTTTACAATCTTCAAATCAGGATTTTCGCATAACAATTCCTTTGCCTTTTCATCATAATCCGGAGCAATAACGGCTTCAACAGACATCGAATTTACATGTTTTGCGGTATCAATATCAACCGTATTTGAAAATGCAACAGTTCCGTAATAGGAACTCATAGGGTCACAATCAAAAGCTTTTGAATATGCTTCATATATAGATTTTCCGAAGGCAACCCCGCAAGGTTTGGTATGTCTTGCTATTGCAACAGCGTTCATATCATAAAATTCCGAAACTATATTTGTAACTTCCGTAAGATTTAGAATATCGTTATAAGAAAGTTCTTTTTCATTAAGAATTTCGTATGCCACCATTGTGTCACCTTTATACATACGAGCTTTCTGATGAGCATTTTCGCCATGCGACATGTCGCAGATTTTTTCAAGCGTAATATTTTTGAAAGGTTTTTCACCTATTTCATCAGACAAAATCGAACATACGGCATTATCATAATTAGAAACAATTTTAAAAGCTTTTGCGGCAAGTTTCATTCGTCCGTAATCGTTTGCGTTAAGAGCAACGTAATAATCAACTTTATCACATATAACAGTAACATTTTTATAATTCTTTGCTGCAGCTCTTAATAATGTACTTTCAACTATATCAACTTGTTTAACGATATCGTCTATATTACCTGAACTCAGAGCAATTTTCTCAAACGGTTTCATGTTGATAACAACCATATCAAAGTTTTTTATTGCAAACTTTTCGACTTGATTTAAAGCTTCAACATCTGGCGTATTTTGTAATATTCCGGCAAGAATTGTTTCTGTTAAAGCATTAAACTTTCCTGACAGCACATTTGGAGTTCCGGCAAAATCTTTTATGTCAATAACCTCTATACCTGCACTTTTCAACAACTCATAAGTTTCACCCATTGATACAATTTCGTAATCAAATTTTTCTACAAGATTGCGCGCAAAATCTTCTAAACTGGCTTTATCATATACGCTTATAAATGCTCTTCTTTTCATACATACTTTCCTTATATAATCTTGATAGGAAAATTGTACCACGGCTTTGAAAATTTTCATAGTCTTAATACAGGAAACTAAACATGTTGAAATATTTTTATTCTTATACTATCATTATGACATTGAAGTAAACTTGTAGAGGGAAATATGACTAACATTGGAATTACAGAAGGAATGGGGAAAAAAATTGTAGAAGCTTTAAAGAAACAATCTGAGCTTGAACAGGACGCTGTACAACCTGAAAACGTATCTTTTACTCAAACCAATGAAGAATCTGAACCGGAAATTGAATTTGTTGAACCGGAAGTTGACAATTATGAAGTTGATAATAGTGTTCAAACAGAAAATTCTAATGATGCAAATTTCAAACCGCAAGAAACATATATTCCAAATACTGCAAGTTTTGCACAACCTCAAATTCAAGCAGATTCTCACCCGCAAAATATAAATCAGCCGTTCACTCCTGTTATGAATTTTGCATCAACATCTAATGTTGACAGTTCTGATCTTGATTTTGATATGCCGACAAATGTTGCTGTATTGAAACAGCTTATAATGCAATTGCCAACAGGTGTTACCAAACAAACAGGAGCGCAGATTATTAAACAAACAATGGAAGCTCTTGGTATTTCAATGAAAAGTGTATTGCAGGAAGCTCAACAGGTTCAAGAAAGTTTGAACAACTCATCAAGAGAATGTCAGGCTAATATTATTGAATACAAAAGACAAATAGCACTATTAGAAAAGCAATCTCAAACTTATCAAAAACAATATGCTGTTTTAAATGATATAATCAGTCTTTTTATTCAGACAAATAATTACTAAAAAAAAATCCTCTCGATATTGAGAGGATTTTTTATATCTAATACTGGAATGCCGATTTGATATTTTTCTCGAGTAGTTTTTGACAGGAATCGTATTCTGTATCAACCATTTGTAACCTATGCTGATATTCTTGCATTTGCTGTTCAAGCTTTTGCTCAAGTATTTTCAACTTTGCTTGCCGCTGAGCCAGCATCTTAGCAACCGGACTATCGCCGTCGTAATCGGTTCCGACCTGAGTTAAATCAGTTACCGATTGCGCAAGATTCATTCTTGCCTGAGTTATCAATTGAATTTTATATTCTAAATCCAATCGGGTTTGCTGTAAATAATTCAATCGTATCGTTGCTGCAATTAATCCCATACTACTTTTCCTTTATCTGGTTTCGTTAAGATTATTGCCCCTCAAGAATGTGTGCTGATTGTTTTCTGCTATCAACTGTTCCATTTTCTGTAACTGGTGCCTGTGATAATTCAATCTATACATCGCCATTTTTTGCTTTTTCCGCATCGTCAAAAAGTCTTTTAAACCTTCTACAAACGATGCCGCCATTGACTTGAGCGGACTTTTTCTTATCAAAAAGTTCTTTGAATATATCAAGAAATCGACTAACCTTTTTATATTCATCTCTAAAGTATCGCGCGGATTCTGCATAGTTCTCCTTTTCACTTTACTTTAGACCTACATGTATATAAAAACAAGTTAAGTACAGATATTGCCATGTTTTTTAGGTTTTCTTAACATGTCTTTACACTTGAACGTCTAAAGCTTACTATTGGATAATCGGAAATATCAGCAAAAAACTTTGATTATTTCCAACTCTTCTTTAAATATTGTAACATAAAAGCCATGATAAATTTAGCGATGATAAACAAGTCCCGCAAAATTCACATTAGCCTATTTATTCATCCTCAAAAAACTTTCGACAAATCCGTCTAAATCTCCATCCATAACGCTGTCAACATTTCCGACTTCGTAGCCTGTGCGGTGGTCTTTGACCATTTTATATGGATGAAACACGTAAGAACGAATTTGGGAGCCGAAATTTATATCCATATTTTCGCCTTTTAACTCTGCGAGTTTCTTTTCATGCTCAGCCTGCCGTATTGCAAGAAGTTTAGATGCCAAAATCTGCATTGCGTTCGCTTTGTTCTGCAATTGAGAGCGCTCCTGCTGACATTTTACAACAATTCCGGTCGGTTTATGAAGAATTCTGACCGCTGTCTCAACTTTGTTTACATTTTGACCGCCGGCACCACCTGAGCGCATTGTATCAATTTCTAATTCTTCCGGCGGAATAACTATTGTCTTTTCAAAATCTGCAATTATCGGTGAAACCTCCAGCGAGGCAAAACTCGTCTGACGTTTTCCGTTTGCATTAAACGGCGAAATTCTGACAAGCCTGTGAACTCCCTTTTCAGCCTTAGAATAGCCGTAAGCGTAACGTCCGGTAATTTTAAATGTCGCAGATTTAATTCCCGCCTCATCACCGTCAAGTCTGTCTAAAAGTTCAACTTTCCAACCTTTTTGTTCTGCCCAGCGGAAATACATTCTCAATAACATTTCTGCCCAATCCTGAGCATCTGTTCCGCCGGCGCCTGCATTTATGGTCAAAATCGCATTTTCAGCGTCATATTCGCCGCTCAGCATTTGTTTTGTTTCAAAACTGTCTATTGATTTTTCCAACGATTTAAGCTGTTCAAAACATTCTGAAATCAGCTCGTCATCACAAATTTCAAGAGCTGTTTCACTATCAGAAAGCACCTGTTCACATTTTTCAAGAAAATTTAAATTTTCCTTTATATCTCGAACTTTTGCACCAATATCAGAGGCAAGTTTTTGATCTGACCAGACATCCGGAGATTGGAGTTTTTCTTCATTCTTACTTAATTCTTCTTTTAAGCTGTCAGGGTCAAAGACACTCCTTTATTTTTTCAAAGCGCAAAGTTAAAGCGTTTAACAATTGTTTTAATTCTGTTTCCATACCAAAATTTTACCACGAAAATTTTCTAATCAACAATTGTTACGCGGCCGTCATCTTTTATTGTAACTGGTGTCGGATTCTTTCTAAAGTAATCTTCAACACATTTTATCAGGTCAAAATCATAGATTTTTTCGGCATTATCATATTTTTTAAGCATTTTGAGACCGTCATTTCCCTGCGCACAATAATCGTTTATTCCGACTCTGTAAAATTTATTAGAATCTGGATTGTTTACATCTATTTGGTGTTCTTTACCGTCTTTTGATATAAATGTAAGATTTTTCAACTCGCCGGAGCGGGATACCGTATATTTAAGACCTGACGGGTGAAGAAGTCCCGGCTTATTATTTGATCTGACCATAGATTTACAAGTTGCTTTCAGCGCATCCACAATTTCTTTTTCTGAATATGAAATAACACACAATTTATTTCTGAACGGTGAAATCTCATCCAGTACGCGACTGTCAAGAGTTCCGCTTTCAAAGAAACCTCTAACGTTTGCGGCTGACAAAAGTGCAATATCTGTACCCAATTCATCTCTTATACAATCTACAACAAAATTAGCATGCGGATTTGGTTCTATCAAATCGTTTTCCAAAGGCGGCGGAACAGATTCAATTTGTCCTACCACATGCGGTTTTCCTAAAATTTTCTCAAACACATAACGAACCGGCGCATTACGTTTAAAACCTCTTGTACCCGTTACGCTATTTCGAACTTTCGTTAATATACCCGTATTTTTATCAAACTCAACATCTAATTTATCAATATATTTCCCGTCACGGCCAGCTTGAGTAATCACAACCGGTTCTCCGGATTTTGAGTATAAAAGGTTGTAATCAGGCTCGACATCTCTTATCAAATCGTGCGAATGGCCGCCCAGAATAATATCAATACCGTCGGTTTCTTCCGCTATCTTTCTATCATAAGCAAATCCGCTATGAGAAAGCAAAATGATTTTATTAATATTTTTAGCTTTTAACTTATCAATTTCTTTTTGAATATCTTTAATCGTATCACTTATATTGTGAACATGCATATCATCAAAGACTTTTCTATATTTCAGTCTTGAAAAAAGGTCACAAGGAGAAGTTCCGATAACTCCGTATTCGTGGCCGTTAACCTTTTGTACGTAAGATTTTTCAACCTTTTTTGCATACGGGTTTTGCGGCGGAAGATTAACATTACATGCCAGAAGTCGATATTTCATATCAGGAATAAGATTTCCGACTTTTTCAAGCATGTCATACTCATGATTGCCGAGCGTACATGCCATTACGCCCATATAATTCTGAGCAAGCATGGCCACTTTATTTGTCGGTTCCACCTCACCCAGCATAATATCCCCTGATGAGAACTTTAATTTATCCACATCTTTGTCTTTTTTATCGTTATCAAACGCATTGGATACGGCAATTGCACGCTCCATATTGATTGACTTGCCATGGAAATCATTTATATTGAAAATACTTGTCTTTATTGTATTTTGTGGTGCTGAGTTTACGGGCTGTATCATAGAAAAGTTCCCTTTGAATTGAAAACTTCTCAAAAATATTTTTTGCTAACTCGTCACTGTAATCTTTACAAAATTTAATACAGACTAAAATTCCATTGTCTTAACATCCCCGAACGGAATAAGTTTTGAAACAAGTTCTTCCGCGTTATCAATAACCTCAAGAAGAATTAACCCCGTGTCAGAACATTTGTTTTCATCAGCCTGATGAAGCCCTATTCGAGTCCTGATTGCACAGCCTGATTCCATTAATACTCGCTGAAATTCAACAGAATTAAGATGTCTGTTTTCCAGTTTTATGCCTATAATTGTTGTCATTTATGCCTCCTTGAAAATAGTCTGATCTCTGTTCGGCCCGACACTAACGATAGATATCGGAACTTCTAACAATTCTTCTAATCTTGAAAGATAATTTTTTGCATTTTGAGGCAAATCAGAATATTTTTTAACCCCCGTTAGGTTAGTTTTCCAACCAGTATGAGTTTCGTAAACCGGTTCAAGATATTTATGCATAAAGACATTTGTCGGATATGATTTATAAATTTTACCATCTCTGGTATCTTTGTAAGCTGTGCAGATTTTTATTTCATCAAAATCATCAAAAACATCAATTTTCGTAAGCGCAACCGAAGTTAACCCACCAACCAAAACGGCATATTTCATAGTTACAACATCAAACCAGCCGGTTCTGCGCGGACGGCCTGTTGTTGTGCCAAATTCATGCCCGATGTTGCGGATTTTTTCACCGACTTCATCGTTTAATTCTGTAACAAACGGGCCTTCCCCAACTCTTGTTACATAAGCTTTTGCAACCCCGATTACTTCATCAATCATTTTCGGGCCATAACCGGAACCTGTGCAAGCTCCGCCGGCTATCGGGTTTGAAGAGGTTACGAATGGATAAGTTCCATAATCAACGTCGAGCATTACACCCTGTGCACCTTCGAAAAGAACGACAGACTTATCACGTTTGTGTTTTTCCAACAGTTCCTGCCATTCAAAGCATACATAAGGTTTGAAAATTTCTGCATATTTTTCGCATAACGCGGTCACGCATTCTTTTGAATACGGTTCCAAACCGTAAACTTTTTCCAAAGTTTTATTTTTTAACGGTAAAATTACATCAAGCTTTTCGGATAAAGTTTCCGGATTGTATAAATCTTCGATTTTTAAGCCTATTCTTGCCATTTTATCTGTATAAGTCGGGCCGATTCCTTTTTTAGTTGTTCCGATTTTACCTTTTGTTGCAGTGTTTTCAGAATATCCGTCAACTTCCGTATGATAAGGCATTGTAATTGAAGCCAGAGGACTAACTTTTAAACCGCTAACATCAATACCTTCCGCTATCAAACCTTGAACTTCTTTTTCAAAAGTTTCCGGCAAAATAACAGTTCCGGCTCCTATAAGACAGGTTTTACCTTTATACAGAATTCCTGATGGGATAAGGTGGAATTTAAAAACTTTATCGTCAACAACAACTGTATGTCCTGCATTACAGCCGCCCTGATATCTAATTATTAAATCGGCATCATTTGCGAGCAAATCCGTAATCTTTGCCTTACCTTCATCACCCCATTGCGCTCCAACAACAACTCTGTTCATATCCTATCCTTTCTAAAAATCTGCAATTACCCGCCTATTTTATCACAAAAAAGAAACAGTATACAAACAGTTTTATTTTTTCAAATAATCCATATTGCCTTTTTCTAAAATCCATCCAGCACAATCCCAACCATAAGAATTCAGATTACAATCATTTATAGCCGAGGGTTTAAGACTATTTTTTGTCATTATAAAATATAATATGTCTCTTCCCAATGTATTAGGAGGAGTTTTACCGTTAATATCTATCCATACAGCCCCGCAAGCATTTAAAATATTGTTATCTAAACTTGCACAATATGCACCCATAGATGCCCTTAACCATATATAACTCCCATCGTTTAAAATTAATTTATAAAATCTGTTGTCTGAATCGTAATTGAAGTGCTCTTCACCATTTAGCAATTGTATTGGTTTGCCGTATTGAAGACAGCCGCTAGATGTACCACAATCTTTGGCTATTTTTAAATAAGGTTTAAGATACTCCGCGAGTTTTTCAGCACTTTCTTTTGTACGTCCATCCGACACATCCCACTCATCTAAATAACCATGATCTTTGATTGCTAATAATTGCGCCTGCGACATGACAGAATAGAACTTCTTAACTTTATTAACCGTAACCCGCTCCTGATGCTTTTGAATTAAAGTTGGCATGGTCATCGCCGCCACAACCCCAATTATTCCGAGAGTGATTAAGACTTCCGCCAATGTAAACGCGGTTTTACGACGACCAGCAAGGCGGCAATCCAGTTTTTCCGGTAGACTAAAGTCTACCCTACTTCTTACCCTCTCTCTATGTGAGAGGGTTGAATTTGTTAGTGAGCAGAATGCGAACTTACAAATTCGGGAGAGGGTTTTATGTAACAATTTTGACCCCTCACCCTGCCCTCTCCCACAAGGGGCGAGGGTAGTTAATGACGATATCGGCTTGCCTTCCTGACCTCTAATCCTCTGTTCTTCAAATATATTCATCCTTTCAGCCTCCTTTTCAGACTTAAACGACTCTTTAAATTCATGCACCATAATTTATATTTTGGTGCGAGTGGGCCTGAAATCCACTAAAACATACCTTCTTAAAATTCAAAAAATCATCAAAAAACGACAAAACACCACTTGAAATGTGGTGGAAAATATTGTATAATAAGGCTATAAAAAACTCGCACCAAAATATAAAATTTGGTGCGAGTTTTATTATAAAATTTTAAATTTTTATGTGATGCGGTAAATCATAAATTTACCACATCCTACAGGCTTTGGGTTGTATTCTGATTTTTTAGATAATAAACTTACCGTTTTCATAGATTAAAGTACCATCAGCAAAAATTTTGCCGCCGTTTTTCATTCCTTTAATCATATCCCAATGAAGTCCGGAGACATTTTTCCCGCCGGTTTCAGGATAAGATGCACCCACAGCCATGTGAATAGAGCCGCCAATTTTTTCATCAAAAAGAATATTCCCGGTAACATCCTGAATTTCATCATTTGTACCTATAGCAATTTCGCCGATGCCATTTGAACCTTCATCCATATTAAACATTGCTTCCAGATAATCTCGTCCGGTTTCTGCATCAAATTTTACAATCTTGCCTTTTTCAATCCATAAATGAACTTTCGTTGCAGAATTTCCACGATAATTTTGAGGAAAATCGAAATATATTTCTCCATTAATTCCATCTTCAACCGGAGATGTAAAAACTTCACCGTCAGGATAATTGTTTAATCCCGAACAGCTTATCCATTTGCGGCCTTCGACATTAAATGTAATATCTGTGTTTTCACCAACAATATGTATGTTTTTTACATTATTCAAATAATTTGCCCAATTAGTCTGCTTTTCATCAAGTTCCTTCAACTTATCTACAGGATTATCTAAATCAAGGTAGCAGGATTTGAATAAAAAGTCAGAGTATTCATCAAACGACATTTTTGCTTCCTGTGCTAGTGCATGTGTTGGAACATCAGCCACAACCCATCTTGCATCACCTTTTGCCGCGCGGGAAAGCAAAAGTTCTGAAAGATGCTTCGTCGCTTTTCCTCTTCTTGCCAATTTGGCAACATCAGCACGTGCAAGTGATTTTGTATTTAAAGGTGCACCAATTGATATAAAAACATCAGCTTTTTCGTATTCTAATTTTGTAATAGGATCAATATAATCCAATTGTTCATCAGATGCATTTTTCAAAAAAATTCCGGTCAATTCACCAATAGGAGTTCTTACAAGGGCATTCCCACCCTTCTGAACGATTCGTTTGTATACTGCTCGAATTAAATCTTTTGCATAATCACTTTCTGAACGGATTATAACCAAATCACCTTTTTTGACGTTTGTTGAATAATCAACGAGAACTTCTGCGTATTTGTCCCAAATTGTTTTCATAAATAAAACTCTCCTTTTTTCTCATTCTATCAAAAATCAGAAAGATTTCAAATAGGTTATTTTTCTAGAATTTTCATATACGTTTTGTATAAGCACAAACAGCACAAACCAAATTATACGGGATATTAAATCTGGTGCATTTTGGTATTTAAATTCAGTTTATTATTTAAGCAAATCAGGACGTTTAATTTTTGTTCTTTTGAGACTCTCTTCATAACGGAATTTTGCAATTTCTTTATGATTACCGTTCAACAAAACCTCCGGAACTTTCAATCCTCTGTATTCTCTGGGTCTAGTATAATGCGGATATTCAAGAAGGCCGTTAGAAAAACTATCTTCATCGGCGGATTCAATTTTGCCCAGCGTACCTTCAATTTTTCTGCTAACAGCATCAATAAGACACAGTGCCGGAAGTTCGCCGCCGGTTAATACAAAATCACCCAATGAAACTTCGCGCGGCTTAATAATTTCTCTTATACGCTCGTCAAACCCTTCATAATGTCCGCATAAAATATTTATCTCGTCATATTTGGAAAATTCAACGGCAAGCTCTTCTTTAAAAGGTTCTCCCTGAGGGGTCATCATAAGAGTCAGAGAGTTTTCTGGCTTTTGGAAACTTTCGTAAGCATCAACATACGGCTGAACCATCAAAACCATACCAGCTCCGCCGCCGTAAGGTGTGTCATCTACTTTTTTGTGTTTATCAAGAGTGAAATCCCGCGGATTTATTGTGTTGATTTCCAATGTATTATTCTCAACCGCCCGTTTTAAAATGCTAAAATTTGTATATGTTTCAATCATTTCAGGAAAAAGCGTCAATACATTAAACTTCATTCCAGCAAACCCTCTAAATTATTGATTATAATCATTTTTTCTTTAAGGCGTACTTCCGGAACTATCGCTTTTACAAACGGAATGAGGCAGATATTTTTAGAATTTACTTTAACGGAAAGCAAATCATTAGCGCCGTTATTCGAAACCCCGACTACAAACCCGAGTTTTTTGCCTTCTGTATCAAACACATCCATTCCAACCAGTTCATCAATCAGAAATTCATCTTCTTCAAGATTTTCTCTGATTGTTTCTTCATCTACAAAAAGCAATGCGCTTTTTAACTCTAGAATATCATTAACAGTGTCAATTCCTTCAAACTTTATTATTGCAAAATTTTTGTGAATTCTTATGCTTTCAATAAAAAGTTCATCATAGCTATTATTTTTAGATTTCACGAAAACACTCTCAAGAGAGCAGATAAAATTCTCTTGATTTTTCGAAAATCCAACGCGGGCCTCACCTTTTATCCCGTGAAAGTTTAAAATTTTACCGACAGAAATATATTTTGTCATTACTCAGCAGTTTCTTCAGTTTTTTTCTTTCTTCCACGTTTAGGTTTTTCAGCCGGTTCTTCTGTAATTTCAGCGGCCGGTTCAGTTTCCGGAGCTTCAGACTTAACCTTTTTGGCCTTTGTTTTCTTTGACGGAGTTTGCTCAGCGTTTTCAACTTCTGCATTAGAACTTGAAGAGGCCTGATTTCTGTACTCTTCAGGTGCATCAGCTCTATCCGGATTCCAACGTTCCAATCCCATTTGTGCTCTTATCAGTTTTATACCGACATGCACTCTCCACTCATCCATTTTCAATTGCGCCGCGATAATCTTGTGACATCCGATTGGAGGGAGCGGAAGCAAAGGTTCATACAAATTCTTTATCGCAAATAACTGATCCGGAGAAATTGCCAGTTTTCTTTTCGGGAACGGCAATTTCGGGAGCATCATTTTTTGTCTTACAAGGTTAATTCCGAAGAAAACTTTTCTTGGTTCCAACCCGATTTTTTCCCCGATAACATCATGCGCATCCGGATTTGGCAGCGGAAGCATCAATTTATACAACAATTCTATCTGTTCGAGCTGCTCTTTACTTACAAGAAGCTGTTTTGGAGCTCTATTACGGTTTTGCATCGGACGTCTGTTGTTGAAACGGTTGTTCTGAGGTCTGTTGTTATTGTATCCGCCTCTGTTGTAGCCGCCCTGCTGGCGATTGTTGTTGTATCCTCCGCGGTTATTTTGCGGTCGGTTATTATTGTAACCACCTCTGTTATAGCCGCCCTGTTGGCGATTGTTATTATAATTTCCGCGATTATTCTGAGGTCTGTTATAATTGTTTCTATAACCTTGATTATCTCTTGAATAACCTTGATTGTAATTATTTCTCTGCGGGCGCTCATATCTTTCATCATTTCCGCCTGCACTATAATAGCGCGGAACATTTTCACTGCTGTAGCTATTCATTGTCTCAGCCGGTTTTTGCGGGGTATTTTCAGATTCCTGCGGTTGAACATTTTCGGATGGGTTAACCATCATCTTTTTATCCGGATACAAACAATCCGGACAGATAACTCTTTTGGGGTTTTTCGTTTCAAACTCACGACCACATTTGATACACTTGTTTACATACATAATTATAGCCTCTTAATTAAATAAAATATCTCAAACAACAATTCCTATCGGTTAATAAAAAAATCAGTCGCTCCTCACAATAAATGATATTAAATAAAAAACAACTCTAACTTAATATATTCATTTTAACATGCTTTTTAATATTTAGCAATACTATATGCTTAACTTTTCTTTACAATCGAGAACAGTTTATCAGTAATCTGAGACACCGCGTCATAATTTGCAAGCTGAAAAGCGTTTGATTTCAAGGTATTGAGAAGATTTTCGTCATTAACTAATGTTAAAATGTTTTGTAACAAAACTTCAGAAGTCAAAGATGAATCTTCTATATAAATCGCGGCATTCTTATCAGTTAAGAATTGAGCATTTTTTCTCTGATGGTCGGCAGCTGCATAAGGATAAGGGATTAAAATCGGAGCCGCAGGGACTGCACAGATTTCGGAAAGGCTTAATGAACCTGCCCTTGAAACAACAATATCAGAGGCTTTTAAGGCTTTTGACATTTCAGAAAAATAAGGTCTGATAACAAGATTTTTGTCACGCTCGTAGTCTGGAAAATTTATCAATAAAGTTTCTATAACCTTTTCAAAATTTCTTCTTCCGGTCTGAAAAATCACCTGAATATTATTTTGCGAAAGTTTTTTCAGTATTGCACATGCCGCATTATTAATAGATTTTGCGCCTTGAGACCCGCCGGTTATGCAGATGGTGAGTTTATCTTCGAGGTTCAGGTCTTTACGCGCATCTGATTTTGAGAGGGTTTTAAAATCTTCTCTTATCGGGTTGCCATACACGAACACATTTTTATTATTAATAAATTTCTTAGCCCCTTCAAATGCGAGAGAAACGCACTTTGCATAAGGTGAAATTTTTCTTGTAACAAGTCCCGGCTGGGCGTCGCAATCGTGCATCATAAAAGGTATATGCAAAAATTTAAAAACGGAGCAAGCTATTAAAACAGGGGCAGAGACATATCCTCCTGTCCCAAATACAGCAACAGGTCTATATTTCAAAAGATATACCAAGGATTGAAAAACGGCAATCATTAACTGAAAACACCATTTTAAAAGCGAAAAACTTAACTGCCGCGGCATTCCTTTAACTTTTACAGGCAAAAAATTGAAACCTTTTTCTTTAACAATTCCATATTCCATATTTTGAGGGTTTCCGATATAAAAAATATCGTACAAGTCCCTTTTCTTTATTTCATCACAAATGGCAATTGCCGGATAGATATGCCCGCCGGTTCCTCCGCCTGAAACGAAAATACAAGACCTATTTTGCTTTGCCAAAATTATTTTCTCCTTTTATCATTTTAATTCGTTTTTTAGATATATTTAACAAAATTCCAACCATTGTCAAAGAAACGATTAGAGATGACCCTCCATAGCTTATAAATGGGAGAGGAACACCGGTTGTCGGCAGGAAAGAACTTGCAACACTCATATTCAAAAAGGCCTGAAAACCTATTGTAAAAGTCAAACCAATAGCGAGGAGTTTTCCATAAATATCAGGACATCTTGCGGCAATTAAAAATCCGCGGTATATAAACATAAAAAACAATCCGATAACAAGTATAGATCCAACAAGTCCGAGTTCTTCGGCAATTACGGCAAATATAAAATCGGTATGACATTCCGGAAGGTAAGAAAGTTTTTGAATAGATCCGCCATAGCCGACTCCGCTTAACCCACCGGAGGCAAAAGCAATAAGAGATTGAATAATATTATAACCTGCGCCCTGCGGGTCTGATTCGGGATTGACCCAGGTTACAAGACGCTGAATCTGGTACCCGTGCAAGATTTTAGTTGATGCGACAAGCAATGCTCCTAATCCACCGGCAACACAGCTAAAAAACAGTTTTTTAGATCCTCCGGCTGCCGCAAACATAACAACTGACGTTGCAAGCAATAGGATTATCATACTTAAATTCGGCTGTTTATAAATTAATCCGACCATAATTAGTATCGGAATAAAAGCTGACGTCCACTTTTTTTTGTCTATAATATCCGCATCATGTAAAAATGCACTGGCTAAAAGCATACAAACGCCCAGTTTTGAGAATTCCGAAGGCTGAATTTGAATTCCGCCGAGGTTAATCCATCGGGTTGCGCCGTTAACAGTTGCCCCGAGCGGGGTGAAATCAACAAGAAACAAAAGAAGTATAATTCCGTAAGAAACAATATTATTCCATTGCGGAAGTTTTTTGTAATCGTAATTGCTGAAATATTTCAACGCAAAAAAGCCTATAACAAAGGCCGCAATCTGCTTTATCAAAAAAGCCATCGGATTTACGCCTTCTTCAAGACATTTTGGAGCTGTAGCAGAAAAAATTGCCAGAAATCCGATTATTACAAGGAATGCAACAATTATCAACAGCGTCATATCCGGAGCTGAAAGTTTGCTTACATAATACGGCTTATCGGAATTTTTATAATTATCATATCTATTTGAGTTTTGATAAGACATATTCTTTAAAAACCTTTCCTCTCTGTTCATATCCTGAAAACATGTCAAAACTTGCGCATGCCGGCGACAACAACACAACTTCCGGCTTCAATGAAATTGCTCTGTCAATTGCGCTTTCCATTGAACTTTCCTTTATTATGTTGGAAAAACCGTTTGCAAGAAGATTTTCTTCAAATCTTTGAGCGGCTTCGCCGATTAAAATAACAGTTTTAATATGTTTTTTTATCGCCTCACAAAACTCTTTTAAGTCTGTATTTTTATCTCTTCCGCCAGCTATTAAAACGACATCAGAACCTTCTTTAAAAGAATTTATTGCAACAAGTGAGGCTTCAGGGTTTGTAGCTTTTGAATCATTGTAGAAAACGGTGTTTTCATTAAACGCAAATTTTTCTAATCTATGCTCAGGAACTTTAAATTCCATAATTGCGCGCTTTATGTTGTTATTTTCAATCCCTTCGAGTTTCGCGCAAATTATTGCACACTCGATATTCTGATAATTGTGCTCTCCGATGAGCGGACAGTCCGCTAATCCTATAACTGGCTCCGTTAATCCGTCTTTTTTGAAATATATCATACCGTCTTCAACATAACAGCAATTCTCGCCAATATTTTCTCCGAAAAGAAAAACTTTTCCGCCGCAAGTTTTTGAAAATTCAAGAAGTTTTTCATCCTTCGCATTCAAAACCGAATAAGCCGGAGTCTGTCTGCCGGTGAAAATTTTTGCTTTTGCCTTGAAATAATTCTCCAATCCTTGATGCCAATCAATATGATCAGGTGTAAAATTAGTCCAAACAGAAATTTTAGGCGTGAAATTTTCTGTCGTCTCTAACTGGAATGAACTACATTCGCAAATATAATAATCCAGATGTTTATCAACTAAATCGCAAGGCGGAAGTCCGTAATTTCCGCAGGCTTCACTATTAAACTTAGTTTTAAAAATAAAATCTGTTAACGCCGTTGTTGTCGTTTTACCATTTGTTCCGGTTATTGCAATAAACGGAGTTACACTCTCCAAATAAGCAGCTTCAATTTCTGATATAACTTTGACATTAGAAGCTTTCAAACGCTGGATAATTTCAGAATGCGGAGGAATTCCGGGACTTGTCACCGCAATATCAACACCTTCAAGAAATTTATTGCTATGTCCGCCCATCTCAACTTCGACACCATAAGATTTCAAATCAGCAATTTTTTGAATATCTTCAAATTTCTGCTCTCTGCTCTCCGTTAAAAAAACTTTTGCACCGTGTCCTGCAAGCATTTTAGCTGCCGAAATACCGCTTTTTGAAAGTCCTAAAACTAAGACCTTTTTATCCTTAAACTGTGTCATCACTATATAATTCCTCTGCTAAACAAATAAAATAATACAAGTGCAAATGCCGCAAGAACTGCTGATACAATTGCAAAAACAGTAACAACTTTTTTCTCACTCCATCCGCAAAGTTCGAAATGATGGTGAATAGGAGCCATTTTAAAAACTCTTTTTCCGGTCGATTTAAAACTTGCAACCTGAATAATTACAGATAAAGTTTCCATCACAAAAATTCCGCCGATAAAAATAAGCAAAAACTCAAATTTGCCCATAACCGCAAGCGTTCCTAAAAGTCCGCCGAGTGCCAGAGAACCTGTATCGCCCATAAACACCTGTGACTTAGGTTTATTATAATATAAGAAGCCTAACAATGCGCCGGCAACTGCTGATGCAATGATTGCAACCTCTGGATGTCCGGAAAATAAAGCGATTATAGAGCAGGCAAAAAATGCAAACATCCCTGTCGATGCGGCAAGTCCGTCTAAGCCGTCAGTAAGGTTATAAGCATTTGAAGCTCCTGTTATGATAAATACAGCAAGCAATGGATACCACCAGCCCAAATGCAATACATAATGCCCGATTGTAAAATCTCCGGCCGAATGGTTTGTCATCATTAAGTAAAGTGTCGGCAAAAGCGCAATCGCAACCTGTCTTAATAGTTTACCGCGAGCTGATAACCCATCATTTTTCTTTTGTTTTATCTTTAAATAATCATCCTGAAATCCGGCAATTGAATAAAAGACCAGGGTTAAGATAATTATTAACGCTTCTGTTGAAAGTCTTTGCGCCAATGCAAGAACAACGACAGAAGATAATATTACGGCTAGAATTATAAAAACACCGCCGGTTGTAGGGGTTCCAGCCTTTTGCATGTGAGATTCCGGCGCCAGATCTTTAATATACTGACCAACCATTTTCTTTTTTAAAAAATCAATATATGGCACACCGAATAACAGACATAGTATCAATCCTAATAAAAATGCCACTGCCAACATTATCATAACTTAATCTCTCCCTTTAAATCAGATATTATTTCTTCAAATTTCATCGCTCTGGATGCTTTTAAGAATATTGTAGTACCCGCATTTACATTTTCAACAATGTAAAGTGCAGCATCTTTGTTATTAACAAAACTTTTTACCGCAAATCCGCTATTTTCAAGAATTTGAGCAATATATACAGAAAGTTTCCCAACTGTTAAAAATTTAACATTTCTCGACACAGTCTTTGCCAAATACTCTCCGACAGACTTGTGAATTTCAACCTCATTCTCTCCTAATTCCCCCATATCGCCGAGGATTACAAAAGGATTTTCATATAATTTCACAAAAGTTGAAACCGAAGCCTTCATTGATTCAGGATTTGCGTTATAACTGTCATTTATAACCTTAAAATTCCTGATTTCCTCAACTTCCCAACGTTTTTCGATAGGTTTATACGTCAAAAGTCCGGCTTTTATTTCTTCATAACTCATACCAAGACACCTGCCGGCTTCTATTGCCGCAAGGGAATTCTCAACGTTATATTCCCCTTCTACATTGAGTTCATAAATTTCTTTTTTGTATTCAAATTTTGTATATCCGGCTTTCATTTCAAGAATTTTAACATCATTTATTGAATAAAACAGCTTTTCACCCTCAAATTTTGCAAACTTTCTAAGCCTTTCACAAGCGTTTGCAATCAAAATTCCATCATTTTTCAATCCGGCAGTAATTTCACATTTTGCAATCGCAATATTATCAAGACTACCCAACCTTCCGATATGAGCGGAGCCGGCATTTGTAATAATTGCAATATCAGGTTCTGCCGTTAGCGATAACGGTTCAATCTCTTTAAATCCGCGCATTCCCATCTCAACTATCAAAACTTCACAACCTTCCGGCATCCCGAGAATTGTCTGACAACAACCGATTTCGTTATTATGATTTGAAAGCGTTTTTTGCGTTTTAAATTTGGAAGCACAAACCGCGTAAACCATTTCCTTTGTAGTTGTTTTACCGGAACTTCCTGTAATGGCAATCGTTTTCGGGTTATATTTTTTTCTTGCATAATTTGCAATTTTTAAATAAGCCTCTTTTGTATCGTTAACTTTTAGTACCACCTGAGCTTTTTCAGGGTAATTTTCACCCGTAATAAAACAGCCGCAAGCCCCCGCATTTATTGCTTTATCTAAAAAAGCCTCCCCATCAAAACTTTCCCCTTTTAAAGGAAGATAAAAATCACCCTTTTTTATCGTTCTTGTATCCGTTGAAATCATTGTTTCCAAAGATAAATCGGCGCTATTAACCTTAACCTCTGCCCCAGCAGCCCTAATCAATTCTTCTAATAAAAATTTCATAACAAGTTAATGATACTTCAAACAAAAATGTCAAAACATAAATTTAATAAATATTAACACTACTTGACATGACATATTGAGTAGTAGATAATCATGAATATGTTATACTAGGTAATTCGTTTATAAAACCCCGCGGACTTTCTGTGGAGTTACGAAAACCTCAAATGAAAGGAAGAAAAAATGTACGCAATTGTAGAAACTGGCGGAAAACAGTATCAAGTAGAAGAAGGTCGTTACTTAGACGTTGAACTGCTTGAAGGTGAAAAAGACAGCAAAGTCGTATTTGACAAAATCGTTATGATTGTTAACGGTAAAAAATCAAAAGTAGGTCAGCCTTACGTTTCAGGAGCTTCTGCAGAAGGAACTATTTTAGGTAACGGCAAAGCTAAGAAAATCATCGTTTACAAACAAAGACCTAAAAAAGGCTATAGAAAAAAACAAGGCCACAGACAGGGTTACACAAGAGTTATGATTAACAAAATCAGAACTTCAGCCCAGAAAAAAGCATCAACAGCTGAAACTGCTGCTGAATAATTTAAACAAGGTACACAAAAGTAAAATAATTTGAAAGAAGGTATAAAATGGCACACAAGAAAGGTATGGGTTCAACCCGTAACGGCCGTGACTCCGAAGCGAAGCGTTTAGGCGTTAAAAAATTCGGCGGAGAAACAGTTAAGGCTGGAAACATTATTATGCGTCAAAGAGGAACAAAAGTTCATCCTGGAAACAACGTAGGTATCGGATCTGACGATACATTATACGCGTTGATTGACGGAACAGTAAAATTCGAACCTCACAGACGTGACAGAAAACAAGTTAGCGTTTACGCAAACTAATTTCAAGCTTGTTGGGCGAAAATTTGTTATGCCCAATCAACAAATAATTCAATAAAAAAACTTCATCTGGTATCAGATGAAGTTTTTTGTAATATAGAAATACGGAGGGCAATCCGATGTTCAGTATGACATGATTACATTACGTAAATCCTTAGTGCCTTAGTATCTTAGGATGATAAGACGATAAGTACGTTACCAATGAAGAATTTGACGGTAGGACGTTAGGACGATAAGATGCTAAGTTCTTTACAGTAAAGAACTTAACGTCTTAAAGACTTAAAGACTTAGCGCCTATTGTTTAACTGGATTGCTGCACTCCTCGCAATGACGTAAATCCTTACCATGACTGAAACGAGTTCAAGATGACATATTATTACGTAACGTCTTAGTATCCTAACGCCTTTTATTTAACCCCTCACCCTAACCCTCTCCCACAAGGGGAGAGGGGATAAAGCTTTTTTGTAAAGAACTTAGCAACTTAAAGTCTTAGTATCTTAGCGTCTTTTTTACGATACCAGCCTGCCTTCCTGACATCTGGCCTTCTGTTCCTCTATTAACTTGCCTGCCAATTCTTTATGCTGTTCGGACTCCATTTGTATAGATAAATTTACATAAAATGCTATTTTTCGATTATTTCTGGTATAATTTTCTTAAGAATCTGGAGGAAAAATGAGAAAACCAAACATTGCTATATTAGGTGCAACCGGTGTTGTCGGAAGAGAAATTACCAAAATTGTTGACGAGTTAAAAATAGAATTTAATGAGATAAAATTTTTATCCAGTGCAAAATCTGCTGGTACCAAAATTGATTTTCAGGGTAAAACTTATGTTGTTGAAGAAGCTTGCCCTGAGAGCTTTGATGGTGTAAATATAGTACTTGCATCTGCCGGCGGCTCAACTTCTCAAAAATTTGCACCGGAAATCGTAAAACGCGGTGGTGTGTTGGTTGACAACTCCTCGGCTTTCAGAATGGAAAAGGATGTTCCGCTTGTTATTGCTTATGTTAATGATGAAGATTTGAAAAAACATAAAGGAATTATTGCAAATCCGAATTGTTCAACATCTCAATTAATGCTGGTATTAAAGCCTTTACATGAAAGAGCAAAAATTAAAAGGCTTATTGTTTCAACTTATCAGGCAGTTTCAGGCGCAGGACTTGCTGCGATAAACGAGTTGAGAGAAGATACAAAGGCCAATCTTGAAGGTAGAACATTTGAAAATAAAGCGTTTAAGAAACCGATTTCTTTCAATGTAATTCCGCAGATTGATGTCTTTTGTGATAATGGTTATACAAAAGAAGAAATGAAGGTTGTGAATGAAACAAAGAAAATTCTTCATCTTCCGGAAGAGCTTCCTATATCCTGTACTGCGGCACGAGTTCCGGTATTTAACGGACATTCAGAGGCTGTAGATATTGAATTCGAAAAAGAGATTACGCCCCAAGAGGTTCGTGAAATTCTTGAAAATTCTTTCGGAATTTCTGTTATTGATAACCCTGATAATTTTGAATATCCGACAACGCGTGACGCCTCTGGTGTTAACCCTGTTTTTGCCGGTAGAATCAGAAAAAATCTTGCGTTCGATAACGGAATTTCACTATGGTGTGTCGCCGATAACTTGAGGATCGGTGCGGCATTGAATACAGTTAGAATTTGTAAAAAATTAATAGAAATGGAATTATACTAATGTTTGTAAATAAATTAAATATTTCCCCTATATACACAGGGCCCGGAATTAGCAAAAAAGTTTGCTCTATATCACTAAATAATGTCGATGCTGAACGTGCAGCTGAATTTATAAAAGAAAGACTTCATTTAATAGATACAACAATTCCTGCTCAGACAGAATTTAGAACAGCTTTAAAATCTATAAAATGTGACAAGTTAAAAAAAGAAGGTTTGTATATTTAATGTTGATAGAACGAAATAAAATAAAAGCTCTTGTAGATAAAATTCATAGCAAAGGCAAGACCGTTGTTTGTACAAACGGGTGTTTTGATATTTTGCATGTTGGCCATGTCAGGTATCTTCAAAAGACAAAAACATTTGCAGATTATTCAATTGTTTTGTTGAATTCGGACAAATCGGTCAAATCCATAAAAGGTCCGACCCGTCCGATTAATTGTGAAGATGATAGGGCGGAAATTCTGTCTGCTTTAGCTTGTGTAGACTACGTTGTAATGTTTGATGAAGACAGTCCGCGTAATCTTCTTGATGAAATTAAGCCGGATGTTTATACCAAAGGTGCGGATTATACGATGGAAACTCTTCCGGAGGCAGATATTATGCGTAAAAACGGAACAAGGGTTGAGTTTATAACTTTCGTAGAAGGAAAATCTACAACAAATACGATTGAAAAAATGCGTAAGTAGGTTTAACAAGGGGGACAATGACACTTAGTGCCTTAGTATCTTAGGACGATAAGACGATAAGTGCGTTACAAATGAAGAATTTGACGTCTTAAAGTTTGTAGGGTAGACTTTAGTCTACCATTAATAACTGGATTGCACGCTCACTACGTTCGCTCGCAATGACGATATTTGCTTACCTACTGCGCCTCGCGCTAAACGGCACCGCTCACAACAATAGCGAAAAGCGCGGTTTCCGCTTATTGTTGTTCGACTTTCGCTTCGCTCATGCCTCTGCTCGGCTTGTCTTGACCTCCGGCCTTCTATTTTATCCATTTAAATGATTTAACATAATTTGATCCGTTGATATCGCCGTAAATATCAACAAGGAAAATTTTGTAAATGCTGCTTTTATTTTTGTTTGTCGGAATTTTAGCGATTTCGTTCTGGAATGAGAAGGTCTCATCTGATGAACCGACCCAAGGGATTGTGTTAAACAATGTGTTCAAAGAGACGTTTTTTATTTTTGAAAATACATTTGTTACGTTATTTGAAAGGCTTCCAAAAATCTTCATATCAGCAATTGCTGTCGAAAGATTATAAGAGCCTGTCATATACATATTCAAGTCTTTTCCGTCCGAATAAATATTTATTTTCTGCGCAATACCGTCTGATATGTGCATATCACCTGATATACTTGCGAATTCGCCGGTCTTAAGCGGAGTGATTAAGTCAATAATTCCGTTTATGCTCAAACTTGTAAATCCGCTTGTGATAAGATTTCCGGCTTTTAATAGGTATTCAAGCGAGCCTAATTTCGGCATTTTTCCGTCTTGAACTATAAAATATGTATCTCCGGAAAGAGTTTGCATGCATTTTGAGTTGGTTTTGGCGTTGCATTTGAGGTTTGCATCGCCTGTAACAAGTCCGAAAATCTGCCCTTTCAAATCAAATAATGCCTCAGACATCATTTGAGCGCTGGCGTTTTCCATGTGCATTTTTATTCCGACGTTATCTGTTAAAAGATTATAAGACGCGCTGCCGTTTACTTTTCCTTGTGCAATATCAAAATTGTAATCTTTAACATCAAAAATCATTTTATCATTTAATGAAATTGTTGATGTGAAATTTTCTGCATCAATACTTTTAACCTTAATTTTGTCGGCTTTTACATTTGCCTGTTTTATTGTTGCCATTGAAAAATCAGGAACTAATGTATCATTCGTTTGAAAAGAAAGAGATGGAGATTGGACAGATTGAATTTCGTAATCTCTTAAAATATCGGTTATTTCGTCAATGTTAAGTGTTGAGAATTTTAAGTTAACATTTTCAATTTCATACGGCGGGGTTAATTTGTTTTTTAAAGTTGCATCAAGATTAACATTGTTTGAAAGAATTCTTCCGCGAGATTTAACATATATTTTATCCGGTTTTATATCCATGTCAATGTCGTTAATCGAAGAATTATAAAACGGCATATCAATACTTGAAATGTTAAGACTGCCCTGTAATGCCGGTCTGGAAGAGGTTCCGTTCAGTTCTATGTCAGATGTAAAAACACCCTGTTTCATAATCGGTTTTCTAAAAACAATATTAAAGATTTTGGCATCTGTCGGGGCAAGAGTTTTAATTCTGAAATTTTTAAACGCGATGTCATTATTATTTAAATACGTAATTCCGCCTGCGGCATTCAACTGCGGCGTAACGAACGGTTTATTATTTTGTGACGAAATAATTTTGTCATATTGAAGTCTTTTTAAGTTTAAATGATTTCCGTAAATATCGGCTTCCGTTGTTATTGTAACCGGATTTTGAGTATCGCCGATGGAGGCTCCCATATAGTAAATGCTTGAATTTTCCGCGATATAGAGGTTTGAATTTGTAAAAATATGTTTTGCTGTTCCTCTTAATTTAGAGGTTAAATTGATGTCTCCTTTTAATTTCAGCGGATAAACCTGCTTGTTGTTAAAAAATCTGTCTATAAAATCTTGAGATGGTTTCGCGTTGATATAAATATCAAGATTAGGATCTTTGAATACGTTAGAAATTTTTCCGTTCAAAAATACTGGCATACCGCCAATTTTGGTGTTTAATTTATTTAAGTTTATTTGATTTCCGTTCAAAAACGTGTTTCCGCTGATTATTGCAAGGTGAAGGTTTTGCGGAATATAATCAAATTCAACTCCATCAAGAACGGCGTATGCTCTCATTTGATTGTTGGTAATTTTTGAGGTTATATTTATAGTTCCTTTTGCATTCTGGCAATCCGTGAAAATTCCGCGCATATCTTCAGGAAGAAGTTCTGCAAATTCTTCTGCTGTCGAAAGATCAAAATCTTTGAGTTTTAATTCCCCATTAATGTTTTGCTTTTTAGAAAATATGTTTTTAGCGTTCAAAGAAATATAGTAAGGGTTTTGTTTAATTTTACCTTTCAAAGGTGTTAGTATAAAATTACCATTATTAAGCTCGTATGAAGAGTTTCCGATTAAAAGTCCGGAAGGATTTACGTTGTTTGAATAAATTTTTCCTTTTAAATAAACACTATTGAGATTAATATTTTCCAGATTTCCTTTATAATGTCCGGAAAAGCTTGTTTTTACTTTTTTTATGTCATTTTTAAACGGAATTTTTAAATTTTCAGGTAAAAGTGACAATCCATCTTCCGCTAAAAAACTAGCGGATTTGAATTTTAAATCTGCTGTCAGATTGTTAATTTTACCTTCTACATTAATCGTTGATTTGTTAATACTGCTTTTTAATTTCAACACTGCATCCATATTATCGAAATCAATTTTACCTGTTATATTTTTTAATTTGGCAGGAGAATTAGTGAGAGAAATCGTATTCCCGGCGAGAATGACATTTCCTTTTGCGAAAATATTTTTGCCGATTTGAGCATCTCTTGGATCAATTATTTGGCCTGTAAGATTTAAATTGAGACTTGCAGGGCCTTTTGCATAATTTATAGGGGTTACGATTTTTGAAAAATCTCCCGTCATTGGTGAGGTCCCGAGAATTTTAACAAAATCACCCAAGTCTTGATTTTCTGCATTTACTTTAAAATTAAGCTTACCTTCAAGATTGCATGTTCCGTTTACCGTTACAGGTTTTCCGTTAAGCAATGCCGTTTTTGTGGTAAAAGTTGTATCCGTATCGTTGAAAATTAAATCACCTGAGGCATTTTTTATAACCATATTATTAATATCGTTAAACGATACGGTTCCGTTGTGAAACTGAAATTTTCCGAAAGCATGCGGTTTTGCTTTTGTTCCGAAAACTCTTAAATCTATGCCGCCTTGACCTTTTATATCCATTATCGGAACGGGGCCAATTACAAATTCAAGAATATCATGCAGGGGATTAAGCACAAATTGAGCCGTTGCAAGATCTACATTGCTACTGCTTGTGATTTTTAAATCAGCAGTTTTCGGCGGGTAGATGTCTATCGGGCCTTTTACTGATACAGATTGGTTGTTTCCGGTCGGGACAAAAACATCTAAATTCATTGTTTTCTTTTTGAATGCAAGTTTTATGGTTGCGCCTTTTGTGTTTGGTATAGGTTTTATTAAATAACCGTTTGAGACTAATATATTCCCGTTTATATCCGGTGTTAAATGATTCCCGGATATTTGAAGATGTCCGACGATGTTGCCGTAAAACGGATTTTGTTTGAGGACGTATAAGTTCAAATCTGGCGGAATATCAATGCCCGGCATCAGCGGAATAAATGCCTCGGTTCTTGAATTATTTATTGTTGTTGTAATGTTAAGATTAGGACTGGAGGTGTTTATTTTGTCAATTTTTCCGTTAAATTGAAGATTGATATCTTTTGCAAAAACTTTTATATCATTAATTTCAAGAGCATTGTTAACCGGCGAAACATCAGATGTGACGGTTAATTTGTCTTTGCAATAGACAGATTTTGTACTATCCTGCTGATAAATTCCTAAATCTTTTATAGTAAGTGTTGAAAGAATTTGTTTTTCTATATTATTGTGATTTGTAAAAGCTTCAAAATTAATTATGCCTGAAAGTTTTGTTATTTGCCCTTTGCTGAAATATTTTGCGTAGGATGAGAAATCGGCAAGATTAAGATTTTGAATTTTTCCTTTTATATTTATTTTATCTGTATCTATCTTGTTTAGCGGAAGTTTTAATGTCGTATCAATATCAATAACAGAAGGCTTTTTATTTGCGTAAAGTATCGCATCGGCTTTAACATTCAAATATTTATCTGCATTGTATGAGACAAGAGTATTTCCGGTACTTTTTATGAAAATTTCTTTGTTCTCAATAAAGTCTTTCAAGCTCAAATTGTATTTTTCAATATTAATATTTGCCCGCGAAAGTTCAAATGCGATATCTTTATTTTCAAATTCAAGGTTATACTGACCTAATTTCAGTTTAAAATCTTTGTCCAGGTAAAGTTTGATATCAAATTTATCAGCGTTTAAGCTGGAGATTTCAATTTTTTTGAATATTAAAGGCAGAAGTTTTACTTTAAGATGCGGATTTTCAATATTCAAAGGTGCTGAATCATCGTCATTGAGAACTTGAATATTTTTTGCATCAAAAATTACAGCCGGCAAAACTCCCATTTTCACTGACGGATTTTTAAATGCGATTTTAAACCCGCTCTGTTCTTTTATGAGAGTTTGAAGCTGCGGATTATCCAATTTGGAATTTATAACTGCGGGAATTCCAAAATAATAAAGTCCATACATCACGCTTAAGCAGAGCGGTGCTATTAAAATTTTTGTGTATTTTCTCATTCTCAAACTAATTATACGACTATAAAAGATAAAATAAAAGTTTGTAAATCAATCGTATCATTTAGCCGGATTAGAATTTTTCACAGAGCAGTTGAAAATAGCCTTGAGGATGATGACAGCAAGGACATTCTTTCGGTGCTTCCGTTGAAGTTATGAGATATCCGCATTTGCGGCAAGTCCAGATTTCTTCTTTTGCCTTTTTAAATACGTTTTTTTCTTTAATTATTTTATATAATTCCTGATATCTTTTCATGTGATGCACTTCAACTTCAGTGATACGGCTGAAGGTTTCTGCAATATCCTTAAAGCCCTCTTCTTTTGCAATTTTTGCAGAATTTACATAAAGAATTTCTGCCTCTTCCTTTTCACCGTTTATTCCGCTCAAAAGATTTTCTTCAGTTGTACCGTATTCAAAAGGATAGCTGGCATTAACATGCCCGTGAGGATTGTTGCAAATGTGTTTATAGAAAAGTTTAGCGTGTTCTTTTTCGTTTTCTGCCGTATCAAGAAAAATTGCGGCTATCTGTTCATATCCCTCGTTTTTTGCGGCTTTTGCAAAAAATGTGTATCTGTTTCGAGCCTGAGATTCTCCTGCAAATGCGTTTATAAGGTTTTGTTCTGTCTGTGAGCCTCTTATTTCTGTCATAGTTGCGCCTTTCTTTTGTATAATATCAATTTGTTTAATTTAAATTTATGAAAAGTGTTCAAATATTTCAATCGGAAGTTTTAACTAATCTTATCCGGCAGTATATTAACTTAAAAATAGGACTTTCTGGGGATTATTCCAGATAAAAATAAAAGGATAATACACTCAGGTAATAGTCAGGAATAAAAATATGAAATTATTATTTTATACAGAAAAATTAGCGAAAAAGATTATGTTTTACGATAATATCGCAAAACAAAGCTTAGATATGATGCGCTCAAACCCTTTTTTCAAACCCCGCAATATTACTCTTGTATGGGTCGAAAACGACAGGAAATAACCTCGTTCTATCGGATTAGCCCGAAAAATCCGCCGACAAGCCCTACAAGTGCTGAAACTCCTAGATAAAAAAGCGGATCGCGTTTTTCCTTCCGGCTTAAAATTAATAAAATTCCGAACAACATCAACCCAAGAAGGTTTATGTTATCTATGAACATCTTAATCCCGACAGATGCCAAAAGTCCGCATCCTACAGGTTTTAGCGTATAAACTATAGCTTTTGCATATTTATTATGCTTGAATTGCTCAAGCAGTTTGGAAACCATAATAACTAAAATAAATGACGGCAGAATTACAGAACTCGTTGCAATCAATGCTCCGGCAATCCCGCTTGTTGTAAATCCGGCAAAAGTTGCGACATTCACCCCCACCGGCCCCGGTGTTATGGAGGATAGCGCAATCATATCTGATAACTGCTGGGAAGTAAACCATTTTTGCGTATCAGCAATGTGGTATAAAAACGGAATCGTGGCATATCCGCCCCCTATAGAAAAAAGACCGATATGGAAGAATTCTAGAAATAATTTAAGATAAATCATCTAATTCTCCTTCCTTCTTGGACTTAACTGTTTTTACTGCGATAACAGCACCAATAATTGCCGTAATAATAATCACAGCCGGCGGAATTTTTGTTATTACTGACAAAATAAATGAGGCTAAAAATATGCATCCGGTAGTTTTGTTTACAACACTTTTTCTCCACATTTCTTTAACAGCCAGATATAAAAGCATCAAAACTCCTACTCCAACACCCCAGAATATACTTTCAATAAATTTAAACTTCATAACTTCTGCCAAAATTTGGGCAAGAATGATAATAGAAACAAACGCCGGCAAAATCATTGCAATAATTGCAACAAATGCCCCACGCAATTTTTGAAGCTTATACCCGATAAAAATTGCGACATTAGCTGCTATCAACCCTGGAATACTCTGACTAAGTGCATAATAATCACATAATTCTTCTTCTGTAATCCACCCTTTTTTCTCGCAAAGTTCAGATTGTAATAACGGCAAAATAACGTATCCACCGCCCAAAAGCAGAAATCCAACTTTAAAAAATACTTTAAAAATATTATACAAGCTCTTATCCATATACAAATTATACTTATTAATAATCTGATATCAAGTCTTTGCGAAGGGAGTGAGTTAGCAGGAGGGTAGACCGATATCATAAAAGACGCTAAGACGCTAAGGAGTTACGTCATTGCGAGGCGAATTTGCGTACGGACGGAGCGCGAGGAGGCAGCTGTATGATGTGGTAAATTTATGATTTACCACATCGTATAAAATTTTAAAGACTAGTAGGTTGGGCATACTTGCCCAACATTTTTTGATGCAAATTTGGGCAAAAAAAATACACCAAATTTTATATTTTGATGCGAGTTTTTTATAGCCTTATTATACAATATTTTCCGGCACATTTCAAGTGGTCTTTTGTTGTTTTTTGTGGAATTTTTGAATTTTGAAAGGGTATGTTTTAGTGAGTTTCAGGCCAACTCGCACCAAAATATAAATTAT
>JAGAVG010000054.1 GCA_017942035.1 bacterium | reverse complement strand
TATTGACTATTTGTCTATTAATTTTCAAATGCGGAGTTAGACAAATGTACTAGTTAAAGAATTTAGTAAAAAAAATACACCAAATTTTATATTTTGGTGCGAGTTTTTTATAGCCTTATTATACAATATTTTCCAGCACTTTTCAAGTGGTCTTTTGTCGTTTTTTGATGATTTTTTGAATTTTGAAAGGGTATATTTTAGTGGATTTCAGACCCACATGCACCAAAATATAAATTATGGTGCGAAAATTTAAACGTCAGTTTATGGCTGAAAGGAGACAGAATGCTAAAATATAGAATTATGAAAGGTAAAAATTTGAAAGAGGATAATATGATAAAAAATAGTAGTAGGGTAGACTTTAGTCTACCGGAAACAAATGTATTGCTGCGCTCACTCCGTTCGGTCTTGAATTTGCTCCAAGCTTTACAGACTCGGGATTTTAGTCCTAGTGGACTTATCTGCCCTCGCTGTTTCGCTATCCGGACTCGCTTATGCTCCGTCCGTCCGCAAATTCGCCTCGCAATGACGAAACCCGCGTTCACTTTGGCGGAAGTTCTAATCACCCTCGGGATAATTGGTATTGTGGCAGCTCTCACATTGCCGGCGGTGATAGGCAATTATAACAGGCGTGTTGTTGAAACAAGATTAAAGAAGGCTTATTCTGTTTATACGCAAGCATCGATGAGGATCGTTGGTAATATAGATACCACGTTTGAGGGTAATAACTCGGAGGAGGCAATTGAATTTTACAAGCATAACTATTCCAAATATATAAACAGTACAAAAATTGAAGATGGAAATGGCGGGGTTCTTGTCGGGCTTGCTGATGGTTCAGGTATGCTATTATGGTGCAGAGGCAAAAATGGAAATGTTTGTGAAAATTTTGAATATGTGCTTTTATGTCCCAAATATGCTGATTGCAAGGACATACAGCCTCGTATGAGCATACCTGAATCCACGGCGGATGGATACCGTTCGTTTATGCTATATGCCAGCGGTAGTTTCACGACTTATCATTTACAATTCACAGATGGCTCAAGAGAATCTTTAAAAAATGTATGTAAGGAAAATGGTGCTTATTGCCTTAATTTGATTGCTCATGACGGCTGGAAGATTGAAGATGACTATCCTCATTTAAGCAAAATTAAGCGATAAAAAGCTCAATTTACTAACGCAAAATTCTATTTTTAAGCTCCGGCAATTTTTATGTTACAATTCTATTGAAAAGAGGATTTATCAATGGAATTTATAGAAATTGCAAAAAACGCTAAAAGAGCCGCTTTAGAGATTGCGGATATTTCAACAGAGCTTAAAAATACGGCTTTAGAAAGAATTGCTGATGCATTGGAAAATAACAGCACCGTAATTTTTGAGGCAAACCAGAAAGATTTAAATGAAGCAAAAAAGCTTGTCGAGACCGGCGAACTTTCGAAATCGACTTTTAACCGTTTAAAACTTGATGAAAACAAGATGCGCGATATGATTCAGGGAATTCGCGATATTTCAAAGCTTGAAGATCCGGTTAACAAAGAACTTTTCAAAAGAGAACTTGACGAAGGTTTGATACTTTCGAAAGTTTCTTGTCCTATCGGGGTTTTAGGGATAATTTTTGAGGCAAGACCTGATGTGATTGCACAAATATCTTCGCTTGCAATAAAATCTTCTAATGCCGTTATTTTAAAGGGCGGAAAAGAAAGTATTAACACAAACAAAACGATTTTAAGCATAATAAATTTAACACTTGATAAAATTGAAGGTTTCCCTAAGAATGTACTTAATCAGGTTTTTTCGCGTGATGATGTCGGAGAAATGCTCAAATGTGACAAATATATTAACCTGATTATTCCGCGCGGGGGAAACAGTTTGGTTAAATTTATCAAAGAAAACACGAAAATTCCGGTACTTGGCCATGCTGACGGGATTTGTCATATATTTGCCGATGAAAGTGCAGATTTAGAAATGACGCAAAAAATTGTTGTTGATGCAAAAACTCAATATCCGAGTGCCTGCAATTCTGTTGAAACACTTCTTATTCACAAAAATTTTAAGCGCCGCGATGAATTGCTCGCAAGTCTTGAACTTTCAGACATTAAACTAATCAACAAGCCCGAAAGGTGGGATTTTGAATACGGCGACAAAATTCTTGCTTTTAAAATTGTTGATAGTATTGATGAAGCAATTGAACATATTAACACTTACGGTTCCGGCCATACGGACAGCATTATTACAGAAAATTCCGAAAATGCCGAAAAATTTCTGAACAAGGTGGACAGTGCAGGAGTATATTTTAACGCTTCCACAAGGTTTGCGGACGGATTTCGTTACGGTTTCGGGGCTGAGGTTGGAATTTCAACCAATAAAACCCATGCAAGAGGCCCTGTTGGGCTTGAGGGACTTACGATTTACAAGTATAAATTGCGCGGTTCGGGACAGATTGTAAAAGATTATGCCGAAGGCGTAAAGCATTTTACACACAAAGATTTAAAGGAATAATTTTTTATGTATAGATGTAAAGATTGCGGATTAGAGTACAAAAACGAGGTTCAATATTGCGAGTGCGGAAATAACACGTTTGAATTTGTTCCCGAGCCGGATAAAAAAAATCTGACAAATTCAAACCTGACGGATTCAAATAAAATTTCATGGGTAATTTTTGCACTGTGTATAATTCTGGCTTTTGCTTTTGTTATTTTTATGCCAGAACCTAAAAAGTCGCAAAATACGCATCAGAATAAGGCAATCAGGCAAAAAATAGTTATTCCGGATATTGAAACTTTTTGGGATGATACACCTGTTCAAAGTCAAAAAGTTGAGCTTTCACAAGATATACAGTCTCAAAATACAGAGCTGCCGAAAAAAATAAAGATTGAAGAGCCGAAATTTATTTCAGAAATTTTTAATAATAAACCTGTAAAAACAACAGTTCCGGTTAAAAAAGCTGATACGAAAAAAGTTGAGAATCCTAAACCCGTTCAGGTTCAGAAACCTAAGACCTCAGCGCCTTCTCAAAAGTCGGAAGTCGTTAAAAAAAATAATACAGTGAAAAAAGTTAATCCGTCACCGGTTAAAACGCATGATACGATAAAAAAATCCAACCCTCAGCAGCAGAATTTTAATCCGGCTCCTGTAACTTTAAAACCGGAAAAAACTGATGCTTTTAATCCCTCATTTATGGAATACAAAAGCGAGCTCTTGCACAAATTATTTTCACGTTTTATCGTAAGCAGTGTAAAAGGAAGCGGCTCTTGTGTTGTATCTTTCAATATTGCTCCGGATGGGAAGCTTACAAATCGTAAGTTTGTAAGGCAATCCGAAAACAAATCCTTAAACGATGCGGTTTATTATATGTTAATGAGCGTTCCAAAATTCAATCCGCCGCCTTCGTCTTACAAAGGTGATACCCTGAAAATTCAATTCCGTTTTGACAACGGAGAATATGAATTCAGCTATCTGTAATTTTATTGGTAGGCTGAAATCTATTCTACCCTGCAAATATATTAAAGCTTATACGGATAATCTTCTTTGAACTCCCAGCCGTCATGCATTAATAATCCGCTGCAGTAATAAGGGCTTGTTTTGCAGCTATTTAAAGCGGTTGTTCTGTTTGTTGTTTCTCCCCGATAACTACAAAAATGTTTTTGTGCGCTTCCGCAATGATATGAGCTGTTATTTACATCAGGGCATAAAAGAAAAATAAAAATATCTCTTCCCTGTTGATTTGGTTTTTGTTTGCCGTTTACATCGGCTAACAAATCAAAACAAGCTCCATTTGAAATCCTAACAGTAGTACCGTCTGCAAAATATACTGTAGTACTTGATACCTTTTGATTTCCATCTTCATCAATCTCACTTTTACCCTGCTCTATTTTTGTGTATTTAATGTATGGCGCCAAATATTTCATAAAGAAATTATATGTGTGTTCTCCATTAGCATTGTAATCAACATTTCCATCGTCATTATATATTGTCCAGACTTTATTCCAGTCTGTAGGTGAACCGTTATTAACCTCAGATAATAAAATCGCTTGATTCATAGAACTGTAGAATTTCTTAAGCCTTGCTGAATACTCAACTTTTCTGTAATGCTGAACCAAAGCAGGCAATGTCATCGCCGCAACAACCCCAATTATTCCGAGGGTGATTAGAACCTCTGCCAAGGTGAACGCGGCTTTAATACTTACGCTCTCTCTTTGTTCTATTTTCATACTTTCAGCCTCCATATTTTCATTAATTATCCTTTAAATTCATGCATCATAATTTATATTTTGGTGCGAGTTGACCTGAAACTCACTAAAACATACCTTCTTAAAATTCAAAAATTTCACAAAAAATGACAAAACACCACTTGAAAAGTGTCTGAAAATATTGTATAATAAGGCTATAAAAAACTCGCATCAAAATATAAAATTTGGTGTGTTTTTTTTACTAAATTCTTTAACTAGTACATTTGTCTAACTCCGCATTTGAAAATTAATAGACAAATAGTCAATAGACAGAAATTAATTACGTTTTAGAATTGTAAGAATAAGATTAATTAAAGAATAGATGTGGAGTAGGCTAACTATGGAAAACATAACAAAACGAGAAAAGGAAGTCTTGAACCTTGCAATTCTTGGGTTAAATAATCGTGAAATTTCTGAAAAATTAGGAATTAAAAGAGATACGGTCAAGGCGCATTTAAGCAGTGTTTATAGAAAATTAGGAGTTCAAAAAAGAATTCCGGCTATTTTACAATCTATTGAACTCGGTATTGCTACTATCCCGCCTATTGAATAATATAAAATTTTAATAAAAAAACGCACCAAATTTTATATTTTGGTGCGAGTTTTTTATAGCCTTATTATACAATATTTTTAGACACTTTTCAAGTGGTGTTTTGTTGTTTTTTGTGAAATTTTTGAAATTTAAGAAGGTATGTTTTAGTGAGTTTCAGGCTTACATGCACCAAAATATAAATTATGGTGCATGAATTTAAAGGATAATTTAAGAAAATATGGAGGACAAAATATGATAAATGAAGGCCAGAAGACAAGAGGACAAGAAGACAAACTAGAAACGTCATTAAATACCCTCTCCCACAAGGGGCGAGGGAAAGTAAAGGTAGCTTTTACACTCACGGAAGTTTTAATCACTCTCGGTATCCTCGGCATAGTTGCAGCGATGACTTTACCTTCCTTAGTTCAAAAATATAGAAATAAAGTTTTAATTAATAAAGCAAAAAAAACTTATAATATAATTTCTAACGCTCTTGTTGCTTATTCAAATGATGTCGGCACTCCGTATGAATATACTTTAATTTTTGACAGTTCAAATTCAAACGACAATATTCAAGATGAATTTGCAAAATATTTCCAAACCTTAGAAAACTGTACCAACTTACAAATCAGTTCCGGTAAATGTGGCGGCAATTATTTAAAAAGGGTTCTTGCTCCACATATACAAAACTATGGAAGATTAGTACTTAAAGATGGTTCTTTTGTTACTATTATTCGAGATAACACTTCGTCTGGAACTTGTTTTTATGAATGGACTAACTATTCTGTAGTTCCGCCTCAGAAACGCACTTCTAGTCGTTGTGGTAGAATTTATTTTGATGTTAATGGGTTGAAAAAACCAAATGTTTATGGGCAAGATATTTTTGAAATTGAAATTTTTGCCAAAAAATTTGTGGCTTTGGATTCACTGCATTCGGCTTTAAATGGCGGACTTGATAATGCTCTTATAAAAGACGATTTATAGCGAGTGCAATTATTGCACCCTATCTGCTTAGAATGACGTGATTGACATATTTATTAACAAGCTACATTTTGGTTTAAAATAAAAAACACCCATCTATTGATGAGTGTTCTTTATGGAGCGGAGGACGAGACTCGAACTCGCAACAACCTGCTTGGAAGGCAGGAACTCTACCATTGAGTTACCTCCGCATATCTCTATTTTAGTACAAACATTTTTTTTTGCAATATCCTTTTTAAAATTTTATTTATAATTCTTTAGTATTAATTATAATTTGTTAATAATCTTTTAAAAAATTTATTCTTTAGAATGGTGAAATATACTAAAAATACGTTTATTATATAATTGTAAGCTCGTTATATCCAGACACTTATTTCGGGGTTGCGACAAGGTTTTTCTTAGAGCGGTCTGGTTTTAAAATATAGCCGGGCTTACACTTTTTAATTGAAACTATGTACAATTTCATAATGAACAAACTCTATGTTTAATATGCACGACTTGCCAGCATCCATAAAACTCCGGGCAAGTCTTTTTATTTGATTTAATTTGAAATTTATATTATAATTAGAAAAACTTTAAAAATTAAGGAGAAATATATGACTAAAGAAGTTCAAGCAAGCCACATCCTCGTTAAAACAGAAGAGGAAGCTAAAAAATTATTAGATGAGATTAAAAGCGGCAAAATCACTTTTGCTGATGCTGCTATTGAATATTCACTTTGCCCTTCTGGCAGAACCGGCGGAGATCTCGGTTATTTCCCGAAAGGTGTTATGGTAAAAGAATTTGAGGATGCTTGTTTTTCTATGGAAATCGGCGAAATTTCAAATCCGATTCAAACTCAATTTGGATGGCATCTAATCCAGCTTACCGGAAAAACTAATGACTAATACTATTGATGATACGCGTGAATTTTTAAAACTTAAAAAGTTAGACTATCTGCTTGTTAATTCAACTAATGATTTTTTGGTTGAATACAATGATTTGAGCGAAAATTCCAGATACAAGCTCACGAATTTTTCCGGATCAACCGGCGATGTTCTTTTGACAATGGAGAAATTGTATCTTTTTGTTGACGGAAGATATCATATTCAGGCAGATAATGAGGTTGATAAAGAAAAAGTTACGGTTGTAAAGTTAAGGACAGGGCAAAATTTTATTGATGAATTCTGCAAAATGATTAAGCCGAATTCCATGCTTGGAATTTTTTCGTTCAAAAATAGTCAGGCAAGATATGAAAAACTTCAAGAAAAATTAAAAGATAAAAATGTCTGCATAAAACTTTTGGATCGTGATCCTATTACAAGTCTTAACCGCGAACCGTCTTTGGGTATTAAAAAATTAAAAATTGAATACACCGGCTTGACAATTGAAGATAAGATTAAAGCATTATTGGACGAAATCCCAGAAGAAGACGGCATTTTACTTACTAACATGGAAGAAGTTTCTTACTTGTTTAATTCAAGAAATTTCGAGAAACAATATTGTTCATCCATAAAAGCCAAAGCTTTTTTGAGCAGAAAAAAAACTCTTCTTTTTACGCCGGACAAAATGGATTTGTATGAAAAATATATCCAAAGTTTTAGCGGAAAAATTTATGTTGATAAGTCAACAATTAATGCGCATGATTATAATTTGATTAAAGATAAAGTTAAAGTTTTTGCGCAAAATCCGATTTCTTTGATGAAGGCGGTTAAAAATGATACGGAAATTGAGTATTACAAAACTTGTTTTGAGCGTACGGATAAAACTGTTTACGCAATAAGAGAATATATAGAAAATAATGAAGAACTTTCGGAATTCGATATTGCACAGAAATTGGAAGAATATTTTTACCAGTTTGGAGCAAAAAATTTAAGTTTTAAATCTATCGTTGCAATAGATAAAAATTCTGCACTTGCACATTATTCCAAAAATTCAAAAGATGTGATACTGAAAGACGGCGGGCTTGTGTTAATTGACTGCGGGGCATACTATGAAGGAGGGCTTGCAACTGATATTACACGAGTGTTTGTAAAAGGTGAACCGTCACAGCTTCAAAGACAAGTTTATACAACCGTTTTAAAAATGTTTTTGAATGCCTTTGATTATAATATTTTGGAAAACACCACCGGATACGATATTGACGAATATGCAAGAAAAATTGAGGAAGAAAATAAAATTGACGGTTTTGAATTTAACCACGGACTGGGGCATGGCCTCGGGATTGGAGTTCATGAATATCCGCCGAATTTGAGCAAAAATGAACTTGCAAAAGTCAAATTGCAAGAAAACATGTGTTTTTCAATTGAGCCGGGATTGTATAATAAAGATTACTTTGGGATTCGTCTTGAAAACGCGTGTTATTTAAAGTATGGAATAATAAATTCTTTTTCTGATATGTGTTATGAAAAAAAGCTCATAGATTTTACACTATTAACCGAACAGGAAAAGAAATGGCTCAAACTTTTTAAGGTAAGATAAAATGGAAATTACGAGTGTAAATAATGAGCTGGTAAAACAAACAGCAAAACTCCAGCAAAAAAAGTATAGAAATTCAGAAAAAAAATTCCTTTTAGAAGGCTATAAGGCAATAAAAGAAGCTTTTGATTTTGGTATTAATATAGAACATGTATTCGTTTTGAACTCAAGTGCTTCTAAATATAATTTTTTAAACGAGAAAATAATATTAACAAATGAGCCGGTTCTCAAGAAAATTTCCACAACAGAAACTGCTCCGGAAGCGGTTGCTGTCGGATGTCAACTTGATTTTGCTCCGGAAGTTTTAAGAAATTCGCAAAAAGTAATTTTGTTAGAAAATATTAAAGATGCAGGAAATTTAGGGACGATATTAAGAAGTGCAAGCGCCTTTAATGCTGATGCTGTCATATTATACGGCCATGATACAGTTGATTTTTATAATCCTAAATGCGTGAGGGCATCAGTCGGGAATTTGTGGAAAATTCCGGTAATTAATATAGAAAACTTAGATACATTGAAGAAATATTTTGACAATTTTTCAAGAATTGCGACACTTCCGCGTGCAAATAATTATTTAAAAACTTATACTCCGCAATTTCCGCTCCTTGTGATGTTTGGATCTGAGGCGGATGGATTGAGTGAAGAATTGATAGATTATTCAACCGAAACTCTTAAAATTGAAATGAATGAAAGTGTTGAATCCCTTAATTTAGGAACATCTTGCTCAATAATAATGTATAAATTATTTGTTTAAGCTTATATTTCTAAATCATCTCATTAAATTCCTGAATAGAAACAGACTCAATTCCCTCAATTTTTTGAAATTCTTTGTACATTGTCTGGATAGGTTTTCTGGCTGAAACATCAAGGATTACAACGATTTTTGTAAGGTTTTCGTCAGATTTATTGAGTTTTTTAGATATCTCACGCAGGTGAGAATATTTCTCGATAATAGAACTGTATATATTTTCAGAATTTTGATTAAGACAAGTTATTGCGACTTTCAAACGTTTTGTGTTTTTAGTACTTTTTATCAAAACACTTCTTTCAAAAACCCTGACAGAAACAAGAGTTGCAAGGGTTAAAATTGTTCCTGCAATAGCAAGCCCGTATAAGCCGACACCGCAAGCCATACCGATTGATGCAGAAATCCAAAGGGTTGCCGCCGTGGTCAAGCCTAAAATCGTTGCGCCGTGTCTTAAAACAGCGCCGCCTCCGACAAAACCAATTCCGGTTACAACCTGAGCTGCAACACGAGCCGTGTCACGTGTTCCCAATTCATCGCCGGAAACTGAGACTTCCGGAAATCCGTATATTGAAATTATTGTAAAAATACAAGCCCCTAAACATACGAGAATATTTGTTCTCAAACCCGCATATTTATTCGTCATTTCTCGTTCTAACCCGATTACAAATCCCAATAGAACGGAAGAAAAAACTTTTACAAAAAAAGTATAATCTAAAAAATTTCCCAATAAACTTATATCCATATCATTCCTCAAAAATCTCTCTCTTCAACCCGAAATATATTTAGCGGACTTTACTTTTCGGGTCAAGAATATCTCTTATGGTATCACCGATAAGATTAAAACACAACACCGCAACAAAAATTAAAAATCCCGGTGTCAAAAGCCAAGGCCGCGACACAATATTTGTGAACTCCTGAGCCTCTTTTAACATGTTTCCCCAGCTTGCATCAGGCTGTTGAATTCCGAGCCCGAGGAAGCTTAAGCCTGATTCAGAAAGAATATATGAAGGAACCGAAAGCGTCATCGCAACGATTACAAAGCTTGTTGTCTGCGGAAGAATATGTTTTACAATAACCCGCAGATCTGATGCCCCGATACCTTTCGCCGCCTGAACAAATTCCTGATTTTTCACAGACAAAACCATTCCTCTGACGACCCTTGCAAATCCCGCCCAGCCAATCAGGGCAAGGATTACGACGATTAAAATAAACCTCTGAATACTCGTCATGCCGGAAGGAAGAATTGACGCCAGAATTATTAAAAGGTAAAAACTCGGGATTGACATAACGGCTTCCGCAAACCTCATCATAAAGGTGTCAACTTTTCCGCCGAAGTAGCCGGAAATTCCGCCGTACAAAAGCCCGATAGGAAAAAGTACAAAAAGCGCCAAAAATCCGATAGTCATTGAAATTCTTCCGCCAAAAAGCAGACGAGAAAAGACATCCCGCCCGTTTATATCAGTTCCGAGAAAATATAATCTTCCGTCCTCATCTGTTGTCACAAGATGAAGATTACACGGAATTATTCCTAAAAATTTATAACTCTGGCCTTTTGCAAAAAATTTCAGGTAATGTTTTTGACTTCTATCCAAACGGTAAGTAATTTTAAGGTTTTCGCCGTCAAATTCTCTTATATAATTGTAAGTATATGGCTTTGAAAATTTTCCGTTGTCATCAATAGTAAAAATTTTAGAAGGCGGAACGTACGCCATTGTTCTATCCGAAAAATCCTTGTTATATGGTGCAATAAAATCCGCAAAAAGCAGAGAAAAATATATTATCCCTAAAATTATAAGGGCAATTTTTGAAAATTTATCTTTCATCAACTGTTTAAAAATCTCTTTGAACATCTATTTTGTCCCCCTAACCCGCGGATCTGTGATAATCAAAAGTATGTCGGCAAATAGATTACCCAAAATCAACATTATTGCCCCCATCATTAAAGACGCCATTACAAGATTTATATCGGATTTTAAAACCGCCTCTAGAATAAGCCTTCCAAGTCCCGGATATTGAAATACATATTCCGTAAGAGCTGCTCCGCTTAAAAGTCCGGCAAATTCAAACCCTAAAAGTGTAATCATCGGGTTGACGGCATTTCTCAGTGCGTGTTTAAAAATAACCTGAAATTCGCTCAACCCTTTTGCCCTCGCAAATTTCACATAATCGCTATCCATCACATCCAATAGGTTTGCCCTCATCTGGCGCTGCAAGCCCGCAAGAGAAATCGTAAATAAAACCGTTACCGGCAAAACCAGATGAGAAGCTAAATCCCCGAGTTTTTGAAAGAATGTCATGTTAGAAAAGTTTGAACTCGTAAGCCCGCCAACCGGAAACCATCCGGTTTTCACGGCAAACAAAAGCAATAACACCGCAAAGAAAAACGAAGGGATAGCCATTCCGATACTTGTTAAAACAGTAAGAAACCTATCCAGAGGGGTTTTCCATTTAACAGCTGCAAGAATTCCCAGCGGAATTCCGACAGCCCAGGATAAAAATATTACTATCACCGTTAGCAGAAGTGTGTTTGGAATTCTTTCTTTTAATTTTGTACTGACCCTTTCGCCGTTCGAGGTTATCCCCAAATCGCCTTTAATAAAAGATGAAGCCCATTTCCCATACTGAACAATAATAGGCTTGTCCAACCCTAAGCGCTCGGTTTCTTTTTGAAGAGTTTCCTTGGATACAGAAGGGTTTAGACGCAGCTCCGCAAGCGGATCGACCGGACTTAAACGAATTATGAAAAAACTTATTAAAGATACAATTATTAATAATGGTATCGTCTGTAGAATTCTTTTTAAAATATATTTTAGTATTTCCAATTTAATCCCTCCACCGCTTTTGCGGGCAGTATTTGTTTTTAATTTTTTATATAGATTTCCTCAATGTTATGAGTCAGGCCGCCGAGTTCTGACGGATATATGTTTCCGAATTTGTTTCGGACAGCACTTATAATCAGCGGTGAATATATGTATATAAAAGGCTTTTGCTCATATACAATTCTCTGATATTCATCGTAATATTTTTTCCTGTCTTTAAATTTAATCTGCAAAGCGCCTTGTTCCATCAAATAATCAAGCTGTTTTTCAAAATCGAGCCTTTCAGAATTGTAATCCTTTTCCATTCTCTGGTTAAACAAATGCAATGTACCGTTCGAAAGCCAAACATTTTTGCCGCTATTTGGCTCAAGCGGAGAGCCTGTAAAGCCCATTACAACCATATCCCAGTCCGGTGTTGAAACAAGTTTGTTGACAAGCGAATTAAACTCAATCGGTTTAAAGTTGACCTTCATTCCCAATTCTTCCAAATCCTGCTTAACCATTACCCCAATGGCCTCACGCTCAGTGTTTCCGGCATTCGTAAAAAGGTTAAACTCAACCCGATTTCCGTCTTTGTCAAAAAGCTTGCCTTTTTTATCCCAATAAAACCCTGATTTTTGCAATAATTCACGGGATTTGTTCAAATCCTTGTCGTAAGGTTTCAAATCTTTATTCAAAAATATAGAATTCAAAGGTTCAGCGGTGAAAAGCGGTGCTCCGAGTCCGTTTGCAATATTGAACACTATATTTTTTCTGTCAAGCGCATAATCTACAGCTTTTCTAAAATTCAAATCTCCAAACCATTTTTGCTTTTTAGGGTCAACATAAAATTTGCCTTTATCATCTTTTCTCGTATTCAAATTCATTGAAAGATAAAGTGTGCCTGTGTTTGGCCCAAGGTTGTAAACCTTGTAATCAGAATATTTTTCCCGTTCTTTGAAACGCGCAACGTTAGCACCTTGAAGCCCGATTATATCAAGTTCGCCCCCTTCAAACTTCAAAACTTCGTTATTCAAATCTCCGACAATCAAATATACAAGCCGGTCAAGATATGGAAGTTTTTCACCTTTGTCATTTATCACGTAATAATTTGGATTGCGCTCAAAAACCACCCGCTGAGCCGGAACATATTCCTTGATTTTAAAAGGGCCTGAGATTACGAACTCATCGGTTTTTGCATTTGTCGACAAAAAAGTTTCAAAATAAGCTTTTCCTTTTTTAACTGCCGGCTCAAATATATGTTTAGGCGCAATCGGGGTTGCAAGCATTCTTAAAAACGGCGCAAACGGTTTTGGCGTTGTGAATTTCACGGTGTAATCATCAATTTTTGAAACTGTCGGAAGTTTTCCATCTATAACCATGGAATCTCGAGTGGAAGTGTTTCCAAACCCGTCAAAAATTATATTCTGCCATGTAAAAACAACATCATCCGCCGTAATCTGCTTGCCATCCGACCATTTTATCCCATGTCTTAAGTTGACTATATAATCATTACCCTTAATCGAATAAGATTTTGCAAGCTTCGGGATTACTTCACCCGTAACCGGATGGGTCGTAACAAGCCCATCGTACATAATTTCAGACATTTGAGAAGAAATGTTATCTTTAGAATTAAACGGGTTGAAAGTTTTCGGACCCTCGCCAATTGTTGACGCTACAAGTTCGCCGCCAAAAATGCCATCCGCCGCCTGAGATTGACGATAATCAACCCCATCAATTGTAACATTTTTTCCGGCCGGATACTCAACATTTTCCGTGTCTGAAATTTGAGACGATTTTTGAACATAATCCTCAGGAATATCCCGATTTATGCAAGCTTTTACAAAAACTACGCTCAAAACCAAAATTAATATTAAATATAATACCCCTTTTTTCATAACGCTAGTTTAGCATAGAAAAATTTCTTTGTTTATACCCGATTAGTCAATTATTCGTTAGTTTTTGAAAAATAAGGGAATAATAGAATATAGAAGTTGTAACTTTTTGTAACTTTTTAGATAAAAACATTAAAGATTTAGTCACAATGTTCCGTCAATTACTATGTTAGTAAAGGACAAAAACATTGTAGGAGGTATTTAAAAATGTACGAATACGAAGAATTTTTACCAAAAGACGAAAAATTGAACGCAATTAAATCTGAAGTTTCTAAAATGGAAACATTCATCAACAATTGCCTCAACAAAATTCTTGAATGCACCTGTGCAGCAGCAGAAAGAGATTATAACGTTACAGCGTGCTAGCGCGGTATAAATCGGTAAAAAGAGAGATTTTATAAATCCCCTGAATTAAATTTCAGGGGATTTTCGTATAAAAAACTCGCACCAAATTTTATATTTTGATGCGAGTTTTTTATAGCCTTATTATACAATATTTTTAGACACATTTCAAGTGGTATTTTGTCATTTTTTGCGAATTTTTTGAATTTTAAGAAGGTATGTTTTAGTGAATTTCAGGCCTATTCGCACCAAAATATAAATTATGGTGCGAAAATTTAAACGGCAGTTTATGGTTGGAAAGGAGACAGGATGCTAAAATATAGAATTATGAAAGGAAGAAATTTGAAAGAGGATAATATGATAAAAAATAGTAGTAGAGTAGACTTTAGCCTACCAGAAAAGCTGGATTGCCACTTTGCTGATCGTCGTAAACCTGCGTTTACTTTGGCCGAAGTTCTTATCACTCTCGGAATAATCGGGGTTGTAGCGGCAATGACTTTGCCTTCTTTAATTCAAAAGCATCAGGAGCGGGTTACAGTTAACAAGGTTAAGAAGTTCTATTCTGTTATGTCACAGGCGCAATTGATGGCAATCAAGGATCATGGTTATTTAGATGAATGGGATGTGTCGGATGGGTATACAAAAGAGAGTGCCGAAAAATTCATGAGCTATTTTAAACCATATTTAAAAATTGTTAAAGATTGCGGCACTTCCAGCGGGTGTTTACAAAATGGAACTATTAAGTTTCTGAATGGCAATAATCACGTAAATTATGATTCATCTAATCGTTATTACAAGTTAATTTTAAATGATGGAACTTATATGTGGTTAAGATCTGCAACAGATGCGTATTGTGCAACTAGCAGTAACAATATAAATGATACTTGTGGTGCTTTATGGATAGATATTAACGGTAAAAAACCGCCAAATACTGTTGGTAGGGATATATTTCATTTTTATTTTACTAAAAATAGTCTGCTCACGGGGCAAGCTGATGATTGCAAACTTAATGCTGCCGGTTGGTCTTGTTCAAAATATATTCTTGAGCAAGGCAACATGGATTATTTGAAACATTAATTGAGAAATTTTTCATAGTGTTTATCATAGAATTCTTCAAACCTATCTTCCAAAATGGCTTGTCGGCAAGCTTGCGAAAATTCTACGAGGAACTGGATATTATGGATTGATAAAAGTGTTGCTGCAGTTGATTCTCCGCATCTCCAAAGGTGTCTTATATAAGCTCTGGAGTGGTTACGGCAGGCAAAACAGTTACAGCCTTCAACAAGTGGCCCTGTATCATCTTCAAACTGTTTGTTTTTTATATTCTTTTTACCTTCCCAGGTAAAGAACGAACCGTGGCGGGCATTTCTTGTCGGAAGAACGCAATCAAACATATCTACTCCGCGTTTTATTCCGTCCAGCAAATCTTCCGGAGTTCCGACCCCCATTAAATAGCGAGGTTTGTTTTTAGGTAAAAGCGGCGCTGTAAGTTCAACGAAATAATTTTTTATATCTGCCGGTTCTCCCACACTAACCCCGCCGATTGCGTAACCGACTGCATCGTATTTGGAAATTTCAGCCGCACTTTCTCTTCTTAAATCATCATAAAATGCGCCCTGAACAATCGGGAAAAGTGCCTGTTTAGGGTTTGTTTTTGCCTTAAAACATCTTTCAAGCCAGCGATGAGTTCTCTCCATGGCCGCTTTTGCTTGTTCATAATCACATGGATACGGTGCGCATTCGTCAAACGCCATTATAATATCGGCCCCGATATCCTGTTGAATTTCCATGGAAACCTCGGGCGATATAAAATGTTTTTTGCCGTCTTTCGGGTCGCGAAACTCGACACCGTCCTCCGTTATTTTTCTCAAATGGGAAAGTGAAAACACTTGAAAGCCCCCGGAATCAGTCAGTACCGGCCTGTCCCAGTTCATCCAGTTGTGAATTCCACCAAATGCTTTAATACGCTTTGTTCCAGCCCGCAAATACAAGTGGTAAGAATTTGACAGCATTATCTGTGCGCCGGTGTTTTTAATCTGGTCGGAAGTCAGCGTTTTTACGGCCGAATTCGTTCCCACCGGCATAAATATAGGCGTTTTTATTTCGCCGTGCGGAGTTTTGAAAAGTCCTGCGCGGGCTTGAGATTTTTTGGATTTGTGAAGCAAGTCAAAAGAAAAATTTTCTTTTGCACAATCAACAGCTTTGCATTCTTTTTCTGATTCTATGCTCACTTCTCAAATCTCCGTTTGCTTAATCGTCAAGTTTTTCAATAACTATTTCTGCCATATTTTCGTATTCGTCACAAATTTCATCAGGCGTAAAATAGATTGCAATTTCTCTTTCAGCACTTTCAACACTATCAGAACCGTGAACAACGTTATATTCTTTTACTAATGCAAAATCGGCTCTAATTGTTCCAACCTGCGCTTCGTTAGGCTTTGTCGAACCCATAAGGCATCTTGCACCATGGATTACGTCAAGTCCTTTCCAAACCATTGCAACAATAGGACCGGATTGAATATATTCAATTAATCTTGGATAGAACGGTTTACCTTTATGCTCGCCGTAATGTTTTTCAGCCATTTCCGGTGTAACGTCAAGCATTTTCATTCCGATAAGTTTGAAACCTTTTCTTTCAAATCTTTTAATGATTTCTCCAACTAATCCTCTTTTTACACCGTCAGGTTTTACGGCTATAAATGTTCTTTCTTCTCTTTGCATGTCGATAATCCTCCATTCACACAAATTGTAACATAAAAAGCTTATTTTTTCGATATGTTACAAAAATTCTTTTTTATATTTTTCAAATTTACAACAAGTAAAACTCCCATAATCGAGCATAAAACTACTGCGGCCGAAACAAGGCCAATCCAGAAACCGACAATATTTTTGCCTTTTATGATTGCAAGATAATATCCGAGCGGAATTGAAATAAACCAGTATCCGATTAAGTTTGCAATCAGCACAACTTCAGTTCTTTTTATGCCTTTGAATATTCCGGCAAGAGAAACCTGAATTCCGTCAAATACCTGAAATAATGCCAGAATATAGATTACCGGAACGCAGATTTTTATTAATTCTAAATCTTTTGTAAAAATTCCTACGAGGAAATGCGGACAGTTTACAAAAACCATTGCGCTCAGCATCATAAAGCCGACACCCATAATCGTTCCGGCTGCTGCGTATCGTTTCAAATCCGTGAAGTTTTCGCTTCCGTTTGCAAATCCGACTTTTACGGCTATCGCATTTGAGATTGCAAACGGCACCATAAATGAAACTGTTGTGAGTGTGCACACAAGATTTTGTGCTGCGGCGTAAATTCCCGCAACTTTACCCATGATTATCGCAACACTGTTGAATGCTACAAATTCAACCAGCACTGCAAATGACATCGGCAAGCCAACTTTTATAAGTGTTTTGTAATATCCGGAATCCTTGTAATTCCTGAATGACATCATTGAATAGCAAAATGCAAGAAGTGCAAATCCCATAAAGTATCTGGTGATTAAGCTTGCAATCGCCAAACCTTTAACACCCATTGACGGTATAAATCCGGCGCCGAAAACGAAAATTATATTCAACAACACATTCAAAAATACTGAAAATACAGTTACAAGGTTCGGAAAAAACACAATTTCAAACGCTTGTAAAAATTCTTTCAAAGCCATGTGAAGCATCGCACCGAAGGTTGAAAACGCTGTTATAAAAATATAGTCTTTTATCAGCGGGGTTAATTCCGGCTCAAATTTCAAATAATCAATCAGCGGGATTGCTGCAAATGTTAGCAATGTCGTAATTACAGCTATCGTCATGCTAAATCTGATTGTCGGGTAAAAATATCTTTTTGCGGATTTTCTTTCCCCTCTATAATTTGATAAAACCGGCGAAATACTTCCAATTAACCCCATTCCTATTATAAATATGCAGTTAATGATAGCTGTTGCAATGCTTATTGCTGCAAGTGTCTGGGTTGAATGCCGGCCGGCAATAAAAACATCTCCGGCACCAATCAGGATGAAACCAAGGTTTCCCATGATAATCGGCAGGGCAATGTTTAACAATTCTTTTGCGTAACTTTTAAAATCCTCAATTCGCATGACTTCATTTTAACATAAACATGATATTATGTTGGAAAGTAAAAGTGAGGATTTATAATGGGTGATGAAGACAAACAATTTGATGCCACCCCTCGAAAACTGGAACAGGCAAGGAAAGAAGGGCAGGTTGTTAAGTCAAAAGACTTCTCAACTGCTGTATCATTGCTAATTTTATTCACTGTAATTTTCGGGCTTTCATCTTTTATATGGGATCAAATCGTTCAACTTTATACGCTTTTATATGAACAAATTCCAAATGCGCATGTCGATGAAATCGGAATGACTTATATTTTAACTGTTACTATTAAATGTGCGGCATTAATTATAGGTCCTATTCTTTTTATTGCATGGGCTGTGGCAATTCTTGCGGATTTTATTCAGGTAGGCCCGCTTGTTGCGACGGCGCCTTTAATGCCTAAGCTTGACAAATTAAACCCGACAAAATATTTCAAAAATATTATGTCCGTAAAGACGCTTTTTGAGCTTTTTAAAAACATTGTTAAGGTTGTTCTTTTGGGATTTATCGGCTGGAGTGTTTACAAAGCCCATATTGAAAGCATTTTGATGCTTGCGGCGATAGATAACAACTTTGCAGTTATGATTGAGTTTGGAAAACTCATAACGGAATTTATTTTCAAAGCTTGTATTGCCTTTTTGATTATTGCGGCGGCCGATTATGGAGTTACCAAATGGAAATTTTTGAAAGATCAGAAGATGTCTTTTAAAGAAATAAAGGATGAATATAAAAACACAGAAGGCGACCCGAACGTTAAGGCCGCTCTGCGTCAAAGACGTATGCAGATGCTTCAGCAGGGAATGATGGACAGCGTTCCGGAGGCGGATTTTGTTGTCACAAACCCTTTGCATGTGGCTTGTGCATTAAAATATAAGCAGGAAGAAATGGCGTCTCCCATGCTTATTGCAAAAGGTACGGAGCTTATTGCAAAGAAAATTATTAAGATTGCAAGAGAACATAGAGTTCCTGTTATCGAAAATCCGCCGGTTGCCCGTGCACTTTATAAGATGGTCGATTTAAACCAGCAAATTCCGCCGGAATTGTACAAAGCTGTCGCGGAAATTTTACTATTTGTTTACAACTTGAAAAAAAATAAAAATCAAGGTAATATATAGTGAGAGCTATTTATGATAATTCAAAACGAGAATAAACTAAAGGAATATATAGACATAGTACAGAAGGTGGCAAAGGTTGAACATCGCCGCATACCTTCTCACATGGTTGAATATGAAGAACTTGTTTCTATCGGTATTATCGCGCTTCAAGTTTTGATAAAAAATAAGACAGAAGAACAGCTTGAAAAATACAATGCTGCATATATGGCAACAGCTGTTCGATGGGCTATCAGAAACGAACTTCGAATTCGTTATAAATGGTATGCCATGAAACATAAAAAAGATGATGAATATGAAGAGGATGAAGTTGTTGAAGGCATGGACATGCAGCAGGCAAAAGTTCGTGAAACTATTTACGAAACTATCCTTTCCATTGACGGACTTGCCTCTGCCGCAAGTGATAACGATTCACCTTTTGACTTTGTAAAAGATACTCATGCAATGCCGGATGAAAACGCTGAAATTACCGAGATGAGCAAGCTTATAAAAGAAGCTATTGCAAAACTTCCGCCAAAAGAGCGTACTGTTGTTGAATATAGATTTTATAGAAATATGCAGGTTAAAGATATTGCGACTCAAGTCGGACTTTCTTCTTCCCGTGTAACACGTATCGTTCAGGCCTCACTGAATTTTGTCAGGGATTATCTGGGCTCGAAAGATTTGCACGGTTATTAATATTTTATCCTTCAACAATCTTGATACGGCCGTCATCTGTGATTTCTACCGGCTGATCTAATTTTTTGAAACGTTCACAAGCAAGTTTGTCTTTATCTATTTTGAATGTTTGTTCAATGAATGCCGGATGGTCATTTTTAGGGAGATAATCGTCTCCGCCTTTAGCTACGAAATCATCCATTGCTGTTTTGTAGGTCTTATTCGGGTTTGGATTATTTATATCTATCGGAACTTCATTGTTATTTTTATCAATATATCTGAGGTTTCTAATTTCTCCGGATTTTGTTATATCATATTTAAAACCTGATGGAATAATAATTCCCGGTTTATTGCCGACATTAACCATTGATTTTGCGCCCTGTTTTAATATATGTACAAGGTTCGGTTCAGAAAGATTTGCAATAATCATATCGTCTTTAAATGGCGTAATATCTTTGATTAGCCTGGAATCTACAGTTCCTTCCGAAAAGTTTCCGCGGATATTTCCACTATTAAGTATTGCGATTTCAGTTCCAAGTTCGCCTCTCATTGAATCTACAATAAAGTTTGCGTGTGCATTTGGAGAAATTAATCTATTTTTCGGTGCCGGATCGGCTTTTGATACTTTTCCCAATATTTCAGGTTTACCAATTATTGTTTCAATCGCATATTTCATTGGAAGAGTTCTTCTGAATTCTTCTCTTGTCTTTGACATTGAGTTTTGAACTTTTGTTATAACACCTTTGACATCGTCCCATTCAACGTCAAGTTTGCCGATATTTTCGCCGTCTTTGCCATATTGAGTTATAACAACCGGTTCACCGGATTTTGAATAGAAAAGGTTAACTCCTTCTTTCACTCCTTCAATAGTATTGTGAGTGTGACCTCCTAGAATTATATCAATACCTGACGTTTCTTGCGCAATTCTTTGATCATTGCCAAAGCCGCTGTGTGAAAGAAGTATAATTCTATTTACTCCTTTTGCTTTAAGTTTATCAACTTCCTGCTGAACATCTTTTATTGTTGTTTCAAAATCATCTACGGAAATCTCTTCCATTGTTTTGTTCGGCTTTACCCTGTCTTTGTAGTCAGAAGGTGCAATACCGATTATTCCGTAAGGTGTGCCATTCTCAACATAAACCATTGACTTTTCTATTGTTCCGTTCATCAAACTGTTTGGTACAATGTTAATGTTGCAGGCAAGTGTTTTATACTTCGCCGATTTAAAAAGTTTTGATAAATTTTCCGGCAAAACATCCATCTCATGGTTTCCGAGATTGTTTGCTATAAACCCGCACCAGTCAAGGAATTTATTTGATGCTGTATTTGCCTTTAAGTCAAGTCCTAATATAATATCGCCGGTCGCAAGTTTTAACTTGTCTGTCGGCTGAGAAGGAACAAATGCATCAAAAGCCTTTGACGCAGTGTAAATTCTTTCCTGATTTGTTAATTTACCGTGAACATCTCCAACGGTAAGTATACTTGTTCTATTATTCCGCTGAGTTGGAACTGGTTGTACTGAATTTATCATGTCATACCTTTTATAAATTATTTCATTTTTAGTAAATCACCTGAAAGAATATTTTTGCCAGATTCTATATATTATTTAACAAATCTTAACTTCATTTTATTCGCGACTGCTTAACAGGTTAAAAAAATTATCTTAACATAACAGTTATTATATCGTATATTTGTTTTAATTTTTTAGGCTTACAGTTTGCAAGCAGGGTAACAATGTTTTTAATAACATCTTCATTAGTTTTTGCCGGTGTAATCAATAATTGTGCGGGAGTTATTTCAAAGGTGGAACAAATTCTGTCAATTGTTTCAGCTGTAGGTTGATACCTGTTTCTTTCAATGTTAGACAAACCTTGAATGCTAAGACCTATTTTTTCGGAAAATTCTTCCTGCGTTAAGTGATGCTGAAGCCTTAACTCTTTTATATTAAAATTGATTAATTTCTGATAATTCATATATATATTAAATTATAATATTTCGCTAAATAATTTAACAAACTAAATCTTTATTTATATGGCTAATTAATTGTAAAGATTTGTTTCAAAATCTCTATTATCAAGCAATTTTATGTAATAAAAATTTTTATATAACATATAAGCAATGTGTGCTTGAGAGTATAAAAGGAGATATTTATGACAGATTACACAATCAAAACCGGTGACACTTTGACCGGTATTGCGAAACGTTACGGCACTACGGTAAAAGAATTAGTCAAATTAAACAACATTAAAAATGTCAATCTTATCTTTGCTGGTAGGAACTTGAAAATTAGTTCTGATACCCCAAAAAATACGGCTGATGCAATTCATATGTTAAATGAAGCTCAGGCAAAGTCTCAGCCTGTATCATCTCAAAAGACAGGTATTAACACTCCGCAGGCAATTGATTCGACAAATATGAGTTCAACAGCACCAATTGATAAAAAGACAGACGAAATTAATCCTGATGAAATCGCTAATAATATTGCAAACGTTGATAAAACTAACGAAACAAAAGCACAAGATAAAACGAATACGGCGCATATTGCTGAAGGAAGCCTTCGGTCAGCAGAAGAAATTATTGACGGAACTCCAAGAAGACAAAAACCTTATACAAAAGAATGTATAGAAAATGCTGATGGCAGTAAAACTTATACCTATAAATATTTAGACAAAGAAAGAAATTATCAATGGACAGATTTCCAAACAATTAAAGTAAATCCTGAGGATAACAGCATTATTGTGCTGGACACACTTGAATCAATCGGTACAATTCCTATAAAAACGCAGCGCATTTATCTTTCGGATGATTCAGGATTGTATAAAGAACCGAAAGAAACAATATTACCGAAAGAAAATAAAACGGAAAATGAATAATGAAAATTTAAAGATGGCAGGTAAAGTTCAGATTACCTGTCATTTTTTTAATTCTTATGCGGCCATTTTCATTTCTTTGTAAGATTTGAGGCCTTCAACCCAGTTGTCTGTAATTTGTATGTCATTTTGGACAATTTCTTGCGGAAGTGCTGCGTGGTGAATTTTCGGAACCAAATAATCTTCACTGTACTCAATCGGTTTTGAAATTCCGTCGTCGGTGTCGTTGCATACAAATATCATTTTGCCGTTTTTGTCTGTTTTAATGTCTGTGATTGTAATTTCATGACCGCCGATAATTTCGTTATGTTCATCCACTTCTGTGTATCCGATAATCACGTTTTCACCCGCTTTTATCGCATCTGATATCTGTTTTTTTATTGTGTTAAAATCTGTTTCATATCCAACTAGATGGCCGTTGTCATCAACTTTTTGGTAAGTAACGGACATTTTGTTTTTATCTTCAACGATGGATTCTGTGAAAGTTTTTTCAAATTCAATCAAGCCCTTGTCGTTTGAGTTGAATTTTCCACTTCTTTTATCCGAAAGTGAGTTGTAAGTCTGCTGTGAGCCGACATTCATAAATGCCGACTGCATTAAAACGTCAACAGAGGATCTTTCACCGGCATCTCTATTTGTTGTTTGAATTTGCGCTCTGACAATTGCATTTTTATCAGGTGCAATCTTTAAGACTGTTTTGTCAAATCCTTTTGTTTTGTGCGGAATTTCAAAAGCATTCAAAAGCCATACCGCATCGAGAGATTTCTCGGTAAGGTTTTTGAGGCTTATTTCTTTATCTACGGCCATTTCAGGAGAAGAAAGTCCATTTGCAAATCTTGCATATTCGGCCGGATGTTTTTTAGCAAGATTGAATTCAATGCTTGCCGCAACGCAGGTTCCAGAGTATGGAACGTTAATATCTTGTTTTGCCTGTGCTCTTTTTGAAGGGTCATTTTTTTCAGTTCCTAAATAAGCATCAACGGCACCTTCTGAATAGTTTGCCGGAATATCGCCGAACTGTTGATTAATTATATAAGGGTTCAAAAGCGCTTCCACCGTATCTTTTAATATAGATTGATTATTAAGCCCTTGAGCTCTCGGGGTTGTCGCGATTTTGTAAAGGTTGTCAAGAACTGATGTTTTGTCGTTTGAATCATTGTTCAAAAGAATACCGCCTTTTAAAAGCGCATCAATATGTTTTTTGGTGTCCTTATCGCAATTTTTTAGAACTGTGTTGTATTTATCAATCTCATCTTTGCCTGTTAATCTTGTTCTGAGTGGAGATGCTGTTTTTGCTTTGTCGTAAGGAATTTCGTTTATAATAGGATTAGTCGCAGCGCAAAAAGATGTTTTTGCTGCGTTATTATTTACGGCCGCCGCTTCGACTTTTTTTGTCTTTGGTGCGCCTGCCGTGTTATAATTTGACTGACGATAGTTTTGAAAATAATTATAATACACTATTACCTACTCCAATAACTATTATAATAAAAACAAAAAGTATTTTAAATTTGCTATTTTTATACTAAAATGTTAACAAATATGAATAGGTGTGAAAATTTGGAAAAGATTAAGATAAAACATCTCACAAAAGAACAACTGGTAATATCTATTGACAGATTGACAAGGTTCAAAGTGCCGGAACAGAAGTATTTGAGAGTGTTTAAAGACGTTATTTCTTCTGCGCTTCTTGAGCCGCATATAAAGAAAAACGAAGTTGATAAATTGAGTTTTGAAACAATCAGAGAGATTTCCGAATACATTATCAATTCTTCGTTGGAAAATTTAGGGTTTAAACTTGATGATGATTACGTAATTAATCAAAAGATTTACGATTATGAAAATTCCACATTTGTAATAGATGAAAATGTTAATGAGCTTTTAAAAAATAGAATTCACTATAAATCTTTCGTAAAACTTATAGAAAACGAGAACGATTTGCCGTTCAACTTAAAATGGCTGAGGGCGCTTGTTTTGAATTGTGATATTATAGAAGAGCGAAAAAAAGAAGGGTTTAAATATCCACTGGAAAAGGTTATTTTGGCGGAAGGTATCACGGAGGAAATTCTTCTTCCGGCGTTTGGAAAAGTCTGCGGATGTGATTTTAATAAAAAAGGTATATATATAATATCTGCCGGCGGAAAAAACCAGGTTGTTAAATATTTTTATGAATTTGCGCAAAACTTGAAAATACCTGTGTTTATCCTTCTTGATAATGACGCAAAAAATAATTACGAGCAAATTTTGCCGAGATTGAGGAGTTTTGACAAAATCCATATAGTTAATTGCGGAGAATTTGAAGATTTGCTCCCGCTTCACCTTGTGGAAAAGGCGCTCAATAGTGAGCTTAAAAATATTTCAATCAGGGAAAACGGCGACATAAACCCTTCAATCCCGATGGCTAAAAATCTTGAAGAACTTTTCAAAAAAAGAGGCTTGCACGAATTTAAAAAATCTGAATTCGCGAAAGATGTTAAATCTCAAATAACAAGTATTGATGATGTCTCAGAGGAAATAATTCAGATATTTACCGAACTTTCGCAAGCGCAGCAGAAAATATAAATATATACTTGCCATAATCCTGATTTTATGTAATAATCTTTATAAGATTGTATGCATTTGGTCTTTTAGTATATAAATACAATCGGGGTTAATATAATTTTATACAGGAGTTCAAGATGAGTGTAGAAATTTCACACAAAATCGATACTTCAAGGCTGGATAGTATAATGGCTGAATACGGCTATAAAAAATCCAATCTGATAGCGATTTTACAAAAAGTTCAGGAAGTATTCAGATATCTGCCTGAAGATTCGATGACTTACATCGGAACAAAAATGGAAGGTTTGTCTCCGGCAACAGTTTATGGTGTTGCAACATTTTACGCACAGTTTTCACTGGAACCTAAGGGTAAATATGAAATAAAGGTCTGCGATGGTACAGCCTGCCACGTTAGAGGGTCAATGCCGGTTTTGAACGCAATCAAATCAAGACTCAATTTAGTTGACGGTAAAATGACATCAGATGACGGTTTGTTCTCTCTTGAAACTGTAAGCTGCCTTGGAGCTTGCGGACTTGCGCCGGTTGTTGTCATAAACGGAAAAGTTTATCCGCAAATGACATCGGATGCGATTAAAATTGTATTGGACACTCTATTAAAAGAGGAAGCGTAAAATGGAAAAAACAGCATTAAATATTAATATAAAAGAAGAACAGCAAAAATCTCTTGAAGAGATAAAAAAACAGGGTTTGAGGGTTCTGGTCTGCTGCGGAACCGGATGTATGGCAAACGGCTCAATGAAAGTTATCGAAAAATTTGAGGAATTAGGCGCAAATGTTTCTACACTCACTCACAACGATAAAGTAACAATCGTACCAACAGGATGCCACGGTTTTTGTGAACAAGGTGTACTTGTAATTATTCCTGAAACTCACACCGCTTATGTAAAAGTTAAAGTTGAAGATGTTGAAGAAATTTATAATTCTCATATTATCGGCGGTAAACCGGTAGAAAGACTTCTCTATACCGATCCTAAAACCGGCGGGAAAGTTCAAAAAAGCGAGGATATAAATTTCTACGCTAAACAAACCCGTACTGCACTTGCAAATTGCGGACATATAAATGCCGAATGCATTGATGAAGCTATTTCCGTAAGAGGTTATGAGGCGTTATATAACGTTTTGGCAGAAAATGATCCTGAAAAAGTTATTGAAACCATAGAAAAATCTGGTCTGAGAGGAAGAGGAGGCGGAGGCTTCCCTACAGGACGCAAATGGAGATTTACAGCCGCAAACAGAGGCGGAAAATCTTACGTCGTATGTAACGGTGACGAGGGCGACCCGGGCGCATTTATGGATAGATCCGTTATGGAAGGCGATCCGCACAAATTATTGGAAGGTATTGCAATCGCAGCCTTTGCAATCGGCGCAGATGAAGCTTATATCTATGTAAGAGCCGAATATCCGCTTGCAATCGCAAGATTGAAAAAAGCTATTAAAGATGCCGAAGAAAGAAATTTCTTAGGTGAAAATATTATGGGTTCAGGCTTTAATCTTACAATTCATATTAAAGAAGGTGCCGGAGCTTTTGTCTGCGGGGAAGAAACCGCTTTAATTGCTTCAATTGAAGGCGAACGCGGAATGCCTCGTCCAAAACCGCCGTTTCCGGCTAATAAAGGCTTGTTCGGACGTCCGACTTTGATTAATAACGTTGAAACACTTGCTAACGTTCCGGTTATAATGCTAAAAGGCGCCGATTGGTTTGCCTCAATGGGTACAGAAACTTCAAAGGGCACGAAAACATTCGCATTGACAGGTGAAGTTAATAATACCGGCCTAATCGAAGTTCCGATGGGAACAACGCTTAGAGAAATCGTTTTTGACATCGGCGGAGGAATTAGAAACGGCAAAAAATTCAAAGCTGTCCAAATCGGCGGCCCGTCCGGCGGATGTTTGACAGAAGAACACCTTGATATTCCTATGGATTACGACAATTTGATAAAAGCAGGCGCAATGGTCGGTTCAGGCGGTCTGGTTGTAATGGCCGAAGATACCTGTATCGTTGAGGTTGCAAGATTTTTCATGAACTTTACTCAGCATGAATCCTGCGGAAAGTGTGTTCCTTGCCGTGAAGGTACGAAAAACATGCTTAAAATTCTGGAAAAAATTGTTGCCGGAAAAGGTGAAATGTCCGATTTAGATATGCTTGAAGAACTTGCGCAAACAGTAAAAGACGGCTCCCTTTGCGGACTGGGTAAAACTGCTCCAAATCCGGTATTGTCAACTCTAAAATATTTCAGAGACGAATATATCGCACATATTAAAGATAAAAAATGTCCGGCCGGTGTTTGTACCGCAATGAAAAAAATCGTTATTCTGCCGGAACTTTGCAAGGGCTGTACAAAATGTTCCAGAAACTGTCCGGTGGGCGCTATTGAGGGTACTGTTAAACAGCCGCACAAAATCCTTCAGGATAAGTGTATTAAATGTGAAGCCTGCTTAAAAGGCTGTCCGTTTAAAGCGATAGTTTTGGAATAATAAAGGAAAATAATATGACTGATGATAAAAAAATAATGTTTATTGATGGAAAAGAAGTTGAGTTCACAAACGAACCAAACCTTCTTGAAGTAATTCGAAAAGCCGGCATGAATGTTCCGACATTCTGTTACCGTCCGGATTTGACACCTTTTGGCGCTTGCAGAATGTGTGTTGTGGAAGTTGAAGGAAGAGGAATTCAATCTTCTTGCACAATGCCGCCTGAAAACGGTTTAAAAATCCACCTTAACACCGAAAAAACAAGAAGAATAAGAAAAACAGTTCTGGAACTTCTTCTTGCAAACCATGACAAAGAATGTTTAACCTGTGAAAAATCAGGCTCATGCGAGCTTCAAAAATATTCAGAAGAATACGGTGTAAGACGCATCAGATACCCTGAAAAGAAACTGGAAGATTACCTTCCAGTTGACGATAGCAGTCCATCACTTGTGAGAGACCCTAATAAATGTATTCTCTGCGGAGCCTGTGTAAGAGCATGTGACGAATTTCAAGGCCATGCTGTTTTAGGTTTTGCAAACAGAGGCTCAAAAACAGTCGTGCAACCAATGGCCGGAAAACCTTTGGGACAGGTTGATTGCGTTAATTGCGGCCAATGTGCGGCAGTTTGTCCGACCGGAGCTTTAACAATAAAATCCGATATTGAAAATGTTTGGTCAGTGATTACCAATCCAAACAAAAAAACAGTTGTGCAAATCGCACCGGCCGTTCGTGTTGCGCTGGGCGAAATGTTCGGTCTAAAAGCGGGTACAAATACAATCGGATTAATTGATGCAGCTTTGAGAAAGTTGGGATTTGATTTAGTCTTTGATACAAATTTCAGCGCAGATTTAACAATTATGGAAGAAGCCTCCGAATTCCTCGCCCGTTTAAAATCCGGAGAAAATCTTCCGCTATTCACCTCCTGCTGTCCGGCTTGGGTTAAATATTTGGAAGATCAGCATCCTGATATGTTAAAACACTTATCAAGCTGTAAATCGCCAATGTCAATGCTTTCACCGGTATTAGCAAGACTCGTTCCGGAAAAATTAGGTATAAAACGTGATGAAATGTCAATCGTTGCGATTATGCCTTGTACCGCAAAGAAATTTGAGTGCAAACGTCCTGAACTTTCAACTGACGGACATCCTGATACCGATTATGTTCTTACAACAAAAGAACTCGGCCGGATGATTAAATCCGCTGGAATTGATTTTAACAAGCTTGACGCTGAAACTCCGGACAATCCGTTCGGTGAATACACCGGAGCCGGAACGATTTTCGGCGCATCAGGAGGGGTTGCGGAAGCCGCAGTTAGAACAGCTTATGAATTTGCAACTGGCGAAGTTCTCGAAAATATTGATATAAAAGAAATGCGCGGAACTTCTAACCGCTCTAAAACTATTCAGCTTGATTTAAAAGGTACAAAACTTACTGTAAGAGTAGTTTCAACTCTTAGAGAAGCCGAAATCGCAATCCGGGAAATAAAAGAAGGAAAAGCAGATTTCCAAATGCTTGAAGTTATGGCTTGTCCGGGCGGTTGCGTAAACGGCGGCGGTCAGCCTCATAGCTGTGATAATTCTGCTATAAAACAGGAAAGAGCAGAGGGACTTTATAAAGAAGACGAAGAACTCCCGCTTAGAAAATCACATTGCAATCCTTCTATTCACAAGCTTTATGCAGAATATCTGGAATCTCCGAATTCCCACAAAGCTCACGAAATTTTGCATACGGTATATACTAACAGATTTGAATATTCATACAAAAATATCTAAAAAGTTATATTCAAATAATTCAAAAGGCAGGCGTAAAGCCTGCTTTTTTGTTGTATTTACAAATGTTAACAAACAGTTGTATAAATGCGCAATTTTTTAGGGAATATAAACTTTATATATATAAGAGATAAGAGGTATAAAGCATGATTGATGGAAATGCCGGATACGGCCTGCATACAGCCATGAGTAAAAATGGCACAATGATAACTTATAACGGTTATCGAAACAGCCTTTACGAATCGGGTTTCGGATTACCTGACTTTAACACAGGAATTTTTGATTTCAGTTCTGGCAGATGCTGTCATCATCATTCCTGCGGTAATGACAGCGGATTTGAAAAAGCTATTGGCTGGGGACTGGTTGGTGGACTTGGACTGGGACTTGGTATTGCATTTGCAAAACCGATAGGACAAGCTCTTTCCGTTGCAGGAAAAGGCATTGCAAGCGCCGCTAAATGGTGCTGGAACGGAATAAAAAGTATTTTCAGCAAAAAATCAACAAAAGCAAAACAGGCTGAAAATGTTGAAAAAAACACTCCTGCTGAAAAAGTGAAAGACGTCGACAAGGCCGCAGCCACTGATAAAGCTGATAAGGCTGATTAATATTATGTTTATTGAATTATTTCGCCGTAAATTCTGCCGGATTTATATTCGGTAAGTTTTACTTTTTGAAGTGAATTCAGAAGGTTCTCATCTTTTGAATTAAGTATAATTGTGAGGTAATTTCTGGTTACCCCTTTCAAAAATCCTGATTTTTTATCGGGATGTTTTTCAATAAGCACTTCGGTAATCCTGCCGATATTTTTTTGTACAAATTCCTCATATTTTCGTTTTGATATTTCTTTGATAATTCCGGCGCGGCGCTCTTTTTCATCATCTTGAACTTGAAATTGTGATTTTGCGGCCTGTGTTCCTTTTCTGATAGAGTAAGGAAAAGTGTGGATTTGAGTGAGACCGGATTTTTCGAGATTTTCCCTTGTAATTTCGAAATCTTCCTGAGTTTCTCCCGCAAATCCAGCAATAATATCACTTCCTAGAAACGGAAGTTCAAAAGCGTTATTTAATCTTTCTATCTGCTCGAGGTAATATTCAACCGTATAAAATCTGTTCATGTTTTTCAAAGTCTTATTGCAGGCGGATTGCAGCGAAAGATGAAAATGCGGACAGAATTTTTTTGAAGTTTTTAAAAATTCAATCATTTCATCCGTTATTTCCAGTGGGTTTAGCGAGCCTAAACGGAAACGCTCGATAGAAGTTCTTTTTTCAACTTCTTTTAACAAATCGAGAAGTTCCATAGAAAAATCTTTTCCCCACTGACCGATGTGAATTCCGGTGAAAACAACTTCTTTGAATCCTTTTTGACTCAAATTATTAATCTGCTCTATTACAAAATCAACATCGGCACTCCTGCTTTTCCCTCTTGCAAACGGGATTATGCAATAAGAACATCTGCAATCACAGCCATCCTGGATTTTTAAACTCGCGCGAGTTTTTGACATATCATTCAAAACAACCTTGTTAAATTCGCCTAGACTCATTATGTCCTGAGCAAAACATCTTGTATTATCCTGCCTGATAGTCTGAAGTATTTCAGCAAACTTAAGTTTTTCGTTGTTACCGATTACGTAATCTATAAAATCGTTTTCGAGAAGTTTTTCTTTGTCAATCTGTGCAACACATCCGGTTAAAATTGTTTTAATATCCGGATTTTTATGTTTAGCGTTCCTCAAAATGTACATAGCTTCATTATCGCTTTTATGCGTAACTGTGCAGGAATTAAGGATGAAAAATTCGGCATCCTCAATTCTTTCAACCTTCTCAAACCCGTTTGTATTCAAATTTTCTACTATAATGGAACTTTCAAATTGGTTAGATTTACAGCCCATTGTGTGAATGTAATATTTTTCCATTCTATTATCATATAAAAAATGTTATTTTTTGTAAATATTTTTTACAAACTTTAATTTTAATAGCAAAAAAATTTACTTTCGTTTTTTAAAATGATATAATCAATCGTGTAAAAGTGAAAGGGTGTGTGTATGCAAACTCAAGCAATCGGAGCAAATTTAACTCCTAATTTTACGGCAAGACGCCATAGCAGAGAAAATATTGATAATTTTATCAATGCAGATGATATCGAAATTCGCCGTCAGGCTCTTGCATTTGCTAATGATGTAACTGATAACAAAAAACATAGAAAAGTTTCAAATGCTATGTTTGCAAGCGTTCCGTTAGTTGCAGGTTTAGCTTCAGCAATATTGACAAAAGGTGAATCAACATTTTTAAGCAAACCGGTTTCAGGTGTAGCTGCTAAAATCGGAAACGGAATTAAAACAGGTGCTGTATGGTCTTTGTTGTTGGGTTCTGTATCACTAGTCGGAAAAGCCAGCCGCGAATTATCAAAAGACAGCGAATCTGTAAGAAAATTCAATTCTGATCATCCGTTTTTATCTTTTGTCGCAGCAGTCGGTGCTGCAGTATTAACAATGACGGCAGGTATAAAAGGTTTGAACTATGCTGCATCAAAACTTAAACCATCTCAAGTGTTCTCTATAAGAAGCAAGGTGGGAAAAGCCGCAAACGCAATTAACAAAAACGGATTTGTTAAATCCGCATCTAAAAAATTAAGCAATTTTAAAGCTAAAGTTCCATCTCCAATAAAATCTTTCGCTAAGGTTATGTTAAGCTGGGCTCCTGACATCTTGCTTATAGGCGGTATATTCCATAATATTAACCATGAAGCAAAAAGAGGTTATGTATTCTCAAATGCATACAATTCAGTGAAAGAAAGACAATTGGAACTCTCCAGAGCCAGAATGGCTGAAATGAGTGCTGACTCTGAAGATTTAACAGAAACAGAAGAAGTTTAACAAATAATCAAATACATAAAAAGCCGCTATCAAACAGCGGCTTTTTTGTTGCGTATATTTCATTGTGATAAGAAATTGTGTGATTTGAGTATTTTTATATTATAATTTTTTTATAATATGAATTCTATCAGGAGAAAGAGATGATTAAAGATTATTTTATAGCAAAAATTGAAGACGCAATTATAAAGGCGATAAATTCCGACAAGCTCGGTGCAATGAAAGAGTACACAAAAGGAACACTGGCTGTAGAAAAACCTAAAAATCCTGCTTTCGGGGATTTTGCGGTTAATGTTTCCTCTCTTGCCCGTATGGCAAGGATTGCGCCGCCTATGATTGCCGGCGCAATTGTTGAAAACATTACAGATAGCGAAAATGAATACTCAACAGTCGGAGGATTTATCAATTTTAAAGCTGGCGAAAAGCTTTTAAGCTCACTTGTAAAAGAAATTTTTGAGAAGAAAGATTTGTTCGGAAAACCTGAAAATGTGCAAACTGAAAAAATTCTTCTGGAATATATTTCAGCAAACCCGACCGGTCCATTCCATATCGGCCATGGCCGCTGGGCTGCAATGGGCAGCGTGCTTGCAAACCTTTTGAAATTCTACGGGCATGAGGTTTATCAGGAATTTTATATAAATGATGCCGGCTCTCAAATTCAGAAACTCGGAAATTCCTTAAGAATTAGAATTGGTCAGGAATTGGGCGAGAATATTGATTTCCCTGAGGATGAAATTGAAAGAAAAAATTTCTATCCGGGCGATTATTTAATTCCGGTTGCAAAAAAATTCTTATCTGAAAATCCGGAGGTGAAATCGTCTCAAACTCCTGAACTTCAAGAACTTTGTGATTATGCAAAAGAGGAAATGGAAAGACTTCAAAGAGCTTTATTGGAAGGTTTCAGAGTACATTTTGACAAATTTTATTCAGAACTTGATTTGCATAAATCCGGCAAAGTTGAAAAATGTGTTCAGAAACTTCGCGACAGCGGAAAAATTTACGAAAAAGACGGTGCCGAATGGTTTAAATCTTCTGATTACGGGGATGATCAAGATAGAGTTATTAAAAAAGCCGACGGCTCAAACACTTATCTTACCGCTGATATAGCGTACCATATTGACAAACTGGAAAGAGGATTTGACAGATTAATAAACATCTGGGGCGCTGACCATCATGGTTATGTTGCCCGTGTAAAAGCTTCAATTGAGGCGTTAGGATACGATCCTGAAAAGTTAGAAGTTCTGTTGGGTCAGCTCGTAAACCTCGTGATTAACGGAAATGAAGTCAGAATGGGCAAACGCAAAAACATGGTTACGCTTGATGATTTAATTGAAGAAGTTGGTGTGGATGCAACGCGTTTCTGGATGTCAATGCGAAACATTGATACAACTCTTGATTTTGATATTGAGCTTGCAAAAACAAATACTGATGAAAATCCGGTATTTTATGTTCAATACGCGCACGCCAGAGCATGCTCAATCTTGAGAAATGTTGTCAGTGAAAAACTTGATACCCAAACCGGCGAAAAAGCTCCGGCGCCTATGTCTCAGGAGGAGTTGAATGAACTTATTCAAAACTTTACGGAAGATTTAGTTGTTCCGACTCTCGACAGTGCAAAACGACTTATTTTGAAACTTGAAGAATATAAGTCTTTGATAAAAACATCGGCTCAAACCCGTCAAGTTTATACAATATGTCGTTATGTTCAGGAATTGGCTTCCGAATTCCATTCTTTCTACAATGCAAACCGTGTAATATGTGATGATAAAACACTTATGAAATCCAGAATTGCACTTGTTTACGCTGTTAAAACAGTCTTGCATAGCGCAATGGAAAACATTCTGGGTGTAACAGCTCCGGAAAGAATGTAAAAAAACAGAATATTCTGAATTTATTTCAGAAGCTTAAGCTTGTAGGGTGAATTTATCCATTTGAATATTACAATATGAAAGTGTGTTTAGGAAAGAGTTTTTCTTAACAATTATTATAATACGCTTGACTATTTTAGATGGAACTGCTAACATTGTAGCAACAAAAAGGAAAGATACAATGCACTATTACACAAAACGATTTAGACGATTTAGTCACTAAGATTATTCTTAGAAGTTTTGTGATGCTTATTTACAGTGTAGTAATACGTGAAAAGGAGGAAAATTATGCGTATTTATGATGTATCTTGTAATGCTTATTCAGACAAAAGAAACAATCCGACATTCGGTTTCTGGCAGCCATCAATGGCTCCTGTTGAAAAATATTCTGAACATATTGCTCGCGGCTACCATCGTATAGCTGAACGGGTACCTAAAGACGGAGTTTGGCTAAAGGGTGAATTAAATAAAACTTTGGATACAGTTGGTCTGGATATGTATAAAAAACGCCATGTTAATATTAAAGGTTCCAGAGAAAAAATTGAACGAGTAACTTTCAATCGATACAGCTGGGATGGTGTAATACAAAGGTATCAACAGGATTTATATCCAGATGGGAATTTGATAACAGCAGTTAAAGATATTGGCAGTAAAGGTGTCAAAAAAATTGAAGAATTTATTGAAAATATTAGATAATAAAAAGAGGTCTATTGACCTCTTTTTTGTGGTGTCATGAAACTCCAAACTTTGGAACTTTTTGACAAGAAAATTATAACAGAGTTGGGCGATAAAATCAATATTTATCATAAGGTTGTGTTGGTTATGACGTATTCAACGCAAGAGTATTACAATATGAGAAGAATTTTAGGATTGGAATGCAAACAATTATTAAATTTTGTATCGAATTATAATTTTACACCTAACCGTAAACCATAAAATAATATACAAAGTATAATACTAATAGCATTTGCTATAAAAAGCCATATAAAAATATTTTTAAATTTAAGTTTTAATATTAATTTTATAATAAAACCTTCAATTAAAGTGTTTAGAAGAATAGCCAATAAGTAATCTAATAGCCAGTGTGTCCAATGAAAAGTTTTGTATGGTGGTATTGCTTCTACAAACAAACCTGATATTGGTATAAGCACTATACCAAGTATACAAGTAACTGCATTCATTACCACAGTTATAATACTTGCTTTTAGCCAATTTGTATTAGTAAAAATTTTTACAAATAATAATTCAACCAAAAGACCAACAATGATTACCTTTATACTAGTTATTCCTGCGGCTATGTATAAAGATGGCCATACAACATCAGCAAAAGCTGGTGTCCCTAGTAAAAATATTAGTAATAAAATTAATAGCTTTTTCATATCATTTAAAATATTTGTCGACGGCGGGACTTGTCTTGCTCGTTCGCGTTTAACGGGTCTACGGTTGACGTCCGCAATGGCTTTGCCATTTCGCCGCCAATTACCTCTCACAAACGATATTCAATCGTTTGTTCGGCAGAGTGCCCTCAGCTCACTCGCGCTGAACCCAATATAAGTCGATTAAAGTCCTTACCATGCGCTTATTAAAAACAATTGAGGCATAAAGCCTCATCGTTTTTAAATTTGTCGGAGATGGGACTTGAACCCACACAGATTTCTCCATACGCACCTGAAACGTACGTGTCTACCATTCCACCACTCCGACACAATTTTTATTCAATTTTAACAATGTACTAGCATTATTTGTGGTGGACATGTTCTTTTTTCGTTTGCGCACATTGACAAAATCGTCCATCCCACATTCGCTCCGGGAATAAACCTTTAGCCTCTTTCAACAACACTGGTTAAAAGTTCGCCGTAGCTATTGAATCCGCCGTTTGTTTCTTCTATGGTGTAGCTTATTGTTGAATCTTTTTCCTTCATCTGTTTGGCTTTTGCTTGTGCGGCCTCAAGTTCGGAATATTCACCAACTTTGTCCGGAGAAAATGACGTTTCCTTTTCTACATATAATATATACATCTATCCGCTCCTTTCTCTTATATTATACACAAAAATTTTTACTTGTACATTTTTTATTTTATTTTAAGTTTCTGCTCAAAATAATTTATTGTACTCATCAAGCCATCTCGAATATCCACATTAGGCGTCCAAGACAACTCTTTTTGCGCAAGTGAGATATCCGGCTTACGCTTTACAGGATCATCTTTTGGAAGCGGCATGTATATAATTTTTGAATTTGAATTTGTTAAATCAATTATTATTTCTGCAAATTCTTTTATAGTATGCTCATCCGGATTTCCCAGATTAACAGGGCCGGATAACCTTTGAGGGTTATTCATAATTCTTACCATACCTTCAACAAGATCTGTTACATAACAGAATGAACGCGTTTGGCTTCCGTCACCGTAAATCGTTATATCCTCATTTTTTAATGCTTGAACAATAAAATTAGATACCACGCGTCCATCGTTTTCCGCCATATTTGGTCCGTAAGTATTAAAAATTCTTATTATACGCGTATCTACATTGTTTTGTCTGTGGTAATCCATCATTAAGGTTTCGGCGCAGCGTTTTCCCTCGTCATAACAGCTTCTTATACCTATCGGGTTCACATTGCCCCAGTACTCTTCTTTTTGCGGATGTTGAAGGGGATTTCCGTAAACCTCACTGGTCGAAGCTTGAAGTATTTTTGCCTTACATCTTTTTGCAAGCCCGAGCATGTTTAATGTTCCAAGCACATTCGTTTTTATTGTTTTTATTGCATTATACTGGTAATGCACGGGACTTGCCGGGCATGCCAGATTATAAATTTCGTCAACTTCTGCAAAATATTCTTTCGTTATATCGTGACGAACAAGTTCGAAATTTTTATTACCAAGAAGATGGCGGATATTTTCTTTTGAACCGGTGAAAAAATTATCAACGCAAATTACTTCATTACCTTCATTCAACAGTCTTTCCGACAAATGGCTTCCGATAAAACCCGCACCGCCTGATATTAATATTCTTTTCATAAAATTCTCCTTACTTTTTCAATTTTAACATATTTTATTTTTTTGTTGAAATTGTAAAGATAATGACAAATTTTTTTTAATACTGTATAATACAAATAAAAAGAAGATTATGAGGTTTTATATGAGAGAATTAATTGAAAAAGACAAACTGGTTTTAATTGTTCCGCACGATTTCAAATGCGCAAACAAAGGGATTATAACTGATGTTCAGCCCGATAAGTTCACGGTAGAACTTGAATATGAGCCTCAGGGATTTATGAAACATAATTTCTGTGAGTTTTTTACAAATACAAATCATGGAACGCTTTCTTTTAATTCTTACCCGCTTTCTATTGAAGGCAAAAAGCTTGTTATTGCAAGTCCTGCAAAACACAAATTCCTTCAAAGACGTCAATATACACGTATAAAATACAACCACAATCTGAAGATTAATAATGCAGAGTCTGAATTAGATATTACGACTTTGGATATTTCAGCAGGCGGTATGAAATTAATCACAAATTCAAATATTGATATTGAAGCGCAATATAATGTTTCATTGCCTCTGTCTTCCGCGCAGAAAGTAGACTGTACATTCTCACCTATACGTATCGAAAAAAGGAATGAAGGCGGATATTTAGTTTCCGGAAGATTTTTGTACAATTCAAGCATTGAAAAAATGACTTTGATTCAGTATTGTGCAAAACGCAGCATAGAAATCAGAAATAAATAAAATGAGCTTGATTAATCTTTTAAAGAAAAAATGTACAAGACAGCTTTTTACAACCCCGAGCCATAGCGGAAGGTTCTTTATTGTATCGAAATTTCGTCAGTTTTATAAATACGATATTTCGGAAACTGATGAATACAATCCGCAAGAGGCACTTGATAAAGCTGAAAAATTTGCGTCAAAAGTTTACGGCACAAAACAAACGATATTCTTAACAAACGGGTCAACAAGCGGGATTATAACAGCAGTGCTCGCCTGCTGTAAAAAAGATGACGGCGTTTTATTATGGGAAAATGCACATCCATGCCATCATAATGCTGTATATCTCGCCGGTGTTAAGCCTTATTATTACACACTGAAAACAATTGAGAACTGGGGAATTCCGGATAAATTTGATAGTGAAACTTTAGATAAATATCTGACAAAAGATAATATTAAAGCCGTAATCGTTACATCTCCGACTTATGAAGGGGTTACGTCAGACATAAAAGAACTAAAAAAAGTTTGCCAAAAGCATGGCGCCTATTTGATTGTGGATGAGGCTCACGGAGCTCTTTATCCTTTTTCCGAAAAATTACCGGACTCCGCGGTTAAAATTGCAGATTTTACAGTGCAATCCCTTCACAAAACAGCAGGAGGCCTGAATCCGACAGCACTTTTACATACCAATACTGATTTTGATATCAAAGAAACACTTTCCAAAATAAATACAACCTCCCCTTCTTATCCGCTTTTAGCCTCAATTGAAGCCAACATAAGATTTTTAAACAGTTCTCGCGGAAGAAAAATTTTGAACAAATTGCTGGACGAATTAAAAGAAATTCAAAAGAATTGTACAAATTATGAAATTTACGCACCTGATATAACCAAAATCAATTTAAAACGCAACGGCCTTACCGGATTTGAACTTTCGGAAATTTTATATGACAAGTTCAAGATTGAAGATGAAAAGACCAACGAGATTTCAACTCTCCTGCTCTCCGGAATTGGAACTGATAATCTTAAACTGGAAAGATTAAAAAAACTATTCAAAAAAAGGTTGTAAAATTTTTCCGTTAGCACTGTAACATTTCGTAACAATTCAGCTTAAAATATTAAAGTTTATACAAAAAATACCGATAACCATAGTAAGCGAAAAGGAACGAAAGGACTAAGTTACTCACTATGGGAATGGCAGCATCACAAGCTAGATTATTATCCATAACGTCTCGTTTGTCAGACAACGAACTTCGAGCACAGCTGATTAACAACCAGAAAATCAGACTTGCGACAGAAAGTTCAAATGCCAGCGATGCTTATGTCAGCGCACTTAATGATGCCCAGATGATGTACACTAATTATGATGCTGATAATAATAAATCATATCAGCAGTTAACATTTAACGCCCTGACAGCTTACAATCCTTATAACAACCAATATGGACTTTCAAATTCTAACGGCTTGCTTCTTGTATCTGAAAAAGATGCTCATAATTTTGCAAGCGTTCAGGGTTCAGATGAACCTTTAACAGAATTCTTGAAACTTTACGGTTTGGAACACAAAACCACATTCTTTGATGATGACGGTATTTTATCAAAATATCTTGAAAACGGAAAAGTTACTATTCCTGATGATACTTTAGAATCAGGACGTACCTCATCTATTTATGGAAAAGAATACTCAATCGAAGATTTGAAAAAACTTTATGAAGGCGATAACGGCATCCATGTAGGATACAATAACATTCCTCAAGATGAAATGTTTATGAACTTTGATAAAGCATACGAAACATATATGACAGCAAAACAGGACGTTATTGATGCTGCTGCACCGAGTTTATCTACATATATAAACAATGCTAAAAATGGTCAAGTTACAATGGATAATATCCTTAATTTAGTACAAACGCTGGAAGATACAAATAATAAAGGAGAAATTCCAACTGGCAACCTCGGAAAATTAAACGATTACATGAACGCATTTGCAGGCTTAATAGAGCAAATGGGTAAAACCCTTGATAAAAGCGGAAAAGGTAATGAAACAGACGGATATTTCAAGAAAACAGCTGACTTAATCAGAAATTATACAACTTCAACAACAGATGTATCAACGAAGATAGACCTTAAGGATAGCTTAGGAAATACACAATATTCAATAATTCCTGTTACAACCGTCGATAAAGATACTCTTATTGCTTATGACACAAACAGTGGAAAATTCGCATTTTTCACCGGAACTTTAAATAAGGACGGCGATCTTGACACTTCATCTCTTACATTTAGTAAACTATTAGATAGCGAAGGGACTTATACCGAAACAATAGAAGAAAAAGATGAAAAAGGAGAGCCAATCATTAAAACTTATACTACAAAATACACAGTAAATGGCAACACTGTTACATTAGTAAATGATGATGGCAGATCTTCAAAATACACTTATGCCTCAAACGGCAGCGGTGGATATACAGAAACTTACGAAGCTGATATCACAATGAATTATATAGAAAACTTTATTAAGTCCGTAAAAAGTCAATTCTATAAAGAATACCAGAACTATGTAGATTATATGTCTTTAATCAGTGATGAGCAAAGAGATTACCTTGCGGATGATAACGAAAGCAAAGATACTGCAATTTTTGAGAATAAAATGAAAAATACAGTTTTTGACACTACTAACTTAAACGATACCCTTAAAACAAAAACTCAAGAGATAGCAATAATATATGCAAAGGCATTACAGAAGTACGAAGAAGCCTCAAAAGAACTTTCAAAACTGGTATTAGGCTCAGAAGTAGATAAATCACAGTATGAATACCTTGAAGATTTGGCTTTCTTAGCCGGAAGCCTTACAGATGAAAAAGGTAAAGCAATCACACCTAAAGGTACTAACGGAGCTAAATTAAACTATCGAGAAGAAGTTCCTCATGCAAATTTCAATTCTGTAATTGACTTTAACGTGTTGGAAACAGTCTTCAACATATACGGCGAACCGAAATTTGACTGGGTTGACACTCAAGATCCAAGCAATCCGGATCCTACATCTAAAGCTGAGTGGTATACAAATCTATTCAACAGAATGAAAAAAGGATACAGTGCAATTCAAGACGGACTTGCGTCAAGCACAGAGTGGATTAAATTCGCCCTTCAAAACGGCCTTGTATCAATGGAACAGGTTGATGCCGGCAAAAACTGGAATTCTTTTGAATACGGTTCTTGTTCTGATATAACTGAACAAACAGACAGCGCAGCAGTTACAAAAGCTGAAGCTGAATACAATCAAAAAATGAATAAAATTCAAGCAAAAGATCAAAGATATGATTTGGAATTGAAAAATATTGATACCGAACACACTTCACTTCAAACCGAATATGAATCAATTAAATCAGTAATTGATAAAAACATTGAAAGAACATTCAAAATATATTCATAAATAGAATAAGTTTAATTTAATCTTTATAACGATATAAAGATTAAGTAAAGAAAACCCGATTTTATTGAATTTTATTTTATAATGTATACATAGATTGAAAAAGTAAATGGAGATATCAATATGGATACAGTAAATGAAATTCTATCAAAGTTGGAAAATGCCGATAATACAGTAAAAAATCAAGTAGAAAATGAACTTGTTAATATTGGTGAAAAAGTTCTTCCGGAATTAGTTCATGAACTTCAAGTTGTAAAAGGCATTAAACGCGGAGTTGTCGCAATGACTTTGATTAGACTTGGAGATGCATCCGTTGAATATTTAAAAAAAGCAGCAGAAGATAACAAAGATTTCGAATGGGTTGCTGAATATTTAATCCGCGAAATTGAAGGTATTGAAGTTGCCGCATAAACAAACTTTTTAATAAAAGATAAAAAACGCATCAACTATTTTGTTTGATGCGTTTTTTGCATGAAGTTCATTATTGTATGGTAAATTTAACAAAAAAATACACCAAACTTTATATTTTGGTGCGAGTTTTTTATAGCCTTATTATACAATATTTTCCACTACTTTTCAAGTGGTCTTTTTGATTTTCTAGGTGATTTTTCGAATTTTGAAAAGGTATTTTTTAGTGAGTTTCAGGCCTACTCGCATCAAAATATAAATTATGGTGCATGAATTTAAAGGATAATTTAAGAAAAATGGAGGATAATATGACAGAAGAACAGAAGGCAATAGGGCAAGAAGGCAGGCGAGAAGCATGTCATTCCGACGTTCGGGGTGACATGTTACAATCCCCTCGCCCCTTGTGGGAGAGGGTTAGGGTGAGGGGTCAAAATAGAGTAAATAGTAGGGTAGGCTTTAGTCTACCAGAAAAACTTGATTGCCAATTTGCCGGTCGTCGTAAAACTGCCTTCACTTTGGCCGAGGTTTTAATCACCCTCGGGATAATCGGTATTGTGGCGGCGATGACGTTGCCTTCTTTAATTCAGAAACATCAAGAGCGGGTTGCGGTTAACAAGCTTAAGAAATTCCACTCAGTTATTGCGCAAGCACAATTGTTTGCAATAAAAGAGCACGGTTATCTTAATGAATGGGATTTTCCGGACTCATATTCTGAAGAGGCTATAATAAAGGTTATGTCATATATAACACCTTATTTAAAGATTTCAAAAGACTGCGGAACTGAAAGCGGATGTTTGGGAAATGGTATGATTAAACTTTTGAATGGTAATGATTGGGGTTCTTATGATAATAATAGAAAATACTATAAACTTATATTAAATGACGGTACTTATATGTGGGCATCCACCGGAGGAATTTCTAATTGTAACGGAAATAATCATTGTATTGCGATATGGATTGATGTAAATGGCGCTAAAGCTCCGAATACAATGGGAATAGATGTTTTTCAAACTGGATTAAATGTTGCGTCGGTTTATCCAAGTCATGGAAGCTGTTCTAAATCAGACAGCGGGTTTGCCTGCTATAATTATATCCTTACATACGGTAATATGGATTACCTTAGAAAATAAATTTTACATAAAAAGAAAGCCTCTAATTTCTTAGGGGCTTCTGGAATTTTTTTATAATTCCTCATGTAAAAGGTTAGTAGTAGGTAGTAAGTAGAAAGTTTTATTAAGTCTGTTTTATTATTTACTCTGTATATATTAATAAAGTATTTTTTATATATAAAATTGCGCAAATAATTTATTTTGTTACATAATTTAACAAAAGCAAAAAGAAGATATTGCCGGTAAAAATTTTGTCATATAATGAAGTGTCAGTGACGAAAGGTATTATATGAAAACAGCGATATATCCGGGGAGTTTTGACCCGATAACATACGGACATTTGGACGTTTTGAAAAATGGGGCGGAAATTTTTGATAAAGTCATTATTGCGGTGGCAAAAAATGGGGAGAAAAAAGGGTTTCTGCCAGTGGACAAACGGGTTGAACTTATAAAAGAGGCGATTAGAGAAACCGGATTGGAAAATGTTGAAGTCGACAGCTTTGAAGGTTTGACTATTAATTATGCAGAAAAAAAAGGTGCGGATGTTCTTTTGAGGGGGTTAAGAGCGGTTTCTGATTTTGAATATGAAATGCAGCTTTCTCAAACGAATTCGGCTCTGGATGAAAAAATTAAAACTGTTTTTGTCATTGCAAAGCCTGAGTACAACTTTATTTCATCAAGTACAATTAAAGAAATTTACAACAATAACGGCGATATTTCAAAATTTGTGCCTTTGTGTGTAAACAAATTCCTTCAAGAGCAAAGAGGTTTGTAGGATGACATCAAGTGTGTATACGGATTTGAACAGTATAGAAGAGATTTTTGAAAACAGTACAATGTTTTTCGGGTTTGCGTTTGTCGACAAAAATAAAATAAAAAAATCTATATCCGATTTGTATAGATCTTTTCCGCGTGAGATTGTCCGCAAAGGAAAGTCTTACGCTGCGGCTGTAAAGCTTGAAAAATTATGTTTGGGCAGTATGTGTTTTATTAATTATTATATAGTTTTCAAGCCGGCGGCAATGAATTATATTGATGAGATTTATTCAAGTTTGCCGCAGGATATAAAGGAATTTTGCTAAATATTAATATATGTTATCATCCTTTTATTTACAATTTGACAAACTTATAACGCTTAATGTAATATATTATTATTAAGAAAGGTATGTGTATCATGGCAATACAACAAAATGGTGTATACGATTTATTAAAAATGGTAGAAGTTACGCTGGAAGAAGGGTTTCCGATTATTCCGGGTAAGTATACTGTTGTAAAAAGAGATGAATTAGAAGATTTAATTAATAGAATTTTTGAAAATTTACCGCTGGAAGTTCAAGAAGCAAGAGCGTTTTTAAGACGCCGTGAAGAACTTAATCTTGAAGCTCAGCAAAGAGCAGAAAAAATTGTTGCAGATGCTCAGGCAGAAGCTGATAGAAAGCTTTCAGAAGCCGATTTCATCAAAGCTCTTGAAAGAGAAGGCGATAGAATAAGAACTCAGGTAAAAGATGAGTGTGAAGAATTAAAACGCCGCGCAAATGAAGAAGCTGAGGCTATTAGAGCTCAGGCAACTGAAGATTCTTTAAAAATTAAAGAAGGTGCCGAACTTTATGCGGAACAAGTTTTAACAACTTTAGAAAAAAATCTTGGCGAAATGCAGCAAGTTGTAAAAAACGGTCAGGTATATATGGAAAGAATGAGAGGGGCTGACCCTTCCGGAAGATATTCTTCATCCTATCCTTCACCGAATGCCGGTAATTACGTCATTAAATAATTTATTTAATATTTTACACATACTAAAAAAAACAATCCTTACGAGGATTGTTTTTTTCTTATAGATTGTTTACAATAACCTTGCATTTTAATTTGTTTGGTTTATTATAATAGAGTAGGCCGATTTTGTAGAATGTGTTTTTCATCACATTCTATTTTAAAAAGGAATAATTTAGACTAAATAAAATACAAAGGATAAAACAATGGGTATCAAAGGAAAATTAGACAAAATGGTAGTTCTTGCTTGTGAAGAATGTAAGGAAAGAAACTACACGACGACAAAAAACAAAAAGAACCATAAAGAAAGAATGGAACTTAACAAATATTGTCCGACTTGTAAGAAACATACCGTTCACAAAGAAACTAAGTAAGAAAAGTAATTGAATAAGTAAGTTAGTAAGATTTTTCTTACTGCTTACTTACTCACTAACTTAACAAAGTTTAAGCGTCCTTAGTTCAGTTGGTAGAACGTCGGTCTCCAAAACCGGATGTCGAGGGTTCAAGTCCTTCAGGGCGTGAATTTAAAATAAGGAAATCAAATATGATAGGCAGTGAAAACAGTAATGAATTGAAATTTTTAGCCCCGATAAAAACTTACTTTAAAGGAGTAAGAAGTGAATGGGGTAAAATTACTTGGCCTCAAAAAAGTCAGGTTGTTTCAGAAACATTATTTGTTGTGGTAATTGTTTTTACTTTTACCGTTGCCGTGTATTTGATGGATATAATATATAAGGGACTGTTTGGCTTGCTCAAATAGTCTGCATCGAAGTTAAAAGAACAAGGTGGCTTATGGGAAAAAAAGAAAAATCAATGGAAGAAGAACTAAACGAAGATAAAATGCAGGAAGCGGCTGAAGCTCAGGCTCAAGAAGAAGCTAAAAAAGCCAAGTCTGCTCAAAAGCGTTGGTACATCGTTCATACGTATTCCGGATACGAAAACAAGGTTAAAGTTAACCTTGAAAAACGTATAGAATACATGAATATGAGTGATAAAATTTTCAGAATAGAAGTTCCTCAAAAAACTGTAACGCAGATTAAAGGCGGTAAAAAACAGGAAAAAGAAGAAAAAATCTTCCCGGGCTACGTTCTTGTTGAAATGATTATGGATGAAGACAGCTGGTATGTTGTAAGACACACATCAGGTGTTACAAAGTTCGTTGGTTCTGCAAAACGTCCGATTCCGGCTCGTGACAGCGAAATCAAAAAGATTATTAACCGCTCAACTTCAACAACTCAAAAAATCGAACTTGATGTTAAAGTTGGTGACAAAGTCAGAATTACTTCTGGACCGTTTGCAGACTTTATTGCAGACATTATTGAAGTTTACCCTGACAAATCAAAACTTCGCGCAAATGTTTCAATCTTTGGCCGTGAAACTCCGGTTGAATTGGAATATAAGCAGATTAATAAAGTGTAATTAAAAACTGGAAACAGTTTAAACAGTAATAATACAAAATGTGGAAGGATTTCTGAGAAGAAAACCGCCAGTACCACAAAAGGAGAAAAAAATGGCAAAAAAAGTAGTAGGAAAAATTAAGCTTCAAATTGAAGCCGGAAAAGCTAATCCGTCACCACCGGTTGGTCCGGCATTGGGTCAGCATGGTGTTAACATCATGGATTTCTGTAAGCAGTTTAACGCAAAAACTCAAGATCAAGCAGGATATATTATTCCGGTTGTTATTGATGTTTATGAAGATAGAAGCTTCACATTCATCATAAAATCACCTCCGGCTCCGGTTTTGATTAAAAAAGCTTTGAACATCCCTAAAGGATCAGCAGTTCCAAATAAAGATAAGGTTGCTGAAATTACAAGAGCTCAGCTTGAAGAAATTGCAAAAATCAAAATGAACGATTTGAACGCAACTTCAATGGATGCAGCAGTTAAAATGATTGCCGGATCTTGCAGAGCTATGGGTGTTACAGTAAAAGAAGATTAGTTACTAATGGAAGGAAACTTTTTATTCACTGAATAAAAAAGCCCGTTACTACCATGAAAGGAAATTTAAAATGTCAAAATTAACAAAAAAACAACAGAAAGTTCAACAGATGCTTGCTGATTTCAACCAGCCGGCTACAGCTGTTGATGCTATAAAAAAACTTCAAGAAATTTCAAAAGAAGTTTCTAAATTCAACGAAACAGTTGAATGCCACATGAGATTAGGTATCGACGTTCGTCAAGCTGACCAGCAGATCAGATCAACAGTTGTATTACCGGCAGGTCTAGGTAAAACTGTTAGAGTTTGTGTAATCGCTAAAGGTGCTAAAGCTACTGAAGCAAAAGACGCCGGAGCTGATTTTGCAGGAGCAGAAGAAATCATTGATAAAATTTCAGACGGATGGTTTGAATTTGATACATTGATTGCAACCCCTGATTGTATGGGTATGCTTGGTAAATTAGGACGTGTGTTAGGTCCAAAAGGCTTGATGCCAAACCCTAAAACAGGTACTGTAACAATGGATGTTGCAAAAGCTGTAAAAGATGCTAAAGCAGGTAAAGTTGAATTCAGAGCTGACAAACAGGGTATGATTCACTGCCCTATCGGAAAAGTTCAGTTTGAAGAAAATGACTTGATTAAAAACTATGCAACTTTGGCAGATGCTATTTTGAGAGCAAAACCGGCATCAGCAAAAGGAACATTTGTTAAATCAGTTTACCTTGCAACAACAATGGGCCCTGGAATTAAACTTGACCCGAAAGTTTTTGCAGCTGAAGTTAAAGAATTAGTTTAATCGCTAAATTTTTAAATAATAAAACGACCTTTGTAATTTACACGGGTCGTTTTTTTATTGCCATTGTGATAATAGAGGGACAGAGGTCAGGAGGTCAAGAAGGCAGGCTGGTATCGTAAAAAAGGCGCTAAGACGCTAAGATGTTACGTAATAGCATGTCATTCCGAATGTCGGATTGACCTCCGTGTTTCAGGATCTCATAACTTTAACCCCTCTCCCGAATTTGTAAGTTCGCACTCTGCTCACTAACAAATTCACCCTCTCACCACTCCGCTTCGCTACGGGAAGCAGGGGCACAAGGCTCACTACGTTGCCCCTGTTCCCTTTGCTCCACAAGGGGCGAGGGTATACTTGCTTAAATAATAATTGAACAAATTAAAAGCGCCGCAAAAAATTTTGCGGCGCCTCATTAATTATATAAAATTAATCAATAATATCTGCTGATGCCAGAAATTCAATCAGGTTCATGACTTTCGGGGGATGCTTTTTGCCGAAGAGAGCTGATTTTAAGCCGATTATACATGCCGGACAAAGTGTTAGAACAATATCAGCATTTGATGAGAGAATATTTTGCGCTTTATTTTCACGTAATTTTGCCGAAAGCTTCGGATTTTTTAATGCAAATTCGCCCGCAAACCCGCAGCATTCATCGTAATCTTTCATTTCGATATATTCAATGTTTTGGCAATTTTTTAAAATGTCTTTGACTGCCTGATAATTTTTTAGGTGGCAAGGCTTGTGAAAAGTTACTTTGAGATTTTTATTAAATTGAAATGTTTTAGGGTGTTTGGCTATGAATTCTGATATATTAATGATTTTTTCGGTAAACTGATAATTTTTAAGGGCATCTTCGCAGCTTGCGCAATCGGTTATTATATAATCAAATTCTGTAGAGTTGAGTATTTCAATGTTTTGTTTTTTTGCTTCTTCGAACCTTTCGAGATTGCCGCTTGATAAAAAAGGAACTCCGCAGCAGTCGAAATCTTTTTCTATTAATTTAACTTCCGGATACTTCGAAAGCACTTTTTTTAAAGCCTTTTCTGAATTTGGAAGGGCTTTGTCTGCGCATCCTCTGAAAAATAATAGTCTTAATCCTCTTTTTGGGGGAGTGACGGATGTGTGTGTTGATAATGAATTAATTTTTCCAGCGATTTTTAAAATGTTGTTAAAAATTAGTTTCGATTGAAGTGCGAAGATTATTTTGCTAAAAAAATTCTTTTTCGCATATTCATATTTTGCGGCTTCAAAAATTTTGCAGGCGTCAATCCCGCTCGGGCAAAAGTCCTTGCACTTTCCGCATTTTAGACACATATCAAGATATTTGTTAATATTTTCTGATAATTTTAAGTCGCCTTTCAAAACTCCCGATAGCATAACAAATTTCCCTCTTGATACGGCACAGTCATTTCCCGTAACCTTGTATATCGGACAAACAGCCTGACACAGCCCGCATTTTGAACATTTGTTTATATCATCTTTAAAGTCTGAAAGTTTCTGCATAACTCAATTTTCTCACAAAATGACGTATTGAACAACAATTGATGAAGCTTGTTAAGCAAAAATACCTTTTAAATTTGATTTGTAACAAAATGTAAAAATGTTTTTAAAATGGCCGAAACTCAGATATAATGCCTCATAGGATAGGATAGGATAGGATAGGGGGCGTAGTGTAGATATTTTCCGGCTTTTGAACTTTAATTAAACCTATGAGGATAGCTATTGTACAAGAGATAATAGATGTATTAAGGGGGAAAACATTTGGTCTGGATACCATGGTTAATAAGCATGAATGTTTTTTGAATATAAAGGATTATTATCTTCTTGCATTTGGCTCTTCTCATATGGACTTGGGGTACATTCCTGCTGAAGGTGAGATTAATATGGGTTCGCCATCTCAAGATTTGTATTATTCATATAATTTGTATAAATTGATGAATAACGAGACTTTAAAGGTTGTTTTACAAACCTATTCTGCTTTTTCAGCCGGTGATGTTTTAATAAAAAGCAGATATAATAAATTAGCAGTAATGTTTAAATTGTTATACAATATTCCGTATCAGGATAATGAAATTGCAAAAAAGCTACATTTTAATTTTTGGGAAAAGTATTATAAATTCATGATGTTAAAATATCTGAAAGTATTAAATTTACCTCAAAATTATAATGGAAAACCCGGATGTAATAATACAATTGGCATAAAGGACGAGGCCGAAATTCAAAAAAGAGCTCTGAAACATTACAAAATCGGTAAAAAATCAACCCAAATTGATTATTGTAAAAAATTATTGAAAGAAACAAAGAATAACAATCAAAAAATTTATTTTATATTGCCTCCGGTGACTTCGTATTATAAGGCAATATTGCCAGCTTCTGGTATTATTTTTAATGAATTGTATGAGGTTTGTAAAGGTTACTCTCATGCAGAAATTTTAAATTTTTATGATTCTGATTTTTTTACAGATGATGATTTTTCTGATGGTGATCATTTAAATTATGGTGGCGCAACAAAATTAACGCAAAAAGTAAAAGAAAGATTTAAAATTTATTAATAAAAAATGCACCAAATTTTATATTTTGGTGCATGTTTTTTATAGCCTTATTATATAATATTTTTCAGCACTTTTCAAGTGGTATTTTGTCGTTTTCGGGTGGTTTTTCGAATTTAAAAAAGGTATGTTTTAGTGAGTTTCAGGCCTATTCGCACCAAAATATAAATTATGGTGCGAAAATTTAAAGGATAATTTAAGAAAATACGGAGGACAATATGATAGAAGAACAGATGTTAAGAGCTCAAGAAGGCAAGCAAGAAACGTCATTAAATAAAACCCTCTCCCGAATTTGTAAGTTCGCATTCTGCTCACTAACAAATTCAACCCTCTCACAAAGAGAGAGGGTAAAAAGTAGGGTAGACTTTAGTCTACCAGAAAAACTTGCTTTCACCTTGGCGGAAGTCCTTATTACTCTCGGGATAATCGGAGTTGTGGCGGCGATGATGTTGCCTCCGCTTGTTTCTAACTACAGAAAAAAGGCTCTTCAAACTGCGCTTTTAAAAACTTATTCCGAGCTTCAGCAGGTTAATCAGCAGCTTATTTCGGAAGGTAACAATTTGAGAGATACAGATGCAGGTAACGAGGTTAGGCTCAGGGCTGAATTAATTATGGGCAAATTCAACGGTAAATACGCTCTTGCTAATGATAACTGGCAGACGATAACTGCAACATTGAGGGAAATATACCACAATAAAGGATTATACAATCACCGGCGAGATGCGCTAGTTCATCCTAGTTGTGACAATGGCGGGGTTTGGGTTGACAATCAGGGGCGTTTATGGCTTTTTAATGATTCTGACTGGCAAATATGCTTGGATATAAATGGAACTAAAGGACCAAATGCTTACGGGTATGACTATTTTATCTTTTATCCCGACAAAAATGGTAAAATTGTTCCCCATTACACTGATATTGAAAATGAATATGGAATACTGAACGCTTATTATGGCGGTGATTATACTTATTATGCAGTTACTGACCAGCATCCTACAGAAAAGGGAAAAACATACTGGAAAGATTATTTGAAATATTAAAAAATATCCGTTTCATTGTTGATTACTTATACTGTTTTACGGGCTAGTTTAAAAAATCATTTTTTGTGTTATAATATATTAGCTAATTATAATCAGAGAGGGTAAACAATGAATAAAAGTCAATCTGCGGGTATGTATATTGTTCTTGCTATAACAGCATTAGTTTTTATTTCGTCTGTTTTTATGTCCGGACCGGTTACAAAAACAACCGAAATTTCTTACACGGCTTTTTTAGAAAAACTTGCCAATAAAGAATTTAAAACAATTGAAAAATCCGATGATTATATCATTGCAATTCCGGCAGTTCAGCCTCAGACTCAAAATGATAAGAAAACGACCGTGAGTGATCCGTTTAAATTTAGTGAAAGTAAAGCTCCTATCGAGCAATATAAGGTTGTTACGCCGCTGGATCCGAATTTAATGGGCAAGCTTGAACAATCCGGAGCAGAAATTGTTGTTAAAAGAGCAGGTGAATCTTCACAATTGATGGGGCTTTTAGGCTCACTGCTTCTTCCGCTTTTGTTTATCGTATTTTTAATTGTAATGGCAAGAAGTATTCAGGCTGGCGGTTCTCAGGCAATGTCATTTGGCAAAAGTAAGGCAAAAATGCTTTTAGACAGTAAAGTAAAAACAACCTTTAAAGATGTTGCGGGAATTGATGAAGAGAAAAAAGAACTTGAGGAAATTGTTGATTTTCTTAAAAATGGTGATAAATATATTAAATTAGGCGCAAAGATTCCAAAAGGTGTTCTTCTTGTCGGCCCTCCGGGAACTGGTAAAACATTATTAGCTCGAGCAGTAGCAGGTGAGGCAGGTGTTCCATTCTATTTTGTGGCTGGATCTGAATTTGACGAGGTATTAGTGGGTGTAGGAGCCAAACGTGTACGGGCACTTTTCCAGAAAGCGAGAAAAACGGTAGGAATTATGGAATTGCAAAAAGAGAGATGTTTTAAAGAATCTGATTGGATTGAATAGAATTTGATGATTGGGAGTTATTTGAATGGATTGAATTCAATACCAGTAATCAGTAGGCCCCTTGCATTGTGTTTATTGACGAGTTGGATGCGGTAGGTGGGAAACGAGATGAAGTTGGAGGAAGCAATCACACACGCCAGACCATTAACCAGCTTTTGAATGAAATTGGTGGATTCCGTGGTGATGAAGGTATTCTGGTCATCGCAGCTACCAACTTGCTGGATTCCCTAGATCCTGCATTAGTTCGTGCAGGTCGTTTTGATTTAGAGGTGAAAAGTGGGTGAGATATATCATATACTTGTATTTTCATTCAATTCTTCACCTTATTATTATTCACTCAAATATCTTATTCTTTACGTTCTAGCACACCTTCCTGACTTCGAATCACGTCTCAAAATCCTCCAACTCAAAGCCAAAGATCACCGTCTCGCTTCAGATGTCGACCTCGAACACCTCGCTCGCGTGACCGTCGGCCACAATGGTGCGGACTTGGAAACCCTC
>JAGAVG010000053.1 GCA_017942035.1 bacterium | reverse complement strand
GTCGGATTTAGCGGATTTCCGTACGGACGCTACAACGAAGTTGTTAGTCCGGATAGCGAGGGAATTGAGCGGACTGAGCCATTAGGCTCATTAGCGAAACTTCCCGAGCGTGAAGGAAATACAAGACACTAATCCGACAAATTACTGGATTGCCGCGCTCACTACGTTCGGTCGCAATGACGAAAATTACACAAAAAAACGCACCAAATTTTATATTTTGGTGCGAGTTTTTTATAGCCTTATTATACAATATTTTCCGCCACATTTCAAGTGGTGTTTTATCATTTTTTGTGAAATTTTTGAATTTTGAGAAGGTATGTTTTAGTGAGTTTCAGGCCAACTCGCACCAAAATATAAATTATGGTGCATGAATTTAAAGAGTAGTTTAAGCTTTAAAGGAGGCTGAAAAGATGGATATATTAGAAGAACTGAGGACAAGAGGTCAGGAAGGCAAGCTAGTTAAAACCTCCCTTGCAAAAGGGAGGGGGACCGCGTTAGCGGTGGAGGGATTTTCTTCCAATAAACAATCCCCCCTTCTCTTCCCCCCTTTGACAAGGGGGGCTAAAACTGCCTTTACCTTGGCTGAGGTTTTAATCACTCTCGGGATAATCGGTATTGTTGCGGCTCTTACCTTACCGGCACTAATTACTAAGTATCAAAAGCAAGTTACTGTTAACCGTTTGAAACATGCTTATAGCATTTTATCTCAAGCTGTAAAATTATCAGAAGTTAACAATGGAACTATAGATGATTGGAATTGGCCTATTTCTAACGACAGTGATGCCGCTGAGGTTTGGCTCAAACAGTATATATGTCCTTATCTTAAGTATACTGATATAATTAATCCGTCAAATTTATTTGGACTTCCATCAGTAGATATAAAACTTACAAATGGCACTGTTTTGACATTCTGGTCTAATGGTGCCTACAGGATTCATGTATTTGCATATTTAAATCCGAATAGGCCAGCTCTAAATGGTAAAAATCGATTTGCATTTTATGTTGGAGGAAGTCAAAGTCATTATAAAGCTGTTCTTGACAATAATATGGCTGTCAGGCCTTACGACTATTCTTATAGTGGGCAAGACACCAATACAAGAGCTTTTTGGAGAGATAATAGTGACGTCGGATGTAATCGAAACAATGAGGGTAAAGATTTATGCGCCGGGCTTATTATGTATGATGGATGGCAAATCAAGGATGACTACCCTTGGTAAATTTGATACTGACCGGTTATTGTATTTTTGAAATATAGCAAGTACAGAAATAAGGGTTATTTTTTCAAAAAGCCTTCCATTGTTGGTTTTGCGCTTGAAACAATATTTCTGGCCGGAGTTGGATTAGCTGCAGCAGTTTTGAATGCTGCTTGTTCTTTTTCAGCTTTTTCTTTGGCAACATCGCGTTTTGTCATTTTTTCGCAGTATCTTGCAAGCCAAATCATAAACATTGGTACAAGAACAATAGTTGATGCGAAGCCAAATAAGCTATTCATCGTTTTTGCACGTTTTACATACTGGTTATTTGTGTCTTTGAACACTTTGTAAATATTTTCAAGTGCTGTTGCATTATTATTGTTTTTAAACGCATTTTTAATTTCTTCTGCTGTTGCGTCTTTAAGTTTTTTACCGACAATTTTTTCGGCATTTTCTTTAACTGTTTTGTTTAGAGATAATGTCTTTTTAACATTACCGCCGTTTTGTTCAATAAATTTGAAGAAACCATTAATGCCGTCAGAATATTTATCAATATTACTGTATTTTGAGATAATTTCTTCACTGTTAAGAACACTTACACCATGACCGGCTGTAACATAATTTTTAATCTGATGGAAAATTGATTTGTTGTGATTGTCCGGTTTCATGTTAAGTGCAAGTCCCGAAGCTTTTGCACATACATCAGAAAAACCTCTGGAAAGAGCTTTGGCGGCAAATAAAATTGCGGTAAAACTTGATACATCACGAACGAGGATTTCTTTTCTGTCATGAATATCCGGATTTCCATCTTTATCTTTTGCATTGAAATATCTTGGCGGCAGACAGAATCCGAAAAGAAGTGTAAGCATTGCACTAACAGGCATTGATGCACCGTTAAATTCAAACCAGTCGGAGAATGTTTTTAAAGTTTTAGAACTGTTTACATGTTCTGCTGTCTTATTAAACAAGCTGGCTTTACCTGTAAATGCTGTTTTGTCCTGCTTTTTATTATTAATATTATTATTGCTGCTGCTGTTATCTTCTTCAAGGCCTTTCATGCCCGGATTACCCTTAAGGCCGAGACTGTATAATTTAGGTATAATCGTATAGAACGCAACTACTGCTCCAAACATTGACATATTTGAAGCAAATCTTGTTCCGACTCTTCGTAAATTAAAATTCTTAACTATTTCGGAAACATCTTTATTGCTATTATTTGATACAGCTTTTGCTGTTTTTTCAATTGCATCATCAGTGTAATCTTTGAGACTGTCAAGCAAAGTCTTGAAATTCTGGTTAAGCACTCTATCTTTAGTCTCACCTTTTACTGTTGCCCTTAAGAAATCGTGAGAAGGATTAACGGTAGATTTTCTAAGTTCCATAAATTCATCTGCCAGAGCTTGTTTCAAATCCTGAGATGAACCGTCAACCTTTTTACCCGTAAGAACTTTGTAAAATCCTTTTGATTTTGCTTTTTCAATTTCAAGAGTTTTTTCGGTGAAATGTTTAGAATATTTTTCTAATTGTTCGTCCGTTAACTTTTGCTCCGTAGAATTTCTCAGCATATTTTTAAATATTTTCTGATAAAATTCAGATTTTGCTTTTGAGGCATCCGAAAGTGTATTTTTATTTTCTGATGCATATCTTGCAAAATGTTCACCGAGTGTATTTATAGCGTTAATATGAACATTATTTGCTGTACCTGAGAATTTTTTTATGAGAGCCATGATTCCCATAGGAATAAGGAAGGCGCTCGGCCCGCTTAAAATTTCACGCACACCTTCACGTTGTGCAAATTGCCAGTTGTATTCACCGGTTTCTTTCCTGTTACGGTTCAAACCTTCATGAATACGCGGAGCAACCATGCCGATACCGTCTTGTGCAATAAATGATGCCGCAAAACCGCCTCTGTCAATAGCATCCATTAACGGTATTACCGGATTTGGCAACCCTGTAAAAGATGTTTTTGAATCTTGTTTATTATTCTTTGTATATTGATTTCTGTCAACTTGATTGATTTGGACTGGTTTTACAGACATTATCCCTACTTTTTATCTACAATAATATTCTACACATATACTTTAAAAAATTTTCAGCATAAAAAATTGCTCTTTTTTAGCGTCATATTTAAGAATTTTTACAAAAAAAAATCGATAAATGTATTTTTTAAAGTTTTAGCTTAATCATTATAGGTGTAACAAAACAAAATTGCAAGCTTATTACTATATTTGTAATAATAAATTTACAAATTTGTAATAAACTTTATTATTAGAAAAAAAATATACGGAATATCACGAGATTTTGGAAGGAATTCAGCAGGATAATATATATTTGTTAAATTGGGGACTTATATACAAGTTTACAATAAATAAGACCTAAATGTCGCTCTGAACATCGGATTGACCTTCGTGTATCATGTCATCCCGAACTTGTTTCGGGATCTAAGTATCATGAGATGCTGAAACAAGTTCAGCATGACAGATTGTGAAACTTGTATATAATTCCTCTAAATTGACAGTAAACTATTTTCAATATAAGCTTTTTGTATGGAAAAAGTTGTAAATGTTATAGGAGCAGGGCTTGCCGGATCAGAGGCGGCATTGCAGCTTGCGAAAAGAGGAATAAAAGTAAATCTTTACGAGATGCGGCCTAAAAAGATGACAGGTGCGCATGTAAGTGCAGATTGTGCAGAATTTGTCTGTTCAAATAGCCTCGGAGCGTCGGATTGTTCAAATGCGAGCGGACTTTTGAAAAAAGAGATGGAAATTCTGGGAGGCGAATTAATTAAAATTGCGCGGGAATGTGCGGTTCCGGCGGGTAATGCCTTAGCTATTGACAGAGAAAAGTTTTCGAGAGCAGTAACAGAAAAAATAAAATCTAATGAAAATATAAATTATATTACGGATGAAATTGTTGAAATTCCTGAAGGGTATACAATAATTGCATCCGGGCCTTTAACCAGTGATATTCTGGCAGAGAAAATAAAAGAGTTTACAAAAAGTGAACACCTGTATTTTTTTGATGCGATAGCACCTATTGTGGAAAAAGACAGTATAAATTTTGAAAAAGCTTTCTGGGCGAGCCGTTACGATAAAGGGGAAGCGTCTTATATAAATTGTCCGATGAATAAAGAGGAGTATGAGAAGTTTTACGAAATTTTAACGAATGCCCCGCGAATTGAACAGAAGGATTTTGAAAAAGATAAAAAGAGTGCTAAATTTTTTGAAAGCTGCCTTCCTATAGAAGTTTTGGCATCGCGCGGGGTTGATACTTTAAGGTTCGGGCCGATGAAACCGGTTGGACTTGTTGACAAACGCACCGGAGTGCAAAATTACGCTGTCGTTCAATTGCGTCAGGATAATTCAGCAAAAACTTTGTATAATCTTGTAGGTTTTCAAACAAATCTCAAATGGGGCGCGCAAAAAGAGCTTTTGCAATCTATTCCGGGACTTGAAGATGTCAGCATTGTAAGGTACGGAGTTATGCACAGAAATACATTTATAAATTCACCAAAACTTTTAGCTCCGACTTTACAGACAAGAGAACGGGAAAACTTATTTTTTGCCGGCCAGATTACCGGAACAGAAGGGTATACGGAATCTATTGCCTCCGGTTTATTTGCAGGAATTAACATGTCGAGGTTAATAAACGGCGAAAAACCTCTGGAACTTCCGCAAGAAACGATTTTAGGAGCGTTAATTCATTATATTACTAATCCGGAGCATGAAAAATTTCAGCCGATAAATTCAAATTGGGGAATTTTACCGCCTGTTGAGTTACCTAAAAAAGAACGGAAAAATAAAAAATTGAAAGCCGAAATTATGAGCAAACGCTCAATTGAGGCGCTTGAAAATTATTGCGCAAAAAATCTTCTAAACTGATTTTTCCGAACAATATTAAATTAACTTCTTGCTTGATTTTTTATGGCTTCAACTCTCAAATTGTGCATCTGTTCAAACTTTTCAAAGAAAAGTTCTTTATCTGAATCCGGGAAAAATTGTGATAATTTTTCGACAAGAGCTTGCGGAAACTCTGAATAATTCGCCATTTTATCAAGTAATTGTTCATTTAATGGGTGCAAATTCCTGAAGTTTTTGTAAAAGATTGATTTAGATTCCGCAATCACTCTATCATCATTATTCATAGCTTTTTCGGCTAATTTATAAGTTACATAATTGTTATCAAATGCCACTGCAGTGCGTTTGTGCATAATCAATCTTATAATCATATCTAAATCTGCAAGCAATTTGAATTTTTCATCAAAATATCCTTCTTTTTCAAGTGTTGATTTTTTGAAAAACATTGCCTGTTTTGCGCATGGCATTACCTGAAAAGCGTTGTACATAGAAGGATTAAACAAAAATACAAAGCCTTCTGGATGTCTGCAATATGCCGGAGCGAATGTAAAATCGGCATTATTGGCTTCCATCAGATTTACAATATCTGCAACGGCGGTTATATCATGAATAAAATCATCACAGCTTAAAAATGTGACATATTTGCCCTTTGCATGCATAATGCCTTTATTATAGGCATTTACTTTTCCGGAATCTTTTTCAGAATAAAAATTCAAAAATCCTTTGTTTTTATAATCTTTTAACATCTCAAGTGTTCCGTCTGTTGAAGCATTATCAATAACAAGATGTTCAATATCTTCATAGGTTTGCAAGTCCAGAAGTGAAAGCAGAAGATTAAATTCGTCTAACTGATTTTTTTCTATTATGTTTGATACCGGTGTAATAATTGTAACTGTCGGGCCCATAGTATTTGTATTCCTTAATTGTTAAAGTAAAAACCATCAGCTTTCATGCGGCAAATAACCTCTTGAAGCTGTTCATCCGAGCAAACGTAAGAAAGTCTGAAGAAACCTTCTCCGTATTCACCAAATGCATTTCCGGGAACAACAACAATGCCTGATGTTTCGAGAAGAGCCTGGCAAAATTCGTAGGCTGATTTGTATTTCTTAGGGATAGGCAGCCATAGATAAAACGTTGCATGCGGAACTTTTTCCATATCTATATCCCATCCCAATTCCTTAAATCCGTTTACAAGAAGTTCTTGTTTTCTCATATATCCAATGTTGGATTGTCTTATATATTCATCTCCCTCTTCGGATGTTAAAATTTCGGCGCATGCTTTTTGAAGAGCTTTAAAAATGCCGTTATCAAGAGTTGATTTTAATTTTCCGAAACGCTGAATAACATCTTTATTTCCGCAAACCCAGCCTAAGCGCCAGCCGGTTATTGCATAAGGTTTGGAAAGACTGAAAAATTCAACCGTAACATCTTTTGCGCCTTCTATTTCTAATACAGAAAACGGTTTGCTCTCCTCATCAAAATACATGTCACAATATGCGGCATCTGATATTAAAAGAATTTTATGTTTGCGGCAAAAATCGACAACGGATTTCATATACTGCTTGGTTGTAAGCGCTCCCAGAGGGTTGCTCGGGTAATTAACAATAAGGGCTTTTATCTTATCCGGATTGAATCCTTCACCGATAAGTTTCGCCAAAACTTCTTCCATATCCGGCTGGTAATTGTTTTCTTTTGTCAATGGAACATGATATCCATAAGCGCCGGAAGTTTTAACAAATTGCCAGTATGACGCATAACAAGGATCCGGAACGAGAATAATATCTTTCTTAAATTTATCCTCCTCAGGTGTTGTAATTGCCCTGATTAAATTCGCAATCCCTTCTTTTGAACCTATAAGTGAAAAAATTTCAGTTTCGCTGTCAAGTTCAACATTAAACCTGTTTTTCATCCTTTTTGCAATGGCATCCCTGAAATATTTTTCGCCTTTAGGAGAAGAATACGTGTGCATTCCTTCTCCGTCTATAGCATTTTTCAAATCATTAAGAAGCTTTTTGGGAGGCATAGCGGTCGGTGCACCCATGGAAAGCGCGATAGGAGCGCGGTCTTTTTTTATAAGTTCCGGAGTAAGCCTTGCGGTTTCTTCTCTGAGCTTAAACATAATATATGTATCTAAAGACATTACCTGATTATTAAACAAATCTTCTTTCATAAATTCCATTATAATTTTACCTTTCCTGTTAAAATTATGCCATAATTTTCATAGGACCTTCAAGTGAGGCTGTTACAAATTGTCTTGTATATTCATTTTCCATTCTCAAAAGTTCCTGCGGTGTTCCCTCAAATACGGATTTGCCTTCATAAAGCATCAAGACTTTGTCCGCAGTTCTTGTAATAGTTGACATCTGGTGGGTTACAACAATTGATGCGGCATGAGTTTCTTCCTTCAATCTTACAATGTAATCTTCGATTAATGTAGATGAAATCGGGTCCAATCCGGCAGTCGGTTCATCATATAAAATCGTGTTCGGCTCTGTTACGATTGCTCTGGCAAAACTTACGCGTTTTTGCATTCCCCCCGAAAGTTCTGATGGGAACTTGTTTTCAATACCTTTCAAGCCTACAAGTGATAACTTTGACGATACAATTTGTGCAAGTTCTTTCTCTGTGTATTTTTTGCGTAAATCTTTTCTTTCTCTGAGTGCAAACGCTATATTTTCTGCTACATTCAAAGAGTCAAACAATGCCGAGTATTGAAAAACCATTGCAATATCGCCCTCGGAAGTTATAATCTCACCTGAATCTTTCTCAATAAGCCCGCATATAAGTTTCAAAACAGTACTTTTTCCGGAACCTGAAAAACCTACAATAGCAAGAGTTTCTCCATCTTCAACTTTAAAAGATATGTCATCAATAACTTTTTTTTCGTCAAATGTTTTTATAAGATTTTTAACTTCAATACTCATAACAATCCTTATTATACCGTCTAAAAGAAAAATGTCATCGCAAATATCATATCCCATATTACAATGGCAACAAATGCCCATACAACGGCCTTTGTAGTCGCAATCCCAACCCCTTTGGCTCCGCCTGTGGCGTAAAATCCGGTTGTACAGCTTATAAGTGCTATGGTTCCGCCAAAGACAACACCTTTTAAAAGTGAAACACTCAAATCTTTCATATAAATTCCGAGCCACATAGAATCAAAAAATGTTCTGTACCCCAATCCGGCTGAGAGATTAGACGTAACAGCTCCGGCTATTACACCAACGGTGCTTGCAATAATTACAATAATCGGCATCATAAAAATTCCTGATAAAACTCGCGGAACAAATAAATACCTTACCGGATTAACATTCAAAACGCTTATCGCATCAATTTGAGAGGTGACCCTCATCGTTGCAATTTCAGACGCAATAGAAGAACCTATCATTGAAATAATTGCAAATCCTGACATTACAGCCCCGACTTCACGAACAATAAGCATTGTCATAAGTAACCCGATAAAATTTCCGCCGCCTTGTTTAACCATCTCAAGTGCAACCTGCGAAGCAACAATAACAGACGTCATTCCAACAATGGAAAGCGTTATAGGAAGAGAGGTTATCCCGAAACGATGACATTGAGCCATCACTTCTTTCCATTCAATTTCACCTTTTAAAATGAATTTTAAAGTTTGTAACCCTTTTATAACAATATTTCCCAAAGTTTCAGAAAATTCGTAAGAATCATTAAACATCCCTGAAAATATTTTGTAAGTAGCCGATTGCTTGTAATATTTTTTTAGTGCAGTAATCATAAAAGAATTATATCAAATTTCAGGAAATTTAGCAAACAAAAACGCACCAAATTTTATATTTTGGTGCGAGTTTTTTATAGCCTTATTATACAATATTTTCAGACACTTTTCAAGTGGTCTTTTGTCGTTTTTTGTGAATTTTTTGAATTTTAAGAAGGTATGTTTTAGTAAGTTTCAGGTCGACTCGCACCAAAATATAAATTATGGTGCGAAAATTTAAACGTCAGTTTATGGCTGGAAAGGAGACAGGATGCTAAAATATGAAATTAAGAAAGGCAAAAATTTGAAAGAGGATATTATGATAAAAAATAGTCATTGCGAGGACGAAAAGATAACATGTCATCCTGAACTTGTTTCAGGATCTCATGATAAAGTTGACAGTCAACATAGAGAAAAGATTCCGAAACAAGTTCGGAATGACATGAATAATCCCACCACCACTGACGCTGCAATGACCCCTCACCCTACCCTCTCCCACAAGGGGCGAGGGAAAGTTAAAGTTGCCTTTACCTTGGCAGAGGTTCTTATAACTCTCGGGATAATCGGTGTTGTTGCAGCTCTCACATTGCCGGCTGTAGTTCAACATTATAAAAAAGTTGAGACCATTGGAAGATTGAAAAAATTCTATTCTACTATGAGTCAGGCAATCGTAAGGTCTGAATTGGATAATGGGCCTATTGATGATTGGGGGCTTCAAGGGCCTAGTGGGAATTTAGATCTGGAACAATTTTTTATGACATATCTTGCTCCGTATATAAAGTTTACAGAATCCGGCTATTGTCATACTAGTAATGATTATTGTGTGTATATGCCTGATGGTTCATCATTCTACTTTTACAAAGGTTCTTGTATGGATTTCTTTTATGATACAAATGGTTTTAAGAAAAAACCGAATAAACATGGACGCGATTGGTTTCGTTTCTTAGCCTGTTCTGTTGACAGTGGTTATTGTGACAAAAGGAGATTTTGTGGTTGGGGGTACTTTACCCAGTCTCGTGCCCAAAATCTTGAACATTGTAAAAATGGAGATAGAGGTGCAGGTTGTACAGCGTTAATTGAAATGGACGGCTGGGAAATTAAGGACGATTATCCATTCAAATTATAACTATAATTTAAAATCCAGCCCGCATTAAACGGACTGGATTTTTGTTTAAGTTCTTTATTTTAATCTTGTTGATTTTTAATAGTATCGCTTTGTGAAACGTAATTTGTAACCTGTTTAAGGGCCGGTTTATAGGCATTAACCGTGCCGTTTCCGCCTAAGCATCCGCCGGGGCAAGCCATAACTTCAATCAAATTACCGATATCGCACATACCATTTTTTGCATATTTTTTCAAATCACGAATGGACTGTTTATCCAAACCGTTTATTACAACAGGTTTTACAGGTAATTCTTCCGGTAAAAGGGTTTGGACTGCGGCAGCAACCCCGCCGGTTACACAGAAGTTACGTGCTTCCGCAGAGGATTCGGTGTCAAACTCTTTACCTTCCATTGTTTGGACTTGAATTCCAAGAGCTACAAACCATGCGCCGACTTCTTCGTAGTTCAAAACGTAATCTACATTCGGATTTTTCAAGGCTTCTCTTCTTTTTGCCACACAAGGTGAGAAAAATACTGTAACAGCGTCCGGATGTTCTTTTTTAACTATTTCGGCTGTATAGTACATTGGAGTTTTTGTTGTTGATTCAAACGGTTTGATTTCCGGCATGTGTTTATCAATCAACTCGTTGTATCCGGCACAGCAGGAGGTTGTCATGAATTCGGCACCGTTTTCAAGTCTTTCAATAAATTCTTCCGCCTCTTTTTTTGTTGTAACATCAGCGCCTTGAGCAACTTCATAAACTTCGGCAAATCCGAGTTTCATAATTGCTTCTTTCAATTGCTGAGGGGTACAAGGAAGTTGGCCAAACATTGCCGGTGCAACCATTGCAATAACTTTTTTGCCAGCTTTTACCTGTTTTAGAACGTCGATTATCTGGCTTTTTTCATGAACTGCTCCGAAAGGACAAGCATTTACGCATTTCCCGCAAGATATACATTTTTCAAAATCAATTCTTGCGTGTCCGTCTTCATCTTTTGCAATTGCTCCTACAGGACAGGCATTTTCACAAGGAACAATAATTTTTGTAATAGCCTGATAAGGGCATACCTGAGCGCACATTCCGCAATTTTTACATTTTGCCGGATCAATAGTGGATTTGCCGTTAATAATTGAAATAGCACCGAATTTACAAGTGTTTACGCAAGGTCTTGCAACACAGCCCTGGCATAAATCTGTTACGTATATTCTTGAAGGTACGCAGCCTTTGCATGCTGTTTGAAGTACTGTCAGCGGATTTTCTTCCGGCTGTTCTCTTTTTAGTGCTTCAGATGCCATATCTGATAAAAGTTCACTGTCGTCCGTATCTTCTATTGCAAGTCCCAATCCTGCTACAGCACGGTCCCTGAGGATTGCACGTTCTTTATATATACAGCATCTGTAAGGAACTTCACTTCCTTTTGGTCTCATGTCAAAAGGAATTTTTCTCGTATTTTCTTCAAAATTATCACTTAAAAACGCTTTGATAAGTCTTACGAGAATCTCTCTTTTAAGATGCGATGTTTGTTTCGGGGTATTTATTGCCATACTTCAAATTCCTTATTTTATAATGTCACCTTGATTATATTATTGCATAAACATGTAATTTTTCAAAATATCCCTCTTTGATTGATAGAAAAAATGACCGCATTAGGGCGGTCATTTTTCAAAGTAAAAATTTCTTTTTCAACTTATGCCAAACCTAAAACCTTCTTGTACCAAGAAAATGTTTCTAGCTCCAAACCATTAAATGTAGTTTTTAAACATTGTTTTTTCAAATAATTTTCAAATTCGTCATTAAACTTCGATTTAACAACTTTTTCCTGTTGTTTTGATGCTGCATTTGACATAGACCTACTCCTTTTTTAATTTACCGCTTTATGTTTGTTACATTATAACGCATTTTTACTTTTTTAGCTACCCTTATAAAACACAAAAACGCAAAGATTTGCGCTATATTTAAAAAAATAATTGTAAATTTTTATTAAGCAAATTTGTTTTATTAAAAATTGCGGTATTTAATAATTTTTGCAAGTTCTTTTGAGGAATGTTTTTCGTCACCCAAAGGTAGATGTCCGTAGGTATTTTTGACTTTGAGAGAGAGGCGTTTTTTGTCGGGTTCAAAATATATTTCGGAATACAGACATACGCCGTTTTTAATTATTGGTTCGTCGTTGTTGTCGAATACATTTTTGTATTTTCTTTTGAAATCTTTGTGAGCCATAGCATTAAGTGAAAGGCAGTCTATTTCTTCTTGAATAGAACTTTGGCCGTCAAAATCTTTAGCGTGTCCGGCCTCGTGAAAAATTGCCTCTGCGATTGCCAGAATTACAGCTTGTTTGCGGGTATTTTTGTATATTTCATTAATTCTTATAGTATTTTTATCAACATCCCATTGGGCGTGAATATTTTTGTTGTGAAGTTTTTCAAATTTCACTTTAATCTTTTGCTGTTTTATAAAATCGTAGGCTTCTTTTCCTGAGTTGAAAGGGGGATTAGCTCCTATTGATTTTACATAAACAATATCATTATCGGCAAGTTTAACGTTTTCAAGTTCTTGCATTGCCTTGTCAAGAACATCTTTTCCTGAACTTTGGCCAAACGAGACTTTAGAAATATTTCCTTGAAAACTTATTGCATTAACCCTTAACATGGAACGATTATATCATGCAAATAAAATTTTTGGTATTTATATACAATTTTACACTAAGTATTATTCTAAATGTCATTCTGAACTTGTTTCAGAATCTCAATATTAAGGAGATGCTGAAATAAATTCAGCATGACAAATAAAGGAAATTTGTGTAAAATTGTATATAAATGAAAATATTAAAAATTATTTAGCCTCAATTTTTGTTCCGTCTTTAGTATCTTTCAGGACAATTCCGATGTTGTCGAGTGAAATTCTTATTTTGTCTGCTATGTCCCAATTTTTCTGAGCGCGTGCTTCTTTTCGATATTCCAGAATTTCGTCAATGGATGAAAAAGTTTTATCAAGAGCTTTGGAAACTGTTTCTACAGCTTTGCGGAGTTCTTCATCTGAAAGTCCTGATTTTTCGAAGGTAAATCCGAGGACAGAGCCGAGTTTATAGAGAATTGTATAAGCGTCTTTTTCATCTTTATTTGCTCTTGTAGCTAAATCAAACAAGACGGCGAGGGCTTTTGAAGTGTTCAAATCGTCGTCCATTGCCTCAACAAATTTTTTGTAATCTTCAGTTGAAGTTATGTCGAGTTCTTCGTTAATAGGAGTTTGTTTAGCGTTAACCAGTCGTTTTGCTCCGGCTTGAGCTGATGAAAGTGCCTCATCTGAAAATTCCACCGGCATTCTGTAATGATTTGTGAGGATAAACAGTCTTATTGTGTTTGAATCATAATTTTTCAGCAAATCATCGACCGTTAAAAAGTTACCAAGAGATTTCGACATTTTTTCTTTGTTTATGGTTACAAATCCGTTGTGCATCCAGTAGTTAACGAATTTACATCCGTTAGCGCATTCAGATTGTGCAATTTCGTTTTCATGGTGCGGGAAAATTAAGTCAGCGCCGCCGGCGTGAATATCAATGGTTTTGCCCAAATATTTTCTGCTCATGGCTGAACATTCAATGTGCCAGCCCGGTCTTCCTATTCCCCATGGTGAATTGTAGCCGAATTTTTCGTCACTTTTCCATAGTGCAAAATCCAGAGGATCTTCTTTCATGTCCCCAACTTCAATTCTTGCACCGCTTTCCAGCTGATCAATCGGCTGTTTTGAAAGATAACCGTAATTTTTGAATTTTTTAACTCTAAAATATACGTCATTGCCGGCTTGGTATGCATAACCTTTTGACATCAACTCTTTTACGATAGAAATCATTTCGCCCAGAGTTTTTGTTGCAAAAGGTTCAATATCCGGCTTTAAAGTGTTTAAAGCTTCCATAGAATTTGCAAACTGTTTGTACCAGTATTGAGAAACTTCCTGTGGAGTTTTGTTTTCTTTTTCAGCTTTTTTAAGGATTTTATCGTCTACATCCGTAACATTGCGGCAGTATGTGACGTCATAACCTCTGAATTTTAAGTATCTGTATAATACATCCCAGGTTATGTAACATCTTGCGTGGCCTAAGTGTGCATAATCGTATACTGTAGGGCCGCATACATACATTTTTACTTTGTTTTCTTCTATAGGTTTAAATTCTTCTAATGTGTTTGTGTAAGAGTTGTGTAATCTCATAAAATCCTCGTTTCTTACGTATTATTATACATAAAAAAAATAAATTTTAAAGGGCACTAAGATACTAGGGCCCTAGTGCCTTAGTATCTTAGGACGTTAAGACGTTAAGACGATAAGTGCGTTACAAATGAAGAATTTGATGTTAGGACGATAAGATGCGAAGTTCTTTACCGTAAAGAACTTAACATCTTAAAGGCTTAAAGACTTAGCGCCTATTGTTTAACTGGATTGCCGCGCTTCGCTCGCAATGACGCATCTTAGTGCCTTCAATTTTAGTAATTCATCTGCCAGCTGTCGGCCATAATTTGTCCGAATGCGCCGCTGTTTGCACCGTCATTAAGCTTTACTGTTTCCGAATTTGCATTAAAGTATTTGTCGAAAATTTGTCCGTTTCTGTCAGCTTGGAAAGTGAAAAAATCTCTTCCATAGGTGTTTGGTTCATCCGGTCCGTTTATGTCAACAGCAAATGAAATAACATCTCCGGCGTTTGTTACTCCGGAAGTCGCACAAATTGCAACTCCGTTTGCAAGCGTTACTGAGGCACCACATTCACCAGTAATACTTGAACTTGTGCCGCCGATTTTTTTGTAACCGGAGGCAAAGCATGGAGTATAACTGCTGCCGCAATCTTTTACGACATTCATGTAGTTAGTAAAAAATTCATTCATCCCATCTCCGCTTTGAGCTAATTGTGATTCGTTAAGGGATTCTACTCTTTGATCAGACATATATTTCCCGATTGCTTGAGATAAGTCGTTATGAACTTTTTGCAATGTTGTTACATACACTTTTTTGTGATGACTTGAAAGCAAAGTCGGCATTGTTACGGCGGCAACAATTCCGATTATACCGAGAGTGATTAGAACCTCTGCCAAAGTAAAAGCACACCTTTTCTCCCTCGCCCCTTGTGGGAGAGGGCTAGGGTGAGGGGTCATTACTGCGTTAGCGGTGGTAGGATTTTTATGAGATGCTGAAACGAGTTCAGCATGACATGTTTTTTCTGATACTGGCCTGCCTTCCTGACCTCTTGTCCTCTGTTCTTCTATATTCATATTTTTTCCTCCATAATATTTTAAACGGTAACATAATTTTATAATTTATATGTATGCTTTGTCAAATAAATTTAGACCGGTAATTTTACGCAAAATTCCGTTTTGACGTTTTCTTCGCTCGTAACTGTGATTTCACCGCCGTGAGATTTGGTAATTTGCTGGGAAAGGTAAAGTCCGAGACCGGTTCCTATTTTCCTGAACTTTTTAGAAGCGGAATAGTATTTGTTAAATATCAGTTTAATTTCATCTTTCGAAATCCCCTGACCGTAATCAATTACCGAAATCGTTGCAAATCCTGGGATTTCATCTACAACAATATCTATTTTTTCTTTTGTATTGCTGTGAGAAATTGCATTTGAAATAAGATTTTTTATAACTCTTTCTAGCTGAAGAGGATCCGCAGAAATTTTTAAATCTTTTTTCAGGTAAAAATTAAGTTTTATTTGAGAGTTTTCGGCAATCGGCTGGACTTCTTCCACAATATTGGAAACAAAATTTCCCAGTTTTACACTTTCTTTAGCAAGCTGAATTCCGGTTTCTTTGATTTTGTAGGTTTCCAAAATAATTTGAACAAGGTCAATCAACTCTTTGTTGGAATTTTTCATTCCGGCAAGTGCGGTATGCTGTTTTTCTGTAATAGGGCCGAAAGTTTCTGACAGGAAAAAGTCTATCATTTTCGCTTCGGCTACTATCGGAACTTTCAAATCATGTGTAAGGGTTGCAACAAAATCCTCTTTTAATGTTTCAATTTCACGCTCTTTTGTAACATCTTTTATTAAAAGTACGTAGCGTTTTTTATCCTCAATCGAAAGTTTAATTGTGTTTAAAACAAAGTTGTTTGTCGGAGTCGACATAATAAAAATATCGCAGTCTGCCGCTTTTTCTATAGAAATATCTTCCGGTATCTGTATAAATTCATTGATATTTTTTCCTAAAATATCTCGTCCTTTTGTCCCGAACCAATCTATAACCTTTGGAGTTGCCCTTAGTATATTGAACTTGTCATTTACAATTAAAATCCCGTCTGAAAGAGAGTTGATGACACTTTCAAGAAGCTTGTTTTGTCTCATTAATTCATTTTGATATTCGACAATCATTTTTTCTCTGTCTTTAAGTGTCTCGACCATTCTATTAATACTGTCGGTTACGTTCTGGTATGTAGGATGGTTAAGCTCGTCAATTTTTGTCGATAAATTTCCGTAACGTACCGAGTTTACTGTATTTGTAACCATGCCGAGATAATCATTTATTTTTGACCAGCGATTATTCGTCTGACGCGTAATTAAAAATAAAAGTATAAATACAAGTATTATGCCGAAATTTAGTAAGTACCAGAGCATGTATAGTTTTCTTAACCTTATGATTAAAATTGTTCTCTCTATGTTACAATTATATCAGATAGAAAGGTTTTTGTACACATGCGAAAATTAAAATTGCCTGAAACAATTAAATGGGTAATAACTGATTTTGACGGAATTGTTACAGACAACTGCGTTTATATAAATGAAGATTTTTCAATGAGCAGAAAGTTGAATTTTAAAGATGTTATGGGGTTTTCAATTTTAAAAAAGAGCGGGTTTGAAATTGCCATTATATCCGGAGAAAAAAATTCGGCAATTGAGACTATGGCGAAAAAATTCCAGATTTCAGAAATTCATCAGGGTATCAGAAAAAAAATTGATGTCTTAAAATCAATTCTTGAAAAATACAATCTTTCTCAAGAAGAATATGTTTATATTGGGGATGATGTGAATGATTTGGATTGCTTAAATTTTGCAAAATACAAAATAACCGTTCCTCATTCGGTCGAAAAATTAAAAAAAGTGAAAGGTGTTCAAGTTACCAATTTCGACGGCGGCGAAGGAGCATTTAGAGAGGTGGCAGATTGTTTAGCTGGTTAAATAATATTAGAGAGAGAGTTCGAAATTTAAATAAAAATATTAACGAGTATCAAAAAGATACGATTATCCAGTCTTTACCCTCTCTGGCTTATGTAAATAAAGCTAAAAAGCTTATAGACAAAGGAAATTTAAAAGAGGCCGAAGAGCAGTTGAAAAAAGCGTTAGAACTTCCTCAAGAAGACGCGCTTGTTTATAAGTATCTTGGAATAATTTATGATAAATCTTTGCGATTTTTTGATGCCGTTGAGATGTATCAAAAATCTGCAGATATAGCACCTCAGGACAAAAATATATGGCAGAAATTAGGGTTTGCGCTCGTAAATATTCAGGAATATGATAGGGCTGAAAAATCTTTTGATAATGCAAATAAAATTTCACCAGCAAATTCAGATACCTTCACCGGCTGGGGTATGGCATTAATGAAAAATGAAAAATATGAAGAGGCTCATGAAAAGTTTGTGGAAGCTTCTAAATACAACCGTTATAATTTCATGGCAATTTTTATGAGCGCTGTTATGGAAGTTAAACTCGAAATGTTTGAAAGTGCAAGCGCTAAATTGAAATTTTTAATTAATCTAAATCCAAATGAAGGAAATATATATGAATATGCGCACCTCAGATATTTGAAAAATGACTATCAAGATGCAATTCACTATGCTGAAAAATCCCTTGAATACAATTCAAATATGCTTCCTTCTTATTTATTAATAGGAAAAGTTTATGCCCTTCAATTTGACGAAAAATCGCTGGAATATTTTCTCAAGGCTGAAGAAAAAGGACTTATTAACGCAAATCTTTATTTGGAATGGGGTAAAGCTCTTTTGAGGCTTTCAAAATATCAAGTAAGCAAACATTATCTTCTGAAAGCAATTGATATGGAGCCGGAAAATGTTGAGATTATAGAATATCTTGCATTATGCAATGTTCTACTTGATGACATGAAAGATGCTCCTCCATTAATAGAAAAATTGCGCAGTTTTGATGCCGAAAGTAAAGTTCTCGCCCGTATTGACGGTATTATGAATTATAAGAACGGAAATTATAAAGATGCTTATTACAATCTTAAAAATAATGCGGAAGAGTTTGATGAAAATAATTTCCTAAATTATTACTACATGGCTAAGGCCTCCGAAAAGTTAAAAGATGATACACGAGTTAAAGACAGCTATGAAAGTGCGGTTTTAAAAAATCCAAAATATACTCAGGCTTATATAGAATATGCCCGATATTTACTTTCAAAGAATAATTTTGCCGAAGCTCAGCGAAAATTACGTAAAATCATAAAATTTGAACCTGAAAATATTGAAATTTTAAATCTTATGTTTCATATAAGTTACATACTTGTAAAAGAAAACCTTTGTGAATATAATATTAAAGAAACGATTTCAATTGCACAAAAAATATCACCGGATTTATTTAAATATCAAAATGAACTGGATGATCTGACTGAAATAAGAAATAGTAAATTTGAAAGAGAAAAAAGTTGAGAAAGATAATTGTCCAAAAATTTGGCGGAACATCAGTTGCTGATACAGAAAAAATAAAAAACGCAGCGCGGACTGTAATAAGAGAAAAAGAAAACGGAAATGATGTAGTGGTCGTGGTTTCGGCAATGGGCCATACAACCGACCATCTTGTAAAAATGGCGAAAGATTTGAACAAAACTCCTTCCGCAAGAGAGATGGACATGCTTTTGTCAACCGGCGAAGGAATATCAATAGCCCTGCTGGCGATGGCAATTCAGGCAGAAGGCTATGATGCCATAAGTTTTAATGCTCCTCAAATAGGAATAATGACTGAAAAAATTCATTCAAAAGCAAGAATTATTGATATCAAAACTGATAAATTAAGAGCAAAATTGAAAGAAGGCAAAATAATAGTCGTTGCCGGATTTCAAGGGGTAACAGAGGACGGTGAAATTACAACACTTGGCCGCGGTGGTTCAGACACATCAGCGGTTGCCCTTGCAGCAGCACTAAACGCTGAACGATGCGATATCTATACAGATGTGGAAGGGGTTTACACAACCGATCCGCGTGTGGTTAACAAAGCCTCAAAACTTGATGAAATATCATACGAAGAAATGCTCGAACTTGCACATGCAGGAGCTAACGTATTGCATCCGCGTAGTGTTGAAACGGCAAAACAGTTTAATGTTCCGTTAAGAGTCCGGAGCAGTTTTAAACTCGACGATTTAGGTACTTTAATTTTAGGAGTGGAAAAAATGGAAATTTATAAGCCTGTAGCAGGTGTTGCCGCTGATTTATCTCAGGCAAGAATTGTAGTATGTGATATTCCGGACAAACCGGGTGTAGCGGCGAAAATATTCAGCCACCTTGCAAAACAGCAAATTTCAGTTGATATGATTATTCAGTCCTATGCACGAAAAATTTCAAATACAAACGACATTGCCTTTACAATTGATGCTTCAGACTTGGATAAAACAATTAAAACCCTCGAAGGACTTAAAGATGAAATTCAAGCAGGCGATATAAAAATTGACGAAGACATCGCAAAAGTTTCAATAGTAGGAGCCGGCATGATTGATAGACCCGGCATAGCCTCAACAATGTTTGAAACTCTTGCTCAGCAGGGCGTTAATATAAGAATGATTTCAACAAGCGAAATCAAAATAAGCTGTCTTGTGGATAAAGAAAATGCTAAAAAAGCCGTTCAGGCTCTTCATAAAGTTTTTGAACTTGAAGGCGATTCAATTGCGGAAGTAAAAGGAACATTGCCAGAAGAAGAAGGCTGTTAAGCATATTTCAAATCAAAAATTTCCAAAAGAAAAAGCCGTAAACATTTTACGGCTTGAACAATAATCTTGGGAGGAGATTTGGGGATAGTTGTACATGCATGATAATCAAAACATGTCAAATTCGTTACATTTATTTTTCAAAATTTAATAAAAATTTACAATTGGCAAATTTTGTATTATGATAACCTCAAGGAGAATGATATGAAGATACTTGTAATAAACGGTGTGAATATGAATATGCTTGGAATTCGGGAACCTGAAAAATACGGTTCAATGACATTTTCAGAACTTGAAAAAGAGTTGTACGCATATTCATTCAATTTAGGAATAGACATAGAGTTATATCAAAGTAACCATGAGGGCGAAATCGTCGAAAAAATTCACAAGGCAAAAGATGTGTTTGACGGACTGCTAATCAATGCCGGAGCGTATACCCATACAAGTATAGCAATAAGAGATGCAATCAGTGCGGTTGATATCTTGGCAGTGGAAGTTCACATGACGAATATTTTTGCACGTGAAGAATTCCGTTCAAAATCCTATATTGCCCCGGTTTGCGCAGGCCAAATCTCCGGCTTTGGAGTTAATAGCTATAAATTAGGCCTAAAAGCACTTGCCGATATGCTAAATGCTCGTTGATTTTATCAGGAAAACTAAACCTTTGTATACCAAACTCCACGGGTTTTGCCGTGTTTTAATAGATAATTATTTTCAACAAGACTTGCAAGGTGCTTTTTGACGGTATTAATATTTGTATCAGTTAACTCCGACAACTCTGAAATCGTTGCACGTTCTTTAATTTCAAAAACTTCCATGATTTTTGCAGAGACTTCCGGCAAATCAAGATTAGATAATTTTTTAGTTTCAGTATGTTCTAATTTATATTCCAGTCTGATTTTCTGTTTTTGCAAAGTTTTTAAGAAAAACATTAACCATGGTTCGTAGTTCGGCTCATTTTTTAAAGTTGTTTGAGTTTGCCTTAATGCTCTATAATAAGCCTCTTTATTATCTTCAACTATTGATTCGGTTGAACTATACGGAATATACAAATAACCTGATTTTAACAACAAAAGATTTGTTAAAGCTCGGGAGAGTCTGCCGTTTCCATCTTGAAACGGGTGAATTGCCAGAAAATTAACGACAAAAACTCCGATAACAATTAGTGGATGATAAAATCTATCAGCCAAATTTTTGTTAGTCCAATCAATAAGTTCTTGCATTTTTAACGGTGTTTCAAAAGGTGTTGCCGTTTCAAAAACAACTCCAAGTTCTTTGCCATTGTTATCATAAGCCGCGACAGCATTTGAAATCTTTTTGTATTCACCTTTATGCTTTTCATCTTTAGAAGAATACTCTAACAAAATTTTATGCAACTGTTTAATATAATTTTCAGACAGAGGTATAACTTCCCAATCTTCAAAAATTGTATCAGCAAGTTTTGCATACCCTGCAACTTCTTCCTCATCTCGGTTTGCAAAAGATTGTTTATTAATTCTTGAAAGTAGTTCCTCAACTTGTTTATCTGAAAGTTTGTTACCTTCGATTCTGTTTGAAGAGCCTACACTTTCAATCGTAGCAACTTTCTTTAATGCCTGCAATTTTTCAGGAGCCATTTGTCCTAAAAGTTTCCAAGAGCCTTTAAACTCATCAATTTCAGAGATAATTGAAAGCATTTGGTTGTTTATTTTGATATCAAGATTTTCTAACATAAAAATACCTAATTAGACCTAATATGACCTAATAATATATCAATTTTACCTGATAGTCAACTAAACATAATGATAATCAGATTATAACTATTTTGCTAAAAATTCTTTTCTATAAGCATCAGCAAGCAGAGTGGCTTTTTCAGCGGCTTCGGGGTCTCCTTTAGATGCCAGAACTTTTTCAGCCATATCATAAAATTTATTAGCTTTTTCAATTGCTTCCGGATTTTCAATCATCATTTTTATATCATTCTCTATTGTATCAGGAGCGGTAACTTGAGAGCGCCCCAAAGTTTCGGCCGGCATATTTGCAAGGTCTTTTATTTCCTTCTGCGGCTCGGATGAAATTTCAGGTTTTATGTCTTCTGTGAGATTTTCTTTTACGTCAACCTTCTTGGAAGAGATTGGCTGTGGCATGTTTCCCGGTTGTTGATTGTTGATTTCTCTCATAGTTACATCCTTTTTTTGTATACCTGAGTATAACTCAGATAACTTATACTCTACATTGTTTTATGCTTTAAAACATGAAAAAAAAATTTTTTGCTACTTTGTAAAAAAAAAATTACAAAAGTTAATATAAAATTTTTTGCTCTCAATTTTTTATGTTATCATGCATTATATAACATAAATGAAAGTAATGCAACATTATGAATTTCCTAGATATTTTTGCAACCAGTAATATTAATTCCATGGAAGTTTTGAAGAACCTTCCGGATGCGGTTATTGTTGTAGAAACGGATAACAGAATTTCTTGGGTTAATAATAAAGCCGCAAGAATGTTTCATTGTTTTGAACGTGACTTGATAGAGTTGCCTTTGGAAGAAATTCTTGTTGAAGGCTCGGATATAATTCGGGAATCTTTTTATAAGCACAAATCTATTGTAACCGCTGCTATTACACTTGATAATGAAGAATTTTTTGTTGAAATTTCGGCCAGAAAATATGAAGATCAATATTTGGTTACATTAAGAGATGTTACAAAACTTACAAATATTTATTCAGATATTGAGCAAAACGGTAAATTTACTAAAGAAAAAAATTTGATGATATGCAAACTCGCAAACGATTTTAAAACACCGCTTCATTCTATGATAGGGTTTTCTCAAGCCCTAAAAGACGGTGTATGCGGGGACGTTAACGAAAAGCAGACAAAATATCTTAATATTATAAACAAAAACGCGAAAGACCTTTCTTATTTTATGGAAAAGTTTATTGAATTTTCGTATGCTGAATCAAGTCTTTTTAAAACAAATGCTAAAATCTTTGATTGCCTTGTAGCCCTTCAAAGTGTAATAAGAGAGTTTGATGATGAAATTTCAAATAAAAAACTTGTACTTGATTTCAAAAGTTATGAGCTGGAAAAGAAAATTATTTATTGTGACGAAACTGTTTTTAAATCTATCGTGCGAAATCTTTTAAAAGCCGCTGTTTCAGCCACTTCCGCCGGATTTGTGTCCGTAAGAATTTCCAACCCAGATTTAGAAGAAGTTAAAGAGTCTAATGCTTTTTTGTATAGAGATTTGCATAAAACTTCTTATATAAAAATTGAGATAAAAGATACAGGTGTTGGTATTAGTGAATCTGAATTAAAAACGATTTATGACCCTTATATGCTTCTTGATTCTGCGAATAAAAAAGGCATATCGCGGGCTATTGTTTTTGCTACGATAAGAACAATGGTAAAGAAGTTAAAAGGTGCTATAAATATAACTTCAAAGGTTATGAAAGGCTCGGATTACACTGTTATATTACCGGTTGAGAAGGATAAAGAATTCGATTATGAGTAATGTTATTTTAAAAAATCTTGTTAAAGTTTACGATAAAAAGAGAGTAATAAACAATATTAATCTGGAAATAAAAGATAAAGAATTCATAGTTCTTGTCGGCGCTTCAGGATGCGGTAAGTCAACTGTTTTGAGAATGATTGCGGGGCTTGAAGATATAACAGACGGTGAAATTTATATTGGTGATAAAAAGGTAAATGATGTTCATCCGAAAGATAGAGATATTGCGTTCGTGTTCCAGAGTTACGCGCTTTATCCGCACATGACGGTTAGAGAAAACATTGCGTTTGGGCTGAAAATGCGTAAGGTTGATAAAAAAACTATAGATGAAAAAGTTAAACAAGCGGCCGAAATTCTTGACTTGAATGAATATTTAGACCGAAAACCTAAACAGTTATCTGGCGGACAAAGACAAAGAGTTGCATTGGGCCGTGCGATTGTGAGAAATCCGAAAGTATTTTTGATGGATGAACCTTTGTCAAATCTTGACGCGAAGTTACGTGTCCAAATGCGTTCCGAAATAAAGAAACTTCACGAAAGATTGCAAACAACCTTCATATATGTTACCCATGATCAAACCGAGGCGCTTACTATGGGAGATAGAATTGTTGTGTTTAATAACGGCGTAATCCAGCAGGTTGACACTCCGGAAAATATTTATAATAATCCTGCAAATACATTTGTGGCAGGCTTTATCGGCGCTCCGCAGATGAATTTTATTGATGGGAACCTTCTGGGACTTGGAGATTACACCGTCGGAGTTCGGCCCGAAAAAATGATTTCCGGCGGAGAGATAAAATTAACTGTTGATATTGATATGACAGAACTTTTGGGAAGTGAAAAGATAGCTTATTTTAATATCGGCGACAAAAAATGTTCCGCTAAACTTGATGCGGATTTTCAAATCGGAAAAACGCTGGATTTGAGTATTAATAAAAACGACGTTTATCTTTTTGATAAACAAACCGGTGATAGAGCAGAATAAAACATTGTTATTGCGAGCTTGTTTCAGAAGCTCTGCATTATGAGATCCTGAAATGAATTCAGGATGACATGTTTCTTTCCCTCGCCCCTTGCGGGAGAGGGTGAATTTGTTAGTGAGCAAAATGCGAACTTACAAATTCGGGAGAGGGGTTAAAATAGAGGGTCAGAAGTCAGCGAGGGGGGGGATGCTCAACTTTTGTCATTGCTGAATATTTTTCATTACGAAATGTAACAAATCCGAAACATGCTGAAATCAGCGGTTTCGGAAATTTTTTATATACATGAGAGAGAATATTCAGGAGAGCTTTAAATTGCCGATTAACAACGTAAACAGTATGAATAAAGCCGATTTGGTTAAATTAGCATTAACCAAAAAGACTTCTGCGGCAAAACAAGCTCAGCTTCCGGCTCATTTAACAATGAATGGCTCTATTTTTTCTGTAGCCGGTAACAATAATTTTGCAAAACCTGTTAATAATACACAGGATACAAAATCCAATATAATCAAAGAAAATATCAACAAATCATTAAAGTTAGGTCAGCCGAAAGCAACTTCTTCAAGTAAGAAAGAAGTAAGTTCAAATATGTCCGCTGCGGATGGAAAAGCTGCGGCAAATGATGCTAAAGGGGTTCAAGCTGATGTAAAATCAGCAGCAAGTGTAAGCCAGAAAAACACTAAAGCTGCGCAGCAAAATGATAAAGACGCTCAAAAACTTAACAAAACAATGAAGAAGGATCAAAAAACTCTTCAAAAACAAATGAAAAATGAGCAAAAAACCTTTACTAATGCGCAGAAACAAATGGCTTCTGCAATGAAAGATGTTAATGCAAACGAAGTTGAAATAAACAATATTAAATCACAAATTCAATCATTAACAGCCGGAGATAATACCGGAGTTGGTTCAACAAGTGCATTTACACTTTCTTTAGGCGGTGCCGGACAAGATAATAAAAATCCTGTTTCAAACGATAATTCAGCAAAACTTAACGAATTATATTCAAGACTTAACGAAAAAACTTCAATAGGCCAGAGTTATGGTGCAAAATTTACTACTTTGCAAAAGACTTGCTCAAGATCAATGAAAAATATGAACAAAATGAGCAATCAGTTTGTAAAAATGCAAAAAACAAACCAGAAAAACTTACAGGCAAACATGAATGAAACCAGCGGTTTTATAAAGACCGCTGAAAAAGCTGACCAAATCGCACAACTTGCAATTCAAGGCGGTCAAGCTCTTGATTTAGCAGGAAAAGGACTTATGGCTTTGGGTGCCGCAATGTCATGGACTGGAGGCGGAAGTGCATTAATTGCAACAGGTAAAATAATGAGATATACCGGTAAAATCAGTGTAACTGTTGGTAAATTTGGTTCCGCTGCCGCTAATGTAATGAAAACTGCCGGCTATGCCGCTGAAGGAAACCTCAAAGGTGCTATAGCAAGTGCCGGTGCCGCAGTTCAAACCGGAGTTGCCGCAGCCAAAGATGCAAAATCATTTGGCAGTGATTGGAAACAAATTACTGCTGATGCTAAAGACGCAACCGCTAAACTCGATGCATTAAAAGATGCAAAAGCTGATGTTAAAGCAAACGGAGCAATTGACGGTATGACTAAAAAACAGACAAAAAAAGCTTTGCAGGCAGAAATCTTGAATGGCAAATCAGCTGAAAGTGCAAGAGAAACCGTTAAAACAAACTTTGCTGCTGAGCAGACAAAAGTTGACCAATCAATGACCGAAGCTCTTGATAAATCCGGTAAAGGTATTAAAAATGCTGATAAGTTTGCTAAAAAAGTTAATAACAAGGCCGCAAAAAATATAGCATCCGGTGCTAAAAAATCAGTATCAAGCTACGGCAAGGCCGCTGCTGAGGTTAAAAAATCAACCTCTGGCGGAAGTTTCTTAGAAGAACTTAACAAATATGGCGGCACGCTTACTTCTCTTGCATCCCAACTTCCTTCCGGCGGATCTTCTTCAAATGTAAGAAGAGGCGGCGGATATAGAATGCCTTTAAGCCCTTCTGCTCAGAAAATGATTGCTTCACGCAGAAACCGTATGGCATCAATTTCAAGAATGTATGCAGCATAAGATTTGAATAGAAGGACAGAAGACAAGAGGTTAGGAAGGCATATTATTATAAAAGGCACTAAGTCTTTAAGTCTTTAAGACGTTAAGTTCTTTACCGTAAAGAACTTAACGTCTTATCGTCCTAACATCAAATTCTTCATTTGTAACGCACTTATCGTCTTATCGTCTTAACGTCCTAAGATACTAAGGAGTTATGTCATTGCGAGGAGCGTAAGCGACGTGGCAATCCAGTTAAACAATAGGCGCTAAGTAAATAGTAGGGTAGACTTCAGTCTACCAGAAAAACTGGATTGCCGCGCTTTGCTCGCAATGACGAAAATCGTTATATATACAAAAAGACAGACTGGAAAAACCAGTCCGCCTCTTGTTTATTTATTTGCCTTTTTGTTAATTCATTGATGCAACATCTTTTTCAAGGAGCATATTGAGATAAAGTAATCTATCTGCTGTCACTTGATCAAGATTTATAAATTCAGCACCGGCTTTTACATCATTTGCTGTGACAACTTTAACATCAGCCGCGATATCTAAGTCTGCACATTTTATGTTTACAGGAATTACATCGCCAACTTTAATATCGTTGTTGTGTTTTACGGCAATTCCGCCTCTTGAAATATCAATTAATGATGATATTTTTTCGTTTTGAGCAAGAGTTATTGGCTGTGAACTGTCATTTACATTGAATCTCATGTATTGACGTTTGTCTATTGCCATAAAGTTTTCATCAGCAACACGCTGTCTTATGTTTTTGCCCCATTCTTCACCGTAACTGTCTTTATCCATTGTTGGATCAGTTGGCTCAGTCGGATTGGTCGGAACAGTTGGAGTCGTATCTCCTGTGTCCTTTGTAGGATCGGTCGGTGTTGTATCTCCTGTGTCATCTGTCGGTGTGGTTGGAGTTGTGTCACCAGTGTCATCAGTTGGTGTGGTTGGAGTTGTATCACCAGTGTCATCTGTCGGAGTAGTTGGTGTTGTATCTCCGGTATCATCAGTTGGTGTGGTTGGAGTTGTGTCACCAGTGTCATCTGTCGGAGTAGTTGGTGTTGTATCTCCGGTATCATCAGTTGGTGTGGTTGGAGTT
>JAGAVG010000052.1 GCA_017942035.1 bacterium | reverse complement strand
TTGGTGCATGTAGGCCTGAAATCCACTAAAACATACCTTCTTAAAATTCGAAAAATCATCAAAAAACGACAAAAGACCACTTGAAAAGTGTTCGAAAATATTATATAATAAGGCTATAAAAAACTCGCATCAAAATATAAATTATGGTGCATGAATTTAAAGGATAATTTAAGAAAACATGGAGGACAATATGACAGAAGAACAGAAGGTAAATAGTAGGGTAGACTTTAGTCTACCAGAAAAACGGGATTGCCAATTTGCCGGTCGTCGTAAAACCGCGTTCACTTTGGCAGAAGTTCTAATCACTCTCGGGGTAATCGGGATTGTTGCGGCGATGACACTGCCTCCGCTTGTTTCGAACTACAGGAAAAAGGCTCTTCAAACTGCGCTTTTAAAGACTTATTCCGAGCTTCAACAGGTTAATCAGCAGCTTATTTCGGAGGGTAACAATTTGAGAGATATAGATACCTATTCAGGTAACGAGGTTAGGCTCAGGGCTAAATTAATTATGGGCAAATTCAACGGAAAATACGCTCTTACTCACGCTGACTATCCGACAATACGACAAGAATTAGAAGAAATTTATCACAATAAAGGTTTGTTCGATCACAGTCGAAAAAACTTAGGTGCTCACCCTACTTGTGATAATGGCGGAGTTTGGACTGACAATCAGGGACGTTTATGGCTTTTTAATGATGCAGATAAGCAGATATGTGTAGATATAAACGGTACTAAAGGTCCGAACGCTTACGGGTATGACTATTTTATCTTTTATCCGGATGCTAATGGCAAAATTATTCCCCATTACACTGATATTGAAAATGAATTTTCTCTTAGCTATTATGACTACACCTACTATGCAGTAACCGATCAGCATCCGACAGAAAAAGGCAAAACATACTGGAAAGATTATTTAAAATACTAAATAAATCTTTCCAGCAAATTTTCTACAGTTATTTTTTGAAAACTATCTCGTCATTTTCTACGTCAACTGTTATTTTATTACCGCGTGAGAATTTTTGGGCAAGAAGTTCTTTTGACAATGGATTTTCGACCATTTGTCTCAGCACTCTTTTCAGTGGACGTGCTCCGTAAAGAGGGTTAAAGCCGCGTGTTGCAAGAAATTCTTTAGCTTCCGGAGTGAAGTCAATATCAATTTCTTTATCAGCAAGGAGTTTTCTCAAATAGTTTGCCTGAATATCGACGATTTTCGACAACTGTTCAAGAGTTAATCCGCGGAAGAAGATTGTTTCATCAATACGGTTCAAAAATTCCGGCTTGAATTTGCTTCTTAGAATATTCATCACTTCGTCTTTTGTATCTTCAAAGGTCTTTTCACCTAATGCCGCGTTAATTGAATTTTCAAGGATAATTTCGCTTCCGATATTTGAAGTCATAATTATCAAAGTGTTTTTGAAATCAACTGTTCTTCCTTTCGCATCTGTCAAACGGCCGTCATCAAAGATTTGGAGCATTATGTTAAACACATCCGGATGAGCTTTTTCGATTTCGTCAAAAAGCACAACGGAATAAGGTTTTCTTCTGACCGCTTCGGTAAGCTGACCGCCTTCTTCGTAACCCACATATCCCGGAGGCGCTCCGACAAGTCTTGCAACGTTATGTTTTTCCATATATTCACTCATATCAATACGAATAAGGGCATCTTCATCGTTAAACATAAATTCTGCAAGCGCTTTGGCAAGTTCGGTTTTACCAACACCTGTCGGGCCGAGGAATAAGAATGTTCCAATCGGGCGCTTAGGGTCTTTCAAGCCCGAACGGGCTCTTCTTATTGCATCGGAAACAGTCTCGACCGCTTCATCCTGACCGATTAAGCGTTTGTGAAGAATATCTTCCATTGTAATAAGCTTTTGAAGTTCGCTTTCAACAAGCTTATTAACCGGAATTCCCGTCCATTTGCTTACGACATTTGCGATATCCTCTTCACTTATTTCTTCTTTCAAAAGTCTGTTGTCGCTGTGTTCTTTATTCTGGGCAAGTTTTAACTGTTTCTGAAGCTCGAGAAGTTTGCCGTATTTGAGTTCGGCCGCTGTTTGTAAATCAGTGTTTCTTTCGGCCTCTTCAATTTTATTTTTAACCTTTTCGATTTCTTCTTTCAATCCGGCTTCTCCGGTGATTGAGGCTTTTTCTTCATTCCATTGTTTTTTAAGCACTTCAATTTTAGAAGAAAGTTCATCAATTTCCTTTGTTAAATCTTCGACTTTGCGCAAACTTTCGTCACTTGTTTCTTTTTTCAAGGCTTCGCGCTCGATTTCAAGCTGAACTTTTTGTCTTTGCATAATATCGATTTCTTCCGGCATAGAATCAATTTCTATCCTTAAAGAAGATGCGGCCTCGTCTATCAAGTCAATCGCTTTATCAGGAAGAAACCTGTCTGTTATATATCTATCGGATAATTTTGCGGCCTGAATTAGCGCGCTGTCAAGAATTCTTACGCCGTGGTGAACTTCGTATTTTTCCTTCAACCCTCTTAAAATACTTATCGTATCTTCAACGGAAGGCTCTTCAACCAAGACCTGCTGAAATCTTCTTTCAAATGCGGGGTCTTTTTCGATATATTTGCGGTATTCAGTAATTGTTGTTGCACCGATTGTTCTTAAAACTCCTCTTGCGAGCATTGGTTTTAAAAGGTTGCCGGCATCCATTGCGCCTTCGCCTGCTCCCGCACCAACGACAGTATGAATTTCATCAATAAACATTACAATCTCGCCGTTTGATTCTTCAACCTCTTTCAAAACAGCTTTCAAACGTTCTTCAAATTCCCCTTTATATTTTGCACCGGCAATCAAAGCTCCCATATCAAGAGAGATAAGTTTTGAATTTTTAAGGCTTTCCGGAACATCCCCCCTCACAATTCTCTGTGCTAAACCTTCAACTATTGCGGTTTTACCAACTCCCGGTTCACCAATCAATACCGGATTGTTTTTGGTACGTCTGTTTAGCACCTGAATAATTCTTCTAACTTCTTCATCACGCCCGATAACTGGATCAAGTTTACCTTTTCTGGCAAGTTCAGTTAAATCGGTTGAATATTTTTTCAGTGCGTTCATATTTTCTTCTGCATTTTGATTATCCAATTTTTTATTTCCTCTTATTTTTTTCATTACGTTCAATACTGTGTTTGAATTTACTCTAAATTCTGCAAGAAGTTTTTGGACATTGCTACCCTCCAACTTTGTCATCCCAAGGAGAATACTTTCGATACCGATAAATTCATCCTTTATCACCTCTGCCTGATTTTTTGCAATATCAAGTAGTTTATAAGTTTCGTTTGACAAAAACAACTGTTGGGGATTTTGCGGGGATGAAATTGTCGGATATTTTCTTATTTCAACAACCAGACGGGTTGCAAAATTCTGGTTTAAAAGATTCAGATCCGTCATATAATCCCTTGAAATTCCGCTGTCTTTAAACATCGCAAGCAAAATATGCTCCGGCTGCATCTCCGAATTTTTATATTCGCTCATTAATGCGTTTGCGGAGGCTAAAATTTCTTTTGAATAATTAGTAAACTTGTTAAAATCTAACATTAAACATCACTCCATTTCATTTAAATTCGGATTTTTTATCCGTTCATATTATTATTTTAACGTTGATTTTAAAAAAGTCATTGAAATTAACTTTTAATTAATTTTTCACAACAAAAAACGCACCAAATTTTATATTTTGGTGCGAGTTTTTTATAGCCTTATTATACAATATTTTTAAGCCTTTTCAAGTGGTTATTTGTCGTTTTTTGATGATTTTTTGAATTTTAAGAAGGTATGTTTTAGTGAGTTTCAGGTCAACTCGCACCAAAATATAAATTATGGTGCATGAATTTAAAGGATAATTTAAGAAAATATGGAGGTCAATATGATAGAAGAACAGAAGGCAAAAGGACAGGAAGGCAAGCAGGTTAACCCCTCACCCCAACCCTCTCCCACAAGGGGCGAGGGAGTAATTTCGCTCTCACAAAGAGAGAGGGTAAAACAGGGTTTTACTTTGGCGGAGGTCTTTTCATCACACTTTGCCGGTCGTCGTAAAACCGCGTTTACTTTGGCGGAGGTTCTAATCACTCTCGGAATAATCGGTATTGTGGCGGCGATGACTTTGCCATCTATATTTGAAAAGCACAGGAAACAAGTTGCCATGTCCAAGTTAAAAAAAATATCATCAACATTAAGTCAGGCTTGTAAAATGGCGTCAATAGATTATGGTGATGACCGTGATACATTCAACGCTTATGATCCTGATGGAGGATTGGAAATTTTTAACCGTTATTATACACCTTACATGAAAATAAATAGTATCGAAAAAGGACAATATGGCGTTTTTGTCTATCTGCTTGATGGAACTGCATTATATTACTATAAACCTAATAATGAATATATGATTGCTTGTTTAACAAAAAAAGCTTGTAAAGCATTAGATGGATTGACATTTTATGATGTAATAAAATCATTAGGTGTCGAAAGGTTCACCCTGTATACTTGCGGACAAATTCCAACTTATCGTTCGATGGTGCTTGGTTATACACGTGAAGAATTAATTCAATATTGCAAAGACGGGACACCAATAAGCATGGAAGCCTGTTCAGCCTTAATAGGCGGCGACGGCTGGCATATCAGTGACGATTACCCTTTGAGATTTTAGTAACAAGAAATCTGTTTTTATTGAAACTATTTAGCTGTTTTCTCAAGAATTCTATCAAGCATAGAAATCATTGCGTCTTTGAATTTTTCACATTCTTGCTTGTTATGTGCTTCAAATCTCAATGTAAACACGGGTTCTGTGTTGCTCTGGCGGATTAGTGCAAAACCACCGTCAAAAACTATTCTCATACCGTCAAGGGTTATGATATCTTTAATCGGAGAGCCGAAAATATTCATGTCATTTTCAATAATTTCTTGAACCTTTGCTAACGTTGATTTTTTAAGTTCATTCGGGCAAGGATATCTTACCTCGCTTGATGAATAAACTTCGTCAAAAGGTTTCAAAAGTTTCTGGATTGTAAAAGTCGAATCCGCTTTTTTGTGTTTTGATATGATTTCAAGAATTCGGCATCCGGCATAAATCGCGTCATCAAATCCGTAATATCTGTCTTTAAAGAAAGTATGACCGCTCATTTCGCCGGCTAAGATAGCGCCGGTTTCTTTCATTTTGTCTTTAATATAGCCGTGGCCGGTCTTACACATTACTGAATGTCCGCCGATGTTATCAATCGTGTCATACAGAACCTGCGAGCATTTAACTTCGCTCACAACAGTCGGGACAACGCCTTCCGGCTTACATTTTTCAATCAAATCCTGAGCGTAAATAAGCAAAAGCTTGTCACCTGTCAAAAAGTTTCCTTGATTGTCGACTATACCAATTCTATCGCTGTCGCCATCATAAGCAATACCAACATCTGCATGATTTTTTACCACTGTTTCTTTTAGAGTGTCGAGAGTTTTTTCAACGCTCGGGTTCGGATGGTGGTTCGGGAAGTTTCCGTCCGGCTCTGAAAAAAGCTCTATAACTTCACAGCCCAACTCTTTATATAACTGAGGCCCAACAACTCCGCCGGTTGCGTTTGCGCTGTCGACAACAACCTTAACCCCGTCACATAGCCCCATAAAGCGCTCTTTCATTTCATTTATATAATCCGGAATGAGGTTGTAAGTTTTAACAACACCTGACACAGCGGCCTTTTCAGCTTTATTAAACTCGTTAAACGTCAACTCTTTAACTTCTTTTATCTGATTTTCAGTTAAAGTACATTTGTTGTAAGTCATTTTCAGTCCGTTGTATTCTTTCGGGTTGTGGCTTGCGGTAATAATTGCAGCGGCGATTATGTCATGCCCCTGCGTAATATCTTTGTTAACCCCGACGACTTCAGAATAATATCCAATAGGGGTCGGTGCTAAACCTAAATCCACAACGTTTGCACCGGTTGAAGTTATTCCGTCAATTAAAGATTTTGCAAGTGATGGAGAATGTAAACGCGCATCGCGTGTCACTGTAATCCACATTTCAGAAGGATTTTTCAAACTTTTAGCTTTTAAGTATTCAACAAAACCTCGTCCTGTGTTATAAAAAAGCTCTTCTGTAATGTCATCACCGTATATTCCTCTAATGTCATTTTTTCCAAATGCGTGTTCATATTTTTGCATAATGTTAAAATCTCCCCATTTACTTATCTGTATTGTATAATTATACCATGAGCTTAAAAAAGATAGCAAATAATTTACTTAACAAATCTGAATTTGCCGGCTGTTTATTTATTCTGCCAGCCCTTTTAGGAACAATTATTTTTATTGTAATTCCTGTTATATGTTCATTCGGGCTTAGTTTTGTAAAATGGGATTTGCTTAATCCGATTGAATTTGTGGGATTTGAAAATTACAGACAGATATTCAGTGAGCCTATTTTTTATAAAATTTTAATAAATACTGTTGTTTTCGCCCTTTCAACCTCAATTTTCGGGGTAATTATTCCACTTTTATTATCAAGTATTCTTAATTCAAAAATACGAGGAAGCGAGTTTTATAAAAGTGCATATTTTTTGCCTTTCATAACCCCGATGATTGTAATCGGGATTATTTGGGAATGGATTTTTGATCCTAATATAGGTTTTTTGAATTCATTTTTGCATCTTCATATAAATTGGCTCTACGATACACATTGGGCAATGCCTGCAATGATTTTGGTTTCTGTTTGGAAACTCATCGGTTATAACATGATAATTTTCTTGTCTGCATTAGCAGGAATTTCAAACAGCCTGTTTGAAGCCGCAAAAATTGACGGTGCAAATTCTTTTCAAGTGTTCAAAAACGTTACAATTCCAATGCTTTCGCCAACTATATTTTTCGTTGTAATCATCACAGCAATAAGTTCGTTTCAAGTTTTTGACCTGATATATCTAATGACTCAGGGCGGACCTTTAGACAGCACAAATGTTCTTGTGTATGCAATTTACAAAAACGCATTTGAATATTTTAACATTGGTAAAGCCTCAGCAATTGCGTATGTTTTGTTTGTCATAATCCTTGTTTTGACGCTGATACAGTGGAATTTGCGCAAAAAAATTGTGTATAACGAAATTGATTAAATATAATAATTTTTGTAACAATCTTATCTAAATCTTTAAAGATTTTCAAAACACATTCCGATATATATTCTGTAAGGTTAATAGCAGTTGATTACGGAGTGTACAACTAATGTTTGAAGACTTAAATAAGAAGAAAATTATCATTGAAATTGCAGAACTTGTTAATGATGAAGATGAATTTGATGAAGAAGATATGGATGAATACTGCGCATTTATGAAGGAAATGTTTCTAAAAACTTCCGGCCTAAATTAGTAGACTGTCTGATGAAAAATCTTTTAGCATAATTTAACATTCGGATATGAAAATAGTTATTATAGGCGGAGTTGCAGCAGGAGCTAAGGCGGCCGCAAAATCAAGAAGAATGTTAGCAGATGCCGAAATTAATCTCTATACGCAAGACACACATGTTTCATATTCATCATGCGGACTTCCATATTTTATAGAAGGAAATTTTGACGATTATAAAATGCTGCTTGTCCGCTCGCCGGAAGAGTTTGAAGATCAAGGAGTACATATTCACCTTCAAAACAAGGTTATTAAGATTATCCCTGAATACAAGCAAATTCTTGTTGAAGATATGGTGAATAAAAAGCTTTTCTTAGTTGACTATGACAAATTAATCATAGCAACAGGTGCAAGGCCTTTTATACCTAATATAGAAAATATAAATTTAAAAAATATTTTTACATTGCGAACGATAGAAGATGGTATTGCTATTAAGGAAAAAATGAAAACCTCTAAAAGAGTTGCGATAATTGGCGGCGGGTATATCGGAATTGAACTTCTTGAAGCGTTTGTAAAACAGGGGCTTTTTGTCGAACTTCTCGAAGCAAGCCCTTATTTAATGCCAACACTTGATACGGATATGTCGCATGTTTTAAAAAATTCACTTGAAAGTATACGGAATAATCGTTTTAATATTTACACCGGCGAACTTGTTACGCGCTTTTTAGGCGATAATTCGGGAATAAAAAAGGTCGTAACAGCCTCAGGGCTTGAACTCGATGTTGATATGGCAATAATCGCATCAGGGGTTAAGCCGAATGTTGAAATAGCCTCTGATGCGGGAATAAAACTCGGTAAGACCGGTGCTATAGCGACAGATTGCACAATGAAAACGAATATTGACGATATTTACGCTTGCGGTGACTGTGTAGAAGAAAATTTATTGATTACAAATACCCCAATCTGGATGCCGCTGGGTTCTAACGCAAATAAAGAAGGCCGCTGTGCAGCGATTAATGCCTGTGGTGAATATGATTGCTTTGAAGGAATTTTAGGCTCTGCGGTAACACGCTGTCTTGATTTTACAATATCTATGACAGGACTAAACGAAAGAGATGCCGCAAAACTCGGGTTTGACCCTGTTTCAACAACAGTGACAAAATCTGATATGGTAGGTTATATGCCGGAAGCCGGTGTTTTAACCCTGAAACTTGTTGCCGATAAAAAAACAAAAAAATTAATAGGAGGACAGGCGATAGGCCCTGTAGGTGCAGATAAACGGATTAATACATTAACCTCTGCAATAATTGCGCAAATGACTGTTAAAGATTTTGTTGGTAATGATTTAACTTATGCTCCGCCTTATTCCCCAACAATTGACCCACTATTAAACGCAGCGGAAAGTCTTTTAAAAAAACTAAATTAAAACCGAACACAGTCTGGTCTTACATGTTGCCGATTTTTATTTAATCTACACGATTTTCGTTAAACAGTACGGATGGGAAATTAACTTGTAAATTTACTAAAACATGAATGGATAATCCTTCGGAATTTTCCACCGGACACAGTCCGGCCTTACGTGTTGCCGGTTTGTGCTTTATCTTATTAATTTTCTTAAGTTAGAACGGATGGAAAATTAACCTGTAAACTTATTAAAACCTAAATGGATAATCTTTCGGAATTTTCCATCCGTTAAACTGTATTAATGCAGCGCAATATTCGCCGCTACCATCTTTTCTACATCCATAAAGCGGCTTTGTATATAATTGTTCTTCTTGACCGTTCCACCAGGCTTTATAAGGTTCTACTCCTTTATTAGCATGATATTCATAATTTCTATTAGGATAAAAGCAAAACCAAAAACGTGTTTTTCCACCGGGAGATCGACTGTTTAAAGTTGCAAATGAATCAGCTTTTGAACAATCTCTCGCTTTTGGGCAAAAATTAAAACATCCTTCATTACCACCGTCAACGGAATTTTTTAATGCATAAGTTAACACTGCACTGCCATCTGTAAAATTGTATATTTTACAGTTTCTGTTTCCCATTTCAAATTCTTCAGTACTAGCAATATTCAAATATTTTGAAATATATTTATCGAAAAAATCATCTGTACCTTGAATATCCCACCCTTTTTTATCTCCATATTCAGTTTCAGCCATTGCTACTGCTTGATTTGATATACTATAAAATTTTTTCAACCGTGATTCTACAACTTGGCGCCTGTGATTTTGTATAAGTGCCGGTAAAGTCATCGCCGCCACAATACCGATTATTCCGAGGGTGATTAGAACTTCCGCCAAAGTAAAACCCTGTTTTACCCTCTCTCTTTGTGAGAGGGTTGAATTTGTTAGTGAGCAGTGTGCGAACTTACAAATTCGGGAGAGGGTTTTATAACAAGATTCAATGTCACCCTGAACTCGTTTCAGGGTCTCTGTATCATGAGATGCTGAAACACGGAGGTCAATCCGACGTTCAGGATGACATGTTACTCCCTCGCCCCTTGTGGGAGAG